>CAJXSF010000015.1 GCA_913061515.1 uncultured Gammaproteobacteria bacterium | reverse complement strand
AGTTTATCCCGGAGAACTCTATTTGTGGATGCCGCTAGTTTAAGGGAGGCTTACAGTACCATTAACAAACCAACCCATGGTTCCAGATCAATCAATCCCAAGAAAGGAAGTGATAATTGAGGAGCGCTATTTGTCTCCTTCTAACGACTCTGAAGTATTGTTAGGTGAAGTTAAAGCAACAATCTATGAAGGCAATAAGGTGAAAATTAGTGGCTCAACTGACCTTTACGTTGATCAGCCCTTAGTTGCATATCATCTAACAGTGGATGTCGAGAAGAACATGTATACGACGACTAAGTATACGGAAGCTGAAACGCGTGAGTGGGAGCTTCGCCAAGCAGATAAAGAGATCCGAAACTCCGCGTTGCGCCGAACAATTTCTCGAAATGAGCCTCAAGAGCCTACGTCAAGAGCAGCTGGTGATTTGACTACTACACCTTCTCCTTTTTATAGATTTAATTTTGAGTTGCTTAGTGAAGATATCATTAACATAGATTTAGCGAAAACTACTGGCAGTGTATATTGGCGTGACAACTACACTGCACCTATTAAAACAGTGGCAGTACTATTTACGCCGTTTGCCTTGTGGGCAGTTACTGAACCGTGGCCTGTCATCTTGGACACTCACTGGTTCATTGATAGTGCTTCAAGTTATATGTCATCTCCACTGAATGTTGCGACGCTGTCTAATTATCTCTGGCTAAGAGCCAAATACTATAATGACGACTTTTGGTTTAACGACTATAGAACCCATGTTGAGCACTATGTTAGTCTGACGAACTATTCGATTTTAGCAGACGGTAAAGTAGGTAACGCAAATTGGGATTTCGACGAGGATGGAGAGAACTCTGCACTCGTATATCATAGCCATGTCTTTTCGTTATCAGGAGCCACTTGCTATTATGCCCCTTGCTACCCGGGAACAGGATTCGATTAAAAGACCCGATGAGCTAGAAAGAATACAGAAATATGCATACCCAAGCGCTTGATTGCTTGGGCATGCAATCCTTTAGCATCTATGAGTATTCAACATTTTATAATGCTAAGCGCAGGCGTCAAAACGTTCAAAGAATTTTTATTTTTAATCATAATTCCAGCCATTTTAGTAACTACATGTTCTATAAATAAAGCTATTTCGGTTAATACTCATATGCAAACTATCTTATTTTTAATATTTTACAGCCTTACGATTACTAGCGTACCCTTGCTCGTTTATTCCGTACGAACCAAAAAATTTGGATGGGCATATGTTTCCATCGGAATGTCTTCTCCAATTTGTTTGTTCATTGGCGGATATCCCGGTCTGTTTTATATTCCTATCTTATTCCCTATAGGACTTTTACTAGGTGTGGCATGCATCAAAAAACAGCGTTCTGGTTTTGCGCTTCTATTCTTCATTCCCTATTTGATGTTATGGGTCGGAGCCATTGTCGTGGCCCTGATTAACTTACAGCGTTAATCAGGATTGCTTAGAATAACGGCCTTCGTAGTGGAGGTAAGGATACCTAATTCTAAGTTCTACTCTCTCTCTTAAAAAAACTCACATAGTAGCCGCACTTATTAGTTAGAACTTCAGTTCTAGTACTTCAAATCACTTAAAATCTATAAAATTGAACAGTTCTAGCCGCATCAAAGTTATAATGCAGCTCCGCCATTTGTCCATACTTCACTCGTTCCAGAGCAGACGTATAAGAGTCTAATTTGAATCGACAGATAAGCGAGCACCGGGTCAAGAAGAAAAAGGAAAATCGTTACGATTTGGCGCTAATTCTATATGTTATCTTTAGTCTCTAGAAGGACCTATTGATAAACAATAGTTTTAACTATGTCTCCATGTATATCGTTTTCTGATAGTGGCTTTAACTTACAAGCGCCATTCTTTTTTTAGGGTGCACCGCCCACAAGATCATCAGTGTCATCTAGAAAAATGTTTATCATTGGTGCTACCGATTTTTCTAGGCACCTTTCAGTTCAAATCACTCAGTTATAAGATCAAAAAGGGATCCTATTACTTGCCCCTTAGACTTAACCCCACGAGCCAAATGAAAGGCTTTGAATCCAAACTGAGTTGGACCTTCAAAGTCAGCAACTAAGTTGTCTCCCACGAATACAGTTTTTTCTTTAGGGACACCGCTTTCACGCACTAACCATGCGTATATCTCGGCATCAGGCTTGATACAGCCTACTTGATAGCTCAAGCATCTGATGAGATCAAATTGGGAGAGTAGCCTATTGACCACGGCCCCATAGGGTTGAGCTAGATTGGAGCAAACCGCCAGGCGCACACCTGCCCTGGCTAGGCTATTCAAAACAGCCTCTACATCGTCGAACAACGTAAGGCTATTTAGCTCCTCAGCGACATCGGCATGGAACTGCGCAAGTAACTCAGGTGGTGGCGATATACCGAGCTGTTTGAAAACGGCTACAGGAGGCATGTCGATTGTCATCAACTGGCGGGCGTCATCAGATCGGGGTCGTCGGCCATTCTCTTTGGCCCAGGTGAGGATTTTGCGATACGGGTGTGTTTTTGCCCTAAAGCGAATAAGGGTTCCAAATAAATCGAATACGACGAGTTTTGGTTTAGAAATCATTCTTAACTCACTTTCTTATGGGTGCAAAGTGGTATTGAGGTGCCGAAACTGGCTGAGGTGAATGTAGTCTTCTCCTTAAGCTGAGGAGCGAAATATATCGAGAAGCTCAGTTTCTAAATATCGATATAAGTGAGCGTTCACACCTTAACTACTTGGCCTTCAAAAAACAATGAGCATATGTTTGTATGCTCCTATTTTTTCGCAATCCTTAGTTAGCTTCGGTCACTCTCTCTCACTAACAATATTTGAACTTTTAGTCTTTGCCCTTTTTTTACAAGCAAAATGTTCTTTTATCTAGTGATAGGCAAGGGCAGAAAATTTTTCACGAGAAATACGAATGCAAGGTTAAGTCCGTATTTTGCTAATGGATTCATGTTTTAATTGGGATAAGCGAGATTGTTTTGACTAGAAAATATGTTGGACTGATTGCAGTCCATGGAGACAAAGTAGAATCCCGATATGGATAGAGAGCAGAGAGCAGAGAGGAACTCACGTCTCCGAAGAATGAAGTCGCAAGATCCTAATGCTTTAAAGCAGTCGTCGTATATTGGAAATGGTGGGCCTTCGCAGACTTGAACTGCGGACCTGCCGATTCTGGTACCCACCGCTTTAGCGATGGCCTGGACTATATCATCACCCTCGGTAGTATAGCCGGTGGGGTGCTGGACGCTACTGATGTATTACATGACAAGATCGTGTCACGCCACCTAGTCTCTGCACCTTCCTATCACGCTTGATAGGCTTGGCTCAGGATTGCCACCGCCATAACGCGCTGAGGTTTCCCTGAATTCATCCAGTTTTCCATATGACATTACTGTCATAGGTCACAATATCTTATGAGTCGGACGCTCTAACCAACTGAGCTAAAGGCCCATTTCCAAAGGGCCGGGTAAGTAACTACCCTAGGTCCAAGTTTAAGTGTTGGACTTATACACTTGTTGCACTTTTGAATGTTGTATTTAAACAAACATCTCCATTCTTTTTTAGCCCTTATTCTTCAAGGGCTTCCGCGCATATGTAGTGGTTTATAAATATAACATGCAATATAGCCCTACATAAGAACCTGGGACAAACGGATTATGAGTCCGCTACTCTAACCAACTGAGTTATAGGCCCTGCAGCTGCCCCATAGGGGTCGCGTATTATAAAGCGATGACGCCTAATGCGCTAGCGCCATGCGAATTCTTACGCTTCTTATTGTTTTGTATGCTTAAATTCTCTGCTAGATCCCGAAAATACCTTCCAAAATTCACTTAAAGCGCCCTTTTGCATCTAAATGTCTTTATTTGCGCAATTGTCTTCCACTATCCCGCTGCTGATTAGAAGCATAAGATAGCCCCTAAACGTTAAATCAACTCTACGGGGTGGTCTTATGCTAATCGGTGTGCCGAAGGAAATTAAAAACCATGAGTATCGCGTGGCACTGACTCCGGCAGGCGTGCAGGAGTTGTGCGCGCGCAAGCACAAGGTGTTGATCCAAAGCGGGGCGGGTGTGCATGCTGGCTTTAGCGATGCGCATTATGAACAGGCCGGCGCGCAGCTGGCAAAAGATGCACGCACGGTGTTCGAGCAAGCGCAGCTGGTGGTAAAGGTGAAAGAACCGCAGCCTGAAGAGTGCAAAATGCTGCGCTCGGGGCAGATCTTGTTTGCTTATCTGCATTTAGCACCAGACCCAGAGCAAACCAAAGCCTTGTTGGCCTCAGGCGCTTCCTGTGTGGCCTTTGAAACGGTGACGGACGATTTTCATGCCTTGCCTTTGCTTACGCCAATGAGCGAGGTGGCCGGCCGCATGGCGGTGCAGGAGGGGGCGTATTGGCTGGAGAGTGTGCGTGGGGGAAGTGGCGTCCTGTTAGGGGGCGTGCCGGGTGTAGCCCCTGCTAATGTGTTGATCATCGGTGGCGGCGTGGTGGGTTCTAATGCAGCGCAAGTCGCGGTCGGGATGGGGGCGCAGGTCACAATTGTGGATCGCTCTTTGCGGCGCCTGCGCCAGCTCGATGAACTATACGGGGCGAAGATCGTGACGCAATACTCCACCGAAGCGGTGATTGAGCATCACCTAAAAACCTCAGATTTAGTGATCGGTGCTGTGTTGATCCCTGGGGCCACGGCACCCAAATTAGTGAGCCGGGCGATGCTCAAAGGAATGCGACCTGGCTCGGTGATGGTGGACGTGGCAATCGATCAAGGCGGTTGTTTCGCGACAAGTCGAGCCACAAGCCATGACTCACCCACCTTTATCGTGGACGATATTATTCATTATTGTGTGGCCAATATGCCGGGGGCAGTGGCGCGGACTTCCACCGTGGGCTTGGCGAATGCCACCTTGCCTTTCGTCGTCGCGCTAGCCGATAAGGGCTTGGCAAAGGCGATGGCCGATGATGCGCATCTTCGCAACGGCTTGAATATCCATCAAGGAAAAGTCACCGAACCGAATGTGGCGTCGGCCTTGGGTTATGAGTATGTGTCTGCGCAGGCGGCGCTCGCCTAATCTATTCGGCGTCTTTTTCAGGCTCTTTGATTTCCGCCTGCAATTGACGCCCCCACTCCTCGTTCAGTTCCAGCACCTTTTTCACATAGGCCTGATTCCGGTGGCTTGGCACATCGGGCTTATACAGGTCCGCCATCTCGCGCATGTATCGGCGATCGATTGTCTCGAAGGTATGCGAAACCTTCATGGCTTCTTCGGGGGTTAAGCCTAAGGCGTGCAGAGCGGAACGGGCGGTGCGCAATGAGCTGTCGAAAGTCTCACGAATGATGTCGCGACACCCTACAGCCCATAGGTCGTAGACGTGGTGCCGGTCTACAGCGCGAGCCACAACGTGCACGTGGGGGTGGGTGGAAACCACATAACGGGCGAGTTCGGTAATGGCCTCTTTGTTGTCGATGGCGATGACCATGATGGAGGCTTCGTCGATTCCCGCCGCGTGCAGCAGGTCGGGGCGTGTGGCATCGCCGTAATACACCTTGATGTTGTAGGCGCGCAACATCTCTAAATTCGACGAGCTAAAGTCGATCACGGTGGTAGAGAACCCGGCACCGCGCAGCATGCGATTGACGATGCCGCCAACGCGCCCATGCCCGGCGATCAGCACTTTGCATCTTTCATCAATGGAGTCGGCATCACGGTCATTGGCCATTTCATAACGTGGTGCAATCACTCGTTCGTAAATGATGAACAGCAATGGTGTCAGTAGCATCGAAAGTGCCACGATTAATAGTAATTGGTCGGCGATATCAGTTGGGATGACATTGCTGTCGACGGTGAAGGAAAGCAGCACGAAACCGAACTCACCCGCTTGGGCAAGGCTTAAGGCAACAAGCCATAGATTGGCGCCGCGCAGATTGAAAAAACGTCCAACTATTAATAACACGAGCATCTTCAGCGCAATCAAACCGATGCTCAAGCCAACGATGATGACCAAGTTTTCTGACAGCAATGTAAAGTTGATGCCTGCGCCAACGGTCATGAAAAACAAGCCAAGTAATAAGCCTTTAAAGGGGCCAATGTCAGACTCCAATTCATGCCGATACTCACTAGTGGCCAACACGACGCCAGCGACGAACGTGCCAAGGGCGGGAGACAGGCCAACCAAAGACATCAACAAGGCGATGCTGACAACAATCATCAAGGCACTAGCGGTGAACAGCTCTCTTAGCCTTGCAATTGCAATGAAGCGAAACAGGGGGCCGGTTAAACGTTCCCCCGCGATGATGACTGCGGCAATCGCGCCAAGGGTAACTAGGGCAGTTTGCCAGCTGTTCAGGCCATCCACTAGGCTCATGCCTGCCCCATGCGCGGCATCGGGGTCTACCGCTGTGGCTTCGGGTACAGCAGCCGAGATCGCCAGTAACGGCAGCAGGGCGAGCATCGGGATGACAGCAATATCTTGGAATAGCAATACCGAGAAGGCGCCTTTGCCGCCATCAGACTTCATCAAGCCTTTCTCATTAAGGCTTTGCAGCACGATAGCGGTAGAGGAGAGCGACAGCACCAAACCGATGGCCAAGGCGACGGACCAAGGCTGTCCTAGCGCCATGGCGATGCCCATCACCGCCAGTGCCGAGAGCAACACTTGTAAGCCTCCTAGCCCGAGCAGGCGCATGCGCATCTGCCACAACATGCGGGGCTCTAGCTCTAAACCCACTAGAAACAGCATCATTACTACGCCGAACTCGGCGATATGCTGCAAGGAGATCACGTCGACGTTAAATAACGTCAATAGTGGGCTAATGGCGATGCCTGCCAATAGATACCCTAATACCGAGCCTAATTTGAAATGGGTAGCGATGGGGACTGCTGCAACGCCGGCAAACAGAAAGATAAAAATAAGCAGGAGGTAATCCGTCAAAGCGTGCTCTCCAGAATGCTTGCATTAGTTTCTAGGTTAGGGGCTGTAATATTGGCACTAGCGTCAGGACACTTCCAGTCACAACCATGTATAAGTTTCATAAATATTAACTGTAAGCAAAATAGTGCTGTAGAATAGTTGCGCTGGAAGCTTTTGCCTTGCCCTGGCGACAGAATGACTTTGCGAGAAGCAAGCGCTTTAAATCAATAAAAATAAGCAAATCCTAACACTTAACAAGGGCGTCCCACTCAATCGGAGGACTTATGGCTTATTCACTAACAATCAACGGCACTACCCACGAAGTAGATGTCGATGGCGACATGCCACTATTGTGGTTTGTGCGCGACCACTTGAACTACACGGGCACTAAATTCGGCTGCGGTTTGGCCCAGTGCGGCGCATGTACTATGCATGTAGACGGTGTGGCGACTCGCACTTGTGTGCTGACAGTTGAGGCAGCGCAAGGCAAAAATATTACGACGATCGAAGGCTTGGAAAGCCCCGAAAGCCGTGCGGTGCAGCAGGCATGGGTAGAATTGCAAGTGCCTCAGTGCGGGTACTGCCAGTCCGGTCAGGTCATGTCCGCCTCGGCGCTGCTGACACAAAACCCAGACCCAAGCGATGCTGACATCGACGCCGCTATGTCTGGCAATATTTGCCGTTGTGGCACTTACTCGCGTATTAAAGCAGGAATCAAGATGGCTGCCAAAGATATGAAAAATGTTGGAGGGAATGCCTAATGAACTTGCAACGATTTCAGTCTAAAAAAAGCGCCTCACTTAGCCGTCGCGGATTCCTAAAGGTCGCCGCTGGCACTAGCGCCGGTTTGATGCTGGGCGTCAACCTTAGTGGTGCTCAAGCGCAAGAGGTCGTGGATTCAAAGCTTGAGTTTAATGCCTTCGTCAGCATCTCCCCTGATAACCAAGTGCGCGTACTGATTAAGCATTTGGAAATGGGGCAAGGAATCTACACGGGTTTAGCAACCTGCGTCGCCGACGAGATGGATGCGGCTTGGGAGCAAGTAGTGTGTGAACACGCGCCAGCGGACGTGGGCAAATATGCCAACCTCTTTATGGGCATGCAGGGCACTGGCGGCAGCACGGGCATGGCCAATAGCTATATGCAGATGCGTCAGGCAGGTGCAGCGGCACGTGCCATGTTAGTCAGCGCAGCAGCGCAGCAATGGGGCGTGCCAGCGGAGCAAATTCAAGTCAGCAATGGCGAGCTTAGCCATGGCAACCACAAAGCAAGCTTTGGCGAGTTAGCGATTGCAGCATCAGCGCTTAGTGCGCCGGCGGTAGAGTCATTAACATTGAAATCACCTGCTGATTTTAAGTTTATCGGCAAAGCGGCAGCAACACGCAAAGACAGCGGTAAGCAAGACGGTACGGCTATCTACACGCAAGACATCAAACTGCCTGGCATGCTCACGGCTGTTGTGGCGCACGCACCGCGTTTCGGAGCGAAACTGAAGTCATTTGATGGCAGCGCTGCGTTGGCAATCGATGGTGTTTCGCAAGTCTTCGCTATCGATAGTGGCGTGGCAGTGGTCGCAAAGGATTATTGGACTGCAACTAAGGGCCGTAATGCCCTAGTTTTAGAATGGGATGAAGCGCAGTCGGAAACTCGTGGCAGCGCACAGATCTTACAAGAGTACCGCGCATTAGTGGAAACGCCTGGGCTGGTTGCAGAATCAGAAGGTGATGCAAGTGGCGCCTTAGCGGCGGCTAGCGATGTCGTCGAGACGGTATTCGAGTTCCCTTATCTTGCCCACGCGCAAATGGAGCCGGTGAACTGCGTCGCGCAGGTCAATGGCAACAAGGCGCAGCTTTGGTATGGCTGTCAAAGCCCTACAGGCGACCAAGCAGCGGTGGCGGCTTTGATTGGCGGGCAGCCGAGCGATGTGGTGATCAACACGGTGTTTGCCGGTGGTGGTTTCGGCCGTCGTGCAAACCCGCAGTCGGACTATGTAATGGAAGCGGCGCGCATCGCGAAAGAAGTACAAGGTGTGCCGGTGAAGTTAGTCTGGTCGCGTGAAGACGATATGCAAGGTGGATACTATCGCCCAGCCTACGTTCACAAACTCTCAGCAGCGCTAGGCAGCGATGGTTTGCCAAACGCGATGCAAGTACGTGTGGCGGGCCAGTCCATCATGAAGGGCACCTTCATGGAAGAAACGATTGTTGGCGGCATCGATCTAACCTCGCTTGAAGGCTTGGTTGAATTGCCTTATCACGTCGAGCAGCGCCAGGTAGAACTGCATACCACTGAAACGGGGATTCCTGTGCAGTGGTGGCGTTCGGTGGGCAATACCCACACGGCCTTTAGTAAGGAAGTGTTTATTGATTCCTTGGCGCGCAAGGCAGGGCAAGACCCAGTGGCCTATCGTTTAGCGTTGCTAGAGAACAACCCACGTGAGACGGCGGTATTAAAATTAGCTGCTGAAAAAGCGCAATGGGGCACTAAGGAGTTGCCAGAAGGTTGGGGGCGCGGCGTTGCTGTGCATTCCTCTTTCGGTTCGACAGTCGCTGAGATCGTCGATGTGTCGGTCAATGGCGATACCTTTAAAGTCGAGCGTGTCGTCGCAGCGATCGATTGCGGTGTGGCGGTTAACCCTGACATCGTGCGCGCGCAACTTGAAGGCGGTATCGCTTACGGCCTGTCAGCGGCGCTTGAAGATGAGTTAACGCTTACTGACGGTAAAGTGGATCAGACTAACTTCCACAACTACCGAGTATTGCGCATGAATAGCATGCCAGAGGTAGAGGTGCACATCTTGGCTTCGACCAATGCCCCTAGTGGGGTTGGTGAACCAGGTACGCCGCCAATTGCACCTGCGGTGGCGAATGCGTTAACAGCAGCAACAGGCAAAACCTTCAACCGTTTGCCTTTAAAGCTGGCATAAAAAAATGCAAGCGGCGTAGAGTTAATTGCGCCGCTTGCATTTTAGTTTTCTAAGAAAGCGCTGCTCCGTAGTCAAACGGAGCAGCGCTTTTTTCGTTTTAGCGTTGGAACATATAGGAGAACTTCACAAAGAACTGGCTGCCATCGCGCTTTAGGTCGTCGGTAGTGACGACTTCTCGCACACCTTCAGTTTCGATGATATCGAAATTGCTCTGGTTAGTGTTGTAGCCAATGTAAAGCGCTGACCATGGGTTCAAGACATAGCGCAGCAAGATATCAAAGTTCATGTTCTTATCATCAACCAAACGCGTGTTTGGGCCAGCGTCTGTATCTTCGTACTGGGCGATGAAGCGCAGGGACATCTCTCTCGTGAACTGATAGTTCCAGCTGCTGCGAACAATGTCATTAGTAAACACTTTGCCGCCGCGTTTGCTTTCTAAGTCAGTGCGCACAAAAGAGTTGTCGATGCGTAGACGTTCGATTGGGCGCCACAAGAAAGTGACATCGGCGCGGCTAGTGTCAGCCACTGATGGCAGGAACCCGGCTTTAGGCACTAGGTTCAAGGCATCGCCTTGGCGGTAGCTAACGTCAAGGGTGAGCGAGCTCAACATCGAGTTGCTATAGCTGATATTGAAATTGCCATAGTCGTAAGGAGTGGTCTGCAGCAAGCCATTGAAGTCTTGTGGGCGCAGGACTTCCGTCACATCAGAAACACCGACAGTGATGTCACTAGTGGCAAAGTTCCAAGTGAGCGAGGGAGATATCTCCGAATAAACTTTCACGCCGTCTTTGTCGTCTTGATAGACGATCATAGCCACAGGAGACCAACTGGTGATTGGAGAGTTCTCTGGGTAGTAGTTCAAGCTGCTGCGCCAGTGCACGCCAGAGATGTCAGATTTAAAGAAGCGGTTCTGGAAGCCGAGTTGCGCACGATAATCTTCATCGGTATCCACAAAGTGGAAATGCGTATTGAAGGTACGGCCTACGCGGTCGATGCGAATATTCCGCTGATCACCGTTAATTGTGCGGCCACCAAGAGTAGGCTCAGTTTCTGTTGTCACGTACTCGAGGTTAGTCACCCAATTTTGATTAATGCGGAACTTGCCGTCGATACTGCCTACTCTGTTGTAACCATCAAGAAGTTCACGATCAGTCAGAGTGAAGCCTACGCGATCCTGCCCTGCGATGTCGCGGAACACTCGCAGTACGCCGATCGTTGCTTTCTCACCCTGCAGTGGGTCGCCAGCATTGCGGTTAAGCCCTGGTGCTTCATCGTTCATTAGCATAGTGCCAACGCCCCAGGGGCCACTTCTACCCGTAAAGCGTAAGCCGCCTTCTGGGTCGATAATGCGACGAGTAAAAAGCAGAATGGAATCGGTTGCAAAGAAGTCGGCGTTCTCAACGAAGAAGGGGCGACGCTCTGGGTATTGAACTTCGAAACGCTCGTTTACGGTAACTTGTGGTTCGTCCGATTCCACCTGCGAGAAATCAGGGTTAAGCGTGAGGTCGAGCACCCAAGAATCATTGAAGACAAATTTAGCATCAAGGCCTACATCGTATTCAGAGTCTGTTTGAAACTTCGGCCCGCCGACGGCGCGATTGTCTAAGGCATCAACATGACGCGCAAAAACAAAAGGTGTGATTTGCGTGTTGTTGCCGGGGGAGACATTGCGAATGCCAGACAATAGTGCCGTCTGGTTCAAGCGGCCATCTATTTCAATTGAATAGGGTGGCCAGAAGCTTTCTTCACTCAAACGAGGAATCTGGCGGCCTACTTGTACACGCCATAGCTGTTCATCATTGGCAGGGAAACGCAGGCCACGCAAAGGCACGGCGATGCTGACCATGTAGCCTTGATCTGTGCGCTCGCCGTCGCTATCCCACACGGCCTCCCATGTGGTATCGAAACCTGCGCGGTTAGAAAACCCTTCAGTCCAACGTGCATCCCACTGCATGCCCAGAGGCGTCACGCGGAAGGTGTAAGCCGTGCGTTGGTCATTGAAGGTGTCTAGCGTGATCTCGACACTGTCATCGCCATCGATGTTCTCGCGTGAGGCGAGGTTGGCGCGAATCAGAGAAGGATTAGTGTCAAAGGCCAAAAACACCGCATAGAAGTTAGTTTGATCGTAAGCAATATACACTTCAGTTTTTTGTGTGGCGGCGGCGCCATCTATGGGTTGGCGCTGCACAAAACCGTCAATCTTAGTCATTTGACGCGCGACTGCTGTCGCGGGGGCCATCCCTGCGAAGTCTGCAAGCGTAGGCTCTTGGCTAATTTGAGGAATTGAAATATTGGCTGCTGGGCCGTCCGCTGCCATCGAGATCGAGGCAAATACACTGCTGAGCAGTACTGCTGCAATTGCAGGGACAAGTGTGAGAAAACGCATGTGAATCTCCGCCTTTTTTAAAAGGGTATCAATGGGAGCTTAAAAGCGACCTCCGTGGTCGCGCCGGAAAATACCACGAACTCCGCAATTTAGCCCAATGAAATAGTCAGCAAAACGTAAGCAATTGTCACAAGATTAGTGAGGGGCGATGGGTAGCTAGAAATTCCCATACTTGGGGGGATAGGTCTGTGCTAAAAGGCGATTAGTCTCATAGGATATTCTCGGTTCTAAGATCCTGCTGTACATTATCTGCCGTCGTTCGGGATGCCCTCGAGCCTAAAGGGAGTATTGTCAGTGATTAAATTATTTTCGCTTTTCTCTGTGTTAGTCTTATTGAACGCCTGCGTACCTGTCGCCGAAGGCGATCGCCCCATACGCACACAAGCGGATGTCGAGCGTTATAACGCCACGGTCTCTTCAGAGGGTGAAAAATTAGTGTGTGAACGTGAGCGAGTAGTGGGGTCTAATCTGCCGCAATTCGTTTGCATGACTGTTAACCAACGAGAAAGACTAGCCCGAAGCGCAAGCGATACGGTCAACGATATTCGTAGCCAGCAACCAGCGCTTCAATAATATGAGGAAGTGTAATGTCTGTGAGCAACATAGCCCCTGAACTCTGTCGTGTCTCAACTATCACCAAGCGTCGAGTATTAGCCTTTGTTGCTAGTGCCTTATTGGGTTCGAGCGCGTTGCACGCGCAGCCGCTCATATCGGTAGACGATTCGTTCGCCAGCATCTTTGCAAGAATCTCCTCAGACCCTCGCGTGCAGAGCACGCTAAACGATATCGAAGCCAATGAAGCTGAGACGCTTGCCGAGCAAGTGCGGCTAACAGAAATACCGGCGCCACCCTTTATGGAGCAAAACCGCGCTGAGTATTATCTGCAACAGATGCATAACAGAGGCTTAGACGATGCCTATATCGACACTGAAGGCAATGTGATTGGGCTGCGTGCAGGGAGTGGCGATGGCCCCTTGTTCGTTATTGCAGCCCATTTAGATACAGTATTTCCCTTAGAAACAGACGTGACGGTGCAGATGCGCGATGGCCGTTACTATGCGCCTGGCATTGGTGATGACGGGCGTGGACTTACCGTGTTGTTAACCCTGATCGATGCACTCAATAGCAGCGCGATTGAAACCGTGGGAGATATAATGTTCGTCGGCAATGTGGGCGAAGAAGGGCCCGGAGACTTGCGCGGCATCAAAGCGATCTTTCGTGATCATCCCGGTGTTGATGGTTTTGTGTCGATTGACGGTTCTGGCTTAACACGTATTACTACCGGCGCTACTGGGAGCCGTCGCTTCGCGGTGGAGTTTAGCGGGCCAGGCGGCCATTCTTTCAGTGCTTTCGGCTTAGTAAGCGCGATCCATGCAATGGGGCGTGCGATTACCAAGATTGGAGATCTAGAAGTGCCATCCTCACCTAAGACGACCTTCACGGTTGGCATGGTAGATGGTGGTACATCGGTCAATTCCATTGCAGCCGACGCGGTGTTTCAATTGGATATGCGTTCCAATGACGCAGGTGAATTAGCGACATTAGAGGCACGGGTGAAGGATGTGACGGCCCAAGCAGTCGCAGAAGAGAACGCGCGTTGGAATAACGGCGAGATCACCGTGAACTTTCGCCTAATAGGTGATCGCCCAGTCGGCAGCACTGGCGCTTCCAATCCGTTAGTGCAGGTGGCAGCCTTGGCTTATGAGGCGGTCGGCTCGCCCATCCAAGAGCTGCGCATTTCTAGCACCGATTCGAATATCCCTATGTCGATGGGGATCCCAGCGATCACCATTGGCGGGGGCGGCGAGAGTGGTGGGGCGCATTCCCCAGAGGAGTGGTATAGCCCTGTGGATTCGCATCTAGGGCCGCAATTGGCTTTTCTGATGATGTTGGGTTTGGTGGGGGTCGAAGGCGTCAGTGCGCCGCTCATGCAGCGTTTATAAGAAGCATAAAAAAGCCCCGAGCGCTGCAATGGCGGCCGGGGCATTTTTGCAAGACGCCAATTACTCGTCTAGGAAGCTACGCAAATGATCTGAGCGTGTTGGGTGACGAAGCTTGCGAAGTGCTTTCGCTTCGATCTGACGAATACGTTCACGGGTCACGTCGAACTGTTTGCCGACTTCTTCCAGAGTATGGTCCGTGTTCATATCAATACCAAAACGCATTCTCAACACTTTCGCTTCGCGCGCTGTCAGGCTTGAAAGCACATCTTTAGTCGCTTCACGCAGGCCTTCATCAATCGATGAGTCTACGGGTGAGTCGACTGTAGAGTCTTCAATGAAGTCGCCAAGGTGCGAGTCTTCGTCATCACCAATAGGCGTCTCCATAGAGATTGGCTCTTTGGCGATTTTCAGAACACGGCGCACTTTGTCTTCGGTCATGTCCATGCGCTCACCCAGTTCTTCCGGTGTAGGTTCGCGACCTTTTTCGTGGACCATTTGGCGCGAGATTCGGTTCAGTTTGTTGATCGTCTCGATCATGTGCACTGGAATACGAATCGTGCGGGCTTGGTCAGCGATAGAGCGAGTAATTGCCTGTCGAATCCACCACGTTGCATAAGTGGAGAATTTATAACCGCGACGGTACTCGAATTTATCAACTGCTTTCATCAAGCCGATGTTGCCTTCTTGAATGAGATCCAAGAATTGCAAACCACGGTTGGTGTATTTTTTGGCAATCGAAATTACGAGACGCAAGTTAGCTTCAACCATTTCTTTCTTGGCGCGGCGTGATTTTGCTTCGCCAATCGACATGTTGCGGTTGATCTCTTTGATCTCGGAAATGCTCAAACCGGTTTCGGTTTCGAGTGCGACGAGTTTTTTCTGTGCGCGCAGAATTTCAATTTTGAGATTGCCAACGGCCTCAGACCATGGCTCTTTCATCTCGACCAGAGAATCTACCCAGTTTTCGTTTACTTCGTTGCCAGGGAACGTTTGGATAAACGCCTTGCGTGGCATTGCCGCATTACGAACACATAGCGCTAAAATTGCTCGCTCATTGCGACGTACGCGTTGGAGTACAGCGCGGATGTGAGCAAGGAGTGGCTCGAACTGTTTTGGTGTCAGTTTGAAGGTCTTGAAGCAGTCGCCGAGTTTTTCCAGTTCAGCCACTGACTTCTTGTGACTGCGGCCATTCTTCTTGATAGCGGCGGCAGTGACTTCTAACTGTGCTTGCAGTTCGCCAAAACGCAGCTTGGCTTCTTCTGGGTCTGGCCCGACGTTCGCTTCGTCTTCGTCGTCATTGCCAAGGTCGTCGTCATCATCGTCTTTGCTGTCGCTGGCGCTAGACTCTTCCGATTCTGTGTTCGGCGTCACTGCAGGTGGGATGATTTCGTCATCGTCGGTAGAAAGATAACCAGTGATGATATCGCTAAGGCGACGTTCTTCTGTATCGACACCGGCGTATTCGAGCAGGATGTGATCGACAGTGCCGGGGAAGCAGGCCATTGCCTTCATGAGCTCGCGCAGGCCTTCCTCAATGCGTTTGGCAATAACGATCTCGCCTTCACGTGTGAGTAGCTCAACTGTGCCCATTTCACGCATATACATGCGCACTGGGTCAGTCGTGCGCCCGGCTTCATTCTCAACGGCAGCAAGAGCAGCGGCGGCTTCAGCAGCAGCAACTTCGTCGGTGTTTCCTTCGCCTTCGTTCATCAACAGAGTGTCGGCATCGGGAGCGGTCTCATAGACCTTGATCCCCATGTCGTTAATCATCTGAATGATGTCTTCAACCTGATCCGGATCCGAGATTGACTCTGGAAGGTGGTCGTTGACCTCAGCATAGGTAAGGTAGTTTTGCTCTTTACCTTTTGCGATCAAGGCCTTAAGGCCTAGTTGTGGCGTTAGGGCTAAACGAGTTTCAGACATGTTTCCCCATGGGTGGTCAGCAATGACCAATTGTGAGCGTGGATGTGACAGAGCCGGACATTATAGCCTCATACTGCGAGACTGGCCAGCAACTGATTAAGTACTAGTGATCAGCTTTGCCAGAGCGTAAGCGTGGCTTGAGCTGTTCCATTAATTGCCTCTTATATTGCTTCTTCTGTGCGTCTGACAGCAGTGCATCGATGAGGTAGTGGAATTCACTTGTGACCCCGTCAAGCGGGGTTATTTTCTCTTTTTTCATTAAAGAGGTAATTTGATTGCCCTGGGCTGTGTCGTAACAGTGACCGAGCATTGTATAAGTGTTAGTAGTGGGGTCTTGCTTCACTAATTCAACAAGCTCGAGCAATAAATCAGTGTATTCGTCCTTATTTTCCTGCAAAAGCGACAAATCTTTGTCAAAACCGCTCGCCACCTCGGGTTTGTAGAGTAGTAATTCGATTGCTTTGAGCCCTGGGCTGCGTGCTTGTGCTTTCGCGTTTGCCGCTGGGCGAGCAGGCGCTGCCCGAGAGGGGCGTGGAGCGAATGGCTCTTCGGGCATGTCCGGCATTGGTGGGATATCACTATCGTCATAGAATGGCGGCTCGGGGGGCTGCGCCGCAGCAGGGGCTGTAGAGCCCATCATTGCCTCGATTGAGCGGCTTTCGACACTGGCCATGCGGGCGAGTTTGTCGATCATCAGCTGACGATAGATGCCGACGGGTAATTGCTTGAGAAGTGGAACGGCCAAAGAGCATAGCTTGGCTTTGCCATCGATGGCCTCAGGATCTAAACCTTCGCAAAGGTGATCGAAGAAGAAATCTGCCAGTGGGGTAGCGTTGTCAATGAGTGTGCTAAATCGCTCTTTGCCTATTTTTCGCACTAGTGAGTCTGGGTCTTCGCCATCGGGAAGAAACAAGAAACGAACTTGCCGACCATCTTGCAGAACGGGCAGAGTGGCCTGCATGCCTCGCCATGCGGCAGTGCGTCCGGCATCATCGCCATCGAAGCAGTAAATGACCTCTGAGACGACTTTGAATAATCTATTTAGATGAGTGGCATTGGTGGCGGTGCCTAGGGTGGCGACCCCGTAGTCGATGCCGTTTTGGGCGAGCGCCACGACATCCATATAACCTTCCACAATTAAGAAGCGCGTCGGCTTCTTGCTGCTCCGCCGTGCCTCGTATAAGCCATATAGCTCATTGGCTTTGTGGTACACAGGGGTCTCGGGGGAGTTCAGGTATTTGGGTTTCTCGTCAGTAAGCACTCGCCCACCAAAACCGATGACGCGGCCGCGCGAGTCGCGAATTGGGAAAACAATGCGGTCGCGGAAGCGGTCGTAGTAGCCATCGCGTTTGCTGTCATTATGGCTTTGATCTTGGTCGCGCTTAATGACAAGCCCTGTCTTCTCCAGCAATGCATTTTGAGGGTTAGTGCCGCCCAATGCTTTTAGGAGGTTGTCCCAGCCGGGTGGGGCGAAGCCGATTCCAAACTGTTTTGCGATGACGCCAGTAAGTCCGCGACCTTTGAGGTAGTTCACCGCGCGAGATTTTTGTGGGTGCTCGCGCAATTGCGTTTGATAATACTGACTGGCGTTTTCTAAAGTCTCATAGAGGGCTTTGTTCTCGCCTCTGGCCTTGTCTTCTCTGCTGCCCTCTTCGCGCGGCACGGTGAGGCCGTAGTCGCCTGCTAGGATTTCCACCGCTTGCGGAAAGTCCATGCGTTCATAGTCCATCACGAAGCCAAGCGCATTTCCACCCGCCCCGCAGCCAAAGCAGTAATAGAATTGCTTTTCGGGTTCAACGCTGAAGGAGGGGGATTTCTCGGTATGGAAAGGGCACAGCGCTGAGTAGTTTTTGCCGGTCTTGCGCAGCTTGATGCGTTTATCGACCACATCGACGATGTCGACGCGGCTCAATAAATCATCGATGAAGGCTTGCGGAATTAGACCGGCCATAACGTCAATAATCCAGAGTGTTGTGTGTCGCTAGGGGGTACTGCAGTGTGCCAGTAGTTTTAGCTTTGGGAAAGCTGCTGTTTAATCTGTTGGCTAATTGCTGCCATGTCGGCGCGGCCAAGTACTGCAGGGCGCACCGCTGCCATTACTTTGCCCATGTCGGCCATGCTAGAGGCGCCGGTGTCTTCCATAGCGCTCTTGATGATGGCGTCGACTTCTTCAGTGCTCAATTGCTGCGGCATGAAGTCTTGTAGGACGGCTATTTCGGCCGTTTCTTGGTCGGCTAGATCTTGGCGATCGCCAGCCTCATATTGCTTAACAGACTCGCGGCGCTGCTTGATCATTTTTTCTAGCACCGCGGTGATGCGCGTATCATCTGGCTCGATACGCTCGTCCACTTCGATTTTCTTTACCTCAGCAAGTGCCAGGCGCACAGTGCCCAGACGGAGCTTGTCTTTAGCTCGCATGGCGTCTTTCATGGCGTTAGTCAGTTGCTGTTTGAGCGCGCTGTCAGGCATGGTATTCCCAATATATGAGTGCATCGAAGCCCGACGCACGGGCTGCGTTTTATGCCATTACATGGTGCGAGGTGCAATATTCGAAGAGAACGTGAACCGTCATACAAAGGCTAAGGCTTAGTAAAAGCGCTTAGTCTTCTTGTTTTCACGCTGCAATTTTTTCAAGTGACGCTTAACAGCAGCAGCTGCTTTGCGCTTACGAGCAGCCGTTGGCTTTTCGTAAAATTCTTTGCGACGCACTTCAGCAAGAACGCCAGCTTTTTCGCAAGAGCGCTTGAATCTTCTAAGAGCGACGTCAAACGGCTCGTTTTCTTTCAGTTTTACCATTGGCATAAAATGCACACCTTCTAAAGTGATTTCTATAAATTTGGTCGGTCGTGTTCGCGTAATTACCTGCCTCAGTGCTGCTTTGCGAGGCTAGGGCATTAAAATCAAAGGGGGCATATGGTAATGCGGTGGTACAACAAATGCAAAGATTTCATCACTGAGAAGACAAAATAGGTCGCTTCGGCTTATGATGAGCGCCCTCGAAGGGGCTGCGAGTAGTCCTAAAGCTCTCTCTAACGGTATATAACGGCTAATGCGCGTATTAGGAATCGAAACATCTTGCGACGAAACGGGTGTCGCAGTCTATGACACTGAGACTGGTTTGTTGGCCGATCGGCTGTATAGCCAAGTAGAACTGCACGCGCGTTTTGGTGGAGTGGTGCCAGAGCTAGCCTCACGCGATCATATTCGCAAGGCGCTGCCGCTGATTCAAGAGGTGTTAGAGGCCGCCGATACGTCACTGCAAGAAGTTGACGGCATCGCCTATACCGCGGGCCCAGGCCTGGTTGGTGCCCTGTTAGTTGGTGCTAGTGTTGGCCGTGCGTTAGGCATGTCCTTAGGCGTTCCCACTATTGGGGTTCATCACATGGAAGGCCACCTGCTGGCGCCAATGTTAGAGGAGCACCCACCGCAATTTCCCTTCGTCGCATTATTAGTTTCTGGCGGGCACACTCAGTTAGTGCGGGTTGAAGGCATCGGCCGCTATAGTCTGCTTGGCGAATCTTTAGACGATGCCGCAGGTGAAGCCTTCGACAAAGTGGGCAAAATGTTGGGGCTGGATTATCCCGGCGGGCCACGAGTCGCAGCGCTCGCGCAGCATGGCATTGCTGGGCGCTATAAGTTTCCGCGGCCGATGACAAACCGGCCAGGGCTCGATTTTAGTTTCAGTGGCTTAAAAACCTTTGTACGCAACACACTTGAGCAAGAACGTGATGCCCTAGGTGCTGAGGCACTGCCGCAACAGGTGCAAGCCGATGTGGCTTTTGCCTTTGAAGATGCCGTAGTGCAGACCTTCGTTATTAAGTGTCGCCGAGCATTGGAGGCCACTGGCTTGAAAACCTTAGTGATCGCCGGTGGCGTTAGCGCCAATCTAAGTTTGCGAGCGGGTTTGCAGGCGATGATGGAAAAACACAATGGGCAATTGTTTTATGCACAGCCGCGTTTCTGTACAGACAATGGCGCCATGATTGCCTATGCTGGGGCGCAACGCTTAGCGGCTGGCGAGAAAGATGGGCTTGAATTAAATGTGAAAGCACGCTGGCCTTTAAACACCTTGCCGCCTCTGGGGCAAAAAAGCATTTAGGAGCAGAAACATGGACATCGTCTATATCGAAGATTTACGCATCGAGACCATCATCGGGATCTTCGATTGGGAACGTAAGCAAAAGCAAACTGTCTCTCTCGACTTGCAAATGGCGACCGATATCAGTGCCGCCGCTGCAAGCGAGGATATTGAAAAAACGCTCGACTATAAGAGCATTTCAAAACGCATCAGCAGTTTTATTCAGCAAAGTGAGTTCTTGCTAATCGAAACCATGGCGCAGAAAACGGCTGAATTGGTATTGGAAGAGTTTGCTGTGCCATGGTTGCGACTGCGTGTTGGCAAGCCGGGCGCGGTTACCGGTGCCAAAGATGTAGGAGTGATCATTGAGCGCGGCACTAAGCCATAGCAAGGGAGTGTGGCGGTGCAGAGTGTCGCGTTAAGTTTAGGCAGCAATATCAATCCTCATCAACATATCTCTTTGGCATTGGATGCCTTGCAAAAGCGTTATGGCGATTTGAAAACCTCTTCGGTATTTGAGAGCGAAGCCGTTGGCTTCAACGGTGCGAATTTTCTCAATATGGTGGTAGTGATTGAAACCGAAGAATCATTAGAATCTCTTGTGCGGTTTTTAAAGCATTTCGAAGACGACAATGGTCGGTCTCGCAATAGCCCGAAGTTTAGTGGCAGGACTGTTGACGTGGATGTGCTCACTTATGGGCAGCAATGCAGTGACGCACATGGCATAGAATTACCAAGGCCTGAGATCGTTGAGAATGCCTATGTGCTATGGCCGTTGTCGCAAGTGTTTTATGATGAAATTCACCCAGTCAGCAAGCTGAGCTATGCTGCACTTTGGCAGCAGTATGATAAAACGCGGCAGAAAATCTGGTCGATTGATTTTAGCTGGCAGGGGCGAAAAATTTCGCGGCTTGGGCTCAAGCCTTGAGTAATAAATGTTGCAGTTGGGTTAAGCCCTGAGCGCAATCCACTTCAAGTTTAAGGTTTAATAATTCATCTGCACGTGTCTTGCCTTGGTTAAGTGCCGCAATCGGTTTACCAGCGCGATGCGCATCACGACAAATTCGAAACCCCGAGAACACTGTCAGTGAAGACCCGATTACCAATACCGCGTCGCAATCCTCAACTGCCTTGCTAATTTGCTCGGCACGTTGGCGCGGAATCGTCCCACCGAAAAACACCACATCAGGCTTTAATACGCCTTCGCAATCGGGGCAGCTAGGTATTTCGATGCTCGCGATTAATTCATTGGGTAAGTCGGCATCGCCATCAGGGCGCATTTGCGCCGCTTGCGTTTGCACCAAGGGGTTAAGTGCCTGCAAGGTGTCTTGCACTGAGCTACGCGCATACACCTTCTCGCAGTCAAGGCATTGCACTCTGTCTAGACTGCCATGCATATCGATCAACGCCTGCTGACCTGCACGCTGATGTAGGCAATCGACATTCTGGGTGATCAATTGTTTGATCACGCCAGCTTGTTCTAGTTTAACAAGAGCTAGGTGTCCCTCATTAGGCGCAGCCATGGCCATCTTTGGCCAGCCAGCCATGCTACGGGCCCAATAACGTTGCCGGCTGGATTGGGAGGTGATGAACTCGCGGTGTTGCACTGGCGTAGTGCGCAGCCATGTGCCGCTCTTATCACGATACACAGGAATTCCCGAAGGTTCGCTCAGGCCCGCCCCGGTCAGTACCAATAGTCGTTCACTATTATGGATAAACTGCACAAGGTTTCGCATCAGCCTAGGCCGCCGGATGAATTGTTTGACGCACGTGTTCTGCGATGCCGACGCCGGCTTCGGACATCGTGAGATAAGTTTCATCAGCGCCTGCGGCGATGATTTCATCTGCCTCGTCTGTGTGCATGCTGTGAGAAACGATGAGGCCAGCGAAACCTGCTTGGCGTAATTTCTTCGTAGCAATCCGTTTCGCCTCTGCTTCATTCAGAGTCAAAATGACTGCGCGCACAGCGCCGAAATCTAAGCTCTCCCAAAACATTTGGTCTTCTGCATCTGCAAAGAATATATGGCGCCCTTCACTGCGATGATGGGTGACTCGCGCTGGGTCAGAGTCAAGCGCCACAATGGCGCTGTCGTCGCGCAGATAATCATAGGCGGCGGTGCCTGTGCGCCCCATGCCCATAATGAGAACATCGGCTCCACCTAGGGACACGGGCTGTTCATCGGGGTGGCGAATATTGCGCTCAAATGGGATTAAATGCTTGGCGAGTCGTTCGTATAGTGGGTGGGCTATGCGGTTCAATGGTGCTGATACCACGAACGAGAGCGCCACGGTAAGGGCCAGCGGTACAAGCCACAATGGCAGCGCCACGCTAGCCACAATTAAACCGAACTCACTATAATTAGTTAGGCTAAGCCCCGAAAGGAATGCGCTGCGTGCGCGCAGTTTGAACGCCACTAGCAACAAAAAGAATAGGGCCGCTTTCAGAGGCAGCATCGCCGTCATGACGATGGCGAAGCGCCAAGCATCAGCGTCGGGCAGCCCCCCAATGCCAATTTCCAAGAAAAACCCCACAAGGAAAAATTCTTTAATACTCCATAGTGATTTAGATAGCTCCCCCGCACGCGGATGTTTGGCGAGCATTGCGCCGAAGACTAGGGCGCCTAACTCCGAACTCAGGCCAAGCAGTTCGAAGCCATAGCCACCGATTACCAAGGCTAGCAAGAGTCCAAATAACACTAGCAATTCTTCGTGGCCACTCACATCCATTAATTTAAATAGCAATGGCCTTAGTAAGGGCAGGGCAAACACGCCCAATGCAAAAACGGAGGGTGTTGTGCCACTGGCGACGCTCATGACGAGCAGTGCAAGCAAATCTTGGACGACCAATATTCCGATTGCGACGCGGCCGTGAAATGCGCGCAGTTCCCTTTTGCTCTCTAAGACCTTGGCGGCGAGAACAGTGCTTGAGAATGACAGGGCAATGGCGATCAACAGTGCTGTATAGACCGGTACGGAAAAGAAAAACAACAACACTGGAATATAGATCAAACTAGAGATCACGAAGTGGAATACTCCACCGCCAATGACCTCGGACTTTATGAGGGCGCGGACATTGAGTTTGAGTCCAACGGTGAAGAGTAAAAGCAATACACCAAGGTGTGAAACATGATCTAAAATTTCGCCACTTTCGTGAGGTAGGCCGATTTGATCTGAAACCGAGGCGATGACAAACCCGGCCGCAAGATAGCCCACTAAAGGAGGGAGGCCAATGAGCCTCACCATTAAGCCAATACTAAAGGCAAAGCCAATCCACACGGCTTCTAGCATCTATCACACCTTTCTGGATAAAAATCAGGATGATACGGAATAAATTTACGCTCTACCACCGTCAACTCGTATTGTTTGACCGCTGCTATAGGGCGCCAGTTCTGCCAGATACCAGGCGCATGCGGCGATATCTTGTGGGCTGCCCACGCGTTGCAATGCTGTTTGCGTAAGAATCTCTGCCTGCTTTTCGCCTTGAGCTTCTTGCTCTGGCCAGAGGATCGCGCCTGGAGAAATGCCATTCACCCTGACCTGGGGGGCAAGCTCACGGGCCAAGACTTTCGTCATCATTTTCACGCCCGCTTTGGCAATGCTGTAGACCGAGTGCTCCTTTAGTCCGGTATCGGCATAGATATCCACAAGATTGATGATGTTGCCCTGACGAGACTTCAGAGATGGCGCCAATGCTTGGGCAAGAAAGAAGCCGCCTTTAAGATTACTGCCTAGTAGATCATCCCAAATTTGCTCGGTAACGCTGCCAATTTTACTCGGATAAAAGCTGCTAGCGTTGTTGATCAACAGGTCGATGCCACCCTTCCATGCTAGCGCTCTGTGCGCCAGAGTTTGTACGTCGTTTAACTCGCATAAGTTAGCTTGTATGGCCAGCGCGGAATCTGGGCGCTGGTGATTCAGCTGCCGTTGCAGGGCCTCGGCCTCTGCATGTGAGTGCAAGTAATGAATCACCACATGATAGCCCTGGGTATGAAAGTGGCGAGCACATTCGGCGCCTATGCGTTTCGCTGCACCTGTGATTAATACAATTTTTGCTGTCATTGGCATTTTCCTAGGGCTAGCGCGATTGCATCGGTGCGGGCGCGCGCAATATGGGCTTTGATTGCCTCGTGGCCTTTCTCATGATCGACCCCGACGGTACTCAAGACTTCGCGGATATCGACACTTCGTGCGGCAGCTAATGCTTGGCGAACGATTTCGGCTTGCGGGTATTCGCGATCTTCGAAGCCTTTGCGGCCCCTAGAATCGGCTTCACAAGCTAAGACAAATTGTTCAACTTGTGCCGGTCTTCGAAAAGCATCGAGTGATTCTAACAGTCTCAACATGGTATCTGCGCGTAGCTCTTGGGCACGGTGACAATGGGTATGGTATTGGCTGACGATGCGCGCCATCGCCCGGTATTTTTTGGGAACACGTAAACGGGTGCAGAATTGGTCGATCAAGGGCAGCCCCAGTTGTTCGTGACCAATATGCCGTGGCCATTTTTCTTTCGGCGTAACGCCCTTGCCAAGGTCGTGGAGCAAGGTCGCAAAGCGCACGACTGGGTCATCGCTAAGACGCGCCGCTTGCTCCATGCACATCATGACGTGCACGCCTGTGTCGATCTCTGGGTGATATTGCGCCGTTTGCGGAACGCCGAATAGTGAGTCGATCTCTGGCATGATGATCGCTAAAGCGCCGCATTCGCGCAGTGTCTGAAAATACACGGCAGGGGATTGGGTGTTGAGGGCTTTTTCGGTTTCTTGCCAGATGCGCTCGGCGACTAGATGACTAAGCTCTCCGCTGGCGCTTAGCTCTTGCATGAGCGTCATAGTCTCAGGCGCCACTTTAAACCCTTTGTTGGCAAAGCGTGCAGCAAAGCGCGCGACCCTTAGTACTCGCAAAGGGTCTTCCGTAAAGGCTGGAGAGACATGGCGTAATAGTCGCAGCTTGATGTCTTGGGCGCCGTCATAAGGGTCGATTAGCGCCCCATCATCGTCTTGCGCGATGGCATTGATAGTCAGGTCGCGGCGCGACAAGTCCTCTTCCAGAGTGACGCTAGGGTCAGCGGTAAAACTAAAGCCTGTATAACCAGGCGCTGTCTTGCGCTCTGTGCGCGCCAGTGCATACTCTTCTTTGGTTTTAGGATGCAAGAAAACCGGAAAGTCACTGCCCACTTGCGTGAAGCCTTCGGCGAGCATGTCTTCAACTCGTGCGCCGACTACGACCCAGTCGCGGTCGGACTTATCAAAGCCAAGTAGTCTGTCGCGAACTGCGCCGCCTACCAAGTAAAACTTCATTGTGTGGACTCTCAATAGGAGTGAACTTAGGGGGGAGTGTAGCCTGAGGGCTAGATGCTGAACAGCTTATGGTCTTCTAATCGCATCATGGTGAGTTCGCGGCCCCAGACGCAGCCGGTATCTAAGGCAAACACGGCGGGGTTGCCGGTGTGCCCTTCCAGTGCCGCCCAGTGGCCAAATAATATATTGGTTTCTGGTGTGAGTTGTTGATAATCAAACCAAGGTTTGTAGCCTTCAGGAGCCCAGAGTAAGCCTTCTTTTACTTTTAAATCCAGTTTGCCTTTTTCGTTACAAAAGCGCATGCGGGTTAGATAATTGGTGATGACTCGCAGGCGTTCGTAGCCCGTTAGTTGGTCTTTCCAGCGTCGTGGGGTATCGCCATACATGTTTTCGAAAAACGTAAGAAATTCTGGGCCTTTGAGTGTGAGTTCAACCTCGGCAGCTAGTTCAAGCGTCTTTTTTAATGACCACTGGGGGGCGACGCCAGCATGCACCATCAAATAGTTCTTGGGGCCCTGCTCGGTCACAACGCTGTCGTAGTGCACTAAAGGTTTTTGCCGCAACCATTCACTGAGCTCGGCGCTATCGGGTGCCTTTAATAATTTGTCGAGCGTGTCTTTATTGCGGTTTTGCGTAGCGCCATAGTAAATGGCGAGAAAGTGCAGGTCATGATTGCCGAGCACGATCGTGGCATTGTCGCCAAGATCGCGCAGGAATCTTAGGGTGTCTAAGGATTTGGGGCCTCGATTGATGAGATCCCCAACGCACCAGAGTTGGTCTTTACCAGCTTGAAAGTCAACGCTATTAAGCAGCTTTCGTAGGGGTTTATAACAGCCCTGGATATCCCCAATTGCATAGGTTGACATATCACCTGCAGCCTTTATTAATGCACACTCAGTGGTCTTGAAAGTAAAAAGGCAGGGATGGTGGCGGCGAATTTCTCGCCATCGTCACTGAGCATTTCATAGCTTCCCTGCATTGTGCCAAACCCTGTGGTGAGCACGGCGCCGCTTGTGTAATGAAACACCTGCCCAGGGGCGATCAACGGTTGCTGTCCAACGACGCCTGTGCCGCGTACCTCTTCGACCTTGTCGTTGTCATCGGTGATGATCCAATGCCTTGATAGGAGTTTCACCGGTTTCTTGCTCTTGTTTTCGATGCCGATGGTATAGGCGAACACAAAGCGGTTGTTCTCTGGGTCTGACTGCTCTTGGATGTACTGTGTCTTCACGGAAATGTCGACGTTCTGGGGGCTGCCCTCAGATTTATTCATGTGACTCCTCCTTTTGCTGCGCGCCCTGAGCGTTTTGTCGGTTACGACTAATACTATTACTGATTATGGCGTATTCCGCCAAGCTTAGTTTTTCAGGGCGTAAACTGGTGTCGATTGTTAGCTTATTTAGTTCTGCCTCAGATATCAGGGTTCTTAAGCTGTTCTTCAAGGTCTTGCGACGTTGGGTGAAGGCTACGCGAATGACATCTTGCAAACACTTCACGTCGTCAACCTCCACGGGAGGGCGCACATGGGGCGTTAAGCGCACAATAGCTGAACATACCTTGGGCTGTGGGGTGAAGGCGGTTGGCGGCACATCGAATAGGTGCTCGACTTGGCAGTAATACTGCATAATCAAACCGAGCCTTCCGTAGTGAGGATCCCCTGGGCCTGCGGCAAGTCGTTGCACCACTTCAAGCTGCAACATGAAGGTCATATCACTGATCAATGATTGATAATTGAGCAGATGAAACATACATGGCGTGGAAATATTATAGGGCAGATTGCCAATAATTCTTAACGAGCGAGGCTTGTCGCTTAGTTGGCTGAAATCAAATTTCAACACGTCGCCTTGTTGTAATGAGAAGCGTGGGTCACTGCCCAAAGTTTGTTCCAGATAAGCGGCAAGGTCTCGGTCCAGCTCGACGGCATCGAGCTTTTGACATGTCTGCAATAGGTGTCTGGTCAGCGCCCCTTGGCCCGGGCCAATTTCAACGAGGTGATCGTTGTCTTGCGGGCGAATCGATTGCAGGATTTTTAAAATAATATTTTGATCTTGCAAAAAGTTTTGCCCAAAGCGTTTGCGGGCTTGGTGTTGAAAACCATCATTTTGCAAGTCTGGGCCGCGCTTGCCCGAATGTTTCTTTCGCTTTGAATCGTTCACTGTGCTCTGGCTCCTTGTCGCGAGTGTTGCGCCATGAGCTGCGCGGTAGCAATGGCTTCTTGCAGGCTGCCGATGTTGGCTTTGCCAGTGCCAGCCAGGTCGAGGGCGGTGCCGTGATCTACAGAGGTGCGAATAATCGGCAGGCCGAGAGTGATATTGCTTGCCCTGCCGAAGCCTTTGTATTTCAAAACGGGTAAACCTTGATCATGGTACATCGACAACACCGCATCAGCATGAGCCAAATATTTATCGGTGAAGAGGGTGTCGGCAGGAAGAGGGCCTAGTAGGTGTATACCTTTCTTGCGCATCTCCTCTAATACAGGTTCGATGATATCGCGCTCTTCTGTGCCCAAGTGACCGCCTTCTCCAGCATGGGGGTTTAAACCGCACACGAGTATCGCCGGTGAGCTAATGCCAAAGCGCCTGCGCAAATCGGCATCAAGGATGCGAATAATATCGCGCAGTAATGGTTTGGTTATGGCCGCAGGCACCTTGGCTAGCGGCAGGTGTGTGGTCGCTAACGCAACACGAAGGCCTTCGGTGGCAAGCATCATCACCGTTAAGGGTTGGTCGCAGAGCTGTGCAAGAAACTCCGTATGGCCGCTAAAAGCAAAGCCACCATCGTTGATAGCGCCTTTGTGAACAGGCCCGGTCACCATTGCGTCGACCGTATGGGCTTGGCAGGCGCTAACCGCGGTTCTGAGAGTCTCTAAGACATAGGAGGCATTGCGTGGGTCGAGAACCCCTGTGCGCGACGGGTTGGCAAGGGGTACGGCAATGATGCTGAGCTCGCCGGCGGCATTTATCTGCGGCGCTTGCTGTGCGTCGAAATCGCGAAGCTTTAATGTTAGGCCAAGCTGGGCTGCTCTTTCGATCAGCAGCTGTGGGTCGGCAACGACGACTCGCTCGCAGGTTTTATCCGCCTGTTGCGCAATCTGGATGCATAAGTCGGGGCCTATGCCTGCTGGTTCACCGGGAGTAATGCAAATGCGATCGATCACGGATTGCCTGCAACTCGCGGTGGGCTGATTTTGACATAGGCTTGTTCCCGAATCTCAATCAACCAGTTTTGCAGCTCGACATCGAACTTGCGTGAACGCAAAGTGTTCTCTGCCTGCTGGCGGCTGAATTGACGGCTTAAATCCTGTTCGCGACGCTCCAGGACTTCGGCAATATGCCAACCGAAGCTGGTTCTAAAGGGCTCGCTCAATACGCCAACTTCTAACTCATCGATGATTGGTTCGAAATCGGGAGGCATGCCGCCTTCATTCGCCCAGCCCATGTCACCACCGGCTACGACAGAGGCCGCATCATCAGAGTTTTGGCGTGCGATAGCGGCAAAATCTTCACCGGCTTCAATGCGATCGTGCAGGGTGTTGATCAATTGTTCTGCTTGTTCTTCGGTGCGAATTTCATTGGGCGTAATCAAAATATGACGAGCGCGAGTTTGTTTGACTAAGCTATTAATATCGCCACGCACCTGCACCAGTTTGACTAAGTGAAAACCGCTTGGGCTGCGGATAGGGCCGCGAACTTCGCCTGCTTTCATGGTCGGGACGATGTCAACAAATAGACTAGGTAAGCCATCAGCCTTACGCCACCCTAATTCACCGCCACTGACTGGGAATGCTGTAGGCGGGTTGCTTGTTGCGCCGCGTTGCGCTACTTCTCGTACTTGCTCGAACGGGGTGCCTTCATTGATCGCCTCTAGCATCTGCGCAGCAAAATCTTCCTTTGCAGCGATCACTTCTGCGGGATCATTTTCGCCAACTGGGATGAGCGTTTGGTCGACAAAATAATCCGGAGCCATTGTGACACGGCCCATTTCGGAGTTGAGGAAATTCTCGATCTCTTGGTCGGTGATATTGATACGACGATTGACCATGCCGCGCTGTAAGTCGCGCAGCATCAGTTCCTTACGGATTTGTTCGCGGGTAGAGATATAGCGGCCAGCCTCATCGAGCGCGGTGATGTATTCATCGAAAGTCATGCCGTTCTGATCGGCGATGCTCTGCATGACATTGTTAATCGTGTCATCGTCGTAACGAATCCCCATGCGGTTAGCCAATTGCATCTGCAAGCTTTCCACTACCAAGGTCTCAATCATTTGGCTGCGCAGCTCTGCGCCTGCAGGTAATGGTTGGCCAGAGGCCATAGCATTGGCACGCACCTCTGCAATACGCGCATCCAACTCGCTTTGCAAGACAACGCCTTCATCGACGATGGCCACGACGCGGTCGAGTACTTCACGTTGGGCGTAAAGATTGCTAGAGACAAGTGCCATCAGTGCTAAAATAGCGCTAGTGATTAAAAATCGATTATTCATTTGCTTCATACTCCTTAAAACCCAGGATGCCGTCACTGAGTAGTCTGCTGATTCCCCCGCCGCTGATGTTGCCTAGGCCATTGAGGGTTAGCTGAAAAAATACGCCGGTATTGGTTTCGTCCTGCTGGAGGAAGAACTCATCTTCATCAATCCATTCGCGCCCGATAAGTCGAATTGTAGCGCAACAGTTGCTGTATTCGACCCCCGCGAACGTGTCTAGGTTCCGGCTGTTACTGTGATCATAGTGCCATCGACCCAGTAAACGCCAATTATTGCTCAATGGCCACACGCCAGAAACGTCAGTTTGTTTGATTTTTGGGTCAATTCCAGCGGGAACCGGCCCGTAAAGATTGACGAGTAAACGGTAGCGATAGGCGAGATTGAATATATGGCTATTATCCGTTTGGTAGCGGAATCCTGCATTGCCTTCGTCGACTCGCTGATCAAACTCATTCCATTGTACGCCGGCATTGAATCGCCAGGTGTCGTTAAATTGATAGCTGCCTTCGCTGACGATTGCAGAGCGATCTGTATCGCGGGGCTGCAGCGTCACCCAGCTTTGTACGGGGCTATCTAAGGAAACAATGCGGTCTTCTAAATAGAAGATCTGCCCGATCGCAATACGGGCTTTCTCTTCGCCGCGAGAATTGATGAAGCGACTGCCAATGGCTGCGCTGACTTGATTTGCATCGCCTACGCGGTCACGTCCACTGAAGCGGTCGTCACGGAATAATTGCCCGAAGCTAAAATTGAGCTGTGCCGTGTCGAAGGTCGGTAAAAAGGACTGGTCTTGTTGTTCGCTGTACAGATAGTAGATGCGCGGCTCTAGTGTTTGAATGAAACCGTTGCCTCGATTCATCTCGCGCTCGAATACTAGGCCAGTGTCTAAGCTGAAGACACCGACGCCACGATCGGGATTGTTCTCGGTGCCTAGGGCTTGTTGGTCTAAATCCCAGCTAGTGTATTTGTACTTGGCGGTTGGGACAAAGAAACCGGCCTCACCACGAATCGGGAAGCTAATATGCGGCTCGATGTGTGCTCGGCTACCTGTGACCAGGGCGCCATTGTCTCGCTGAGCCGCGCTCAAAGAGTTGACGTCGAGATCGCGATCGAAGCGCACATGGGTGGCATCGAAGCCAATTTGGAAACCGCCAATATTATAGTCGTTACCAAGCATGAGCTCTGGCATACGGTCATAGGGGCGATTTAAATCACTGGCCGAAATATACGGGTCGATGATGTCGATCCTTTGCACACGGGTGCCGGCATACCAATTGCTGTTGCGGTAATTGAGCTGGCCTAAGCGGCGTAAGTACGTGCGGCTAGTAACCGTCAGCCCACTGCTGCCTAAATCGCGGAAATAGCGGTCATCGCTCACCGCTTCATAATTGACTTCGGTAGACCAGTGATCACCCAGTTGCCCTTGATGTTGCAGGCCGACAAACCAGCGCTTGCTGCGTGGGGCGGTGTCGCTGCCTAGAACGTTCGCAGTGGCAGGGTCATAACGTTTGTCGTCAGGCAGTAAGGATGCACTGACGGTGTTCATTGACCAGTCGGCTAGGTAGCGGAACTCAGCACTTGCCATAAGGCCGCGGTCGGCGATGAAGCGGGGGGTGATGGTGGCATCATAATGAGGGGCTAAGTTCAGATAATAGGGCTGGGAGTAATCGAAGCCCCCATCACTGGTAGAGCCGATGCTCGGGGCCAAAAAGCCAGAGACGCGTTGGTCGCCTAGTGGAAATGGCACTGTGTAAGGGTAGTGAAAAACTGGCACATCTTTCATGCGTAGCGTCACCGCTGTGGCGGTGCCAATTCCAGCCTTGGTGTCCAAGATCATGCTCTTAGCATGCAATTTCCAGAACTCACTACCTGGCTCGCAACGGCTGAATTCGCCGTTTTCGATAGCGAGGACTTCGCCTTCACTGTCGTAAATGATGACGTTCGCGGCGCCATGCACGCCATATTGGTGCAGAACATAGTTGGCGCGTTCGATACGGTTGACACTATTGCCTTGGTCGACAAAGGCCGAGTCGCCGCGCAGCAATACACCGGGCTCGCGGAATACGACATCGCCCGATAGGGTGATGGTGTCTGCTTGTTGATCAATATAGGTTGATTCGGTGTTATTGACGGTGCGATTGCCCTGTTGAATGGCAACGACCCCTTCAATACTCACGGCGCTATTTTGGCTTTGGCTGATGCCACCAGGTGCCTCAAACAGCGTTGCCGAGCCTTCGGGCTGTGCTTGCACATCCACCGGTTGACCATCCACGCCAATGCGCTGAGGCTCGATAAATGCACCACAGCAATTGTCTTCCATTTGCTGGCGTTGCTCAGCACTCATTTGTTCGACTGGAATCCAGTCTAGTGCTGCGCTGGATTGCAATGCATTGCTTGGGGGCGTTGCAGAGGCGCTTTCGGTTTGTGCCACGCGGCGTGCGCCACGACTGACAATGACGCCCGAGTTGCCTGCATTCCTTGCGGCGGCAGGGTTCTCAGAGCACTCCCAGCCACCATCGGTGCCTGCACGGCAAGTCCATTGATCCGAATTTGCGGCACTATTTTGCGCTAAAGCGGTCGAAGTAGGCTGTAAAAGGAGAACACCAGTGGACAGTATCAGGCAGATGTTGGAATACAATAAGTTTTTTCGAAACTGCATTGTTGCAGGCAATCCAATAGAATAGGGCCGTTGGCGAAGCCGGTGCTAGATCACGCAGTAATCACTGCATATACCGAACCATGAGTTGGCATAATAATTCATTAGGGGTTGGATAGAAACAGGACAAAGCGAGAGCTATGGATATAAGAAAGGATGCGTTAGTGCAATGGGCAAGGCACTGTCTGGAAGATATGTCCGGTCACAGCCCAGTGGAAGGAGCAATAGAAACCGTATCGGGTGACGCGAGCTTTAGGCGTTATTTCCGTATTCGACTGAATAGGGCGCTAGAGAGTGATGCCGAACTTGTCAGTACTCAGATTGGCAATTGTTTGCAATCCACACAGTTTTTACTCGTAGATGCGCCGCCTGAACATGAGGATTGCCGGCAGTTTGTGCGCATTGCCAATATGTTTCGGCGAGCAGGGTTAGCGACACCGATAGTCATAGAGGTCGACTACGAGCAAGGGTTTATGTTGCTACAAGACTTTGGCGACTCCTTGTACTTGCCAGCATTGCAGCAAGGCGAGCATGTTGATGCGCTTTATGACGCGGCGATGGACTCGTTGATTGCCTTGCAGACGGGGGCAGATTGCGAAGTGTTGCCGCCTTATGATCGCGCCCTGCTGCGCAAGGAACTTGATTTATTCAACGTTTGGTTTTGCCATGAATTTCTTGGCCTTAGTCTTAGTGAGCAAGAACGTGACTTGCTTGCGCGAACGTGGACATTTCTTGAAGACGCCGCCTTAGCGCAGCCTCAGGTTGCTGTGCATCGTGACTACCATTCGCGCAATCTGATGATTCGCGATGGTAGCCCCGACGCGCTCCCAGGAGTCATCGATTTTCAGGATGCCGTTGTCGGAGCCAATACCTATGACCTGGTGTCCTTGCTCCGCGATTGCTATATCGTCTGGCCCCAAGAGCGCCTAGAGGCTTGGGTTATGGAATTTCGCCAGAAAGCCGTGGCGAATGGCCTGATTGAGAAGGGTGACGAGACTGCCGAGTCTGAATTCATGCGCGACTTCGACTTGATGGGCCTGCAGCGGCACATCAAGGTCATTGGTATTTTCTGTCGACTGTATCTTCGTGATGGTAAGCGTCGTTATATGTTTGATATTCCCCTAGTCATCGACTACGTGCTGACAGTAGCGGCGAAACACCCAGAGATGGAGGAGTTTTTGCAGTGGTTGCGCAGCAAAGTGCTGCCGCTAGCGCAGGGTAAACTTGCACCAATTCTGGCCACTGAGGTAAATGCGTGAGAGCTATGATTCTGGCCGCAGGCCTAGGCACACGCATGCGGCCATTGACGGATAAGCTACCTAAGCCGCTGTTGCAGGCCGGCGGGCGTGCTTTGATTGAATACCATATTGAGAACCTCGCCCGAGCTGGCATCGACGACATTGTCATCAATCACTTTTATCTAGGCGATGTACTCGAGGCCGCGCTTGGTGATGGCAGCAATTATGGTGTGCGTCTGCAATACTCGCGCGAGACAGAACGCTTAGAAACAGCCGGGGGCATCGTGAAAGCCTTGCCTTTGTTAGGTGATGAGGCGTTTGCCGTGATTAGCGGCGATATCTGGACTGATTATGATTACCGTCACTTGCACTCAGTTAATGGCGTTGACGAGAAGGCGCGTCTTGTCATGGTGGATAACCCTGCGCACCACAGCAAAGGCGATTTTGCGTTGCAAAAAGACGGGCGTTTGCGTTTAGCGCAGCCGGAGGATCAAGGCCTAACCTACAGTGGTATTAGTGTGATGCATCCGGCATTGTTTGCGGGCTTAGCAGAGGCCCCCTTGGCGCTACGAGCGGTGTTGGATAAGGCGATCGCCGCCGGGCAGATCAGTGCGCATGTCTACGAAGGGGCCTGGTTTGATATTGGCACGCCACAGCGTTTGGAAGAATTGGAGCGGATGCTGCACGAACGCTAAACAACAATTGTTGCAGTAATCGCTGCACATCAAGAGAATGTCTGTAAAATACCGTCTACTCGAAAAACTGGATTGAATTATGACTAAGTATCTTATCGCCCCGTCTATCCTCTCTGCCGATTTTGCGCGCCTTGGTGAGGAAGTGGACGCAGTATTGGCCGCTGGCGCCGATGTCATTCATTTCGACGTGATGGACAACCACTATGTGCCAAACCTGACGATAGGCCCAATGGTGTGTAAGGCATTGCGAGACTATGGCGTGAAAGCCCCCATCGATGTGCACCTAATGGTGTCTCCTGTCGATCAAATGATCGAAGACTTTGCCAAAGCAGGTGCGAGCATCATCACATTCCACCCAGAGGCGACCAATCACATTGACCGCTCATTGCAGTTGATTCGCGATGCTGGCTGCCAAGCAGGTCTGGTGTTCAACCCTGCGACTAGCTTGGATTGCCTCGAGTATTTGATGGATAAGATCGATGTGATTCTGTTGATGTCGGTAAACCCAGGTTTTGGGGGGCAAAAATTCATTCCTTCTACCCTTAAAAAGTTGGCGCAAGTGCGTAAGTTGATTGACGAGAGTCAGCATCAAATTCGCCTCGAAGTCGATGGTGGGGTCGGTATCAAAAATATTGCTGAAATAGCAAAAGCCGGTGCCGATATGTTTGTTGCAGGGTCGGCGATCTTCAACAGCGACGACTATGCGGCCACAATTGCAGCCATGCGCACAGAGCTTGGTCACGCTCCGATTAATCACTAAGGTCTTTTCAACGCTATGACAGCCCAAGAATTTGCTGCGCTTGCCGCCCAAGGCTATAACCGTATTCCACAAGTACGCCAAGTACTGGCTGACTTGGAAACACCGCTTTCAACCTACCTCAAATTAGGGCGGGGGTTGCACACCTATTTTTTCGAGTCTGTGCAGGGCGGTGAAAAATGGGGCCGTTATTCGATCATTGGTTTGCCATGTCGCACCGTTTTGCGAGTCGTCGGTGAGAAAATCACGGTAGAAACTGACGGCCAAGTCGTTGAGCAATTAGAGTGTGATGATCCCTTTGTTTTTATCGAGGAGTTCAAGTCACGCTATAAGGTAGCGCCGATGGATGGCAGCCAAAGCTTCTGCGGTGGTTTGGTTGGATACTTTGGCTACGATACTGTGCGCTATGTGGAACCAAGTCTTGGCGCCGCACCGGGCGAAGATGACATCGGCACGCCGGATATCTTATTGATGGTGTCAGAGGAAGTCGTTGTCTTCGATAATTTGCGCGGCACACTGTCATTGATCGTCAACGCAGACCCACAACAAGCTGACGCTTATGCTGATGCCCAAAAACGTCTTGATACTTTAGAGCTTGCACTGTGTGCACCCGTGCCTGTGCCAGAGCAAGTGCTTGGTAAGCAAGTCAGTGAGGCTGATTTCGAGTCACGCTTTAAGCAGCCCGATTTCGAACGCGGTGTGGAACGTATCAAAGAGTATATTCTTGCCGGTGATGTGATGCAGGTTGTGATCGCACAGCGGATGTCGGTGCCTTTTAGTGGCGATCCGATGAATGTGTATCGCGCTTTGCGATATATGAATCCGTCGCCTTATATGGTGTTTTTCAACATGGGCGATCACCACGTGGTCAGTGCATCGCCTGAGATTTTAGCACGCGTTGAAGATGGCAAGATTACGGTGCGCCCTTTGGCGGGCACCCGCAAACGTGGCAAGACTGAAGAGGAAGACTTGGCGCTAGAGCAAGAGCTACTCGCCGATGCAAAAGAAATCGCCGAGCACCTTATGTTGATTGACCTTAGTCGGAACGACTCGGGCCGTGTATCGAAAACAGGCAGCGTGACAGTGCCGCGCAAGATGTTTGTTGAACGCTACTCCCACGTCATGCATATCGCCTCGATTGTCGAAAGCACGATGAGTGATGATAAAAATGCTTTGGATGTTCTAAAAGCGACTCTACCAGTTGGCACCCTGAGTGGGGCACCGAAAGTACGAGCTATGGAGATCATTGACGAACTAGAACCAGTCAAGCGCGGCATCTATGGTGGTGCAATGGGCTATTTCGGTTGGAATGGCAATCTCGATATGGCAATCGCGATTCGCACGGCTGTCATTAAGAACGAACGACTCTATGTAGAGGCAGGCGCGGGCGTAGTAGCGGACTCGGTGCCACAATTGGAATGGGAAGAAACCATCAATAAGGCGCGAGCAATATTCCGAGCCGTGGCGCTAGCCGAGCAAGGTTTACAAAAATTATAGAGCGCGTTAGAGGGACTTGAACGCCTCTAACGCACGCTCTCGCGAGCGTTTTAATTCCACTATCGCCTTCGGGTAATCCTTGCCTATTTGTACGCCTGCCTCGTCTAGAATATATTGGGGCGCGGCGCTTGGATTATGGATGTATTTATTAGGCAGTGTGGCAATCTCTGGCACGTATTTGCGAATATAGGTCGCTTTAGCATCGAAACGTTCGCTTTGTGTGACAGGGTTGAAGACGCGAAAATAAGGGGCTGCATCGGCTCCACAACCCGCAATCCATTGCCAGCTTGCACTGTTGGCAGCAAGGTCTGCATCGACTAAACAATCCCAAAACCATGCTTCTCCATGATGCCAATGCATTAGCAAGTTTTTCACAAGAAAAGAGCCCACTACCATTCGCACTCGGTTATGCATGTAGCCGGTCTGCCATAGTTCGCGCATTCCCGCATCGACTAGTGGGTAGCCTGTCATGCCTTTTTGCCAAGCTTCTAAGTGTGTCTTGTTGTTTGCCCAAGGAAAACGGTCAAATTTTTTCTGCAGGTTTGCCACTGGTAGATCGGGCTTGTAGTAAAGGAGTGAGTTGGAAAACTCGCGCCATCCGATTTCCGATTGAAAGCAATCTAGGTCATCATCGAACTGCCCTTCAAGGCCCGCACGTTGTGCCTCAATCCATGCTTGTTGTGGAGAGATTTCACCAAAATGGAAATGCGGGGAGAGACGCGACACATTGTTGCGCTCGGGAAAGTTTCGTCCTTCTTTATAGTTTTCTAACCCCTGTTCTAGAAAGGATTCTAAGCGTTTTTGTGCGGCGTGCTCACCAATCTGCCAGGTGTCTTGCATAGTTCTATCCCACGGGATGGAAGGTAGTAATGCGAGTGCATCGATGCCTTGTTTGCCTAACGCCTTTGCCAAATCGTGGCGCTTGAGTTCTGGATACCAAGCAATATGCTTTGGTGCAGCAATTGGTGTGGCAGGTGTGGCTGCTTGCAAACATCCCTTGCGGTAAAAAGGTGTAAAAACTTGGTAAGGCGTGCCGTCTTTCTTTTTGACCTCCCAAGGCTCCCAAAGCAGAGCGGCTTTGTGGCTAGTTACCTCTATCGACATTTCGTTGAGATGCTCTTTCAGCGCTTTGTCTCGGGCTATGCGCCATGGTTCGTAGCAACGATTCCAATGTACCTGTGTTGCTCCTACCGACTCTGCTAAATGTGGCAATAATTGCAGTGGGTCACCGGCTAGTACAAGCAAGTTGCCTTGGAGGCTGTCATTGAGCGCTTGCAGGGAGTGATGCAGCCACCAGCGGCTGGCGGCACCCATTTTCCAATCCTGGCTATTGATATCATCAAGAATATAGACCGCTAGCGTATCGTTAGCCGCCACTGCTGCCGTTAGAGCGGGGTTGTCGCTTAGGCGCAAGTCTTGTCGGAACCACATAATTGAACGAGGCATTTGGATTAGTCGGTCCTTGATGTCTTGAGGGGTGATCTTTGTCTCTGTATACGGCTAGTGCAACAGAAAAGATTACTCAAAATAAGGGTTTGAGTATAAGCAGTTGAATTTTAGACAGAATCCTCGCTTTGGATGAGGTATATTGCAAGCGCTAGGCTCGCGAAGATCTGAATTGCCCATAATAACGAGAAAATACTAATGAATAATAATCTCTACCTGCTGCGCCGATGTCTGTCTCGATTGCTTATATTTCTTCTAGCTAGTTGGGGTTTGAATGGCTCATTGCTAGCTCAGGACGTCTTACCACAACTAACCCAGCTCGATGAAGAGGCTGCAAACATCAGTCTTGACGGCAAACTCGACGAGGCAATTTGGCAAAACGTTCCCTATATTGATGGAATGCGTGTAGTGATTCCCGACACCTTGGCCGAGACGGCTTACGATACCCATACCAAGATATTTTATACGGAGCGTGGTATTTATGTTGGGGTCATGAACTACCAGCCTGCCGATACGATCGTCGCCAGAATGACCTCCCGAGATACCCGTTTAGAGCGAGATGGCTTTGTGTTCATGATCGACCCCTCCGGTGATGGCCTATACGGGTACATGATGCGCATCAATCTTGGTGGCTCGATGACTGATGCGACTATCCTGCCTGAACGGCAATTAAATTTGCAATGGGATGGATCCTGGAACGCTGTGACCAGTGTCGTGGAAGGGGGATGGGTTGCCGAAATGTTTGTGCCTTGGTCGATGATGGCCCTGCCTGCTGTCTCAGGCGAGACACGCCGTATGGGGGTCTATACAGAACGCCAAATAGGCGCGACAAGTGAGACCTGGTCGTTTCCGGGCTTGCCGACAACGGTGCCACAATTTCTTTCAGCCTTTCATAAGGTTGAATTGCAGAATATTGAGTCAAGGCGCCAGATCACTTATTACCCTTATGTGTCGGCAACCAGTGATAGCATTAGCAACGACAACGAGTTGCGCGCTGGTGCGGAAGTGTTTTGGAGACCGTCTTCTAATACACAGGTGTCTGCTAGTTTGAACCCTGACTTCGGCAATGTTGAGTCGGACGATGTAGTAGTTAACCTCACTGCCTTCGAAATCTTCTTTGAAGAAAAACGTTCATTCTTTTTAGAAGGGCAGGATGTATTTATCACTTCGCCAAGAGCTCGTGGTGGTAATGGTCCCATTGGCCCAATGACGATGCTCAATACGCGTCGCATTGGGAGTGCTGCTCTGTACTCGGTGCCTGACGATGTGCGGGTGGTGCCCACCGATTTAAGCAGGCCCACGGATCTGCTTGGCGCAGTCAAATTAACAGGGCAGAGTGGGAACTGGCGCTATGGAACATTGTTCGCCGCTGAAGATGAGTCTGAGATTAGAGGAACTGATGCGCAGGGCAATAGAGTGAATATTGCAGCGCAGGGTCGTGACTTTAGTGTCGCTAGACTGCTTTACGAGGACACTTCGCGTGGAGGGCGCCGATCAATTGGCTGGATGGGCACGAATGTTGCCCATGAGAATGTCGACGCCATCGTCAATGGGGTCGATTTACACTATTTTTCATCCGACACGCGCTGGGCTCTGGATGGGCAGTTGTTACACAGCGATGTTAACGATATCACTGGGGCTGGCGCGTTCGCGAATGTGAATTATCAGCCACAGCAAGGGCGTCAACATAGTCTTAGTTTGTCCTACCTTGATGACACCCTCGATATTAACGACCTTGGCTTTCTTAGTCGCAATGATTTTGTGGCAGCTGACTATTCTTTTAGCCTTGATCGCTCCAATATCGAAGGCTTGCGCTCAATGCGCGATAGTGTAAGCGTAACGAATCAATGGAATACCGATGGGCAGCCGACGCGCTTGGCTGTGTTTCTTAGCCGCGGCTATGTGTATCTTAACAATAGTGCCTTCACCACGACGCTGCGTTACTTCCCACCACGGGTCGACGATCGCTTAGGCCGAGGGACTGGAACGTATCGAATTCCCGAGCGCATGGGGCTCTCGTTTGAATGGAGCAGCGACCCGTCGCAAGTGCTCGCTTATGGGGCAAGCATCAATGGCAGCCAAGAGGATTTAGGGCCTTCAATACTGACAAGCTCTCTTGGCCTGAGTTACAGGCCTATTGACACTTTCTCTCTCAATTTTGATGTCAGTTACGTCGATCGCGAGTCATTGCTCGTCCACAAAGGTAACGGCAGATTCACCAGCTTCGAGGCAACCCAGTGGTCCCCTAAGGTGACAATGGACTATTTCGTTACTGCTAAACAACAGTTGCGCTTTAGTATGCAGTGGACGGGCCTTAAGGCTTATGAGGATCGTTTCTATCAGTCCAACCCCAATGCGCTTGAGTATTTAACCCGCGTCAGTAAAGCTAATGCTACGCCTGATGATTTCACTATTTCTAGAATGACTTTTCAGGCGCGATATCGATGGGAGATCGCGCCATTGTCAGATCTATTCGTTGTGTATACTCGTGGTGGTAATGTGCCAGGTAGCATGTTTGATGATTATTCCGGCTTGCTTGTCGAAGCATGGGAGGAGCCGATTGTCGATGTGCTAGTAGTAAAATTGCGTTATCGATTCGGCTCATAATCGATTGATCTAGCGGTCAAGATGCAACTAATTGTCTCGATTTAGGAAAAAAATCTCTCAATAGCGTATATTGCAGCCCTTTTATTTTGCCAGTATTCAGTTGAGAGATTTCCCTAATGAGCCTCATTTCCCAGAGCCTGCACCGTGGCGCGCTTTTTCTTGCGCTAATTTTCATCGTTACCATAGGCAGTGCGTCGTTGAACGCTCAAGAGTCTGTACTTAAGCTGACTCAAATAGACGAGAACAGCATCGATTTTACGCTTGATGGCAGGCTAGATGAGGCAGTTTGGGAGCAGGTGCCTTATTTCGACGGAATGCGAGTGATTACTCCTGACACCTTGGTGCCTGCGAGCTATGAGACGCACACGCGCATATTCTATACCGAGCGTGGCATTTGTGGGTGTGATGAACTATCAACCAGAAGGGACGATAGTGGCGCGCATGACTTCTCGAGATCGCCAGATTGTGCGCGATGGTTTTGTACTGATGATCGACCCTACAGGCGAGGGCCTGTACGGGTACGGCATGAGGGTCAATGAATGACATCACTATTTTGCCTGAGCGCCAGTACAATGTTCAGTGGGACGGTGCATGGGATGGCAAAGCTTCCGTTGTGGAAGGCGGTTGGATAGCAGAGATGTTCATACCTTGGTCGATGATGGCCCTGCCACAAGCTAACGGAGAAACGCGCACTATTGGTCTATACACAGAGCGTCAGATTGGTGCTACCGGCGAGACCTGGTCCTCTCCAGCCTTGCCTGGGACTGGTTCGCAGTTCCTATCGTCGTTCGATCTATATGAACTAAACGACATCGAGCCTCGCCGTCAGATCACTTACTACCCTTTTGTTTCGGCGACCCACGATAGCATTCGTAATGAGTCAGAAATGCGCGCGGGCGCGGAAGTCTTTTGGCGTCCTTCATCCAATACGCAAGTGTCGGCGAGTTTGAATCCAGATTTCGGCAATGTGGAATCCGATGACGTAGTTGTGAATCTCACCGCTTTTGAAGTGTTCTTTTCCGAAAAGCGCTCTTTCTTTCTAGAAGGGCAAGACGTATTCATCACGTCTCCGCGAGCGCGCTCTAGCAGCGGCCCCAGCGGCCCGACTACGATGCTTTACACTCGTCGTATAGGCAGTGCCCCACGCCTTTCTATTCCTGCTGGTGTTGATGTGGTGCCGACTGATCGCAGTCAACCAAGCGATCTGTTGGGGGCAGTGAAGTTTACAGGGCAGAGCGGAAATTGGCGCTATGGGACACTGTTTGCTTCTGAGGATGATATGCAGGTCCGCGGAAAAAACGCACTTGGCGAGCGTGTTACGCTAAATAGTGAAGGCCGTGATTTCTCTGTTGGCAGGCTCGTTTATGAAGACACCGCAAACGGTGGTCGTCGTTCGATCGGTTGGATGGGGACAGACGTCTCACATTCTGATGTGGACGCCGTTGTCAACGGTGTTGATTTGCATTATTTCTCTGCCGATACGCAATGGGCAGTGGATGCGCAGTTATTGCACAGTAATGTAAACGATGTGACGGGTGCAGGGGCGTTCGCGAATATTAACTATCAACCAGAACGCGGACGTCAACACAGTGTTTCATTAGGCTATTTAGATGACACATTGGAGTTAAACGACCTAGGGTTTGCAAGCCGCAATGACTTCGTACAGGCGGATTATACATTTAATCTCGATCGTTCGAATGTGGAAGGGCTACGAACTCTAAGCGATAGCGTTAATGTGACTAATCAGTGGAATACCTCGGGGCAGGCAACGCGCCTAGCGCTATTTCTGAATCGGAAATACACCTATTTGAATAACAGCTCTTTTAGCACTAGCGTGCGTTATTACCCACCTCGTATTGATGACCGTCTTGGGCGTGGAACTGGTGATTTCAGAATTCCAGAGCGTTGGGCTGTCAACTTTAGTTGGGCAGATGATCCAAGCAAGAAGCTCTCGCCTGAGTTTGGAATTAACGCAGGGCAAGAAGATCTAGGCTCAAAATCATTAACGGTATAGACCGGTCTAACTTATCGCCCGATTGACAATTTCTCTTTGTTGTTTGATGTAAGCTATACAGATCGCGAAGCGCTATTGGTCTACAAAGGTGCCGGTAATTACACGAGTTTTGAAGCTACCCAGTGGGCGCCAAAATTGACGATGGATTATTTTTTGTCGGCAAAGCAGCAGCTGCGATTCAGTATGCAATGGACAGGACTGAAAGCATTCGAAGACCGCTTTCTTGCAGTTAACCCGAATGACTTGGAGATGTTGAAAGTCGTAGACAAGCCGACAGTGACCGCGGATGACTTCGTCATTAGTCGCATGACATTTCAGGCGCGCTACCGTTGGGAAATCGCGCCGCTGTCAGACTTGTTTGTCGTTTACACGCGCGGTTCTAATCTGCCGGGTTCTCAATTTTATGATTATGGAAATTTGCTAGTAGAGGCGTGGGAAGAGCCGATCGTCGATACGCTGGTTGTCAAACTGCGATACCGTTTCGGATCCTAACTTGGCACTACTGAGCAATGCCATGGCGATTGAGATATCGCCATGGCTTGCTTACAGCTTCTTAGAAACGCATATTCATGCTGGTATAAAAATATCGCCCACTATCTCCTACCGGCGACAACACGTCATGGGGTAGGTTGCCAAAATAGTTGATATCGGCACTGGAAAGGTCGGCGTACTCATCCAATAAGTTGTTCACGCCAAAGGTGACAGTCACTGTGTCATTGATCTGCCAGTTGCCTTCTAGGTCGATAGAATATTCCGAGCCATAGCGTTGGCGAGGCTCAAAACCACCTCCAAAATTAAAGACGCGTACAACACTACCGAAATAGTGAATGCGGTTGATTAAACTGAAGTCTCGTCTGCTCCATTTGCTAAGTAGGCTCGCTTTCTCTCGAGGGGCAGACTCTTCGATAGTGTTGATCTCTTCGACCCCAATTAGCAAAAAGTTGCTGTCAAGATTACTGAGCTGGGTAGGGGTTTGCGCTATATTTTCAATCGTCGTTTTGGCATAGCTATACCCAAATGTGAGCTCTAGCTCACCGGAGAGTAGCGGACGCTCATGGGTCATCGTGAAATCTATGCCCGTAGTTTTGGTATCGATTGCATTGGTAAAGAAGCGCACCGACTCGATGCCCGCCCCGGCTGGTTGGGCTGAGACGTAGTCGACCAACGCCTGGCCAAACAAGCGGTCCGATAAAGTGATTCGATCATCGACTTCTATGCGAAATGCATCGAGAGTGAACGAAACGCTATTTCCTACTTGCCCAGTGAGGCCGACACTTTCATTGAAAGACGTTTCAGGTTTCAAGGCTTGTGCGCCAAGGGATAGTGCGACTGGGTTTGCGACGCGCAGTGTCACCGTGTTTACTAGGCTACGATTGTCGCCAAAATTGGTGCTGCGGTCTGAAAAGCCAATCTGGCTTAACGACGGAGCTCGTAAGCTATTAGAGATGGCACCCCGTAACCCGAAATCGGAAGTTAGTTCAAAGAAGAAACTTGCTTTGCCTGTGAGTTCGTCTCCGAAATCACTGTAGTGTTCAAAGCGTGCGGCGGCATCTACTAAAAGGCGATCATTGATTTGGTCAGCAATATTGATATACGTGCTGTAAACTTCGCGCTGCTCTTTGCTGATATCACTAGGGGTTAAACCGATGGCGCCCTGTGCACCAATGTCACCATTAAAGGTTCCGGCCTGCCAAGAGCTTGCGTCGCCTAGCTTGGTTTGAAAACGCTCTTTGCGGTATTCGAGCCCCGCGGCAACGAACAGAGTCCCCAGTGCTGTGTCGTAAGGATCGACGCGGGAAATATCCGAGTTTACTGTTAATTGATCGAGTGCGTATTCACCTGAATCGAATCGTGTAGGGCTTGCGCTGCCTAAGGAGGCATTCAAAGAGTTTTTGGCGCCATAGGAAAAACGGTTGCCGCCAATCGTTGCACTGTTATCCAGTGTCCATTGTTGTAGGCGACTGCTTATCCCCATCGTTAAGCTATGGTCGCGATTCTCGCCGAGAGTGATCGGCAAATAACCATTTGGGTAGATGCTTGCAATATTGCGCGATTCATCAGGGTAACGGAAAAAAGTCGCTCCCTCTGTATCTCGCCTTCCTAATGTCGCGAATGCATAAAGAATATTCGAAGCAAGTGTTTGCTCAGCGTTAAACCACACATTGGCATCTTGCACCGCAGGGTCGCCTTTGGCGTAATTGCGCTGACCTTGCACGGCTAAATTGGCTGGCGTCGCGGGGTAGAAAAATGGCAGTTGATCGAAGCCTGCACGGTTGGTGGGCTTGCGCTGTTTCAGATCAAACCCTGCATTGAGAAAGCCATTGCGGCCGATGTCCAAGCCTGTGGTGCCATCGATTAAGAAGGTCTGGCCATCAGTAATTCGCTCGTCGATGGCGTCGAAGTCAGTGCTATGGGCCCCATAACTAATATTGAGCTCCGGGCGAACGGACTCTCTGTCGAGAATAAGATTGACGACTCCGGCGATCGCATCCGAGCCATATTGAGCACCGGCTCCATCTCTTAGGACTTCGATATGATTGATAGCGTTCAAGGGAATAGTGTTGAAATCTACCGCTGCAGTCCCTCGGCCAATTTTTGTTTCACTGTTCACAACTGCCGATGAATGTCGACGCTTGCCATTGATCAGCACTAGCATTTGGTCGGGGCTCATGCCCCGCAATTGGCCTGCTCTAACGTGATCTGATGTGCCAGAGTTCGACTGTCTTAGAAAATTAAAGGAAGGCACTAGTGTTGCAAGTGCCTCTCCTAGTTCACCAGCAAACGCGCCTGACTCCATCACTTCTTGAGCGCTAAAAGTGTCAATAGGGACTGGCGATTCTAGAATTGATCGTTCAAGACTGCGGCTGCCAGTGACGACGATAGTATCGATAGCCTCGTTGTCTTGTGCAAAGGCGCTTGGAGCGCTCAAGTGCATGGCGAAAAGACTGCAAGCCAGTGCAAGTGGTTGTTTCTTAGAGATAAAAATATGGGATAAGGTCATAGTGATCGGTACTGTTAAATTAAAAGAGTTGAAGCCGACAATGCGGCCATGTTTTGCTTTGGCAATCAGGGCTTATTCCTGATCCGATTTTTCAAAAGTTTGAGCAGCAATTTTTTCTGCCTCTTCATCGCTTAGAGGCTCTGGCTCTGGAAGACGCTGACCGAACTCAATAGTCGTTTTTAGGTGACGCACGAACTTACGGCAATAGCCGCATAGAAATAAATGCAATCTATAGCTGAGTGCTTCGCGAAAGCTTAGCTTTTTCTCAATATGGTCGCTTGCTTTCTCAGCCAAATCACGACAACTCAACATGTTCCTGTCTCCTGATAACGATCTATTACTTGCATCAAACTCAGTCTGGCGCGGTGTAATAGCACACGTACATTGGAGCTGCTTAGCTCAAGAATGTTACAAATTTCCTGCAAGTCCATTTGTTGCAAGTCTCGCATTGTGAACACGGCACACTGGTCTGCGCTCAGGGTGCTTAGGGTTCTATCAATACACTGGCGTAATTGGGTTTGTTCAAGGAGCTGTAGCGGGGAGTCGGTATGCCAGTTGGCAGGTGAGTTTTGCCAATGACCGTCTTTTTTGAATTGCATATTGAGAGATTCGATCGTGTCTTCGTGGCTGCCAATAGTGCTTTCGAGCGAGACGTAGCGTGATTCTTTGCTTAGTCTCGTGCGCGCCTCGTTACGTACGATGGTGTAAAGCCAGGTCTGCAAGCTGGAGCGTCCTTCGAAGCGAGGCAGGGCGCGGTTAATCGATACCCAGGCCTCTTGGAGTACTTCTTCGGCCCAGACATCTCCAACGATGGCTCTAGCGATAACGAGCATTGGGCGGTGATAGCGCTGCACTAATCGTGTAAAGGCTGCTCTATCTCCGCGACGAAGGGCGTCAATATCTTCTTCATCTTGTGCTTTGTGTAACATAGGAGTGAACCGTCTGTCTTATTCGGGTGTATTCAATATAAGGCGATTATGCCTAAAGGAGTCAATATGCCAGTTTCTCCCGTGTTCAGCGAAGTGCTAAGTGCTAATGCATTAGCTTATCTCTTGCTTATGGCTAGCCTATTGTTTGTGCCGGTTAGCACGTATGCGCAAAATTGGCAGTTACTTGATGACGTCTTAGCGCAGTATGTCGCGCCCGTCGAACGACAAGGGGTAACGTTTAATGCTGTGGATTATAAAGGTGTCTCTCAAGACCCTCGTTATCCGCAACTTATTGCTCAAATAGAAAAAATTTCTCCTGAAACCTTAGAAAATCGTGATGAACAGTTGGCATTCTACATCAATGCGTACAATGTCTATGCAATTAAAATGGTTGTCGAGCACTACCCAGTCGATAGTATTCGCGATATTGGTTCGTTCTTCTTCCCAGTTTGGGGGCGAACGGCGGGCACTATTGGTGGCAAGCCGTTCTCTCTTGATGATATTGAACATGAAGTGCTGCGCAAACTGGGGGAGCCAAGAATTCATTTCGCAATAGTGTGCGCCTCTTTAAGTTGTCCTAATTTGCGGACAGAGGCCTATCGTGCTGAAAAAATCGAACAACAGCTTGAGAGCCAAACGCAAACCTTTTTGTTGAATGAGAGCAAAGGTCTATTGTTAGAGGGGCAGCGCGTTCGAGTGTCGCAGATATTTGATTGGTTTGAAGAAGACTTCGAAAAAGCAGGTGGAGTTGAGCAGTTTATTCGCCACTACCGTGACCTGCCGGCGCGCATCAACTTGCGCGCCAATCTTCCCTATAATTGGGATTTAAACGAGCAGTAGGCTCGTAATTTTTAGAAGCCCTATATTTTTTGAGCGGCTTCTAAGACGAGGCTAAAATCGGGACGGTCACGGTAGTCTTGCTCGGCAAGTTTCGCTCTAAGCACGCCTCTCGCATCAATCACTAGTATGCCAGGGTAGGGGATGCCATAAGCGCGATGCCCGGGTTCGTATTCGGTGTTGAGGATGCCGAGAGCGTTAATAAAAGCACTATTCTCGTCATACAACATCGGGAAGGTGATTTCGTATTCCTCTTCGGCTTCTTTCAATGTGGCCACTGGGTCATAGGTCATCGTCGTTACGTTAAATCCAAGTGCGTTGAATTGAGCCTGCGCGTCAAGCAATTGCTGTAACTGGCGAATACAATAAGGACACCAAGCGAAAGAGCGGCTCATGACTACGATGAGACCTTTGTCGCCAGAGAGATCAGCAAAGCTGTGGCTCATGCCATCTTGATCTTTTGCGCTGAATGCGGGGAGTTCTGTGCCAAGCTTGATGTCAGGAGCCCAGATAAAATCCTGAGCTTGGGATTGCAGCGTAATACAGCTGAGCATGAGTGCTGCGATCAATGTGGGCAACTTGGCAAATAGATTTTTACGCTTATCCATAATTTATTCCTGTAAAGGCGATGTAATATGACTAATTTGGCTTGAGCTTAGCATAACAGACCGTTTTGACTGGATTTTGTTACGGCAATGGGCAATATTCACAGATAGGCGTTGCAGGGCTAATGTTTAAGGAGGTGGAGCCAGTATGACTCTCGATAAAATAATGAGTTCACCAGTTGTCACTGTAGAACTGGATGATAGTTTGAAGATGGTCAAAGGGATTTTAGACAATGCAAAATTCAATCATGTTCTAGTGGTAGAGCATAAGAAGCTAATAGGCATAATCTCTGACAGAGATGTGTATCGGGTGATGAGTCCGACTTTAGGCACGCCGCTAGAGACTCATAAAGATGTACAGGCAATGAATCGTCTTGTGCACACGTTCATGACTCGCAAACCAATAACGCTGCGCAAGACTAATAATATGTTCGATGCAGTTGAGCTATTTCTTAGCCACAATATTTCTTGCATACCTATTGTTGATAGTGAAAATCACATCGAAGGCATCTTGACCAAGAAAGACATACTGAAACTAGTGAAAGCCAATCGCTCAAAATTCTCTGAATAATCTTGAGCGCAGGCGATTGTGCTAGGCGCATTTGCTTGCTAAGTAGAGGCCATCGCCAACGGGGGCGAGATAGGCGGTAACACGCGGGTCACTCGCTATTTTTGCGTTAAGCTTTTTAAGGGCAACGGTGTCCTCTTCCTGATTATCAGCCTGCGTCACTTTTCCACCCCATAAACAGTTGTCTAAGGCGATTAGCCCGCCCGGGCGTAATAGAACTAAAGCAAGCTCATAGTATTCGTCATAACCAGTTTTGTCGGCGTCGATAAAGACAAAATCGAAACTCCCACTACGACCTTCTGCGATAAGCGATTTCATAGTCTGCGCTGCCGGTGCTAGCCGTAAATCGATTTTGCTAGCCTGTCCGGCTTGCTGCCAAAAGGGCTTTGCGATAGATGTCCATTCGTCACTGATATCACAAGCGATGACTTGGCCATCCTCGGGGAGGCATTGGGCAGTGATGAGTGTGCTGTAGCCTGTATACACGCCAATTTCGATGGTGTTTTTTGCCCCCAATGACTGCAACAGGACCTGCATAAATTGCGCCTGCTCGTGCGAGATCTGCATCCCTGCCCCTTCCATATTGGAGGTGCGATCATGAAGCGCTTGTAACACATCGGGCTCTGGTGGCAGGTGTTGTGTTATGTATTGATGAATGTTCGCATCGACTTCTATCCAACGGGACATGCGTAGATCCTTTTTAAGATGGCAGGGCCTAAATAGGCTCGCTCTTCGATGAAAGTTTCTCTGTTAACCAATAGCAAAGCACGCCAATTACAATGACGACACCTGCTACAGAGGCTTCTTGTGGTCTGTTCATTGTAATGAACCATAAAGTCCACAGCATAATGGCACTATACAGCAGTGGTGGTAGCGGATAGGCCCACGTTCGATAACTGCCGGAACTGACATCACCAGTCTTGCCTTGCTTGTAACGAAGCACAAACACACCTAACACGGTCGCAAGCGAACTAAGCCCGAGAATAAAACCTGAAAATACTAGTACCGAATCGAAGGTCGAAGTCACGATAAAAAGCGCGGCTAGTCCGCCTTGTGTGTAGATTGCAGTGCGTGGCACCCCGCCTGAATTTTTAAGTGCTAGAGCGCGGAATAGCCGAAAATCCTCTCCCATGACCTGCAAGACGCGTGGCCCCGCCATCAACATTGCGCTGACAGTGGATATCAATAGTAAGGATAGAAGACCACCCATCACCATGGCCCCAGCGGGGCCGAACGTGTGTTCCGCGACAATTACCCCGACTTCGATCTTGCCTTCTAATTCGGCCAGTGGCACGGCGTAGAGGAAGCTTGCATTAAGCGCCATATACAACACAATAACGATGAGCGTTCCGCCGATCAATACCAAAGGCACTGAGCGCTCGGGGTTTTCGATTTCCCCTGTAATATAGGTGGCGGCGTTCCAGCCAGTGTAGGCGTAATTCACATAGATCAGGGAGACCGCGAAAGCACTAGAGGCTAGCAAGGCTCCATCGCCTTCGCTAGGCAGCAAGGTGACAGTTTGTGGGGTGGCAACGAAGCTGAGCACAGCGACAACAAATAAGGCGATCAGTAATACCTTAATGATGGTGAACCAATTTTGCAGGCCACCGCTAGCGGCATGATTGCGGCCATGGACAAAGGTGATAGAGACAACTAAAACCAAAGCGGCAAGTGTCCGGTTGATCGGAATTGCCTCGCCTAGTGCTGAGTCAAAGTATGCGGCAAAAGTCATGGCTGCTAGAGCCGTGGGCGCGGCAAACCCAACAGTTAGCGATACCCAACCTGACACAAAGCCCACTGCTGGGTGGTAAATGCGACTCAGGAAATTATATTCGCCGCCTGAGCGAGGCAGTCGGCTAGCAAGTTCTGCGTAAGTCAGGGCGCCACAAAGGGCGGCTACTCCGCCGACTAGCCAAAGCATGAGCAATACAAAGGTCGATTTAATGTCGATGATTTGAAAACCGATACTGGTGAAAACGCCGGTTCCCACCATATTGGCGACCACCACTGCAATGGCAGTCTTGGGCGTGTATTGCTTAATTGTCGACATCGTATACTCGCAGCGCTTTATATTTATAAACAGTAGACACCATTGTAATTCGAAACGGAAGGCTCAGTTTTTGCTAATTAAACTGGCCACTGCCGGTAGCTTCGGGTATAAGTAGCGCCCAAATTTACAATCATACTCAAAAACCCTTAGGAGCACTTATGACGGCAGCGAAAAAATACAGCAGTCACGTGGAACAGGACTCCGCCAGTGGCTTGTGGAGCGCTCAGATCACTCGCAGAGCAACGTCCAAGCGTACTGTCGTGTCTAAATCTCAGGATGGTTTTGCCAATGAAAAGCAAGCGCAGGCATGGGCAGAGACGGCATTGAAAGAATTTCTTGATCTGACTGAGCGCAATAAACGCAAAGCGCGCCAATAAGTTTAAGGTTTAAATCCTTTGCCAACGATATAGACCTCGCGTGAGCGAGATCGAGAGGCCTCTGGTTTGCGCACTACCACCTTCTGGAAGCTGCTGCGAACCTCTTTGAGATATTGGTCATAGCCTTCGCCGTGAAACACCTTTGTAGCAAAGTTTGCGCCTGGTTTGAGAACTGTTCTTGCCATGTCCAGGGCGAGTTCAACTAGGTAGATAGACGAGGCTTGGTCTGCGGCATCTACACCACTGATGTTAGGCGCCATATCTGACATTACAAAATCGACTTTCTCTTCGTTCAAAGCTGCCAATATCTGGTCAAATACACTTTGTTCGGTGAAGTCTCCTTCGATAAAAACAACGTCGTTAATTGGAGCCATGGGCAAAATATCTGAGGCGATGGTTTTGCCATGTCGCCCTACCAATGGTGCCACGACTTGCGACCAGCCGCCGGGGGTAGAGCCAAGATCCAGAACGATCATGCCTGGTTTCACTAACTTATCTTTTTCAATCAGCTCTAAGAGTTTGTAACTGGCGCGAGAGCGGTAGCCATCGATCTGCGCTTTTTTGACATAGGGATCGTTGACGTGTTCTTCCAACCAACGATTACTGCTTTTCGATCGTGCCATTACTTTTCAAACTCTTGCTGGTGATTGCTGGGTTGATGTTTATTTTGCTGCAATAATGAGATTGCGGCCTTGCTCTTTCGCGCTATACAGGGCTCTGTCTGCCTGTTCAATAAAATCATCAACATTGCTCCCTAGGTCAGAGGAGCATACCCCGCCACTGAAGCTGCAAGTAAACTCATCGTTCTTATGTCGGAAAACTATTTTTTCGAACTCAGTACGTAAGGAGTCGAGCTTAGTAATTGCATTGGCCGAGTCGGTATCTGGCAGCACCACCATATACTCTTCGCCGCCGTAGCGGCCAACAAGGTCGGTGGTACGTAGCCCACGTCTGAGCAAGTGGGCGAGTGTTGAGATGACAACATCACCAGTTTGATGGCCATAGGTATCGTTCACTTTCTTGAAAAGATCGATGTCGATCATCGCTACGCTCACTAAGGCTTTGTTGCGCTGTGCGCGCGCGAATTCGTGACTTAAACGCTCTTTGATTTCGGTATGTTTCAAGAGGCCTGTCAGGCTGTCGCGAGTCATGAGCTCGGCAAGTTTTCGAGCGCGTTGAGCGCGGCTCTTAATCGTAGTGACAAAGCTATCCTCTGCTACCGGTTTGACAATAAAGTCATCACCACCAGTCATCATCGCCAGTAGTTGGCGGCTTTCATTGCGTTCGCTAGACAGAAAGATAATCGGGATGTGCACCAGCTGCGTGTGATAGCGCACAACTTCAGCTAATTCGATTCCTGTGCATAAAGGCATGTGTAAATCGAAAATCAATAAGTCAGGGTGAAACTCTTCTATCACTTCGAGTGTTTTTTCGGGATTCACTAAGGTGCGAGCAACAATGCCCCAGCGCTCCAGCATGAGGCGATGATGTTCGAGTGTGTATGCATCGTCATCCACAAGGAGCACTCGATATGGCGAGCGAAGATTTTGCTGCAACAAATAGTCTAAGCTAGACTCTAGGGCGGGTATATTGACCGGTTTCGCTAAGAATGATGCGACTTGGTTTCTTGCGGCTAAAAGTTTCTCATCGAAGTCGTCATTGGGGCTGATGACGATGACCGGTATATCGCTTAAGCCGTGCTCACGCAGTGTTTTAGTCACAGAGTCTAATTCATTGCCAATAAACGAGCTTTCGGTTTTGTCGAAAATTAAACCGTCAGGCGGGTTGACCAGAGCACGATCACATAAGGCTGATATGCTGGTGAAGGTAGACACAATGTAGCCGAAACTAGATAGCCCGAGCTTTAACATCTCACTTGTTGAAGGGTCGTCTTCTAGAATGAAGATGCGAATATCTTCGCTGCGATGTAACTCCTCGGCTGGTTCGCTTGCAGGCTTTCGTGCATCTTCGACTTGCGAGCTGTTGGTAACTGGAAGTGAAACGGCGGGCGCTAGCTCAAGCAATCTGGAGCGCATTTCACCCGGGTCGATTTGGTTGCCACCACATAACGCTTGGTCTAAATAGTTCTCAAAGCTGCGTAGGAGTATGCCAGTGTCTTTGTAGCCGAACGTCAATGCTGAGCCGGCGAGCTTGTGGCTCGCACCGTAGAGCTCTTTGATAGTATTTAAATCGACTAGCTGGCTGTCATTTTTTTCACGATACTCTACCAACTGCTCTAGTTCGGTGACTAATCGTTTGTGGAAATCGAGGCGTAACGCTTCCATTTCTTTGAGAAAATCTTGGTTATCATTCGCCATTGTATTGCACCCAATAATTCTTCAACTGATCCGATAGCCCCATAGCGTCGAAAGGCTTCAAAATAACATTAAACGCCCCAAGAGACTTATAATATTCAACTTCTGAACTTTGCACCTTGGCGGTCATAAAAATAACCGCTGTTTCGTCGAGATTCATTTTCTCGCGAAGTTGTTTGAGTGTCGTAGGCCCGTCTAATCCTGGCATCATCACATCTAAAAGAATGATGTCTGGAGCAAATTCCGGTATTTTTTCTAATGCTTCTTTGCCGCTAGCACAGCTTAAAAGTGTGAATTTTCCGATGCGTTCTAATGCGACTTTAGCGATGGCGCGTATCGATTCATCGTCATCAACATGGGCGATCTTTTGTAGTGAACTCATTCTCGTGCTTCTCCCATCTCAAAGATGTTATGCAACGTTGAAACGACTCTTGTGAGTGTAGATTCGTCCTTATGAAGCACTGCTGCAACATTGTCGGCAAGTTTTCGCGGAACTTCGTGTCCAGATAATATGACTATGGGAACGTCGGGCTGCGCAAGGTGAATCGTTTCCCAAAGGGTCTCGCCATGACCATCGGGTAAAAATAAGTCTAAGAGTATCAAGTCATAATGGTTTAGTCTTATTTTTTCAAATGCGGAACTCAAATCGACGGCCAAGTCCATGTCGATCCAGTTGGAAACTTGCAGGCTCACCAAATGGGCAAAATCCGAATCGTCCTCAACATGTAAAACGCGCGGGGTGCGTTCGGCGAAATTAAATTCGGTTTGGGCGCGCGGCAAGCGAATCCAAAAATGTGAGCCTTCGCCTTCGGTGGACTCATAACCGATAGCGCCGCCGAGCCGCTCTACCAACTCTTTGCAAATGGCAAGGCCAAGACCGGTGCCTTGAGTGTCGCTATTATCAGAGGCATCTGCTTGTGCAAATTTTTGGAATATGCGTGATCTGAACGCTTTCGGAATGCCGCGTCCCTGGTCTATAACACTAATAATAATGCTGTCTTCTGGCCCCGATTCGCAGTGCAGTGTTACTTGTGCCCCAGGCGGTGAGTGTTTGCATGCGTTGGACAAGAGATTGTTCAGAACCTGCAATAATCGGCCTTTATCAGTGCGGATTTGTTTCTGTATATTCCCTGTGCTGACGATGCTAACGTCATGAGAGGCTGCGAATGGAGTCATTGCGCTCACGGCATCTTTAATGACTGGGCCTAAATCGAGCAACTCCAATTTCAGGTCCATTTTCCCCGCTAATAGTTTATCCATGTCGAGCAAATCATTGACGAGCTGACTGAGTCTTTCACTGCTGCGCGCTGCAATGGTTAACATATCGAGAATATCGTCTGGAACATCTCCAAGTACTCCGCCTACGATAAGGGATAGCGCGCCAGAGATGGAGGTTAAAGGAGTGCGCAATTCATGGCTGACCGTTGACACAAACTCGTTTTTAATTCGGTCTAAACGCTTGCGTTCACTAATGTCCTCGACTAGTGACCAAACGACCTGTCGACCACTAGGCTCCCTCATTAAAATGCCTTGTACAAGAACGGGGTAACGACTGCCGTCTTTGCGAATATGTTCTTTCTCGAAAGCCTCATATCGCCCAGTGTTTCGCAACTGCTCAATCGCTTGTGACATGGCGGGTGCGTACTCGCGTGGCGTCAGTTCTCGATCGCTCATTTGGAAGAATTCTTCGTCGCTATACCCTGTGGGTTCGATAACTGCGCGGTTGGCTTCAATTGCCTTTCCTGTCTTATAGTCCATCAAGATGATGCCTATAGGAGAAAGGTCGAATAGCCCACGTAGCCGGGTTTCGCTACTTTCCAATTGCTGTCTTGCCAAAAACTCTTCTGTAATATTTTGAATTTGTGAAACGAAATGAATCGGTGTGCCGTCCTTATCGCGCACCACAGCGACCCACAGGAGCGCTTGAATGAGCTCGCCGTCTTTGTGGTAGTAACGTTTGTGCATCGAATAATTGGGAATTTCACCTGCAAGTAATTTTTTCAACAGTGCTAGGTCATTTTCGAGGTCATCGGGATGTGTGATGGTTTGGAAATCCGAGGCAAGTAATTCTTCTCGAGAGTAGCCAAGCATTTGGCACAGGGCGTCATTGACAACCATCCAACGCCCTTCGAGTGAGACTAGGGCCATTCCAACAGCTGTAGATTCGAAGGCACCAGTGAAGCGTTGTACCGCTAGTCGGGCTTCTTCTTCAGCTTGTCGCTGACCTGTTTCATCGATTGCGATCCCCAAGAAACCAATAATCTTGTTGTTCTCTTCAAGGAGGGGGCTCACAGTAAGGCTGACTTTACGGTGGTTTCCTTTTTTATCGATATACGTCCAGTGGCGCGTTTCCACGTTGCCATTGCGGGCTCCGTGAACAAAAACCTCAAAACCGGTAATCTCTTCGCCTTCCTGCTCGCTGAGTTCTTGTGCTCTTGCGATGACTTCGGACTCTAGGTGCAATATGGCGGGAGTTTGTTTGCCAACCATCTCTTCTTCGGAGTAACCAAGCAGTGATTGCGCCCCTGGATTGAAAATGGTGATCAGGCCTTCTGTGTCTGTGGCAATAATGGCGACATTGGCGCTCGAATTGACCACTGCAGCCATATAGGATTCAGAGACTTTCGCTTGCTTTTCGAACGCGCGCACATCACTGACGTCTAAGTGTATGCCTGCGAGAAGTAGGGGTTGATTGTGCTCGTCACGCTGATAGACGCGACCGTGCACTTGTAACCATACCCAGTGGCCGTCTTTATGTTTGATGCGCCCAAGCGTGCTGAAGGAATCATTTGAACTCTCAAGATGAGCTCTCACTATCTCGGTGATTTGAGGTAAATCATCTGGGTGGTGTAAGCCTTGCCATAATTCAACATTAAACGCTTTAAATTCTTCTTGGCTATATCCAAGAAGCTTGCTCCATTCAGCACTGAAATGTATTTCGCCAGTTTGTACGTTCCATTCCCACGTACCGGTATTAGTGCCAGCCAAGAGCATCTGTAGATGGTGTTGGTTTTTTTGTTGAAGCATGTCTTTGTCATATTGTGCTGTCACATCGGTGAGCGTGATCAGCGCGGCAAAGGCTTGGCCATTTTGGGGGTGGTTTATGAGCTTGCCTGAGCAAATCACTACTAGCGGGGCGGCATTGGACGTTTGTATTTTCAAAGATATATTTTGTAATTGCTCACCACGCCACACTCTTACCCAAGGTGTTTTCGATTGCGAGAGAGGAGAGTGCTCGTCCAACTCAGAGATGCTGATTTCTAGATCGTTAGCAATGTATTGTGTACCTTGCGAAATTTGTAAGCGCTCGGCAGCGAGCCCATTAAAAACAAATGCATTGCTATCGCCGAAAAAGGCGAGCGCCAAGGTCGGGGTCGCCTCGAGGAAGCTGCGAACAAATTCCATTGAATCTAGCGCTGTTGAGGGGGTGTGTTTTGAGTCCAATGGCACTCCTAGTTGTTAAATTTCCGGCGACTAGTCACAAATTATGGGTAGGCAGCGGCGTAAATCATGTACTTTGAGCTGGCAGTTTCTACTAAGTTTGCCTAAACCCTAGAGTCGAGCTGCTGTATAATAACACTTCTTTCCCCTTTTGCCGGGGCCACCGGCCAGGATGCTTGCAATGTTAAGACTGACTGAATTAACGCTTCCCCTTGACCATAGCGAAGAGGATCTTAGGCAAGCGATACTAGCAGTTTTACAGATTCAAGAGTCGCAATTGCTAGCCTTTACCGTCTTTAAGCGCAGCTACGACGCCCGCAAAAAGAACAGCGTGATTAGTTTTGTTTACATCATTGATGTTGAACTTGCCAACGAAGAGGCAATTCTTGCCAACCTAAGCGGCAAACGCAATATCAGTAGATCTCCCGATACACACTATTACCCCATGCCAATGGCGCCACAACGCTTGCAGTCACGGCCCGTGATCATCGGTTTCGGTCCATGTGGATTATTCGCCGCTCTGATTCTTGCACAGCAGGGGTATAGACCTATTGTGTTAGAGCGAGGACGAGAGGTTCGACAGCGTACTCAAGATACTTGGGGGTTGTGGCGTAAGAATATTCTTAATGTCGAGTCGAACGTGCAGTTTGGAGAAGGGGGCGCGGGCCTATTCTCAGATGGCAAACTCTATAGTCAAATTAAAGACCCGAAGTTTTATGGGCGTAAAGTCATGCACGAGTTTGTCAAAGCGGGTGCGCCAGAGGAGATTTTGTTTGTCAGCAAACCACATATAGGAACTTTCCGGCTCACAGGCGTTGTGGCAGCAATGCGGCAGGAGATCATTGCCTTAGGCGGTGAGGTGCGGTTTGAGTCACAAGTGGTGGATGTGTTGATCGATGACAAGTCGGTAAAAGGTGTAGCACTGGCTAACGGCGATGTTATTGAAACTGAGCATGTGGTTCTAGCGCTTGGTCATAGTGCGCGTGACACCTTTCGTATGCTGCATGACCGAGGTGTATTTATCGAGGCCAAGCCGTTTGCGGTCGGTTTTAGAGTGGAACACCCTCAGTCATTGATCGACAAAGCAAGGCTAGGCAAGTACGCCGGCCACCCACAATTGGGGGCCGCCGACTATAAACTGGTGCATCATGCTAAAAATGGTCGAGCCGTCTATAGCTTCTGTATGTGCCCTGGTGGCACTGTGGTTGCGGCGACCTCAGAGAAAGGGCGAGTGGTGACCAATGGCATGAGCCAGTACTCGCGCAATGAGCGCAATGCTAACGCCGGCATCGTTGTCGGCATTACACCAGAGGTGGATTATCCAGGCAGCCCGATTGCGGGCATCGCCTTGCAAGAATCTCTCGAATCACACGCATTTGCTTTAGGTGGCGAGGACTACTGTGCACCAGCACAGTTAGTAGGAGATTTCATCAAAGGCAAAGCTTCCAGCCAATTAGGGCAAGTTGAACCCTCTTATAAACCAGGAGTGAAGCTTGGCGATTTGGCAAGTGCCTTGCCTGGCTATGCGATTGAAGCTATTCGCGAGGCGTTGCCTGCCTTTGGGAAAACGATTAAACATTTCGATAGAGAAGATGCCGTGTTAACAGGGGTTGAGACGCGAACCTCGTCGCCGATTAGGATCACTCGCGATAGAGAGTCCTTGCAAAGTCTTAATACTCGTGGTCTTTATCCCGCTGGTGAGGGTGCCGGTTACGCCGGGGGGATCCTCTCTGCGGGCGTTGATGGCATTAAAGTAGCCGAGGCCTTAATTGCTGCGATGAGAGAAGACTTCGACAAGGGAGTGCTGGTGTGAAACTAAGCTTTGATGAGATGCGCAAGCTGCAACAGAGAAAATACCGAGAACGATTTGGGTTTTTCATTGCAGAGGGCGAGCATCTCGTACAAGAGCTTGAGAAGGCTAGTGACAGCAATGCAGCTTTGCGCGCTAGTGAAATCTACGTCTCAGATGCGCAAGCCTTTTCGTCGAAGCGTTTTGAGACGCACGTCATCAGTGCAAAACACATGGCGCGTATTTGTGCTACCCAGACCCCACAGGGCATCTTTGCACTCGTGCCAATCTCCGCGTTGACTCAAGAAAGGCTAAGCTCAAGCGCGCAACGGGCTGTCTATCTCTATGAAGTGCAAGACCCAGGTAATTTGGGCACTATCTTGCGCTCACTTGCTTGGTTCGGCGCCGCTCGATGTTTATTAAGTCCCGGTTCTGTAGACCCTTTCAACCCTAAAGTAGTGCGTGCGAGTATGGGGGCCATTTTCCACGTTCCGATAGAGACAGAGGTTCCACTGGCGGCTATTGCTGAGAACTACCCTCGAATTGCGGCATTAGACATGCAAGGAAAAGATATAGCAGACCCTCAGTTTGGTGAGCACGATCTTTATATTTTCGGGAATGAGGCGCGGGGCATTCCCCATGCAGACCTTGCTCATTTGCAGCCCAGCCTATTTTCAATTCCTGGCACTGGAGCCGTTGAGTCTTTGAACTTAGGCACTGTGGTGAGTCTTTGTGCCTACGCAATTAGCCGGCAGGCTTAGTAATTTATTTGTTGTAGGTCAGTGTGGTTTTGTGAGCACAAGGGCGTTAAAGTCAGCAATAGATATTGGCTTGCTAAACAAATAGCCCTGAAACATCTCGCAACCTTGGTTTAGTAGAAAGCTCTTCTGCTGTAATGTTTCTACTCCTTCTGCAATGACTTGCAAACGCAGTGTCTTGGCCATGTCGATAATGGTTTTGACAATCATCTCGTCTGATTCCACTACACCAATATTTTGCACAAAAGACTGATCGATTTTAAGTTGTTCAACGGTCAAGGTACTTAGATAAGAAAGCGATGAATACCCTGTACCGAAGTCATCGATTGAAAATTGTATGCCATGCTCTTTCAGCCTTTCTATTTTCTGATTTGCGCACGCGATATCTCCTAATAGCATGGACTCGGTAAACTCAAGTTTCAGTGATTTCGGCGAAATTTTCTTTTGATCAATGGCATCTAACAAACTTGGCTCGAAGCTTTCGTCATAGAATTGATCGGCGGTAATGTTTAAGCTAAGAGTCAAGTGCGAGGTCTGCTCGCTGTGCTGCCATTGTTGCAGCTGTTGTAGTCCCAATCGCATCACTTCATCACCGATTTTTTTCATCAGTCGATTCTCCTGGGCTGCAGGGAGAAATTCAAATGGACCGAGTAAGCCTCGCGTTGGGTGATTCCAGCGGATTAATGCTTCTGCACCTAAAATGCTGTCTGCACTATCAACTTGTGCTTGATAAAAGAGTTCAAACTGGTGCTCTTTTAGGGCGTTGCGCAACTCGTCCAATAACTGCGCTCGCTGTATGACCGATGTTTGCCAAACTGGGTCAAAGAACCGAATATTATTGTTGCCGTCTGACTTTGCGTTGCTAAGGGCGATATCGAGCTCACGTAATACCTCTTTGGCTGTCGGTGCGTTGTTTTTTAGTAAGGTCACACCAATACTAGTAGTAGAAAAATATAGTGAATCGCCGATCTTATAGGTGTCTTCAAGGCTGCTAATAATCAGGTTTGCCAATTGCTGTGTTTTTAGTGAGGCTTGTTCGGTATCCGCACCCAAAGATTGCAATATGACAATAAACTCGTCGCCCCCGTATCGCGCTAACTGATCGCCGGGCCTGAGCAAATGTTGCATCCTGTGGGTAACTTGCAAGAGGAGATTGTCGCCTGCATCGTGCCCCAATGTGTCATTGATCATTTTGAAGTTGTCCAGATCAATCATTAGCGCGGCACAGATATCAGTGGAGGCATCTAGCGTGCGTAGCTTTTCGGTGAGAATTTTTTTTAGGTATTCCCTGTTAGGCAATCCGGTCAATGTGTCGTAATAGGCGAGTTTGCTGATTTTTTCCTGTGCCAGCTTGATCTCAGAGAGATCGATATAAGTGCCCACATAGTGCGTAATTTCTCCGTCACTGCCACGCACGGCAGAAATCGTGAGAGAAAAGGGAATTCTATGGCCTTTGCGGTGGCGGTTCCAAACCTCTCCGCGCCAAATACCCTTTTCTTTTATGTCAGCGATTAAGCCTTGGTAGCGGGCCTTGTCATAACTGTCTGCACGAAACACTTTTGGAGTCTTGCCTATTAGCTCGTTTGCAGTATAACCGGTTGCTTCTTCGAACGAGGGGTTGACCCTGAGAATGCGGTGTTTAGCATCGGTGATGATGACTCCTTCTTGGCTAGAGAAGGCAACCGCTGCGATCCGTAACTCTTCTTCTTGGAGTACTGCTTCTGTCACATTTTCAATTAAGGTCACGAGCAGAGGAGAGTTAGGTACCAGAATATTGTGCACATTTAAGTAGCGAATTAGTTGTTTGTTTCGATATACAGGAATGCGTTTCCGTACAAGACGATCTGGGTCGCCACTTTTGATATCTTCGTGCATTTCTTCTCTATGCGTTGTGCGCACGGTTTCATCGTCGTATGCCAGCTCCCAGAATTGCGCGACTCCAGTGACGGCTCCCGGTTCTATGTCGTAGGCTTGATAAAAATACGGGTTCAAATAAAGGATTTTTTGATAAGTCCCCATGGTCGAGATGGAAACACCAACAGGAAGATTGTCTAATGCGCTATTTAGTAATTTCTTATCTCTTTCTGAATTTCTATGCGCACGCTGCCGTTTGATCACTTGATGCAGTTGGGACGCAAAAAACTCAACCGTTTTAACTGTGTTTTTGCGATAGGGTGCGTTTGAGTTTGCCACTGCAACCACCATGCATATCAGCTCTCCATCATAAATCGGCACGCAGATTAGCCGCTCTACATTGGGTAGCTCACTAGGGCTGGCATTGGCCAACCTAGCATCGGTAATGTGATTTGAAAGGATGTCAGCGCCAAGTTCATTGCAAATCTTTGATAAAGGTGCGCAAGGGGCGGTTAGGTGTAATTCGAAATTAAAAAAATCTTGGCTTTCGCTATGCCACGCAACAATCTGCTTGTCTTCTATGTCTTTTTCAATAATGTGAATAAAACTCTGGGTGCTATAAGTGAGTTTTTCCAAAGCTGAAAGGCCGAGTTTGACAATGTCTCGCTCGTCTAAATCGTTGCTCTTTTCGGTAAACTCTAGAAGTGCTTCTAGCCGTTTTTTAATGAAATAACGCTCGGAGATGTCTCGTACAATGCAGAGAAAGCTTTCGGATTCAAATAAGGGTTTGACTTTGGCGACTGAGACTTCGAAACGGTGCATGCCGGTGCTTAACGCTAGGCTGTATTGAAGCCCGTAACTACTCCCAGTATTGCTACTCTCTTCTATCGCGGCTTCACAGGCTTTAGTCGCCTCAGGAGATAAAAATTCGGCGAAATACTTACCTTCAAAAGTTGCAGGGTCTGTTACCAATGAGTCGTGTGAATCATCGGAATGGTAGTGCAGAATGCGTCCATCTTTGGAAACCTCAAAGACGAGGTCGGGCAAGGCATTGAGAATCGACTGATAGCGGAATCTCAGGTGATTAATCTCATTAAATGGTGCCTTAATATTGCTCTGAACTAGAGAGTAGAGGACGAGACAGTAAGCGAGAACTTTAAACAAGTGGCCAAGAACGCTCGCGAATGAATCAGTGTGCATATAGCCGGTAAACAGGATCCCAGCCATAGCAAACAGCGCAGAGGCGCTAGCGAGACTAATGTCGGCCTGGGCCCTATTTTTTGCGATTTGCAACCATTCAGTGAACGCTGTGGTAGCAAATGCTATGGAGATAATAACGCCTATAACAAATTCAACAGAATTAGGTTGCGAGCTACCCTCCTGTGCTGAGGTGCCAGAGAGGTGCATTTGGCTAATGATGACGATGCTTATCGCTGTCAGCAAGATAGTCCCGGCGAGGACAGTAAAGGTTTTTGCAGCACTTACAATACTGGGGCTGTCTCTTATACACATCTCCGAGCCCACGAGACCTCTCTAC
>CAJXSF010000014.1 GCA_913061515.1 uncultured Gammaproteobacteria bacterium | reverse complement strand
ACGAGATGTAGAGAGGTCTCGTGGGCTCGGAGATGTGTATAAGAGACAGCTCATGAATTTTTCTCGATTTTTTATCGATAGGCCCATCTTTGCCAGCGTTTTGTCATTGATGATTCTAATGGCAGGCATTATCTCAATGTATAAGCTGCCAGTGTCAGAGTACCCAGAAGTGGTGCCACCCTCAATTGTGGTCAATGCTCAGTTCCCTGGCGCGAACCCAACCGTCATCGCTGAGACAGTCTCCACACCACTGGAAGAGCAGCTCAGTGGTGTCGAGAATCTGTTGTACATGTCCTCGCAGGCTAATTCAGATGGTTTGATGACATTGACCCTAACGTTTGCAATAGGCACCGATCCTGACCTTGCCCAACAGCAAGTTCAGAACCGTGTCGCGCAAGCGACTCCGCGTTTGCCTGAGGTCACTCGGCAGCTAGGCGTGACGACGATTAAAGCCTCACCAGATCTTACGATGGTAGTGAATTTGCGCTCGCCAGATGCGCGTTATGACATGCTGTATTTGCGCAACTATGGGGTGCTCAATGTGAAAGATCAGCTCGCTAGAATCCCTGGGGTAGGGCAAGTGCAGTTGTTTGGCTCTGGTGATTACGCCATGCGTCTTTGGTTGCAACCAGACAAGATTGCCGAACTTAATCTAACGGCTAATGATGTAATCAATACGGTGAGAAGCCAGAATGTACAAGTCTCTGCCGGCATCATTGGTAGTGCACCCAATCCGTCGCCCCTTGAAATGCAATTGCCGATCAATACTAAGGGACGGCTGGAATCGGTCGAAGAGTTTGAAAATATCATCGTGGCCACAAGCCCTTCTGGCGCCATTACGCGTTTGAAAGATGTGGCGCGAATTGAACTTGGCGCGTCCAGCTATAATTTGCGCTCTGTGCTCAACAACGAGCAAGCCGTCGGGATTCCTATCATGCAGGCTCCCGGTGCCAACGCGATCGAGCTTTCCGATAATGTGCGCGCCACGATGGAAGAGCTGAAGAAGAGCTTCCCTGAAGGCATGGATTATGCTGTCGCCTATGATCCGACAGTTTTCGTGCGTGACTCGATCAGTGCGGTCATCAAAACTTTGCTTGAGGCAATCGCCTTGGTAGTCGTTGTCGTTATCCTTTTCTTGCAAAAATGGCGCACGTCTTTGATTCCGTTATTGGCAGTGCCAGTGTCAATCGTCGGCACGTTTAGCCTGATGTATCTGTTTGGGTTCTCAATCAATGTATTGTCCTTGTTCGGACTTGTCCTTGCTATTGGTATTGTTGTTGACGACGCCATCGTGGTGGTTGAAAACGTCGAGCGGAATATCGAAAGAGGCTTGGCCCCGCGTGAGGCAACTTATCAAGCAATGCGTGAAGTGAGTGGCCCGATCATCGCGATCTCCCTAACGCTGATTGCCGTGTTCGTGCCTATTGGCTTTATTAGTGGGCTCAATGGGCAGTTCTATAAACAGTTTGCCTTAACGATTGCCATCTCGACGGTGATCTCTGCGTTTAACTCCTTAACACTTAGCCCTGCGTTGTCAGCGTTATTACTAAAACCTAAACAAGAGAAGGCGAACGAGACAGCACCATCACGCAATATAGTGATGCGTGCCGTGAATGCGTTTTTTGCCAAATTCAATCGGGGCTTTTCAGCAGCTTCTGATTCTTACAGCGTGACGGTAGGGCGCTTATTAGGCCGACGTGGCGCAACATTCGCAGTGTATTTTCTGCTGCTATTTTTGACTTGGGGAAGTTTCGAAACCCTTCCTAAAGGCTTTATTCCAACCCAAGATAAGCAGTACCTAATGGGCATTGCGCAGTTGCCTGCCGGAGCAACATTGGATCGCAGTGAAGAGGTCATTCGTGAAATGTCCTCCATCATGTTAGAGCACCCAGGGGTCGAGAACGCCGTGGGCTTTCCAGGGCTTTCAGTCAACGGTTTTACCAATAGCGCTAACGAAGGCTTGATCTTTATTGCCTTAAAACCTTTTGCACAGCGCACAGCAGAGGACATGTCCGCCGGTGCGATCGCCAATGCTTTACAGATGCGGTTCTCTGGTATCGAAGAGGCGTTTGTGTCGGTGTTTCCTCCACCGCCAGTCTTAGGGCTGGGCGCGCTTGGGGGCTTTCGACTGCAGGTGCAAGACCGCGGCAATTTAGGCAACGACGCGCTCAATGATGCAATAACGGCAGTGACCCAGAAGGCGTGGGCGACGCCTGAGTTAGTCGGTGTATTCTCGAATTACCGAATTAATTCACCCCAATTATTCGTTGATTTGGATCGCGATAAGGCCGTGCAATTAGGTCTTTCTATTCCCGAGATATTTGACACCATGCAGATCTATTTAGGGTCTGCCTATGTCAATGATTTGAATCTGTTCGGCCGTACCTATCAAGTGGTGGCGCAGGCGGACTCAGAATACCGTGATAGCCCTGAAGATATTAGCCAGCTGCAAGTGCGTAACCGCGTTGGCGAAATGGTGCCGCTTGGCACAGTCATGACGGTGCAAGAGAGCTACGGCCCAACTAGTGCGCAGCGTTATAACGGCTTTCGTGCGGGAGACATCAACGGTGGACCTGCTCCTGGGTATTCTAGCGGTGAAGCACAAGCGGCGATGGTGCGAATTCTCGATGAGACGCTACCCGATGGTATCGAATACGAATGGACGGATATGACCTATCAGGAAATTTTGGCGGGCAATACAGCCTTGCTGATCTTCCCGTTGTGTATGTTCCTTGTGTATCTAGTTCTAGCCGCGCAGTACGAGAGCCTGACATTGCCATTGGCGGTCATTCTTATCGTGCCATTGAGCGTCTTAGCGGCCTTGACCGGTGTATGGCTCACTGGAGGCAGCATCGATATCTTTACCCAGATATCCTTGTTTGTGCTCATCGGTTTGGCGAGTAAGAACGCCATTTTGATTGTGGAGTTTGCACGTGAACTCGAGCACAAGGGCTTGGGCATCGTCGAGGCGGCAATCGAAGCGTCACGCCTCAGGCTACGGCCAATTTTGATGACCTCGCTAGCCTTCATCATGGGGGTGTTGCCGATGGTGATATCAACCGGCGCAGGTGCTGAGATGCGTAACATCATGGGTGTGGCGGTTTTCTCTGGCATGATTGGCGTGACTGTCTTTGGCTTGTTCTTGACGCCTGTGTTCTATGTGGCACTGCGTAAATTGGAATCGAAGTGGCAGGGCCAAAAGCAAAAAGAAGGAGTAGCGGTATGAAGCTTATTCAAGATGGTGCCAAGAAGCTTACTTTGCTGGGGGTGATAATCAGCCTGACTGCTTGCGTCAGCGATGCCTCCTACCAAACCCTGTCGGTGCCCCCAGCGGTACAGCCGCAGTTTCAAGTGCCAGATTCATCACCACAGATCAATAGTGAGGAAGTGCTGGTGAGTTGGTGGGAATCACTTGGCGATGCGCAGCTAAGTGCGTTGGTCAACGACGCGATGCAGCATAATAACGATGTTGGCATCGCCATTGCTAACTTAGAGCGTGCGCGCAGCGATTTGCGTGGGGCGGGATTGGAGTTGCTCCCTGATATTGGCTCTAGCATCAGTGCAAGTGATCAACGCCTGGCAGACGCCGCGGCCATTGGCTTCAGCGATAATCGTTTCACCCAGTACCAAGCCGGTTTTGATGCAAGCTGGGAGCTAGACCTTTTCGGTCGCCTGCGCCAGCAACGCCTGGCCGCACGGGCAGACCTAGCAGCCACGCAGGCAGAGCTCGACCAAGTGTATGTGTCGGTGGCCGCCGAGGTGGCTCGTAGTTATATACAGTTACGTGGAGCCCAGCTGCGACTAAGCGTAGGCGAGCGCAATGTCGATGTAATTTCCCAGTCAGCCGATTTGACGCAGCAATTGTTGGACGGTGGCCTAGGTGACAACTTAGATGTACAGCGCGCTTTGGCGCAGTTGGAGTTAGCCCGTGCTGCATTGCCAAGCCTGCGTGCACAAGTGGCGATGAATATTAATCGCTTGAGTGTTCTTACAGGCCAGATGCCGGCGGCATTACACAATAGTTTAAGTTCACCTCAAGGTTTGCCATCGATACCACCGTCTATTGCAGTGGGTGACCCAATCGAGCTTCTCAAGCGTAGACCAGATATACGCATTGCAGAGCGACAACTTGCCAGTGCCATTGCCCGTTACAAGGTCAGCGTGGCGCAGTTGTACCCGCAAGTCTCTATCAGTGGCAGCATTGGTTTTCTTGCCACCGCCTTTGCCGATCTGGGCAGTGCAGGCACGTTAACCCATATAGTGGGGCCGAATATTACTTGGGACGCATTCAATTTCGGGCGCTTGCAGAATCAGATAGATGCAGCCGATGCTGGTATTCAAGCGCAGTTAGAAGTGTTTGAGAAAACGCTGCTCAGTTCATTCGAAGAGGTGGATAACGCGATGGTGACACTCACCTCCGAGATTGAGCGACAAGAAAGTCTGCGGGCCGCGGCACAGGCGAGCGCTCAGACTTCCGATATCGCGAGGCAACGTTTCGAAGCGGGGGCCGATAGTTTTTTAGATTTGCTTGATGCCCAGCGCACGCAATTGGCTGCAGAGGATCAATTGGCTAGCAGTGAAACAGCGCTCGCTCTGCAAGTCATTGTCCTGTACAAGGCTCTCGGCGGTGGTTGGCAGTTGCATGTGAACTAAGTGAAATCGAGGAAGGTTTCTCGTTTGCCTGCGCCACGTATTCTCTTTCGTGGCGCAGGTTTTTTTTAGGGGCCAAATAAGTCGCGCACGCCATTGCTGATATTTTCCACGGCATCCTCAATCTTCTGTACGCCGTCATCGAGTTGCTGTCTTGCGCCGTCGATCAATACATCCATATTGGGCACGCCTTCTCGTATGATCGCTTGATTCAAAGCCGATAGTATCTGACGTGCGGCCTCGGCGACGGTGACAGCGCTGCTGTTCTCGCCAATATTAGTCAGCACTAAATCGGGTAATGGCACAGGCGCACTAGCGACTCGAGTGTGCAGGTCAATCTGTGGATTGTTCATGCGAAACTCGCGAATGATTACCTGGGTGCTCGCTGGAGCATCGGGGTTGGCCTCAACTACAGGTGCGGCATCACTGTCGGGAAGGTTTGCTAGCAGTGCGCGAATATTGTCTCTTACCACCGTTGTCTCATAGGTGATCTTGGCGTCATCGATTTGAATCAGATTGATCTCGATAACATCACTGAGAATACTGGCGGTATTGATGGAGACATCCAAACCACCCAGCTCAATCGCATAGGGCGCATCGAAACCTTCTGGGTTGGCAATAGTGAGCCCACGAATACTGCCTTCACCTGTAAAGGGTGAAACGCTGACTCCAGATACTGTTACTGCCGTCCCTAGGGCATTGCTACCGGCGATCTCGATGCCGCGACGAATGCCGTTTTCATAGTTCAAATAGGCGAATACACCACCGGCGACAATTAAAATCAGTAGTGTGAGCAATAACTTTTTCATGCGTTTTACCTGTTTCTTACGAATTGTTGCCTAAGGATGAAGCTTTTCGCTGACTTGAGCAAATCCATTGCGCAGTCAGCGAAGTGCTTAGTGCTTACTCTTGCGCATCAAGCTCAAGTGTTTCTGTGGGCGCACTTTCTTTTTGAATGCTCAGGTAGAGAGCGGCAAAGGAAGATTTGATCCACATCAGGGCAGGAAAGACACCAATTATGAATAGTAGGATGCCGCTAAGAAAAATGAAGATCGACAAAATGCCAAGCAAGAAAATTTTCAGAGTATGGCCTTGCGTCATGCGCCAGCTAGCCTCGACCGCTGCGACTGGGTCCATATCCTCATCCATTACGAGGTAAGAGGTAAAGACAAGTCGGCAGGCGATATAGATGCCAGGGAATATGAATGCCACAAAGCCAATAATGACTAAGCCAAATGCTAATAGATTAGAGAGCACGACATTGAGATAGCATTTAAAACCGTCAAGGATGCTCTTGATCAAGACATTGTCGCCTCGCACACCCTTTAAAAACACGAGATCTGCCCCGTAATTGAATGCCGGAGCTATGAGAATCATGAAGGCGAGAAGAAGCAGCGAGTGAATCGACTTAATTGGGTCACTGCTAGTAAAGTTGTAGTTTTGGCTCTGCGAGGGAATGTCGATCACCGCAATCACTAGGGCGACAAGAAAGAAGAGTAAGGCATTTTCCTTCATTCGCTTCCAGCCAAAGGCTAGTGCTCTACCAGGGCCGGGACGGAAATCGATAGTGACTAATTCGTTCTGCATGTTTTGCTCCTTTTGCGCGTTTTAATGGGAAGCGCTAGGTTGCAATAGTGGAGTAAGAGCCATTTTGCGAACAGCGACTAAGGTAGTGTTTTGCAATTAACTACTTTGGTAGGGCTGACTACTTAGGTCGTAATGCTATATTTGCCCCCATGATTAACTTATTCGACTTCATCCTATGAACGCAATCGGTGCTGTCACCCAATGGCTAGGTTTTACCCTTTGTCTATCGTTGTCTGTGGCAGGCATTCTCGTGTTGTTTCGCTATCGCAGAATCGAGCTTGGCGACAATCTGCAGTTTCTACAATATAGCTTCATTCTGATAAGCGTTTTTTTGTATTACAGTCTTTGGAGTCAAATTCTGCTTCCGCGGTTTTACATTGTCGACAATGTAGAGCAGGTCGCCAATGTGATCTCTGGTTTGGGCACGCCGTTTTTCTTCATAGCGCTGCTTATGCAATTGCTATGGGCCTGCCGCTTGCAGAAGCGTCATGCAATTTCATGGATAGTCGGTGTGTCGATGCTGGCTAGCTTCGCTGCTTTTTCAGCCTTGAGCGGCGGGCTAATGGGGCAGGATCCGCTAAGAAGTGCGTGGTCTATCGTAGGGGCGGTGTTTGCAGGGGCGCTCACGATATTGCTCTTTCTGGCGAAAGACCAAACGCTACGGGATAATCGAAGTCAGTACTTGCTAATGCTGAGCGCCTTAACTGGCTTGGTGCACTTTAGTTATTTCACTGCACTGGCCGATGCGCCACTCTATGAGCCGGCTTTTGCAGTATTGTTCTATTGCAGTCACAGCGCCTTCGCGGTGCTCTATGTTTATAGTGCCAAGGCCTCACAAGTCACGCCAGTAGGGATCGATGGGGTAGAGCATTTGATCCAAAAGTTCGGTATCAGCAAACGCGAAGCCGATGTGGTGAGAGGGATCTATGCAGGCAAGACCAATCAAGAAATTGCAAATCAACTGTTTTTGTCGCTGCAAACAGTGAAGGATCACGCTTCGCGAAGCTATCAAAAAACCTTTGTAAAGAACCGTGGGCAGCTGATCGCCTTGGTGCGCGACGTTGAGAGCCGTGCGCAGCAATAAGCCTGCGCACGGCGATATTGCTCTATCGCAATAGCAGGGTAGGAATAGTAGCCGAGCGCAAAAGGTCTGTGGTTTTGCTGCCCATAAATAGGCTGCGCAGTGGTGAGTGGCTATAGGCTCCCATCAACAGAATATCGATACTCTGTGCTTTGACCTCTCTTGCAATCACTGTCTCGGCGTCGCCAGGAATGTGCTGGCTGATCGTTTCGAAACCGGCTTTTTCGAGCTTGCTCTTCGCCCACTGCAATTGTTTTGCGGCGTCTTGACCATCCTTGCCGGACATCAATAGGTGTATAGGCATGCCCTTGAACAGTGGGCTGCGCGCGACTAATTTGACTCCATCGCGTGTGGCGATGCTGCCATCGAAGGCGATCATCGCACGGCGAGGTTCTTTAAAGCCTTCGGTCACCGTCAAGATAGGCTTGCGCAGATTGCGCACGGTGCGTTCGACATGGCGCCCAATGTCTCTTTGAGTCTGATCCGCAGACCTGCCGCGGCGGCCCAATACGAACATGCGCACTTCGTCCTCTTGCTCTTTGAGTGTCTCTTCGAGCTGGCCATAGCGTTGGCGTACATCTGGGGTTTGGATGCCGGCGGCAACGGCGCGCTCACGCAATCCATTCAAGAATAGTCGTCCCCGCTCGCGGGCTTCTTTGCTGCGTGATTCGTCTTTGCTGGAAAGGGTTTCTAGCAATTGTTCTTGGGCATCGATGCCAATGGCGCCACTGTGGTCTTTGCTGTCAGAGATCTCTTGGTGACGATCGATAACATGTAAAAACTCTAGGGGGGCGGAGACGCGCCCAGCGACCCAAGCCGCGTAGTCGGCTACATATTCGGCATAGCGTGATTGGTCGACACAAGCGAGGATTTTAGGTTCTGCTTTCATCATTTCTCTCCTAATGCCCCAACAGTATGTCGTCGGGGCCGCCTTTGTCGAACTCTCCGAATTTATCCACCATGGTCGCGCTAGCCTCGTTCAAGCCTATCACTTCAACCTCAGCCCCTTCGCGGCGGAATTTGGTAACGACTTTGTCTAACGCGCTGACTGCAGTTATGTCCCAGAAGTGAGCGCGGCTTACATCGATGCGTACTTTTTCAATCACTTCTTTGTAGTCGAAGGCGTTCACGAATCGGTCGGCACTAGCGAAGAATACCTGCCCTAACACGGTATAAGTGCGGGTGCGGCCTTCGTCTTCGGCGAGAGAGAGAATTCGCAAGATGCGACCAACTTTATGGGCGAAGAAGAAACCAGAGGCCAAGACCCCAGTGAGCACGCCCATCGCCAAGTCGTGGGTGAGTACTGTGACCGCTACCGTGGCAATCATCACTACGCTTGAGCTCTTTGGGTGTTCGCGCAAATTCTTAATCGACGCCCAATTGAATGTTCCAATCGATACCATGATCATGACTGCAACGAGCGCGGCCATTGGAATGCGGCCGACCCAATCTCCTAAGAACACGACCATGAGCAATAAGAAGAGCCCCGCCGAAAGCGTCGATAAGCGACCACGGCCACCGGACTTCACATTGATGACTGACTGCCCGATCATCGCGCAGCCTGCCATGCCGCCAATGAAACCGCTGGCGATATTGGCGACACCCTGACCCAAGCATTCTCGGTTCTTGTCGCTTTTTGTGTCAGTGAGATCATCCACAATGGTGGCCGTCATTAATGATTCCAGAAGCCCCACCACCATCAAGGTGAGTGAGAACGGGAAGATAATCATTAAGGTTTCCCAAGTGAAAGGAATGTCTGGAATGAGGAAGACAGGCAGGCTGTCTGGTAGTTCACCCATGTCACCCACGGTGCGGATGTCTAGGTCGATGATCAATGCCACAGCGGTTAAGACCACGATGGTGACCAGTGGGGATGGAATCGCGCGAGTAATATAAGGGAAGCCATAAATGATGCCCAAGCCTGCCGCCGTCATGGCATAGACATGCCAGGTGACATTAGTGAGCTCGGGTAGCTGCGCCATAAAAATTAGAATGGCTAATGCGTTAACGAAACCTGTCACCACCGAACGAGACACAAAGCGCATCAAGGCCCCTAGATGAATCCAGCCCGCGATGATTTGTAGCACCCCAGTCAACACAGTGGCGGCGAGTAGGTATTGCAGCCCGTGGTCTTTAACGAGCGTCACCATGACCAATGCCATTGCGCCTGTTGCTGCGGAGATCATGCCTGGGCGGCCACCGACGAAGGCGATTACCACGGCTATACAGAAAGACGCATAGAGCCCGACCTTTGGGTCGACACCGGCAATGATAGAGAAGGCGATAGCTTCTGGGATTAGCGCGAGTGCAACCACGAGGCCGGCCAAAAGATCGTTACGGACGTTTGCAAACCAGTCCTGACGTATCGTATTCATGTAGGGCGTATTCCATTTTAAAGCCGAGCTAGGGCGGCAATGAATGAGCAGTGCTGAGTAAATGTTGGGCGAAGAGAAGAGGTTTTATTGTGATTCGCTTAAGAACTGGCCGCTTATCGACAAGTGACTGCAATTAAGGGGCGCGATTGTACAGGCTGCGAGGCTCGGAGACAAAAAAAAATCGGGTGCTACCGATAAGGCGGCACCCGATTTTTAAGCTTAAGCGTTTAGCTTAGAAGAAGTTGTAGTTCACGCGGGCATAGAACACGCGTCCTAGAACATCTTGAGATTCCGCAGCCACACCGGCAATCATGCCGGTTTTCTGTGGCATACGGTCAGTAAGATTACGTGCACCAACGGAGAAGTTAAATTCGCCACCCAGTGCTTCGTAACCTCGGTAGGAATAAAACATATCCAATTGAGTCCATGCTCGCAGTTTGTCCGTATGGCGCCATTCGGAACCTGGGAAAAACTGTTGGAAACTAAACTCGTTGGCATCGAAGACCACTTCATCGATATAGCGAGTCGTTGCGCTGACCGTGTGATTGCCTAAGCCCCAATTGATACGCAAGTTCGCGCGGATCTGTGGAATAGTCGGCACGGCGCCAAAGTCATTGTTCTGATTGCCAACCGCTTCCATCACCGGCAGGTCATCGGCAAGCTGGAACTGGTAGGTATCAACATAAGTGGCTTGCAATTGCATATTGATATCGCCCCAACCGTCTAGACCCACCGAATCTAAGCTGAAACCATAGTCGACTTGTGTATCCCAAGCGCGCACCAACATCGAAGACGCGTTTGAATCACTCTGCAAAATCGTGTCTGGGGTTGTGATGTCAGAGGCGCTGCGGATGATACGCTTGTCTGAGCGTGGGTCGGCAACCCAAGCTTCTAATTGAGCTAGCGTTGGGTAAGGGTTTGCAGTGGTTGCCGCAAATCCTGTGGCCGCCTGAAAATTACGGTAATCAGAGCGAATGATGTCTTGTGTTGTGGTGCTCACAATACGGTCGGTAAAGTCAGTCTCACTCCAAGTGATCGACCAGCTCAAATTATCCAATAGGTCGATATCGACACCGAACGATAGGCTGTCAGATGACTCTGATGCTAGGGCAGGGTTTCCGCTTCGACAAGAAGTGATGAACCCTTGGAAGGGTGAGAATAAATCGTCAACGTTACTCAAACCGCAAATCTGGGGTGAGCCCAGCTGTGCCAGAGTAGGTACGATGAACGCTTCGCCCTTGGTTGCCCGAATGTTCAACCAATCGGTTGGCACATAGATCAAGCCAAATTTATCCACCACAGCACTTTGCCCGGTGCTGAAACTTTCATCGCGCACCGCGGCGCTTAGTTCTAAGTTTTCTAGCAATGGAAACGCAAACTCAGCAAACCATGAGTCACTGCTGCGGCTCTGGCTAGTAGGGAGCTCCTGTACACCGATCAATTGGTCATCGCGAATTGACGTGGCGGTTGGGCCGTTTTTGTCTGTCTCTTCGCGGCGCTGATAACCCGCGGCCATTGCGATCGGGCCGCCAGGCAATTCGAAACCACCAGGGGATACATCACCGTTGAAGGTTAGGTTGAAGGTTTGTAGCTCATCTCGATCATCGATCGCATCCTGAGTGAAGATGGCATCGGCAACATGTTGAGGGGTTCTAAATTGTGGATCGATCGCGCCAAACGGATTGAAACAGCTGTCCACATCGTTGACGACATCACAGTTCAAACCTTGGGCCACAGCGCCAACGCTAAATTGCTGAGAGTTATTGCCCACGCTGTCATAGAAGCTATACACATAATCTGCATTGCCCTGCCAACCTTCCAAGCCAGGCACTGCAAACTCTAAGCCTGAGGCAAAACGCAGCGCGCGTCTGTCTACTTGGTAGCTTTGGAAGTGACCGAACTCTTGCATGGCTGTTGGGATAGTGTTTGCCTCTGGCTTACCAAAAGGCATCCACTGTGCACCATTAATGTAAACGTCCTCATTGAAGGGGACGCCGCCCAGCGGGTCGTTCTCGATCGAAGCGAGACGATTGTTAGCGAACACCACTGAGCCGGAGGCATCGCGTTGTGGCAGTGGGCGGCCGTAGCCGTCCAGCACTATTGCACCATTAGCGTCACGAGCTGGTTCGGCAAACAAATTTGCACCTGTGGAGGTTTGAGCTCTAAACGTATTGCCAGGTAATTCACCACGCACGACTGGGATGGCGCCATCAGAGCGGGCACCAGGGTTGCCGGTATTATTCCGGTTGCGATAGACCTGACGGTTCCACATGAGCTGTGAGTTAAAAGTCACGTCGTCACTAATTTCCCAGTTTAAATTTCCATACAGGGATGAAGTGTTGTAGTCGGGTTGATAGTCACGGGTGTCGCCGAAACTCATAAAGCAGCGGCCACCAAGGGGAACGCCCCATGGGTTATTCCCGGCCGCGGCTTGGTCTTGGTCAATGCGATAACCACAGCTAGGATCCATGCGGCTAGTTGAGGCGCCAGTTAAATTACCGTTCTCATCACGCACGGGTACTGTGTAGTTGCCTGGGTTTGATCCGCCATTGTGGGTTAGACCTGAACGAACATACTCGGGGCGTTCGTCCCAAGCTAAAGTGGCTGAGTCAACGAATGAGCCTGCAACGACGAGATCGACGTCACCGATGCTTTTACCGCCAAGGAATGAGGTTTCAATTCGGCCATAGTCATCACGACTATCGCGCTCTTCAAAGTATTCCACTTTCAGGCCATCGAATGAGCGATACGGAATCAAGTTCACAACCCCTGCCACGGCGTCTGTGCCATACAGTGCTGCGGCACCGTCGGTGACCACCTCTATGCGCTGTAGTGCTGAAGCTGGCAACATAACTTGTACGTTATCGGTAGCAACCCGTCTGCTGTCTACCAAGGTTAGCGTTGCGCGGGGGCCAAGGCCGCGCAGGTTGAAATTAGAAGTAGTACTAGTCACGCCTTGAATGGAGTTGGTCGTGGCAGTGCCGTTGTTGAAGGTCAAATTTGAGACGACCTGCGCCATGTTGACAGTGCCTTGAGACTCCAGGTCTTCGGCGCTGAGCTGCGTGATGGGAGATGCCGCCGCAATGCCTTCAGAACGGCGAATAAAGGAGCCGGTAACGACGACTTCTTCGACTTCTGGCGCTTGCGCGATTGATTGTCCTGCGCCCCCAAGCATGGTTAGAGCGATAGCGGTGCTGAGGAGTTTGTGAGTGAAGGTGGGGCGGATTTGGGGTGTAGGTATTTTGGTCATTTTTAGCCTCAATCTTGTTGTTATTAATGAGTCGATAGCAAAGCCAAGATTTTCAGACACATTTTAGTCAGTGCCTTGATGAAATCTTTTAAGCAGGCTAGCACGGGTGTTGGAGGGCGGGGCTAGTGTGATTTTGAAAAAATGTTACTGCCTTACAGAATTAGTCAGTCAAAAAAATGATGAATTTCTAAGAAAAAATCTAGGAGTCCAGATTTTCGCTAATAGCGTTAACCAAGTGATTCTCGTAACTTATTGTTTTTTATATCATAGTTTGAAATTCGTCAGTCGTGCGCTAGGGATTACAGGAATAGAGGCAACTAATTGGGAACTGATCCCAGCTTTAGTTTAATAAGATTTTTTCTTATCGACGAAATACGCGTTGGTGGTATTTACCGCGTAGGCCTCTAGGGCTGCTAGAAAACTTTTTGTCACGTCGTCAATGTCAGTGATCGCCGCTTGGTGGGGCGATACGAAGACCTGTGGGTGTTGCCAAAGCCAAGATGATTTAGGAAGTGGCTCTTCTTCGAAAACATCCAACACGCAATAAGCGAATTGGCCAGCTTCTATGGCCAGCGCAAGGTCTTGTGTCTTCACGGTTGCGCCACGGCCAATGTTAATGAACAGTGCATGTTGAAAGCGCGAGAAAAAATGGGCGTCTAGCAAGCCCTGGGTGGCCGCCACATGGGGCAGTGTATTAATCACGCAAGTGACCTCTGACAAAGTGTCAGGTAATTCCTCAAAGCGGAAGCAGCGTTCAAAATTAGGGCCAGCAGAGGCGCCAGAGGTATTAACGCCAATGACGGTGATGCCTACGCTGCGCAATAGCGTTGCAACTCCCTGTGCCATTGAGCCTGTGCCGAGCAGCAGAACTGTTTTATTTTTGCTGCTAACAGCAGCGCGTTCTGGCCACGCCTGTGTTTGCATGTCCTTGTATATGGCAAAAGTGTCTTGCAGAAAATTCAGAATATGACAAAGGCAAAATTCGCCCGCCTTAGCGCCTAATGCGCCTGTGGTTCGTGATAGGCGTAAGTCCTTATTGAGATCGGTGCGTTTAACGAAGCCGTCTACGCCTGCGCCAAAACTATGTATCCACTTGAGCTTGTGCAGCGAAACCTCAGCGTCGATAGGAAAGCTCGCCAGGCAATCTGCCCAGTCTATCTGGGCCTGGGTTACCTGGTCTGCGATCTGTACATCCAGGCCAAGAGTATTGCCTTTGAAGGCCTCGTAAAACTGTGTGGAAAGCCTGCCGGTGGAGAGAACTTTGATCATGAGCCTGCCTAAAGATCTGGCGATTGAACGGATGCCGCTATAGTAGCGCCTCTTTGCAGTAAGACTTACCCATATGATGAAAAATCTACAAATAAAACTGCGCAAAGGCAGAGTGCTGATTTGCGCAAAATGTTTATAACATTATGAATTATAAAGATTAAGTTTAATTTTTGTGGCGCTTGGCATAGGCATTGCAAACTTGTTTAACAAGCGCGGTGTAAAGCCGGTTTTTTTATCAACCTTATAGACAAGGGAGTTTATATGCCAACTGCAAAGAAAGTTGAAAAGGAAGTTAATCACGCACCAATCACTGAGAAGATGACGGCTGCTGCACACGAGTCCGTGGATAAGGCAGCGATTCATGCCAGTGCCGCCGAAGAGACTATTCGCGAAACTGTTGAGAATACCTCTGAGACGCTTGCAGGCAAACGCGCATCGGTAGAGATGGAGCTAGGCACTGCGGCTGATAAGGCGCGCAAACTAGTGGTTGAGAACCCGCTGATGGCGGCTGGTGTGGCGTTCACAGCAGGCTTGCTTGTCACTTCGCTTCTAAGCAAGCGCTCATAAGCTCATGCAAACGCCTAATAGTCACCAAGAAACGGGTGAGCATAGCAAGAATCAGGAGAGCGGTGTTATCACCGCTCTTCTTGATTCTGCCACCCAAGTTTTGCAGCGCTATTCCACGCACTGGGAGACCAGTAAGGACATTCTGCGCGTCGAGTGGGCCATTACCCGCAAGTGTATCTGGTTCGCGATCGTTGTGCTTATTGTGTTCAGTGGCGTGGTCTTGAGTGCTTGCTTGGGCTTAACGGTTCTAGCCTCTTACGGTCTCTACACATTGGGGATGCCTGTATGGGGTATCGGTTTGACGTTGCTTGTCGCTCATGGTTTTGCGCTCTATGCATTGGTGCAAACGATGCGTGGCTTGATCAAGCGAATGGGTTTTAAAAAATCAGCGCAATTTTTTGCCCCTAGTATGAAAGGAGAACAATAATGCTTTTCGATTATTTACTGAAGAAAGACTACGCGCGTCTTGAGAGCTTGCAGCAAACTAGACGCTGGAATCGTTTGCTCATTACTAAAGAGCAGGCTGACCTAAAGCGAGAGGTGCTTAGAGAATTGGGCACTGGCAAGGGGATGTTGCTAAGCTTTACTGCCGGTTGCGCTACAGGCGTTACTGCCAGTCAGCGTGATCGTCTGTCGATATTAAAGCGCTTATCTATTTCGCAGATCGCAGCCTTCGCGAGCCTGCTTAAATAATTTTTTCCTACCCTTCGTAATACTGGCTATCTTTGTATTCATTGATAGCGGCATTTGCCAACACCCCTACAGCAGCCGTTACAGGCACAGCCAATAGCATTCCTACTATTCCGAACAAGGTGGCGCCAGCCATAAGCGCGAACAAGATCCATAGCGGGTGTAAGCCAACACTATCTCCAATAAGTTTAGGGCTGATAAAATTGCCCTCCAGGAACTGTCCTAGCACAAAGATGCCACCAATCATCGCTACATAAGACAGCTCGCTCGTCTGCAGCCAGGCTACAACCACGCCCATTAGGAAACCAACGATAGAGCCGAACAGTGGAATAATCGACAGTAAGCCGGCGGCAATCCCAATAAGAAAGCCATAGCGTAAACCCGCGATAGAAAGGGCAACAGCGTAAAGCACGCCAAGAGTGACTGCGACTAACAGCTGGCCGCGAATAAAGCCTGCAATCTTAAGGTCGATCTTGTCGCAAATGCCTTTGGTTTTCTCATAATTGTGTCTTGGCAGTAAACCATAAACCCATTGTGTGATTGATTGCCATTCGATCAACATGAAAAAGGCGACTAACGGCGTTACTACCACAAAAGTTAGAAAACCCATGATGGCAATGCCACCATTCATCAAGCCCTCAAGTAGGCTCGAGCTTGCACTCAAGGCACCGCTAATATTCTCTTTAACAGCGTCGCGAATATTTTGGTCTAGGTCGTCTTCGTTCACATTGCGCTCGACGATCTCGACATAGTGCTGCATTCGCTCCCAGGCTGCGTCTATATATTGCGGCGCCGTTTCGGCTAGATCGGCTAGCTCCTTATATAGGGGAGGGATGAGCAGAAAAGCAAGTGTGAAAATGGCAATAGCAAAAAATGAAAGAATAATAACAGCCGCAGGTTTGCGAGGAAGCTTGTGCTTCTCTAAGAAGTTCATAAATGGATTTAAAAGATAAGCGATGATGATGCCCACTACAAAGGGCAATAATACATCGCTAAAAATCCACACAAACGCAAATAAGAGGGCGCTAACGGCCAACCAAAATATTAACTGTTCTTTTAATTTCATTCTCTGCCTGCCTTTGTTGTGTTGTTACCTAGCTCTGGGGCCAGCAAGCCACCATATGACTAAGCCTATAAAAGGAAGGAAAAGAATGATCAGAATCCACACGAGTTTCTTTACCGTGCTTGCGCCGCTTTCCATGATCTTTAAGATCGCGAATATATCCAGAACCAAAATTATAAAACCAAGTAGACCGTATTCCATTGTGATGTCCTTTTTAGTTAATGTTCGAAGGTATTGTGAGCAATGTTTGTGCCACATAGATAGTTCAAGTGTTGTGGGGCGCTAGAGCGGCAAAAGGAAAAAAGTGCAGCGCTTTTGATGTAACTATTACAAGGTGACTTGTAAAAGTGGCCAGTTGTTCATCGGACATTCTTCACAGTGACTCGCCAATCTGAACTTAATAGTGATTAAGTTTCACAATTTATTTTCTCTTAAAAAGTTCCATTAAATTTTCTGTAGCTTTTGTCATTCGGCGCCTAGAGAAGAACTTGAAAGTATTTGATGCAAGTTTTTTCTGATGAATGCAGTCGATTGGCACGCATCTTGATTGGTATCTAATCGTTAGATCGCTTTAACACTCACAGAGAAAAGGAGACTCAAATGAGTAATGTAATAGTCGGATTATTTAACAGCCCAGAACAAGCAGCGTCTGCTATCTATACCCTAGAGGCACGCGGTGTTCCTGCGCACAAGATTAATCTAGTCGCCAGCGACGGCTTCAACAAGGACAGTTTTGCAGTCGATTCACATTCTAAACTTCCTGAGGGGGTAGCCCTGGGCGCAACAACTGGTGCTGCGATCACTGCACTTGTTGCGGGCTTTACTGCAGTGGGGGCCGTGGCTAGTGGCGGTGCTTCGCTTCTCGTGTCGGGCCCAGCTGTTGCCGCGTTAGCAGGTGCCGGTGCCGGTGCGACAGGTGGCGGAATTATTGGTGGCCTCATTGGCGCGGCGATGCCAGAACATGAGGTTAAGTTCTATGAAGATGCTCTAGAGAAAGGGTCGGTCTTGGTTGGTGTTGAGCACACCGACGACAACAAGAAGTTAGTCAAAGAAACTCTAGAAGACTGTAACGCTGAAAAAGTGACAACTGCTTAACAGTTGTGGCTCCGATAGTGCCTTTAAGTTTCTTTCCCTTACTTACTGGCACACCTTTACCTCTAAACGGAGCATTGCTTGGCTTTGCTATGAAGATGCTGGCAGCGCAAGGTCAAGATTCTTTTTTAAGAACTGTTACATAACAAAGGTTTGCTAAGGATGAGCAACAAACGCAAAGCCATAAGTATATTGTTAGTAATTGCCATAGGATTAGTGGCAATTCGTGCAGTGTTGCCAGTGGCGGTGCAGCGTTATGTGAATAATGAATTAAGCCGTTCAGATAGTTATGACAGTCGCATTGGGGATGTCGATCTAGCGCTCTTTCGAGGGGCTTACACAATTGACGATGTCACCATCACTAAGATCGACGGTACTGTACCCGTACCGCTATTTTCTGCTCGCAGCATCGAGTTTTCAGTTCTTTGGAGCGCTTTGTTAAGCGGCGAAATAGTGAGCGAGATCGATTTTTTTGAGCCTGTTATTAACATCGTGGATAGCGAAAACCCCAATAGCCAACAGACAGGGGAAGAGGGACGATGGTTGGCGATCATGGATGATTTGGTGCTGTTAAGGATTGACCGCGCTACGGTACACAATGGAGAGTTACACTTTAGGAATTTCGACGTCGAACCGCCAATGGATGCTTATTTAAGCCAAGTGAATGGCAGCGTGTATAACCTCACGAATAGCAAGGACCTAGAGCGAGTGCTAGTGGCAAATATCGATCTTGAGGGCAAGGTCATGGAAATGGGGACGCTCAACGCGCAAGTTGAGCTGGACCCGACATCGCAAAAACCCAGTTTTGATATCGATGCAAGGATGCTTGGGTTGCCTTTAATGAAGATCGATTCCTTAATTGCTACGTATGCACCATTTGATGTTGAAGGCGGAGACCTGGACTTTGTCTTCGAGCTAGCGGCCACGGATGGCCAATTGGATGGATACTTCAAACCTTTGATACATGACATGGAAGTCTTTCAATGGAAAGAAGACATCATAGAAGATGGAGATAACCCATTTCAAGCCTTATGGGAATCGCTAGTTGGCTTGACTAGCGAGCTTTTCGAAAACCAGTCACAAGACCAAGTTGCTACGGTAATCCCTGTGTCTGGACACATCGACAACCTCGATGTCGGGCTTCTAGCCACAATAGGCAATGTATTAGAAAACGCATTTATTCGAGCCTATCAAGCGCGGTTCGATGACAATATGGGTGAGTGATGTTTCAGCCGGCGCTAGAGCGCTATTCCTTCAAGCGTTTCTGTGTTTTTCAGATAGTAGGTCTCTAGCTGGGAGACGAACAGGAAAGTTGAAAGATTCAAGTCAGCAAGACCGTGCCAATAAACCACCAATGTATCCGTAGCGTTGATTAGTAAGCTTGTTCCACTGTACTCTTTAATCGTCACACCTTTTAGGAGTAAGCCCCGTGGATGCAAGTAAGTTATTCAGTAAAAGCCGAATTGTGCCTGTAGTCGTAATCGAAGACGCGGCCATAGCCGTTGATTTGGCAAAGACTTTACGCGATGCCGGCGCAGCCTCAATCGAGGTGACGCTACGCACTGCCTGCGCATTAGAGGCCATCGAGTTGATCGCTCAACAAGTGCCCGACTTGCTAGTAGGGGCCGGCAGTGTCCGTCGCCCAGAGCAAATAGCGCAGATCGCCGCACGCGGGGCAAGCTTTGCTGTGAGCCCTGGCGCCACTGAGCTGTTGATCGATGCGGCCATCAGCCAACAGATGCCCTTAGTGCCAGGTGCGGCCACGGCAAGCGAGATGATTCGATTGTCTGAACGCGGCTATCAGCTGCAAAAATTCTTCCCAGCCGAGATGCTTGGCGGTGTGCCGATGTTGAAGGCACTCTCTGGCCCACTACCTGAGCTTAAGTTTTTCCCTACCGGCGGTATTAACGCGGCCCTCGCCAAAGATTATCTAGGCTTGGCGTGTGTGAGCTGTATTGGTGGTAGCTGGTTTGTGCCAGCGGCGATGTTGCGCGATAGGGATTTTGCGGGGATTCGGAAGTTGACGGTTGAGGCGATGGGGATTGGGGCGGCTTAGACTGCTGCCCAATTTGTTTGATTTTAAAAGGGCTTACTCACTAGGGATAAATGAGCTAGGATAAGGCCCCACGGACCTAGTGGTTTTATTGCGATGTCCAAAATCTAATTTAGCAGAAAAACGTGTTGAAATGATCTTAACTTCCCCTCGTGAATTGACGAACCCAGACAATTTATACGCCCGTGCGGGCAAGAAGCAAGAGGACGCTGTGGCGTTTTATCTGCGCAGGGCATTTGGCAGCGCCGATGATGTGTTTGTCTTCAATGACCTTATGCTCAATCACGAAGGCGAGTGTGCGCAGATAGACCATCTCATCGTGCATACCTTTGGTTTCGTCATCATTGAGAGTAAATCCATCACCGGCGAAGTGAAAGTAAATTCGCAAGGTGAATGGAGTCGCAGCTATAAAGGGAAGTGGAGCGGTATGCCGTCTCCCATTATTCAAGCGCAGCTACAAGGTGCAATCTTGCGTGGCCTGCTGAAGAACAATGCCTCTAAACTGCTGGATAAGTTGTTGATGGGTTTGGTACAAGCGGGCTTCGGTGCACGAGATCTTGCAATCTATTGCGCAGTCTCTAACAACGCGATTCTTCATCGCGACAACATGCCTAAGAAAATCCAAAATCAAGTTGTTAAGGCTGAAGCGCTAGTTGATTTATTGAAAAAGAAGTGTTCTAAAGCGCGTGGTTATTTGTCGACGGAGCCGGGTTTTAAACTGAGTGAGCTTAAGAAAATTGCTGAGTTTTTGCTACAGGAAAACTGTCGTCCTGACTTGAAGGATAAAGAAGAAATCACTCTTTCAGGTATAGATCACGAACAAGAAACCGATTCAAATAGTCATGCGCCAGTTTTGTCCGAGGAGCCAATTTCGAGCGTGGTTAAACCTGAATTGGAGATTCCCGGTGCCGCAAAAATTCAAAGTAAAGTGATTTGTAAACACTGTGCGGAGGATCAAAAACTTACGCCCAAATACGGCAAGTTTGGCTACTATCTTGCGTGTGCAAGTTGCGAAAAAAATACGGCGTTAAAACATCTATGTTTCGAGTGTGGTGAGCACACAGTTAAGATTAGCAAGAGAGGTGAAGTGTATTCGGCGATTTGCCCTGGAGGGCATGAATATAGGGTGGTTTAATTCCGTTCAAATTTTCTACCTTAGTAGGTTTGATTATTTCCATTCGCTCAAATTAGTTATTTAGGTTCTTTTATATACATGCTTTCGGTGATAGGCAAGGAAGTCCTGGTGGGCACTATCTAGCTTGATTGCCATAGTTTGGCGAATGCCAAGCGAAGAAGGATTTTCTATAAAGTCAGATATTTGGATCTGACCATTCTGCTCGAAGCTTATATATCCTTTGTCAAATGCTTTGTCTAAGTTAGGCAGAAGTAAAATTCCATTGAAATGGGAGAGCCTTTCCTCATTGGACGCGTCACGCCAAGGCTTGATGTGAGAGGCAAGCAGCATGTTCACTTGTTTGTATCCTGTCACAGCACAGCCGTGCCAGTATTGGATGAGATCTTCTCTGAATTGTCCTTGGCCGACTCTTGTGTTGACGAGTCTAGCTTTCTCCGTTTCACTAATATTTCGATCTGAAATAATTTTCTTGATGTCATCCTCAACATAAACTTGGCAAAGGTCTGCCAGAAAGCTCTGATAGGCTTTTAACGCTGCGCTATACATTCGCTTACCACGAGAGTCGTAATCTTGAAAAACAGAATACTCGGCGAGATAGTCAGATATTCGATTAATCTCTGTATATGAGTGAATCGCGATTAGGTTTCTATTTGTTGCATGAACTTCAGCAGCCCAATTTGAGATTGAACCTTTTACAGCGCCTACATAGTTTCTAGCGGTCTTATCCTTCTTGCCAACAGTTAGAAGCCAGCGGTGGAACTGAACAGACAGGTCTTCTAGATTCGAAAGCAGCAATCTACGAGCGTCCTCTCTGTTCTCTGCAATCTGCAGCTCTTGGAATAGCTCTGGTGTAAGATAGGCAAATTGAATTGAATCGGTAAGTGTCGCTTCACTTATTGCTTTTTTCTTTGCTATGAGCTCATTAAATGCTGAGGTTTGATCAGAGCTAATTTCAAAGTGCCAAATGTCGTCATTCTGTAAATGCCAAAAAGGTGTTGCTATTTTTTTTGCATCGTTGGCTTTCTTGAGGTGCTCAAAATGTTTGCTGAATTCTATCTTCAGGTTTTCATCTAAATAAAATTCATTCTTTGGCGTGCGATTTGTTTCGATAAGGTCGAGAACTGCAAGTAGAAGGCATACTTTATGAGGTTTTGGGTGACCGCTTGAACGGTCCACGTTGAGGCTTCGTAATTTCTCCCGATAGTAAGTGCTTAGCATTCTACTTGCTCCAATATTCAGCTTTAGCTGGAAGAACCCATCGGATGCCTCCGCGAGGATCATTTATATCCCCTACATATCTTGGTATTAAATGAATATGGAGGTGAGGCACTGTTTGGCCAGCTGCTGGGCCATCATTTATTCCTATATTGAACCCGTCTGGAGCATACTCAGCGTGAATGTGCGCCTTTAGTTTCTCAAGAGCAGTCATGGCGTCTTCGCGTTGTTCGATCGAAAGATCGAAAAAGGAAGCTAGATGCTGTTTGCTTATAAGCAGAGCGTGACCTTTTGAAACGGGGAACCCGTCCCAGATTGAGAAGAAATAAGGGCTTTCGAATATAATTCTTTCCGAATCTTGAGCATCGCTTATGGTGCAAAAGGGGCAGTCTTTTAACATGAGTATATAGTCTTTAAAATATTCTTTTGATTGGAGTTCCTCAACAGTAACCCAGAAGGTTTGTGAGAACAAAAGATTTCTGAGTCGAGTCAATAGAGCGGTTGTATACTGTTTTGAAAGCTTAGTTAATCCACACTACAAGTTGGTACGAGATTAGTTCTATGAAAAAGCCCCTTTTTTTGTTTGCTGTAATGTTCCTATTTAGCAACCCAGTGCTCAGCCAATCCTACGACCTGCTAACCCGCGCAAACTCAGGCGATACGTTTGCACAAATGATGTTGGGCGATATGTTTGCTGCAGGAGAAGGGGTTGTACAGGACTATTCTGAGGCCGCGACATGGTATCGGCTTGCTGCGTATCGGGGCGTCGCAAAGGCGCAACTATCTTTGGGCTTGTTGTATTCTCAAGGGCAGGGCGTAGAAAAGAATTTGGAGCGCGCTTATCAGTGGGTTTATACGGCAGCAGCGAAGGGCGAAGTAGGGGCTGCACAGGCGCGTGATCAAATCGCTGTGCAGTTAGACGCAGAAACTATCGAAAGTCTTCAACAGCTAGCAATTCGTTGTATCGAATCTAACTATTTGCAGTGCGGAAATGGCTAGCTGATAACTGAGTGGTAGAAACTCACGATTAGCGCCGCTAGGGAAATTGGACTTATTGTTTTGAGCAATCTGTCAGGGTTTGCAATCACAACGATCCAAAATCGTAGCAGCATCCATAGGACTAAACAGCGCAACAAAAAAGGGCACTCCTAGGAGTGCCCTTTTTCTTTTCAGACCCTGCTGCTATAGCAACAGGGCTTCTATCATCTACATCGTCAACTTAGAGTGTGAAGTTCACTGCTAAGAAGCCGTAGCGACCGCGAGGACCGGCTGGGCGAGATAGCGTGCCCAGGTAAGGTTCTTCGTCAAAGGCGTTGTTCAGACCACCGTAGACATTGATGTTCTCGCTGAAGTTGTAGTTGAAGTTGATGTCATGCACCCATGAATCGCCAGTCTGCGAAGGATCGACGAACAATGGGTTAGCATCGATCTGCTGGTTAGAGATACCAGAGAGAAGCTGACTTTCTTCCCAACGACCGGCCCAGCTCAGTCTCAGATCACCGATTGTCCAGCTTGCCCGGGCGTTAAGAATCCACTCGGGGTAGGAAAACTCACCTATGCGGCTTTCGAAGATAGAGGCATCCAGAGGGTCCTGGAACTCGTCGAAGCGAATCATGTGAGTACCTTGCAAGCTGAAGTCTAGACCGCCCCAGTTATCCAGACCCAGAGCACCCAGCTCGAAGCCATAATCAACACCGAAGTCGACACCTTCCACCTCGAACGCAGCAAGGTTTACCTGACCAGACTGGTGATAGGTAATGAAACCTTGAGGCGCGCGAGTGATTAGCCCGCAGTAATCGTTATTGATGGACGGCAGGTCAACACAGAGCTCGGAAACAGCCACTGAGGACAAGCTATCGATCGCACCCTCGATCTCGATTGAGTAGTAGTCAACGATAAAGGTTAGGTTGTCAACAAAGGTAGGCTCATAAACGATACCTGCCGTAAACGTTGTTGCCTCTTCTGGGTTCAGGTTGGGGTTACCACCTGACACACCTGGAATACCGGCTGTGATGTAGTCGTTCACATTGTAGCCAGCCGGAATACCGAGAGCCGCACAGTTACTGGCGCGATTCGGCGAACCGTTGTTGATGTTGTCGATGGAGCATGGATCGTTCTGGAATCCGTAGGAAGAAGGCTGCTGGGGTGAGTACAGCTCGGTGATGTTCGGTGCACGCACCGCTTCACCGAAGGTTCCACGAATAGTCAAACCGAAGCCCGGCGAGTAGCGCAAGCCGGTTGACCAGGCATCATTGGCACCCACAGTGCTGTAATCCGCAGAACGGAAGGCTCCGGTAAGTTCCAGCAACTCGATGCCAGGCAGATCGGCAAGGATCGGGGCTTGGCCTTCGAATTTATTTAAGTGGTGCTGCATAAGTGCCCGCAAAATCGATAAAAGCTCGAAGCCTTGGTGCGAGCAATTTTCTATGAGGGTTGACTGCTTATAACCTTCACCAGCAATTGCTGCAGCCACTAAAGTTGCCCCATAGTTTGTGACACTGTCGGGCATCTGGAAAGGGCTCTGCCCTCTTTTTTGCAAGCATACTCTTCATTCTATAAAGTAAAGCGCTCAGAGGATTTTTAGCTCTTTTCGTTCGCGTTTATCTTTATGCTCGAAAAATGTTTCTCCCTAAAATGGATGATTCTAGGGGGATTCAGGGTCTCAATTGTGGATAATGGGAGTCGCAAGCCGGAAAAAGCGAAGGGTTAAGCGGTTCTTTGAGCAAAAAGTCCAGCATTCAGGCATTGGACGGAAACGTTCGGCCTTTCTCATATGTAGCATAACCATGAAGCCAATAAAAATAAGGAAGCTTATTATGTTATTGAAGAAGACCGTTTTAGGAATGATCTCAAGTGTTGCTATTTTAGCATCAGGATTTCCCGCCCAGGCACAAGAGTGGCCAGCAACCCCGCCTGCAGAGGCACCAGCGCACTGGGGCTCTGTGTCTGCGAACTTTGAGGAGATACCCTACCCCTATCCTGTGCATTTCTTAGAGTTGGAGCGCTTTGATACTCCGATGCGTATGGCGTATATGGATGTGCCTCCGTCCGGCCGAGCCAATGGGCAAACGGTGTTTATTCAGCACGGGATGAATTTTTATTCTGAGGCCTATACGGATACCATCAACGCACTAGCCGCAGACGGTTTTCGAGTGCTCGCAGTCGATCGAATAGGCTACGGCAAGTCTTCAAAACCCATCATTCCCTACAACTTCAATTTCGTCGCGGCCAATATGAAGTCGCTACTTGATGAACTCGGCATCGATGAGGTGGCTATTGTCGGTCATTCCATGGGAGGCATGGTCGTCACACGGTTTGCCATGCTCTATCCGCAATTGGTGACGCATGTGGTAATGGTGAACCAAATTGGGCTAACCGATCAGCGCCAAGGGCGGCCATGGAGCGACCCTTATGCAGACGAGCTTGGTGTCTCTACGTATCAGTCGATCTTACGTGGCCACCAAAATTACTTTCCCCTAGCATGGCCGCCCGAGCATCTGGAATTCGTTCGTCGACAATACGGACAAACTCTTAGCGGTGAATGGCCAACGCTGGCGATGGTACGTAGATTACAAGGCGGAATGTTGTATAACGACCCTGTTGTGTATGACTGGCAGCACATTGCGACCAAAGCATTAGTGATAGGGGGTGAGGAGGACGGCCTAGTTGATGATTTCCCAACACTCGCCAGAAATGTGGCGAATGAGCTGCAAAATTCGGCCATTATTCTCTACCCGAATGTAGGGCACGCGCCGCAAATTGAAATACCGGATCAGTTTCATGCAGACTTAATTCGGTTTTTGCGATCGGACCCAAACCAAGCAGCGAGTGCATGGAATTAATCACCTAGCTCTTTTCGCATAAAAGGACTCAAGTACTCTGGTTTCCAAATTGAGAGTACTTGAGGAAGTTTTAGCGTGTGCTGGTATTGAACCAATCCACCATACGATTCCAGGCCAAAGTAGCCGCCTACGGAAGTGAGTACATCCGGGGCGAACACCATGAAGTTAGCTAATACCTAACTATGCAAGTCCGAAACCTCTGGGTTTTGGCCACTCAATTAAAAAGCCCCACCCGCTTGCGCTGGTGGGGCCTTTCTTTTTGGTTTGGGGGGCGGGGGGAGCTGACTTCAATGCCTAACTATTTGATTATTAACGTATTGTTGTTAAGCTATTCGCGCTGGTACTGCTAAAAGTACTACTAAAACAAAAAGTCAGTGTCTAGAGGCCTATTCCTTGCAAAACTTTACTCTGGTAGGGCCAGCTAATAATTCCCTTTGACAATGTGAACTTATAAATACTATAGTATCTGCAACACGGCCCTCGCCTCTTCTTCTTAGGATTTACGCGGGGGTTTTTATTGCCTGCAATTTAAGTAAACCACCAGTCTTTCCAGTTAGCCACTATACCCATATCACTTACATCTAACTTTTTATCTGATAATTGCTCTGGAAAGTTATCTAGATGTTGTTGTATGTCCGTTGGCCACGTTATCTCTGGGTCAATGACTTTAATTATGTGTGTTGTGATTGCTAGTAAAAGAAAGGGTCGAGCGATGAGGTCTACTTTGCCTATAAACTCATCACACCAATTTATATTTCCCCGCTTGGGCAGTTTTGGTTGGTCGATTACGTTTCGATTCCAAATTCTGCTGTGATGGGCCACTAAATTTCTAAGGTAATTAAGCGAACGAAGCCATGATTGGAAGACTTTCCAGTCGGTAACTCCGTATTTTGTGGCGATGGTTTGTTGATCCTGAACTTTCATCATTGCATATAGTTGTGACATAGCTCCAAAGTCCCATGTTTCTATTGCTACCCAAATAGGAAGGTCATGGCCATGTTTCTGCTGATAATGTTTAACAAAGTCTTCTTTGGAGCGACTTAGTAAAGAAACATATTTATCTTGCCACGCAGCAAAATTGGTACTGTTGGTTTTTCCCTTTATTTTCCCCGCAAAATTGCCATGAAATTCGTTTATCGAGTGATGGGCAAATGTGTCTCGCCTGCCTAATAAATGTGCAATATCGACTCTTACGGCCACCTCTATATATTCAAGAGCTTCAAATAAAAGTGATTTAAGTTTTTTGTCGAAAAGGTATAGCTCGACAGCGTCACTGAAATGAGTGTTGGGGTAGAAGTCGTCTTGGCGTAAATTCGCTAGTAATTTAGTCGCGGGGTCTTGTACCACTTTGAACTTTCGAAATGGATACCAATAAGCACTTAAACGATAATATCCTAGATTTTTAAGATAACAGAGTGCCCTTTTGTGGTCGGCAATTATCATTCCGCGAGAACTCAATAGTTCTAGTTGCTCTTCAAATGATTTCCACGGCCTATCGTAAGTAGCCATTACTGCATCCCTGTCGCGTGCTCAATCACTTCAAGTATTTGAGTTCTAGTATCTCGCCCATTGGGGTCAGTTTTTTTATCGACCGCCATCAAAAAGAGTGCTTTATCACCCCCGTGCTTTGCCCAAAGTTCTCCTATAAGGTTTTTATCCTTTGAGTCATCGTTGGTCGCGTAAGCTTGGCCTTTATATTCGATAACAAACATTCGGCCATCATTTAGCTCTACGATAAAGTCAGGGTAAAATTTACCGTGAGCAAGTGGTAGCCAAAATGAGCCATGATCGCGGCGTACTAAGTTGCGTATCCAATGCTTAACCTGTGGCAGGCTATCTATGGCCCTCGCGCACTCAAACTCTTCACCCGTGGCTTTCATGTCTTCTATGCGGTTATTGCCGTAGTAGTGCTTTTGAAACTTATAGCTGCCACTGTAAAAAGGTGACTTTGCTGGGTAGTGCGTGGGGCTGAATCGATAAAAAAAATCGGCGCTGACTCCTAACTTTGCTTCGGAAGAAAATAACACTTGTTGATAGCCGTCTTTTTGGGTCTTTTTACGATACTTGGTGATAAGGTCGCGGATTGCCCTTGCCAATGGGAATTTGTTGCGCACTAATGCTGTGAGAGTGAGTTCTGGGCGGCTCAATAAGTCACTGACCACAAGGTTTACAAATTTTATTAATATGCTTTGCGGTACATCTGGCTGGCGAAGTTCTCTATCGAGCCACCGTACTAAATCGGTTTCGCTAACATCTAACCATGAATTATTTAAGTCATAGCGTTCTGTAGGTTCTGCAATACCATACGTGACCTTGTTACCGTCTAGGTCAATTTCCCAAAGATTGCTACTTTCTACAATTTTGAAGCTCGGCAGTTTTGCTGAATTGTCTAATAAATTCCATTCATTAACGTCTAATAAGGTTTCGGGTTCTACCAGTTCTAGCTCGCCCTGTATAACCGTGCATAGCTGCGGCAGTGAACCAAACGATTCGCCTCTTTCCGCGGGTGAACGTAAAACTTCAATACGAGCATTGTGAATACGAAAGTCTTGTTCGATTGATCTTTTGTTAGCAGGTTTTCCTGCACTTTTTACAATAACCTTTTTTAGGTTTTCTGATACTTCACCGCGCACTTTTACCACTACGTTGCCCTCTTCCGTAGTGGTGGCGGTCAGTTGGGCGCGTTCATCATCGTTAAGTTGTTCTAGGTCTGGCATGGAAGCGACCTCTACAACAACTTCTAATGGCTTGTTAGTGGCGGGTTGTGAATTGCTACCCCCGCCAAATAAATCATCTTGATCACTATCGCTTTGGTATTGACGCACATATTGGGCAATATCCAACTCTTCAAAGCCCATCGCTATGAGTTTGTCTTTTAGCTCTGTAGCGGCTTTAGCAAAGCTACTAGTGGCTAGATGAGCATAGGCGCGGTTTAGGTCTTCTATGACTCGGCGGCGGGCGTACGGCATCCGCAGTACACGGCCCAAGAGTTGTTCAGCATCTTTGCTGGAGCTGACCTGTTTAACTGAGCAAAACACGTAGGCAAAAGGGCAGTCCCAGCCTTCTTTTAACGCTTCAATAGTGATGATGTATTCGATGGGGCAGTCTTTGGAAAATAGGTTGATATTATCCAGTTCGCGTTGTTTGCCGGTCACAACTGCGATTTTTTCCGACTCGATGTTTAGATCTTCTAATAGGTATTTTTTTAAAACATCTACAGTAACTTTGCCATTTTTGGCCTCGGCCTGTATTAAGGCTATCGGGCGGATATAGTCAGTATCCTTTTGGGCCTCAATCGCTAAGCGGTTGCGATTGGCTACGGCATCACCCACGGCCTGCCGCCAACCTTGGGGTTCTTCAGCCAACATGATTGGTAGTTTAATCATTTCTTCCGCTTTTAACTCGGCGGCAGATACGTTAAATAGAATATTACTACCGTTGTCTAGGCTTTCATTGGGGGTGGCGGTAAATTCGATAATGGCGGCTGGGTGAATGCGGCGTAAGGTGTCAAAGGTTAATGTTGTCCGAGCATTATGTGCTTCGTCAATAATCACTAGCGGGGTATGTAACGCCAGTAAGTTAGCAAAAGAATACTTTACTTTGCCTAATTCGCGGACTGTTAAGCCGTTTTCTTTTAAGTCTGCCTCACTAACGGTTTCTAGCTGGTTAAAACGTGGGTGATCTTTGCCTACGTTAACAAAATGCGGTTCAAAGTTCTCGTGATACGCATATACCCTGCGGCCACTTGTATCATTAACAGTTAAGTTTTGGCGAGTTGATACCACCACAATCGTTTTGTTGCCTATATCTTGTGGGCGAATATTGAATACTTCATCTACGTCCAGCACTAATACTTGTTGATTAAAGGCTTGGTCGAGTTTCTCGCGGTACGGGTGGCCAATTTTTTTAAGAGCTTCTACCGTTTGTAAACGAATAGTTGTACTGGGCACTAACCAAAGTACGACGGGAAATTCTACTTCCAAATAATGGCTGGCAGCGGTCACAATAGAGTGTGAGGCCAATACGGTTTTACCACCGCCCGTTGGAATGCGGATACACACATAAGGTACGTCGCCAAACTGAAAATTGCGGTAGGGGATTGCAGGCAGTTCTTGAGCTTTTAAGCTATCACTGTACGCTTGTTCGACATCTCCATTTTGCTTGGCGTGGCTTAAGAAGCTGGCCAGCGTTTCCATTGCTCGTTGTTGATAACCCTTGAGTGCAAACATATTTATCCTTGTTCTATAAATCGCTAAGTGCCTGCTACAATGCTTTCACATCGTAGGGAATTTGTTTGAAGCTGATATTTTCTTGCTTTAAGCGGGTGTCACCTAAACGGGTTGTCTCGCCATAAATCACTTTAGGGCCGTCAAACTTCGGCAGTAAGTCTAATATCTTGCCTGTAAGTACATTGCCACCATTAGGGCGTTTGTCGCCTAAAATGCCGTTGTATAGTAGGTAATAGGCTGTACCGTTATGGGTTCCGATTAAAGGTGAACGTTTCTTTTTGCCGAGTGGTAAGCGGGTTTCGATATACCAGATATGGGCGGCCAGTGTCGGGAATTTTATTTCGTGATTGAGCAGGCCAAATTCATCAAAGACGGTTGGACCTAATTGGCAAAAACGAAAACCACCACCAGTAGCTATCAGTTCGGCTTTTTCATTGCCTTCGATTACATGCTGTAATCTTGGTTGTATAACTTTTGAAGAGTTAGATTTCGACATCTCTATAATAATAAATTTTCTATCTATTTTTGATAGTGAGTTCTCAGATAGAACTGCGTGGGCTGTTGTTCCTGATCCTGCAAAGGAGTCTAAAATAATATCGCCATCATTTGAAAATGCAGAAATAAGGTACTTGATAAGTTCAACGGGTTTCGGGTAGCTAAACTTCAATCCCAGTTTCTGAAGCTGTATTCTCATCTGGTTTGTAGTACCAAAGCCTCTTAATACAGAAAGGAAGTGGCCTTTGACTTGTTTGCGTTTTTTTACTGCCTCTATGGCGCCGCTTTTTGTTAATTCAAAACTTGTTTCTTGTCCTTTAGAATCGAGAACTGGTTGGAAATCGGCTTTAATAAAGTCTTTCAATATCTTCTTTGAAGACCATCCTGTTGTTGCTGTTACCGAAGACTGCAGTGTGTAGTTAGAGATAAAAATTGTGTCGCTATATTGAGGCCAGTTCACAGCACTAGGCTCAATTTCTCCCTCACTAAAATTTGCCGGAAAGCCTACAGGTAAAACAATTGATTTAGGGGGGTTTTTCGGGCCGTTTTTCACGACAGTATTCCTGATTTCAGGGTTGTTAAGCTTACTACCTTCTTTGATGTTAGGATCAATGACGTTTACTGACTCAATACTTCCATTTTTACTATAGAGATGAATGTATTCATGGTAATTAATAATTTTTGCTTGATTATCAGTATTGCCTTCATAGTGCCAAATTAAGCTCGATATAAAATTCTTACGACCGAAAATTTCATCGCACATAACTTTTAAATAATGGCCTTCATCATCATTAATACTGATAAGGATTACTCCGTCCTCAGCTAATAGTTCCCATAATAATTCTAGGCGGGGGTACATAGTAGAAAGCCATTTGCTATGTTCTAAATTGTCATCGTAGGTCTCAAAAGCAGTTTTAGTGTTGTAGGGTGGATCAATGTAAATGCACTTCACCTTGCCTGAATAAAACGGCAACAAGGCTTTTAGAGCTTCAAGGTTGTCTCCCTGAATCAACAGGTTTTCGCTATCTTTGTCGCCGTAGGATAGTTCGGGTACTTCTTCAAGTAGTCGGTAGGCGCTTTTGATGGCGGCTTTGGTGGCCGCTTCCTTGTTGAGCCAGTGTAGCAATGGCATAGTATCCTCAGTTCTCAAAAACAATAATTGAGCAATATTCTTTGTGTGCATTGATGTTCCGTAAGATACCTTGGCATTTCAATTGGTTCTACCAATTGTTGACAGTTGAGTGATAATCTTCAGTGCTTTGCGGCTGAAGGGAAGCTAAATAGCGGGCAGCATGTATTCAGTTATGGTTGCAGTGTCTGCTATTTGGATCTAGTTGGTTGTTTTAATTGAATGTTTACAAAGGGATTGGTGTATGGGGGGCGAGAATTTTGAAGATAGCTTAGATTACTGGCGGTTATGTGAGGAGCTTACGGTGGTTCAAGCTGCGCTACTAGTAGTTGGCTGCAATCCGTCGGTAGATGCTGGGTACTGCGAAAGTTGGTCATATCAAGATCGACCTGAAGGATATGAGGCGGCTAAGGCTGCAATAAGCACTGCATTACGCAATGGCATGATAGTTGGTGAATTAGTACCAATATACGAAACAGATATTAACGGAAATCAATGTGGTGCAATCGAATATTCGATTGACGTAGCGGTATCTCATGTAAACGTGCAGTCACTATGTACTTGGTTATCAAGTCGGGGATTTAAGCGTGGTTTCTTTTTCCCGAATTTGGTTAGCCTAGATCCAGACTATCTTGACCCATCACATCCACGTTATGCACCAAAGTTGGCAGCGGCGGTTCGCGCGTGGCTAGCCGTAACCGATTCGGGAAAGAAAAGTCCCAAGCAAGCTTTGGAGAAGTGGTTACGGATCAATGCCTCAATATTTGGGCTTGTAGATGACGAAGGAAACCCGATCAATCAGGCAATTGAAGATTGCAGTAAAGTTGCAAATTGGAAGCAAACGGGAGGTGCGCCAAAAACGCAAAAGTAGCAATCCACCTACCTATTATCTAATTGAAATATATAGCGAAAATTTTTTTTCGACCTTCGTTTGATACGACAATCCCTCCTTAGGTTACGATTTAATAGTACCCACCTTTCGCATTTTTCACCGGTAGCTTTTCGTAAGCTGTCTAGCTATTTCAATGAAGTGAAAATCGTAATCATGGATGCATGTTCATTAACACCCATTGAGGTACTAAACATGCTTAACACGATTATCCGATTACCAGCTGTAAAGCTTGAATCAGGTCTTTCACGATCAACGCTATATTTGCGAATTTCCCAAGGATTGTGGACAAAACCTGTCTCACTGGGCGGTCGTGCAGTGGGTTGGCCTTTAAGCGAGGTTGTATCGCTAAATAAAGCCCGCATAGCTGGAAAGAACGACAATGAAATTCGTAAATTAGTCTCATTTCTTGAGTCTGACCGCAAGAATGTGCTGTGAAACCGCGTCGGCCTAATCCACGTTTAGTGAAAATTCACCGCAACTATTCGGTTGAGGAAATCGCGCTATTGTTTGGCGTTCACAAGAATACAGTGCGGACGTGGATTAAATCAGGTCTGCCCTTGTGCGATGACAGGCGTCCTCTGTTGATATTAGGGCGAGATCTGGCTGCCTTTCTCAAGGCTAAGCGAGAGAAAAATAAGCGGCCATGCGGGGTTGGAGAAATGTACTGTCTGCGCTGCCGTACCCCTCAAAAGCCTGCTTCAAATATGGTGGATTATCAAGCCTTAAATCAAAAGACCGGCAATCTTGTTGCAATATGTTCGGTATGTGAATCAATCATGAATAGACGCGTGAGTATCGCAAAACTCTCGCTGATTATGGGGAAGATGGAGATCACTTTTCCGCAAGCTGAAAAACATATAAGTGATAGCACCCAACCTACCTTAAACAGTGACTTGAGAGGAGAGTGATAAAACATGAAAAAACACAGCGCAGAAAATGAGCGAATGAAGCGACGGTATTTCTCCTATTTGAAGGAGGCGCGACGGCAAAGTGAGGCAACAATCGATGCAGTGGCGAAAGCCTTAGCTCGGTTTGAAGAGCACACAAAGTATCGCGACTTCAAAGCATTTCATTATCAGCAAGCGGTGGCTTTTAAGAGTCATCTCGCTAGTCAGATTGGTGCTCGCTCAGGAGAGAAACTGAGCAAGGCGACCCTTTATGCCACTCTCGCGAATCTAAAACGCTTTTTCCAGTGGCTGTCTGGCCAGTCTGGTTACAAGTCGAGATTTCATTATACGGATGCGGATTATTTTAATCTGTCAGAGAAAGATGTTCGTGTTGCCACGGCTAGGCGTGGCCAAAAAGTACCTACGCTTGAGCAGGTTCAGCACGTATTGTCCCAAATGCCGTTTGGAACGGACATAGAACTCCGTAACCGCGCCTTGCTTGCATTTACACTCTTAACAGGTGCGCGTGATAGCGCAGTCGCGTCTATGAAGTTAAAACATGTGGATTTAGAGGCTAATTGCGTCATTCAGGATGCGCGTGAGGTAAAGACCAAATTTAGCAAAACCTTTACAACTTACTTTTTCCCAGTAGGTGATGCACCACGAGTAATCTTCGAAGATTGGGTCAGGTATTTGCGCGACCAGCTGCTATGGGGTGGTGATGATCCATTGTTTCCTTCAACGCTCGTTAAGGTTGGCGAGTCACGCCAGTTTGAAGCGGCGGGGTTAAAGCGCGCAAATTGGCGTGATGCTTCACCTATACGCAAAGTGTTTAAAGAGGCATTTGAGCGGGGGGGCTTGCAGTACTTCAATCCACATAGCTTTCGACATTTACTGGTTCGCCAAGGCCAAACTCTGTGTAAAACACCCGAAGACTTTAAGGCATGGAGCCAAAATTTAGGTCATGAGGGGGTCTTAACGACTTTCTATAGCTATGGCGAAGTACAAGAGGATAGGCAGGCGGATATTTTCAAGCAATTTAAAGAACCAGCAGCTTGCAGTAGTTTGCAGCTTTTTGATGTGGATGAGTTGGCGAATGCTTTGATGAAGAAAATGAGCCTCCAAAAAACTGCTTAGGACAATTGAACTAACTTAAGTGATTTTCTTCCCCCAAGGCTCATGTTGCCAGTAGCTGCTTTCTCAATATGTTCACTCCACCATTTCATCATCGGAATGCGACGCTGAATGTATTCGGCTCGGTTATAGGCATTTCTAACTTCGTTGTCACCAACGTGCGCTAGCGCCGCTTCTATGACATCTGCATCAAAGCCTTGCTCATTTAAAGTAGTGCTGGCTAACGCTCTTAGACCGTGTGCTACAAGCCTACCATCGAACCCCATGCGCTTGAGTGCTGTATTGGCTGTCTGCGCGTTGGAGTGGGTTCTAATGTTCCTATCGGAGGGGAATATGTAAGGGCTATGTGCGCTAATGGGTTTCATGATTTCTAGCAGAGCTAAGCTTTGGGCGGATAATGGCACACTATGCGGTTTTTTCTTCTTCATGCGCTCGGCGGGTATATTCCATAGGTCGTTATGTAGATCTAGTTCATCCCACCTAGCTCCAGCGGCCTCGCTTGGTCTTACCATCGTGTGTAGTTGCCACTCAATCAGGCAGCGGGTGGTTAGCTTGATACTGGCGATAGACAGCGTTGCCATTAAAGTGGGTAACTCACTGGGCTTCAAAGTGGGTAAATGCTGTTTAATCGGTGCTTGGAAGGCTTTTTGGATGCCTGCTAGAGGGTTGGCGGTGATTAGTCCAGTATTGACTGCAAAGACCATAATTTCGTTTAGGCGTTGGCATAGGCGCTTAACGGTTTCCAATGCACCTTTAGCCGCAATGGGCTTAATTACTTCTATAGTCTTGATGGCTGTGATCTTGTGAATGGGCACTTCTCCAAGGCTGGGGAAAATATGACCCTCTAAAGAACGCCACGTGTCTAGCGCGTGATTCTCACTTACTTTGCTCTTCTTAACGTTAAGCCACTGGCTGGCCACATGCTTAAGTGTATTGCCGTGAGCGGCCTCGTTGAGGCGGCTGGCTTCGTCTCTGTGATCTTTAGGGTCTATCTCTTTCACAAGCAGTTTTCTAGCTTCATCACGCTTCTTGCGCGCCTCTGCAATGGATACTTCAGGGTAGCTGCCAAAGCTAATGCTGGTGCGCACCTTGGTGTATGGTCGAAAGTAATCAAAGAGCCAAAGTTTGGAACCGTTGGGCTTCACTCTAAGCTGTAAGCCCCCTCCGTCTGACAAGGTGTAGACCTTCTCTTTGGGCTTGGCATGGGTAACTTCGGTATTGGTTAGAGGTTTAGTGATTCTGGCCATTTTAGTAGTACCGGTTTTTGTGTTTTGGCCATGGTACTACTAACGGTACTACTAAAAAAGCAGGATTTTATTGGGCGATATAGAACCTTATAGGTACAAAAAAGCCCGTAACTCACTGGAATTACGGGCTTTTGTGGTCTTCTTTGGGTCTCTTAAAACCCTTGAGTGGTGGAGGCGGGGGGATTTGAACCCCCGTCCGCCAGTCCGCTGCCTTTGGATCTACATGTTTAGCGTCGTCTACTAAGTTAACCCTTACCGGCCCGACGGGCAGGGTGGTTCAGGCGAGCCCAGTACTTTTAGCTGCTTCGCGCTGGGCGCGCTAGGCTGGCGATCCTGTTCTATATGACAGTCACAAAAACACCGGTTTACAGGCATCCCGGGGTGACCGCTAGCAGCACTAAGCTGCTAGAGCGTAGCTATCGTCGTTGGCAACTATAAAGTTGCATAGATTGATTTACGAGAGTCTATACCCTCTCGACATGCACCTTAGGGTTTGATACCGGCGTCGAATCCAAAGCGCCCCCTCAAGTGTGTGCATTCTAGCACACTAATAAATATGGGGCCGACAATAGTATCTTCAAGGCCGATAATAAAAAGTGCTGTGTTAGAATATGCGGCCTTTCTCAATGATCGCAGGCGCTAAGCGTTTGCGGTGGAAGCTTGTTCATGACCAAATCTGATACCTCAACGCAGCCCGCATCAACACGCCTAGGCATTGGCGTGGATTTTGGCACCAGCAATAGCGCGGTGGCGATCTACGATGGCGAGCGCATTCACCTTGTGTCCCTCGAGCCCAACAACATCACCATGCCGTCAGCGTCTTATATCGACCGAGAGTTTCAGGTGTGCACTGGGCAGGCGGCAATCGATACCTATATCCGCAACAATATGGGGCGCAAGGTCGAGTTGGGGGTTGAGGTCTTGGGCGAGGGGCGAACCTCGACGGGGCAGATTGGCGATGAGGGGCTGCCGGAGTCGGCATCAACTAATTTGATCTACGGCCAGGCCTTTGTGGACTCGGGTGAAAAGGGACGTTTGTTCCGCGGTGTTAAGCGGATGCTTGGCCGTGCAGATGTGCCGCGGTTGATGGTGTTTGAAAAGGCGTTTCGACTAGTGGCGTTGATCGCGCCGATCTTGCTGCGTATGCGTGAGGCGGTGCAAAAAGTTTTGTCGGATATGGCTCCTGGGGCGATGGCAGACCATGCGTGTATCGGGCACCCAGTGAACTTTGAGGGGCGCGATAAAAAGCACAATGAGGTGGCGTTAGAGCGTCTGTCCGAGGCCAGCCGTTATGCCGGTTTTGTCGATCAGCAGTTTTATCCAGAGCCATTGGCAGCAGCCTTAAGTTATATGCAGGTCAACCCTCACTCACGCGCCAAGACCCTATTGGCGGTAGACTTTGGCGGTGGTACGTTGGACTTGTGTATCTTGCAGCGTAGTGGCGAGAGCTTTGCAGTCAGTGCTATTCACGGGGTTGGGCTAGGAGGCGATCACATCGATCAGGCGGTGTTTAGGCAGTTATTATTTCCGTTGATGGGCAAAGGTGAGATCTGGCGCCGTAAAGGGGTAGACCGGCAGATCGAGACGCCATTTCCGTTCGATGACTACGAAGACCTCATCTTGAATTGGGCAGTGAGTTATATGCTCAACCAGAACCAATATACGACACCAGTATTGCAGGCTATTGAGCAGGGCGGGGAATCGGCGCATAAGTTCAAGCGCCTATATGAGCTGATTAAACAGAACTATAGTTATTTGGTGTTTCAAGCGCTTAAAGACATGAAGGCGCAGCTTTCAGACAGCGACGAGGCCGAGCTCGACATCCCTGAAATCGATGTCACCTTGACGGTTACACGGGCGCAATTTGAAGCGATGATTGCGGCGCAGTTGCAGCAATTTGAATTGGCAGTGCAAGACACTTTGGCCAGGGCAGAGATCGATGCGGGCGAGATCGATGTGGTGGTGAGCACTGGGGGCTCGTCATTAATTCCGGCGGTGCGGCGTTCTCTGGATGCTCATTTCCCGGGCAAGGTGGTCGAGCATGACCCGTTCACCAGTGTGGCGGCGGGCCTTGCGATTGCGGAATATGAGAATAAGGGGCTTAGCGGTTCGAGTGTCTAACGACGCGTTGTTTCTCGATGGCCCATTCGCGGTCTTTGACCACATCACGCTTGTCGTGTTCTTGCTTACCTTTAGCAAGTGAGACTTGGCATTTGATGGTGTGGCCTTTCCAGTAGAGTTTGGTGGCAACACAGGTGTGGCCTTTCTGCTGGGTGCTAGAGAATAGCCGCGCGAGTTCCTTCTTATGTAACAAGAGTTTCTTGGTGCGGTCTGGCTCGCACACGACGTGGGTGCTGGCGGTATTTAGGGGCACGACATTGCAGCCTAGGAGAAAGGCTTCGCCGTTTTTGATGATGACGTAGCTGTCGGTGAGCTGCACCTTTTTCTGGCGCATGCTTTTGACTTCCCAGCCCAATAGGACCATGCCGGCCTCGAAGTTTTCTTCCATGAAATAATCGTGGATAGCCTTCTTATTACGGGCGATAGTCGTGTCTGGTGCTTTTGCTTTCTTTGATTTAGCCATAGCGCCGCATTATAACCGCAATCGGGCTTGTGCATAGGGTGCAAAGTTCTGGCGAGCCTTGTCAGGCGCTGTTAGAATCGACGAATTGTTTGCACATAACAAATCTAAGCAATTGACATAAAAGGGTTTTCCATGGCGATTGAGCGTGGTCATTTTAGCTCCAAACTGGGTTTTATATTAGCAGCTGCTGGGTCGGCTGTTGGCTTAGGCAATCTTGTGGCGTTTCCCGTCATGGCGTCGAAAAACGGCGGGGCAGTGTTCTTATTGGCCTATATGCTCTTTGTCGCTTTGATTTGCGTGCCGGTGATGATGGGTGAGATCGCTATGGGGCGTAGCTCGCAGCGTAATCCGGTGGGGGCGTTTAGCCTTTTGTCCGGTGGGAGTAAGTTGTGGCGTTATGCGGGCAAGCTGGCAATTTTGACACCGTTTATGATCGCTGTGTTTTACACGGTAGTGACGGTATGGATCATTATCTATCTGCTTAGGGCTGTCACAGGTGACCTTGAGGTGTTGGCTCAACCCAATACCTTCGGAGAGGTCATCGGCTCCCCCTCTATCTATATTTATTTTGTTGCCTTGCAGCTCATCGTGTTCTCTGTGCTCTTGGGAGGGGTGAAAAAGGGCATCGAACGGCAAGCAAGAATTCTGATGCCGACCTTGGCGGTCATGTTGCTTGGCCTGATTGTGTTTGTGATGACCTTGGACGGCGCGATTGCTGGGGTGAGGTATTACTTGGTGCCGGACTTTAGTCAGTTTGATAGCACTGTGATCAATGCGGCCTTGAACCAGGCCTTCTTTTCGCTGTCTCTTGGGATGGGCATCATGATTACCTACGGCTCTTATTTTAGTGAGTCTGACAGTATTCCTGGGTCAACACGTTTAGTCGCCATCGCCGACAGCTCTGTGGCCTTTTTTGCCGGTTTGTTGATATTGCCCGCTATTTTCGCATTCAACCCTTCAACGAACCCCGATGATCTTTCTAGCAGCAGTGTTGGCTTGATATTCACCTACTTGCCGCAGATATTCCTTTCGATGCAGGGCGCTGTGGGCTATGTAGGGGCGAGCATTGTGGCCAGTGTCTTCTTTGCATTGGTATTCTTCGCGGCGGTAACCTCACTGGTTTCGATTCTCGAGATCCCTATCTCTTATATGATTGACGAGTGGGAGTTTTCGCGTAAAAAGGCGGTATTGATTCAGGCGGCGATGGTCAGCTTCTTTGCGCTTTTTGCTGCAATGTCGTTCGGGATGTCAGACTTTTTAACGGACTTTATTCCTTATGGCGGCGGGCAAAAATCTTTCTTCGACTTGGTAGCCGATACATTCAGTGAAGTGATTTTGCCGTTTGTTGGGCTCTTGGCTTGCCTATTGTGTGCCTATCGCTGGCGTGTGGGTGGCGGGCTCTCGGCAGAGCTAAGCCGAGGCGATGAAGGCTATGCCGGCAGCTTTGTGGAAAAGTACGTGAATTTTTCGTTGCGCACATTTGTGCCAGTAGTGTTGTTTTTCGTGTTCCTTAACTCGTTCTCGCAGAAATACTTCGCGTTCGACCTGCTGAGCTTGTTATGACCCGGATAGACCGAAGCGCCTTGGTGATGCACAGCGCGCAGCAGATGTATGATCTGATCAACGATATCGAGAGTTATCCGCAGTTTATGCATGGCTGCCAAAAGGCAACGGTAATAAGCCGAACAGAGAACGAAGTGGTGGGGGAGTTAAGCCTTGGCGTGGCAGGCTTGAATCACTCATTCACCACTCGCAATGTTCTTGTGCCGGGCGAAGAGATGCAGATGAATCTTGTCGAGGGGCCGTTTAAAAGTTTTGGGGCGTCTTGGCACTTTAAGGCTTTGAGTGATGAGGCCTGCAAGGTCAGCTTGAAGATGGAGTTCGATTTTTCAGGCGGCATTATGGGCTTTGCGTTAGAAAAGCTCTTTAATCATTCTGCGAATACCTTGGTAGATGCGTTGGTGACCCGCGCAAATGAAGTGTATGGTGCGCAGGGTGAATGAGTGATAAACGAGTTAGGCAGACAAGCGATGATAGAAGTAGAGGTAGTATATGCCGAGCCGGCGGGCCAGAAGTTGATAGCCTTGAAGGTGCCGGTTGGCACAACCGCACTGGCAGCGGTTCAGCAGTCGGGAATATTGCAGGAGTTTCCTAGCATAGACTTGAATACTGCGACCTTTGGTATTTTCTCCCGTCCCCTCGATGGTCGCTCAACCCCGAACGTTGATGAATACATCCTGCAAGAGCACGATCGAGTGGAGATATACCGGCCACTATTAATCGACCCCAAGCAGGCACGGCTGCGCCGCGCCGCACGTGCGAAGCGCTAAAAGGAGAGCACTATGGAAGACAAAGATATCCCCAGTAGTGACAAGAGTAAAAGCTGGTATAAACGCTTGGAAGAAGGCTTGCGCGAATATTATATCGCCCCCTATCGCCGCGAGTTTGCCCGTGCCCAGCGTGATGAAGACGATTTGTTTATGATGTTGGTCTTCTCTGAAAGCCTAGGGATTCCAAACCCTGCTACTTACTACACGATGGAACTACTCCCCGTTGTATACGACCGTTTCCACGACTGGCATCGCCGCATGGGAATGGAGCGTTCACCTTTGGATCACGTCTCATGTTGTTAGAGCTTGCACGCACTAAAAGTATTTTATTCTTTGGCGGCAAAGGCGGGGTGGGCAAAACCACTGTCTCTGCAGCCACTGCTTTGGCGATGGCGAAAGAGGGGCGACGGGTTCTGTTGGTATCGACTGACCCAGCCCACAATCTTGGGCATTTGTTTGATCGTGAAATAGGCCCTAAGCCAGTGCGCCTTGCGGTCAATCTCGATGGCCTGGAAATGGACCCAGAGCAGACCGTGAATGAGCACCTAGAAGAGGTGGCCGGTTCACTGCGCAAGCTGATGGCGCCGCATCTGGCCAAAGAGGTCGATAAGCACATCGAGTTGTCGCGCGATGCGCCAGGTATGCAAGAGGCCGCCATCATGGAGCGTATTGCCGAGGTGGTAGAGCATGCGGCAAAGGAGTATGACTTATTGGTGTTCGACACGGCACCTTCTGGTCACACCGCACGCTTGATTGCATTGCCTGAGATGATGTCGGCCTGGACCGATGGTTTGATCGAGCGTCGCGATAAGGCCGAGCGCTTCAGCGCAGTGTTGAAAAACTTGGGGAACGATAAGTCGGTTGGTAACACAATTTTCGGTGGCGGCGATGGCGACAATCCGATGGACAGCCGCGAAAACCAGATTCGTATCTTGCTAAACCGCCGCCGTCGACGGTTTTCCGACCTCCGCAATGCCTTGAATGACCCGGAACGCACCTCGTTCATCATCGTACTAGCCGCCGAGCGCTTGCCAGTGTTGGAGACGATAGAGCTCAACGCGCAGTTAGAGCGCAGTGGCGTGCGAGTGGGCGGTTTAATTGTGAATAAGCGCCTGCCCGACGGTTTGGGGGATTTTTTGACTGAGCGTCGAACCCAGGAAGAGGTGCATTTGGCGACTTTGAAAGAAGCTTTGCCGCATTTGCCAAGGCAGGATCTAACCTTAGTGGCACACGATGTTGTCGGTTTAGAGGCTTTAGAGCGTTTCGTGCAGGCACTGAAAGAATAAATTTTTAACAATATTGGAAACTTTTGGAAACTATTGCGGTCAATCTAATGTACCCGTTAGTCCCCTCTGCAGTATTTCCCTATGTGCTAGGCATCGCGAAATATTGCAGAGGACCTTGGGTTTTCAGCTAAGACACAACACAGCGCGAGCAGATGAACCTACAATTCGGTCAAGCAAAACGAATCCAACGAGGCGCCGCCAAGCACCTTGTGCTGCTCTTCGCTCTGCTTTTCTTGGCGCTGCAAACCAGCACCTTGGTGCACTCACATAATGGTGATCTGCATCATCACATCGACTGTACCTTGTGTCTCAAGGTCGGGGCGGGCGATAGCCCTCTTCCCGCAACAGTTCCCAGTTTAGGCTTTCATAACACCCAACACCGCTACGAACCTTTGTTTGAACCATTGCTGTTTGTGGCGCACGTCCCAACGAGTTCGCGCGATCCTCCTCTAGTTTCTTGATTTATAACATTTTTATTGATGCCGCCGTTTGCGGCTAAGCGTGTCTCCCATTGAAGGGGGGGTAGGCTGTGGTTATTGTGATCAAGAATTTTTACCAGAGGTTGAAATGCATCATTCTATCTATCGTGCCAAGGCGCGAGTCTTAAGCGTCGCTGTGGCGGCAATTTGTGCTCAACAAGCGAGCGCGCAAGAAGCTCACACCCCAGAGGTGATCGACGAGATCATCGTTACTTCTAGCCTGCAACAAACGCGTGCCGAAACGGCATTGCCAGTCAATGTATTGACCGGTGAGGAGCTGCGCGAGAAAGCGGCCAGCACTCTGGGTGAAACCTTGAAAGAGCTAGTCGGGGTCAATAGTGCCTCGTTCGGCACTGGCGTTGGCCTGCCGATTATCCGTGGGCAAAGCGGCAATCGCGTTCAGGTCTTGCAAGGCGGGGTGAGCAATATGGATGCCTCTGCGATTAGTCCTGATCACGCCAATAGCGTTGAAGCCGTATTGGCTGAACGTATTGAAGTGGTGCGTGGACCAGCGACCTTACTATACGGCAATGGTGCCATTGGCGGCGTAGTGAATGTCATCGACAATCGCGTGCCTAGCCGCGTGCCCGAAGCAGTGACCGGGCTTGTGGAGACTCGCCACGCGAGTGTCTCTGACCAGCAAACGAGTGTTTTCAAGCTCGATGCTGGCGCAGGGCAATTTGCTTTCCACCTTGATGGCACTTATCGCGAAAGTAACAACACCGAGATCAATGGCTTTGCCGTCAACCCGCATACTGTGGATATCGACGATGAAGAGGCATTGGAACAACTCCTTGATAGTAAGGGGCGCATCGATAATTCCAGCACACGCGCCAACGCAATAACTGCTGGTTTTTCTTGGGTAACGGATTCTGGCTATATTGGTTTTTCGGTAAGCCAATCCGAGAGTAATTATGGTTTGCCCGCTGCCGCGCATGCCCACCATGAGGACGAAGATCACGACGACGACCACGAAGATGAGCATGACGAACATGATGAAGATCACGATGAGCATGAGGATGACGATCATGACCATGAAGAAGATGATCATGATCATGACGAAGAACATGGCGAAGGTGGCATTCGCATCAAAATGAAGCAGGACCGCTATGACTTTGAAGGGCAATACCAGCTTGATGGTTTTTTCACGCAAGTGGATGGCAAGTTCAGTGTGGTGGATTACCAGCATGCCGAGATAGAAGGCAATGGCGAAGTGGGCACGGTGTACTCCAACGAAGGCAGCGAAGGGCGTTTTACGCTTCAGCATCGTCCTATCGGCGCAGTGGAAGGAGTGACAGGCATTCAATTTGGCAATAAGACTTTTAGCGCGATCGGCGAAGAGGCGTATATTGCTGAGACGGATACGCGTACCGTCGGTATTTTCTCTGTGCACAGCATCGACATAGGAGATGTGACCTATGAGCTGGGCGCGCGTGCTGAGCATCAGCATTTAGACCAATCGGGCAGTGCCTGTGACGATAGCACTAATAGCTATAGCGGCAGTGCGTCGGCCTTGTGGCGCATGAATGAAGATACCAATTTCATGGTGGCATTCGCTCATTCACAGCGTGCGGCAAGTGTGGAGGAAAAGTACTCCAATATAAGCAATGTGACGTGCATGGAGCCAGGCGATCCTGAAGACCTTATTGCTCACGCAGCGACACAACGTTTGGAAATCGGCAATCCTAATGCGGATAAAGAACAGTCGAGCAATATCGAAATTGGCATTCGTCGCCATATGGGGGCTGTTACAGGAGATGTCAATTTCTTCTATAACGATATCGAAGACTATCTCTATATGCGTGACACGGGTGTGTATGTCGATGATGTACAGATTGCGCGGATGACCCAAGGAGACGCTGTATTTAAAGGCGTTGAAGCGGAGTTCTCAATGCCAATTAGTCAAAGTGATCATCACTTTACTGAGCTTTCCGTATTTACCGATTATGTGCGTGCGACTCTGGATGGCAACGGCAATGTGCCGCGTATTCCACCGCTTCGCTACGGTGCGCAGATTGCCCATTCCCATTCAAACTGGTTGTATAAGCTGCGTGTGACGCAAGTAGACGAGCAATCAAAAGTGGCGGTGAATGAACTGCCGAGTGATGCCTATACCCAAGTCAATGCCTCGGTGGACTATCATGCGGATTGGCAGGGCGGGGAGTTCACTTTGTTTGCAAAGGCGAATAACTTGCTAGACGAGTCGATTCGCAATCATGCATCGGTGCTCAAGGATGTAGCGCCGGAGGCAGGGCGCAGCCTATTGCTTGGGCTGCGCTTTGAGTTCTAAAAGGGCTTAGGAGTTAGACGCTGCTGAGGCGCTATTGTTTGTCTCAGCAGTACTTTCTTCAGTCGGTTTGAAATCACCGGTGAAGTGGGTGAGTAAGTCGTTTTCGAAGTACATGGTGACGCCTTCTTGCCCACGCACTCCGCCACCGGGTTGATAGCTATAGATATAATCCCAGCGATCCTGATTGAACGGGTCGCGCACCAATGGTGTTCCCATCACGAAGATTACCTGACGCTTGGTCATGCCTGGGCGTAGTTGATCAATCATCTCTTGCGTAATGATATTGCCTTGCTGGATATCGATTTTATAAACACCAGGAAACTGCAATCGGGGAATAGAGCAAGCGCTTACTATGCCCACAAGCCCAATAATTAAGGCTAGGCGAATGCTTTTGTTCAGTGCTGTAGTTTGTCTTATTTCGGGTATTTGCTGCGAAAACATGGAAGGTCTCTGATTAATCACGCGGGTAATGCGGCAATTGGGCTAACTTTCATCTACATCAGTTACGAGGCATAATACCTGACCTGCTACGAGGGTCAACGTGCAAGCCAAACAAAGAGAGAAACATGTCTTCAGAAAACAACGAACTACGTAAAGCCGGCCTAAAAGTCACTCTGCCTCGGGTTAAGATTCTACAATTGTTAGAAAGTTCCGAGACCCGCCATTTAAGCGCAGAAGATGTCTACAAAGCCCTTATAGAAGCCGATGAAGATGTAGGGCTTGCCACTGTCTACCGCGTGCTGACTCAGTTTGAGACGGCGGGCTTGGTAGAGCGCCATCACTTTGAGGGCGGGCACTCAGTGTTTGAGCTCAGTACAATGGAGCATCATGACCACTTGGTGTGCAGCAAATGCGGCCTTGTGGAAGAGTTTTATGACGAAGTGATCGAGAATCAGCAAGAGAAGATCGCAAAGAAGTTCGGCTTCGAAATCACCGATCACAGCCTCTATCTCTATGGTATCTGTAGTACCTGCCAAAAGGCCTAATTAGGCGTTCAGCATTTCCTGCGCGTGGGCGAGAGACTCTGGGGTGAATTCATCATTTCCAGATTCGCCCCCAAGCATGCGCGCAATCTCATGAACCTTGTCATCGCCCTCTAGCAAACGAATGCGTGTGCCTGTTTGCACCTCGCCCTTCATCTGTTTGCTGACGAATAGATGGTTGTGCCCTTGGCTTGCCACTTGCGCTTGATGAGTGACACACAGCACTTGCCCGCGTGCGCCAAGTTGTTTTAACAAGACCCCTACAGCGCGCGCAACACCACCGCCTATGCCTACATCAACTTCATCGAAGACGAGAGTTGGCGTACTTGAGGTCTGCGCGGTGATTACCTGTATGGCGAGACTGATGCGTGACAGTTCACCGCCTGAGGCGATTTTGATCAATGGGCGAGGAGGCTGGCCAGGGTTGGTGCTGACAAGGAATTCCACGCTTTCTTGGCCTGTTGCCGTAGGTAAGCCCTTACTCAAAGGGGTGAGTTCGACATGCAGGCTTGCGTGGCTCATGCCCAATTCGGCAATCTGCAAGTTGATTTGTTCGGCGAGCTTCTTAGCCCCCTTGCTGCGGCACTTACTGAGTTTCTCCGCTAGCACTTGGTATTGGGCCTGCAGTGTTTCATCGTTCTTTTTGCGACTGCTAAGCTCTTCGCTACTGTGCTCCATGGTCTGGATTTCTTCTTGCAGACGCTGTTGCAAGGCGAGTAGCTCATCAGGGCGAACCTTATGCTTGCGTGCTAATTGATGGATCTCGGCAAGCCGTTGGTTGATCTCTTCAAGGCGCTGTGGGTTGGCGTCGAAGCCGTCGATGGTGCGACGTAGCTCGCGCACGGCTTCTTCCACTTGGATGGAGGCGTTGCTCAGCAGTTCGCCGACGCTATCGAGTGTGGATGCTTTTGCCTGTAACTCTTGGATTAGAGCCAGTGCCTGATTCAGGCCCCCTTGCAGTGTTTGTTCATCGCTTTCGCTACATAGTTCTAATAATTGCTGCGCCGTGGCAAGGGCTGTATCGGCGCTGTTGAGTTGCCGATATTCGGCGTCTAGCGCCTCGAGCTCGCCTTCTTGTAGGTCGATCTCTTGTAATTCATTGAGTTGATAGCTGATTAGTTCTAACTGCGCGGCAAACGCTTCGGCCTGCGCTTGTAAGGATTCCAAGGCATCGCGGTTCTTGCGCCAGTCGCGATTGACGTGGCGGATCTGCTCGAGCAGCGCATGTTCGCCAATATAGGCGTCAAGCAGGCGTTGATGGGTGCTGCGGTTTAAAAGCGACTGGTGTTCATGCTGGCTGTGAATGTCGATCAACATCTCGCCAACAGTCTTAAGTACCTGCAATGTCACTGGAAAGCCATTGACCCAAGCTTTAGAGCGACCATCGTCAGAGACAACGCGGCGCAGCAGGCATAAGTCCGGTTCATCTTCTGTGAGTAATTCGTTTTCGACTAACCAGGCTTTTGCCAAGGGTTGGTCTTGCGTGTCGAAATAGGCGCTGATATCGGTGCGCTTGGCGTTATTGCTGATAACCCCTTTGTCTGCTCGATCCCCTAGTGTTAGGCCTAATGCCCCTAGCATGATGGATTTGCCAGCGCCGGTCTCGCCTGTGATGACGGTCATGCCGGGGGCAAATTCGATCTCAAGAGAGTCTACGATGGCGTAATGGCGAATAGAGAGCTGAATCAGCATGGTGAGGCTGGGGTTTCCATAAAAGTCGCTGTGAGCATAAGCTGGAATTTATTATCTTCCGTGCTGCTCAATATAGCGCATCCCTTTGCCATTTGTCAGTGTCTTCGCAGCAGGAAACCCTATTCTGCTGGTGAAAATAATTGCAGGAATTATGCGCCAGCGGCTTGAAGTGGCGTGCTTTGCCCCCATATCGCCCTGCAGACAGGATTGAGAAGATCCCTTAGTAAATCGAGCAAGTGGCAAAAGCCGCTACACTTCTTAGAACAGGTGCAAAGATGAGTGATATCGACGAGAAGAACATTGATACGCAAGGAGAGCCAGGCGTGGATGAGAATAACGAAGTGGAAAGCAACGAGGCAGAGCAAGTAGAGGCTAATGATGAGCAATCTCAGCTAGTCGAGGCGTTGCAGAAACTGGCGCAAGCGGAAACCGTCATCGCGCATCAGAAAGATGAAGTGTTGCGCGTCCAGGCAGAGATGCAGAACCTGCGTCGTCGCACAGAGCAAGATGTTGAGAAGGCGCATAAGTATGGGCAAGAAAAGCTCAGTGCCGAGCTTCTAGCCGTCATGGACAATCTAGAGCGTGCCCTGCAAGTGAATATGGATCGAGAAGACGAGGCTGTGAAAGGCCTGCTAGAAGGCGTTGAGCTGACCTTGAAGAGCTTCGTCGATTGCTTCAAGAAATTCGGCATTGAGCAGGTTGATCCACTAGGTGAGCCCTTTGACCCTCAACTGCATCAAGCGATGTCTTTGCAAGAGAACCCGAATGTCGAGCCAGACACGGTGACGGCAGTGATGCAGAAGGGCTACACCCTGCATGGTCGCGTCATTCGTCCGGCAATGGTCATGGTCTCTAAGGCCGCCGAATAAAAAGTAGTGGCGAAGCGAGTTTTCGGACTTGAAATCGCCTCCTTCGGGCCAATATTAAAGGCCAGAAGCAATAAAAAGACCTCGACAAACACAAATGATCGCAGGCAAACCAACAGCACAGTCAATCGAACAGAGAATTAGCCCTTAGCAACACACCGTTAGCTACTTGGGCGAGATGGAGAAAAGAGAATGGGTAGAATCATCGGAATAGACTTAGGAACCACGAATTCATGTGTGGCGATCATGGATGGCGGTAAGGCAAAAGTATTGGAAAACGCAGAGGGTGATCGCACCACCCCGTCGATTATCGCGTTCTCTAAAGATGGTGAAACTTTGGTGGGTCAACCTGCGAAACGTCAGTCGGTGACTAACCCCAAGAACACCCTGTTTGCGATCAAGCGTCTTATCGGTCGTCAGTTCAAAGATGAAGTCGTACAAAAAGACATCAAGATGGTGCCATACGAAATCATCAAGGCAGACAATGGCGATGCATGGGTAAGCGTCAATGGCGACAAGATGTCTCCTCCGCAAATCTCTGCACAAGTATTGAAAAAGATGAAGAAGACCGCTGAGGACTTCCTCGGCGAGCCAGTAACCGAAGCGGTTGTGACGGTGCCTGCTTACTTTAATGACTCACAGCGTCAAGCCACAAAAGATGCTGGCAAGATTGCGGGCCTAGAAGTAAAACGCATCATCAACGAGCCTACAGCAGCAGCACTCGCTTATGGTATGGACAAGAAAGGCGGCGACTCTACAGTGGCAGTCTTCGACCTTGGTGGTGGTACCTTCGATATTTCTATCATCGAAATTGCCGACACCGATGGTGAGCACACGTTTGAAGTACTTTCTACAAACGGTGACACTTTCTTGGGTGGTGAGGACTTCGATCTACGTTTGATCGAATATTTAGCGGCCGAGTTCAAGAAAGAGTCTGGCATGGATCTACACAGCGATCCTTTGGCATTGCAGCGTTTGAAAGAAGCTGCTGAGAAAGCCAAGATCGAGCTTTCATCTTCACAGCAAACAGAAATCAATCTGCCTTATATTACGGCAGACGCCAGTGGTCCTAAGCACTTGGTGCAAAAGCTCACTCGTGCGAAGTTTGAATCGCTAGTGGAAGAGCTAGTTGACCGCACAATGGGCCCTGTAAAAATGGCTCTGCAAGATGCCGGTTTAGATGTTTCCAAGATCGACGACGTCATTTTGGTCGGTGGTCAGACACGTATGCCTTTAGTGCAAAAGAAAGTGGCAGATTACTTCGGCAAAGAAGCACGCCGTGATGTAAACCCTGATGAAGCGGTAGCAATGGGTGCAGCGATTCAGGCAGCGGTACTATCTGGTGAGGTAAATGACGTTCTATTGCTTGACGTGACACCACTGTCACTAGGTATTGAAACAATGGGTGGCGTCGCAAGTGTTTTGATTGAGAAAAACACAACAATCCCAACGAAGAAAACTCAGGTGTTCTCAACTGCGGATGACAACCAAACAGCGGTAACGATTCACGTTGTTCAGGGTGAGCGTAAGCAAGCAGCACAGAACAAGTCGCTAGGTCGTTTCGATCTTTCCGACATCCCGCCAGCACCACGTGGCATGCCGCAAATCGAAGTGGCATTTGACTTGGATGCGAACGGTATTCTGAACGTATCGGCTAAAGACAAAGCCACAGGCAAAGAGCAGTCAATTGTGATCAAAGCATCTAGCGGTCTTTCCGATGAAGAGATCGAGGCAATGGTGAAAGATGCCGAAGCTCACGCAGCGGATGACAAGAAGTTCGAGCAGTTGGTCACAGTTCGCAACACAGCCGACGGCCTTGTGCACGCGACTCGCAAGACTCTAGAAGAGGCTGGCGACAAAGTAGAAGCGGGCGAGAAAGAGTCTATCGAAGCGGCGATCGTAGCAGTTGAAGAGGCGATCAAAGCGGGCGACATCGAAGAGATTGAAGCAAAGACTAAGGAATTGACGGATGCGTCGTCCGGTCTTGCGCAGAAGATGTATGCTGAGAAGCAAGCTGGAGAGGCCGGTGCAGCTGACGAAGGTTCTGCTCAGTCTTCGGATAACGATGACGCGGTAGATGCCGAGTTCGAAGAAGTTAAAGACGACAAGTAATTGCCGAGGGTGCTTCGGTACCCAAAGCAGTCTACGTCAGTGCAAAAAACCGGATGGGTAATCTCGTCTGGTTTTTTTGCGTTGGAAGACATTGCTAATAAGCGTTTCCAATTTTCGCTAATAGAGAAAGAAAAAGACTATGTCCAAACGAGACTATTATGAGGTGTTAGGGGTTTCCCGCGACGCATCTGAAGCAGAGCTAAAAAAGGCTTACCGACGCATTGCGATGAAGCATCACCCGGACCGAAACCCTGGGGATGACACTGCCGAAGAAAAATTCAAAGAAGCCAACGAAGCGTTTGAGATCCTTTCGGACTCACAAAAACGCGCGCGCTATGATCAGTACGGCCATGCTGGTGTCAATCAGCAAGGCGGCGGTGGCGCAGGTGCTGGCGATTTCGGAGATATCTTCGGAGATATCTTCGGCGACATTTTCGGTGGCGCACGTGGTGGTGGCGGTGGTGGCAGAAGCCATGTTCGCAAAGGTGCCGACCTGCGTTACAACCTCGAGCTTGATTTGGAAGAAGCCGTTCGCGGCACAACCTCAAAAATTCGCATACCAACTGCAGTGAAGTGTAAAACCTGTGAGGGCAGTGGTGCGAAAAAGGGCAGCAAGCCGGTTACATGTGGAACCTGTAATGGCATGGGCCAAGTGCGTATGCAGCAGGGCTTCTTCTCTGTGCAGCAAACGTGCCCTCATTGCCAGGGTTCGGGTAAGCAAATCAAAGACCCTTGCCATACTTGCCGCGGTCAAGGCCATGTGGAAGAACAGAAAACTCTGTCAGTTAAAGTGCCGCCAGGCGTTGATAATGGCGATCGCATCCGCTTAAGTGGCGAAGGCCAAGCCGGTAGCCATGGCGGTCCCAACGGTGATCTCTATGTGCAGGTCTCGGTTCGAGAGCACAAACTCTTCGAACGTGATGGGATCGATTTGCATTGTGAAATACCGATTAGCTTTGTCGATGCGGCCCTAGGTGGCGAGCTAGAAGTACCAACACTGGATGGCCGTGTGAAGCTGAAGATTCCGGCTGAAACGCAAACCGGCAAGTTATTCCGTCTGCGCAATAAGGGCGTGACGCCAGTGCGTGGCGGTATTACAGGCGATCTATTGTGCCGTGTGGTGGTAGAGACGCCAGTTAAACTCACCAAGCGCCAAAAGGAGCTTTTAGCTGAGTTTCACGATATAGCAGAGAGCGAAGGGCAGCAATCGCCGAAGAAGACCACGTGGTTTGATGGCGTGAAAAAATTCGTCGACGAATTGCGCGCTTAATCTCTTAGAGTCCGACTCTTTCCAGAACTTCCTTGTGTTGTTCTGGACTGAGGCGCGGACCAAATTGTGATACCACTAGCGAAGCCGCCACGCTGGCGAGCTTTCCGCAAGTCTCGAAGTCATAGCCTTTTGTAAGTCCATACAGGAAGGCGCCTGAGAACATATCCCCTGCGCCATTACTGTCGATCGCTCTTACTTTATGGGCTTCGATGTCGATATAACGCTCCCCATCGAATAAGCGTGCTCCAAGAGCGCCACGTGTCACTGCAAACTGTTTGGCGATTTTTTCCATCGCTTGGCAGGCTGATTCGAGATTATTTTCACCCGACCATAGTTTGGCCTCTTGCTCGTTACAGAACAGCAGGTCTACACCATCACCAATGAATTGGTTAATGCCTTCATTGAAATACTCAACCATTGCTGGGTCAGAGAATGTCATCGCAAACTTGACACCGGCTTGTTTAGCCACGCGCTTCATCTCTAACACGGCACTGTGGGCTGTTGGCGATGTGACCAGATAGCCTTCGGTATAGGCGTATGTGGATGCTTTGATTGCGTCGTGGTTAAGTTCATTTACGGACACTAATTGTGAGATTCCCAAGGCCGTTAACATGGTTCTTTCTGCATCGGGGGTAACCATGACCAAACAGCGCCCGGTTGTGCCTTCTTCACGTTCGTGGGACAGATTTGTCTCGACATTATTCTCGCCGAGTTCCTGCATATAAAAATGCCCAGGTTCATCGTTGGCCACTTTGCACGAGAAAAAGGCTTTGCCACCAAATTGGCTAAGGGCATAGATGGAGTTGGCAGCAGAGCCGCCGCCTGCACGCTTCTTCAAGCCATAGCGGTCCATTAGCAAATCGAGAACATCTTGCTGCTTGTCTTCATCGATTAAGGTCATGAAGCCTTTTTCGATACCGGAGTCTATAAAAAAGCGGTCATCGACTTCGAACTCTTTGTCGACCAATGCATTGCCAATACTGTAAACGTCATAACTCTTCATGCGGTTTGTTGTCCTTGCGTGGAGTCGGCGCGCAGCGCCATTTCAATTGTTAGGAGGCGGCGGCGAAAGCGATCTCTGCTGCATCTAATGTTTTTTGGATTTCGTCATCGCCATGGGCGGCAGAGACGAAACCTGCTTCGAATGCAGAAGGCGCCAAGTACACACCATTTTGCAGCATGTGGTGGAAATACTTTTTGAAGGTTTCCACGTCACAGGCCATCACTTGCTCAAAGCGATGAATATTTTCTTCGCCGCTAAAGAAGCAACCAAACATGCCGCCTATTTGATGGCTAGTGAATGGGATATTGGCCGCTTGAGCACGCTCTTTTAGGCCGGTAGTCAGAGCCAATGTACGCGCGTTGAGGGCGTCATAGAAACCTGGCTTTTGGATGGCGTTGAGCATTGCCATGCCAGCGGCAACCGCTAGCGGGCTGCCTGCGAGAGTGCCCGCTTGATACACAGCGCCCATGGGAGCAACCATTTCCATGATTTCTTGCTTGCCGCCGAAGGCGCCGACAGGAAGGCCACCGCCAATGACTTTGCCTAGTGCCGTCATATCTGGCGTTACATTGTAATGCGCCTGCGCACCGCCTAGGGCAACTCGAAAGCCTGTCATGACCTCATCAAAGATCAAAACGCTTTTGTAGTGGTCACATAGTTCGCGCATCTTCTCAAGAAAGCCTGGTACCGGTGGCACCATGTTCATGTTGCCAGCAACAGGCTCAACGATGATGCAGGCGATCTCTTTGCCATGGGCCTCGAAGAGTTTTTCCAGCGCCTCGATATCGTTGTAAGGCAGCACGAAGGTCTGGTCGGTATAGGATTTGGGAACGCCTAAGGAGTCAGGCTCGCCAAGAGTCAGCGCGCCAGAGCCAGCTTTGACTAACAAGCCGTCGACGTGGCCGTGATAACACCCTTCAAATTTCACTACTTTGTCGCGGCGAGTATAGCCACGCGCTACGCGAATCGCGCTCATTGTCGCTTCGGTACCTGAGGTCACTAGGCGGACGCGCTCGATCGATGGCACCAGCTTGCAAATAGTCTTAGCAATAGTGACTTCCGCTTCAGTGGAGGCGCCATAACCTAGGCCGTGACTTAGTTGGGTTTGTAGGGCTTCGATGACGTCAGGATGACGGTGCCCAAGAATCAATGGTCCCCATGCGCCCACGTAATCGATGTAGCGGTTATTGTCTTCATCAGTCAACCAGGCTCCTTCACCACCGTGAAAAAACAGTGGGTTGCCGCCAACTCCGCGAAATGCCCGCACGGGGGAATTGACGCCACCGGGAATATATTTTTTTGCTTCTTCGAATAACGCAGCAGAGCGATTTGTGAGTTTTTCTGACATTTGGATTCCTTGTTTGCGATATGACTTAACGGCTAATCGTTTGGCTAAAGAGAGAGTTCAGTGTTTCTACCCTTGCACCGATGTTTGGATTGGCAAAAAGATAATGAATGACCGCGAGCATATTTGCGCCAGCGTCTATCAAAGTACCGCCATTTTCGGCATTGATGCCGCCAATTGCAACAATAGGCAGGGAAAGCTCCTTGCGGGCAGCTCGCAAAACGTCGATCGATGCGGGCGGCGCATTGGGTTTGGTGGCAGAGGGAAAGAAGCGGCCGAATGCGACATAGTCTGCCCCTTTATCTTGAGCTTGCAATGCTAGTTGCAGATCGCTGTGGCAAGTGATGCCGATCAGTGCCTGTGTGCCTAGTCGCTGTCTAGCTTCTACTAACTTGGTGTCACCTTGCCCTAGGTGTACGCCATCAGCTCCCGATTCGAGACACAAGTCGACATCGTCGTTGATTAATAAAGGGGTATTGTAACGGCGGCATAGAGTTAGTAATCGAGCGGCCTCATCGCAGCGAGCCTGCCATGGAAGTTTTTTATTGCGATACTGCAAAAGCCCTAGCCCTGCCTGAAGAGCTTGCTCTACTGCCGTTTGCAGCTGCGCACCCGGCAGGAGCGTTTCATCTGTGATGGCGTACACGCCATGAAAAGGATTCGGCATAGGGCTAATTAGGCGTTCCAATAACTGCGGTTGGGTAGCCACTGGCCAAAGCCAGGTCTGGTGCCGGCTTGCAATGATTCCCATGTGTATTGCTGTGCGCGATGAACGGCTTCGTTCATTTCAAACCCATGCGCTAGGTAAGCGGCTAGGCTAGAGGCCAGTGTGCAACCAGAGCCGTGATATTCATTGGCGAGCCTGGGCCATTCAAAACGAAGCGGGGCTTGATGTGCAGTATACAGTTGATTGATAACCTGCTCACTTTGCGCGTGCGTGCCCGTCACGAGTAAGTGCTTGCAACCTAGGTCCAATAAGCTGTTCGCAGCGGCATCTTGCGTATCGGCCCCTGGGCTTAGTGCGAATAATTCGTTGGTGTTGGGGGTTAGCACATGGGTGAGCGGTAATAGTAAGGACCGCAACGCTCCGACAATATCGTCCTTTGAAAACTCAAATCCGCCGCCTGCCCATAAAATGGGGTCTAATACGACAGGGATTTCTGGGTAGTCTTTTAACAGGGTGTGAACAACCTCAATGGTCTGAACATTGCCAAGCAGCCCAATCTTAATCACTTGCACGGAAACGTCTTCGAGCACTGCCCGTGCTTGTTGCACTAGCAATGCTGGCGAGACAGCCTCGGCTGACATCACGTTGCGAGTGTCTTGGACCGTAAGGCTCGTGACGACGGGTAGGCAATGACAGCCGGCACTGAACAAGGCTTCGATATCGGCTTGAATGCCTGCGCCGCCGGATGGGTCTAAGCCAGAGAAGCACAGGACTTTTGGCTTGCTGGTGATGTCAGTGTCCACGATTTCATCCTGTCAATGAAGTAGGCTCTATTATGCCCTAGAAGGGGCGAACGACCACTAAAATGACAATGCCAATAAGCATGAAAACAGGGACTTCGTTGAAATAGCGGTAGAACACGTGGGTTTTTGTGTTGTTGTCGGCGCGAAACTGTTTCATGAAATGCCAGCAAAAGCCGTGGTAAATAAGGAGCAAAGCAACCAAGCTAAGCTTTGCGTGCATCCATGGGGCGCTCATGTAAAACGAAGGATTGAAACTGATGAGCCAAAAGCCGAGAACGAGCGTGGCAATCGCCGAGGGCGTGGCAATGCCGTTGAAGAGTTTGCGCTCCATTATGACGAAGCGTTCTTTACTGATCGTATCGCTGCTTGCCGCGTGATAGACAAAAAGGCGCGGGAGATAGAAGATAGCGGCAAACCAACAAATGACCGCAATAATATGGAATGCTTTGACCCAGAGCATTTCGCCCTCCCTTTAAACAAATAGATGACCATTAGCCTATTGCTAAAGCGGGCTACACTAGCACAGCTGATAAAATGGATACAGCGTGAAAACAGGGGTATCATGCCTCGCTCGAATTTCAATGTTTATGCTCATGCATAACACCCTAGGAGGACCCCGTGATCAAGATCGGAATTGTTGGAGCCACTGGCTATACCGGAGTAGAACTATTGCGTCTGCTCGCAACCCGCAAGGATGTGAGTATCGATGTCATCACGTCACGCGAATTGCAAGGTAGCCCAGTTGCCGAGCTTTTCCCTAATTTGCGCGGCGTGCTGGATCTAGAGTTTACAGCACCGGACTCAGAAGCCCTGTTTGACTGTGATGTGGTTTTCTACGCGACGCCGCATGCGGTGGCGATGAAGACTGTGCCCACGCTTCTTAAACGCGGTGTTCGAGTAATCGATTTGTCGGCAGATTTTAGATTGCGCGACCAGGCAGTTTGGGAGAAATGGTACAAAGTTGCCCACGAGTGCCCAGAGTATATCAATGAGGCGGTGTATGGTTTGCCTGAGGTCAACCGTTCAGCGATTGTGAATGCTCAATTGCTAGCAGTGCCTGGTTGTTACCCTACAGCAATTCAGCTAGGGTTTTTGCCATTGTTAGAGGCTGGCTTAATTGAGACCACTGGGCTGATTGCTGATGCCAAGTCGGGCGTGAGTGGCGCAGGACGCAAAGCGGCTATTGGGGCATTGTTAACAGAAGCGTCAGAATCGATGAGTGCCTATGGAGTTTCCGGTCATCGTCATTTGCCAGAGATTACGCAAGGTTTGACACAATATGCGGGTGAAAACGTAGGCCTGACATTTGTGCCGCATTTAACGCCAATGATTCGCGGTATTCACGCGACATTGTATGCACCGATGAAAGCAGGCAAAGATGCAGCGCAGTTGCAGACTGTGTTCGAGGAGCGTTTTAAGAATGAGCCCTTTGTCGATGTAATGCCGCAAGGCCAGTATCCCGCCACTCGCAATGTGCGCGGTGCAAATCGCTGCCAGATAGGCGTTTGCTATCTTGAAAACAGTAATACAGTCGTTGTGATGTCAGTGATCGACAATTTGGTAAAAGGAGCATCAGGCCAAGCCATTCAGAACATGAATATTATGTTTGGTCTTGATGAGAGCGAAGGTTTGCAGAACGTTGCTTTCCTTCCGTAACAAATCAACAGTGTACTAGGGGATCCATGCCGAACGTTGTCAAAGGCAGTAAACAGCAGCGAATGGTCGTCGTTCCGTACCGGCCATGGTATCGCGCATCCCTTAGTATTTTTCTGATTGTGTTCTTCTTCGCCGCGGCAGCGGCAGCCTATTTCTATGGTCTGCATGTGGCGCAGCAGCAACATCTGGTGAACCGCGCCGACAATGAACGCCTGACTCAGGCCCTTAGTGAGACGCAAGAACAACTCGATGAGCTTCGCTCGCAGCTTGCCATTTCTGGGCGCAGCAATATAGTCGATAGGCGCGCCAACGAAGAGGTGCAGGGCACCATTAGTGCGCTGCGCGAACGCATTATGCAGCTCGAACAGGATGTCTCTTTCTACCGTCAGGTGATGGCGCCGGAGAGTACCGAGCTAGGGCTCATCATTGCCGAGTTCGACGTGACCCCTATTGATAATGTGAGCCGCTATCAATACCGAGCTGTGTTTCGGCAAGCCGGGGCGGGGGACAAAGTCCTTGAGGGCAATGTGCAAATCAATATCATTGGCCACTTGGCGGCTGAAAGACTGGTGCTGCCAATCGATGAATTGGTGGCAGAGTCTGCTCAGTTCGAGCCTAGCTTGAATTTCCGTTATTTTCAGAACATCGAAGGTGAGTTGCAGTTGCCCGAAGGCTTTACTCCAGATCAAGTTGAAGTGCTTGCCGAGTCAAACAAGCCCACGGCAATTAAAGTAGAGAAAATCTTTAGTTGGAGTGTCGTGGAGGCGCAATAATGTTTAAGTCGAATAACAAGAAAGTGAGCGTGTCTGGCCCTGCACATACTTTGATTTCGCAACAAACAGAGATCGTAGGTGATTTGCGTTTCACCGGTGAGCTGATAGTCGAAGGGCGAATCAAGGGCAATGTCTACGCCGACGATGAATCCGGAGCGCTGATACGCATCGCTGAGTCCGGCGTTATAGAGGGGGAAGTCTGGGTTCCCTCTGCAGTGGTCAATGGTTTGGTGAAAGGCGATGTGCACTCCTCCAAACATTTGGAGCTAGCCGCTAAAGCGGTGGTGATGGGCAATGTCTTCTATAATCTCATTGAAATGGTGATGGGCTCGGAGGTTAATGGCAACTTGATGCATATTGCACGCGCTCAGCATGAAGCAAAACGCCTGTCCGCCTCGCAAGCCAAGGCTTTGGCCTATGAGAATCTGGAACGTAAATCGCACTCTGATCGGTCCTCGTCCAACGAGGAAGACGAAACAATAGTTGACTAAAATACTCGGACTTAGCCATAATCCCTTTTACTGCGCAGTCTGTAACTCTATGCGTATGTTTACAAATCGATGGTGCCCCAATGTCTGCTGTTCAATCTCATGACCCTACAATTATTTCGATGACAGAGAATGCCGCTGCAAAGGTGAAAAGCCTGATCAGCGAAGAAGGCAATCCTAAATTGAAATTGCGTGTCTTCGTCACCGGTGGAGGCTGCTCAGGTTTTCAGTATGGGTTTAGTTTCGATCAAGAGTTTGATGAGGATGACACGGTCGTCAGCAATCATGGCGCCGAGTTAGTCGTAGACCCGTTGAGCTATCAATATCTCACTGGTGCGCGAGTCGACTACGTAGAAGGCCTGCAGGGAGCGAAATTTGTCGTCATCAACCCGCTTGCCTCCACCACCTGCGGTTGTGGTTCGTCATTCTCCGTTTGAGTCTGACTCGTATATTCCGCCTAAGATAGTCACTTGTTGCGATCCTGTAACCGACCTTGCGTCAACTGGGTCGCCATACCAGGCGTTTCTCGCTAGCCAAGCAAAAGTAAACCCCTCTACCCAGTGCGGATCAAGATTCGCCTCGCTGCTGCTTGCCACCTTTATAGGTTTGAGCAAGTTCTGCAGGCGCTCCATCAAATAAGCATTCTGGGCGCCACCTCCGCAAACAAACAACGCATCTATGTTTGCGCGTTGCCAATCGACACTATTGGCGACGGTGGTCGCTGTGTATTCTAGCAATGTTGCTTGCACATCTTCGTCGCGGTACTCAGGTAGAGCGCTCAAATGCTTTTGCAACCAAGGCATATTGAAGAGCTCGCGACCCGTACTTTTAGGAGGGCTTTTCTGTAGATACGGCTCCTCTAGCATGGCTTGTAAGAGTGTGGGGATAATAGTGCCTGTTCGTGCCCATTGCCCGGAGCCATCATAGGGGAGCTGTTTCTTTGCATTGATCCAGCCATCCATAAGAACGTTTGCAGGCCCAGTATCAAAGCCGATCAAATCGAATGCCTCATGGGCAAGCAAAGAAATATTGGCGATACCTCCTAAGTTCAGAACTGCCCGTCGTCCTTCTTTCGAGGCAAAATAGCTTTGATGGAATAACGGTGCGAGCGGCGCACCTTGCCCACCAGCTGCCATGTCTTTGCGGCGGAAATCCGCAATGGTACAAATGCCGGTGAGATAAGAAATAGTATTGGGGTCGCCGATCTGGAGCGTAAAGCGGTTCTGGCCTACTGGGTGATGCTTAATAGTTTGCCCATGGCTACCGATGGCCAGAATATCGCTATGTTTTAGGCCGCACTTGTCTAAAAGTTGCATGACCGCTTTGGCGAACACGCGGCCTAGCTCGACATCCGTCTCGCCTAAGTCAATCAGCGATATCTTCTCATCGGCGCACAAGGCGTGAATTTTGCGATGTAAGTCACTGGGGATTGATTCGGTATGAGTGCCAACCAGGGCTGGTGGTGTCTGTGCGAAATCTACGACTACGCAGTCGACGCCGTCGATACTGGTGCCTGACAGCAGGCCGATGAAATATTCATGAGTCGACATTGCGGAACCGTCCTAATGCTAAGAGTGTATTGCTAGCGGTAAGCTTCGATGAAACTCGAGCTCAGTGTAACTGGGAATTAGCGTCGACGTGATTCAGGCTGAGCATTCGAGAGTCAACGCTCTCTTGTAGGAAGCGCTCCAAAAGATTTTTAGTTTGCTCTTTAAAGCGGGGCAGTTCTATAGGGTCTAGTGAAACCGCCTGCGGCAATTGATCGACTATCGTGCGTGGATCTTTGTGCACGCCGCGGATCAAGAATTCGTAGTGCAAGTGCGGCCCTGTGGCGCCGCCGGTTTGTCCAACGTAGCCAATGATCTCGCCTTGTCGTACGCGTGAGCCTTTTTTGATGCCATTGGCGTAATCGTTCAGATGCGCATATTTGGTCTCAAACTCTCCGCGATGTTGGATCACTACGAGTTTGCCGAACGAGCCATTGCGTGCGGCCCATGTGACAACGCCATCGCTAGTTGCGCGTACAGGTGTGCCTTTAGGAGCTGCGTAGTCGGTGCCTTTGTGCGCGCGAATAGTGTTCAAAATTGGGTGTTTACGGCTTAAGCTGAAGTTTGAACTAATGCGGAACACATCAAGCGGGGTGCGCAGGAAAGCCTTGCGCATGCTTTCACCTTCGGGGCTGTAGTAGCCGACATCGCCATTTTCATTAATATAGCGCACGGCAGTGAACTGCTTGCCTTGGTTGGTGAACTGGGCGGCGATAATGTCGCCATTGCCTATAAATTCGCCGTCTAAGTATTTCTCTTCATAGAGAATGCCAAAGTTGTCGCCATCACGAGGGTCTAGAATGAAATCGATAACGCCCCCGAAGATGTCGGCCATTTCCATGATCGAGATCGCGGGGATGTCGGCACGCTTGGCGGCCATAAACAAGCTGTCGTTGATTACACCTTCTTTATAAGTGGTTTTAACTTCGGGAGTGCGAATGATTTGTTCGACCTGATAGCCGGTATCATTCAAAGTAAATAGGTAGCCTTCGAGTGGCGATTTTAATACTTTAAGTTGGTTGAGCTTGCCTTCTTCAGGGATGTGAAAGCTTAATTGGTAGCCGGGATATAGGCGGTTAAGGACTTTTGCCTCTTCATTGCTATTTAGAACGCGGTACATATCCTGTGCGCTTAGCCCCACCTTAGTGAACAAGGCAGAGAGATTGTCGCCAGATTGGACTTCCAAGTTAGTCCATTGTGCGAATTCGGCGTTCTGCTCGGTGTTTGAGATCACCATGTCTACTAGAGAGGAGTCAGCAGGGGTGTGGGGAATAAGTGCTAGTGGTGATTCTTGTGTTGGCAGCGCCATAATCTTCGCGCCATGAGCGGACTGCTTTGGCGTAAATACCATTGTGACCACGAGAGCTGCGCTCAACACGCTAGCTAACATTAAATGGTCGCGAGGGTAGTGTTTGCTCACTACAAGCTTTGCAAATTTCGAAAAACCCATGAAATTAATGATGTTATGTCTCTTATTACTACGCTGCGAGCCCGACATTGGCGCTCAAAACGGCAATTCTTATGACTTTTCGGGGGCAGGTCAAGTCTTATTCCGATTAGTAGTGTAAAATCTGCGGCCGTTTCGCAAGTCAATATAAGTATGTGCTTGCATGTCGCTTTTTTATCCCACTATATAGGGAAAGCAGGGCTGATAATAATTTAGCGTTTAGGAATCACTTATGACGGCTACATCTATAGATATTATTGAGGATCTTCAAAGTAGGGGCTTATTGTCGCAAATGACCTCGGGGGAGGAGTTGAAGTCCGTGCTTGAGCAAGGTCGAACACTCTATTGTGGTTTTGACCCTACGGCGGAAAGCCTGCATATAGGTAGCCTCGTACCTTTGTTAACCTTGCGAAGATTTCAAAACGCAGGCCATAAGCCGATCGCCCTAGTTGGCGGTGCGACAGGTCTTATTGGAGACCCAAGTTTTAAGGCCTCCGAACGCCAATTGAACTCCAACGATGTTGTTGAATTTTGGGTAGAAAGATTGCAAAGCCAAGTGGCGCAGTTTCTGGATTTCGACACTGGTGAAAATGCCGCTGTTGTCGTCAATAACTTGGACTGGGTTAAGAACACAAATGTCCTAGACTTTCTTCGGGATGTGGGTAAGCATTTTTCTGTAAACGCCATGATTCAAAAAGAGTCTGTTAAGCAGCGTTTAGATAGAGAGGGGGCGGGAATCTCTTTTACTGAGTTCACCTATATGATTCTGCAGTCCTATGACTTCGCTGAATTGTATAAGCGCCACAATTGCGTGCTGCAAATTGGTGGTAGTGATCAATGGGGAAACATTACAGGTGGGATCGATTTAACCCGACGCATGCATCGCGCTCAGGTTTACGGTTTGACCACTCCCTTGGTTACCAAGGCAGACGGTCAGAAATTTGGTAAGACAGAGACTGGCACTATTTGGCTCGATAGTAAAAAGACCTCGCCCTATGCCTTCTTCCAGTTCTGGCTTAATGCGGCGGATGCCGATGTATACACGTTTTTACGTTACTTTACGTTTCTGTCGGTGGAGCAGATAAAAGAAATAGAGCTGGCGGACCAAGCCTCGCAAAGCAAGCCCGAGGCGCAAAGCATCCTTGCCAAAGAGGTAACCCGTCTTGTTCATGGAGAGGAGGGGCTTGTAGCAGCCCAGCGGATTAGCGCTGCATTGTTCTCTGGTGATCTTGGGGAGTTAAGCGAGGCGGATTGTGAGCAGCTGCGTTTAGATGGACTGCCCTCGACTAATGTCGAGAGCTTGCCTAAAGGGATAGTAGAAGTATTAGTAGAAACAGGCTTGGCAAAATCTAACAAGATGGCGCGAGAGTTTATTTCTAATAATGCGGTAAGTGTGAACGGTCAGCGCGTCGAATCTGATGCTGCAACCCTTAACATAGAGTCAGCGCTTTTTGGTAGATATTTCGTCCTCAAAAGAGGCAAAAAGCTATTTCATTTGGCTTATACAAATTAGTTTGAAAATAGTGCAGATTCTAGTTGCCAGATGAAATCTGTGTGGCATAATGCGCGCCCTTGTGACGATATGTGCAAGGGACGGCAAGGAACGATCTACGGAGAGTTCAAATGATTGAAAAATATTTACAATCAACGCTTGCCAAGTAACAAAGAGTGCGTATAATACGCCTCCTCCTAACCACGAAGGTTTAGGAAAAGAGTTCTTTAAAAAGTAGAGATTAAGTAATAGAGGTGGGTGCTTGCCGTGATGGCTTTGCGAACATTGCAAAAATATCAAAGGTAAGCAACTGCGTTATTTTATTAAGTTAAAAGACAGTATGTTGTGACTTTGAGCATGAATGATTGCTTCTGTGTTGATAGGCCGATTAAGTAGTACGGTTTGTTGTATAGCGCAGGAGTAAGTAGTACTTAAACTGAAGAGTTTGATCATGGCTCAGATTGAACGCTGGCGGCAGGCTTAACA
>CAJXSF010000013.1 GCA_913061515.1 uncultured Gammaproteobacteria bacterium | reverse complement strand
CAAAGGTGTAGGGGTGGTTGAAGGATTCCTTCTCCACGTACTCATGCAGCCGCAGTGTCATACGGAATCCGTCCACCATCTCCGGTAGCTGGGGCCTGAATGTTGTCTTGCAGGCCCGGCAGGTGTATCGGCGGCGGACCACCCAGAGAGTGACCCGCTTGCCGTGGATGGGCAGATCACGATAGGGAACGTCACGCTTGCCGAACCGCACGAACTCACCCTGCACGCCGCACCCCTCGCAGGCTACTGGTGTAGGTGCTTCAAGCCGAAAATGTATGTCTTCATTCTGCTCATCAGAATCCACCAACTGGTACCCAGGAAGGCTTAACGAATTAATCATCTCCCGCCTTGATCAGAAAAACAGGTAGGTGGCGTAACCGGCAATCATCGCCATAGCAAAAATGACTGCTAAAAACGCCGCTAAAAGCTTCAGCGTGAACAAAGAGCGCAACAGAATGAGCTCAGTCAGGCTGGCTCCGGCACTGCCGATGATCAACGCTAGCACCGTCCCGGCACCCACGCCTTTGGCCATCAGAGCCGCTGCCAGAGGTATGACGGCTTCAGCGCGAATATACAACGGCACGCCGATGACAGCGGCAACTGGAATGGCAAAGGGATTATCTGGGCCTGCATACTGCTCCAATAAGTCAGTGGGCATGAAACCATAGATCACGCTGCCAATCGCAATACCGATGAGCAGGTAAGGCAACACATCGATAAAGTCCGACCAAGCTTCCCGCCACACACCACTGTACTTCCCTTCTTTCTTAACCGTGACAGTGGGTTGACTGTCACAGCATTCGCTAGACGTAGAGACTGTTGTCTTCCTATCAGCCCCGCAAGAAGCCGTCTTCGGAGTGGTGTCGCAGCTGTTGGTGCCGCAACTCGATGCGGTCGATGTAGCACTGCACGGGCTTGCTGATGAACTACATCCACTGCTCTCTTGTGTCGCCGTCCGGCGCACATAACGCTCGAAGCCAAGCGTGTGAAGCAGCCATCCGGCACCTACCGCGACCACCAAAGCGGCGAGCACATAGATAGCAGTAAGTGTCCATCCAAACGTGGCAACCAGCAGGCCGACGACGATAGGATTCAGCAACGGAGATGAGAAAAGAAACACCATCATCGGCCCAAAACCGGCCCGTGCCCGAATCAACCCTTTCAACATGGGGATAGTCGAGCAACTACAGAAGGGCGTTATAGCTCCTAAACCAGCAGCAAGAAAATAGCCTCGCTTCCCACTGGAAGTCAGTAACGCTTCCACCTTGGATGGTGGGATGTGACGTTGAAGAACTCCGACCAGCAAGCTAATGCCAATGAATAAAACCGATAGCTCGATAGCGAGAAAGGCGAACATGCCTAGAGCGTCTTGGAGTTGAGATGACATTCAATATTACTCCTATATTTCTAGTATTGTCGAAATGATGTACGCAGCCTACTTGCGTTTATCCGACCTGTCAACTATAATTCTAGAAACATCGAATTATTGGGGCGTGCTATGGATCACGAAAAGGTTGCAGCCAGCTTAGCTGAGCTAGGGAATAGTCACCGACTGTCCGTGTTCCGCTTTCTGGTCAAAGCTGGCCATGATGGGGCTTCGGTCGGAGATATCCAGAAGGGGCTGGGTATTCCTGCTTCGACGCTATCACATCACCTTGCGCGCATGGCCAAGGTAGGGCTGATCCGGCAGGAGAAACATAGCCGCACGATTGTCTGTATACCCGAGTATGGGCACCTAGAGAATTTGATCGGTTTCTTACAAGAGGAATGTTGTGCAGGTGTCCGGATTGCGCATGAACCAGAACCGCTTTGACGCTTGCCCAGCTCTCGCTGTCCTCCCTAGTCAGCATCGCTATGAAGACTCAGGCGAAGGTGGAAACAGAAAATTGGCAGTAGAGTAGGCTGAAGAGGATCAATCAGATAATCCGCTGAGAAAGATTTTCTTCTTTACATCTTTGGCATTTTATCAACCAGAAATTCCGGATACCCATTTTTACTTGCGACTTAAAGGGCAAGTAGTCGGAAGCATTCTCTTTATATTGCTCTATATAGGTTTTCTCTTTTGCAAGGAAGTCGGCAATCGCGGCGTCAAACTGTTCATCGGCTATCCAATGATTGGAATAAGTACTTATCGGTTCAAAACCGCGTTGAATCTTATGCTCGCCTTGCGCCCCTGAGTCGAAAGATTTCAGCTTCTGCTCAATACAATATTCGATGCCTTGATAGTAACAAGTCTCGAAATGCAAAAATTGATACTCCTCTAAAGAGCCCCAGTAACGCCCGTAGAGTGTATTTTCGTCACGCAGGCTAAGCGCTGCAGCAATGGGTGTTGCCTCTTTCATCGCCATTACCAGAACAAGATTCTGGGGCATTGTTCGCCCGAGGCTTTCGAAAAAGCCTTTCGTTAAATAGGCTTGCTGGCCACGCACATGATAGGTGTTTTCGTAGAATTGATAGAACGTATCCCACAACTGGGCGCTAATGTTTTGACCTGAAAGTCGCTCGAATGTGATGCCCGCTTCGCGCACCGCTTTACGCTCTTTGCGCAGGTTTTTACGCTTACGAGAATTAAAGCTCTCTAGATAATGCTCAAACGACTCATAGTCTCTATTGAACCAATGAAACTGAGTCGCCATGCGTTGATGGGCGCCATTGTTTGCCAAGCATGCGCTCTGTGAGGCAGTGGGAAACAATGTATGCCAACTGCTTGCCCCCAATCTCTGTGCTTCCTGCACCACTGACTTGGTGATCGCTGCACACATCTGCTCAAAATCCTCAGAGCTAGCCACTAATAATCGCGGCGCCTGGCTCGGCGTGTAGGGAATGGCTGTTAGCAACTTAGGATAATATTGATAGCCATGCTGGCGATAAGCATCGGCCCAAGACCAGTCAAACACATACTCTCCGTAGGAGTGGCCTTTTATATACAACGGCATCACGGCTACAGTTTGATCTTCTCGAATAACCTCTAGGTGATGTGGCTGCCAGCCAGTATCTGCACACACACTTGCGCTAGTCTCTAAAGCCGCTAAAAACTCATGCCTTAGGAAAGGGTTGCCCGAGCCTACAAGGCCGTTCCAAGTCGATGCTGGAAGCTGCTGGATACTCGGATGGAAACGAAATGCTAATTGTGCGGTCAATGTCTTTCTCTTATCTATCTCTGTATAGGCGTGATGGTAGTTAACAGCCTGTATTTCCTGCTATATTGCGGGCTTAACCGTGCTAAAGGAATTCGCGTGGAATCGCACAACCCGATCAATAAAATCAAGGAACACCGAGAAGCCCTGCGTAAGTCAGAACGCAAGGTCGCCGACTTCATTCTGGACAACAGTGCCGCGTTGATCAATATGCGAATCGTTGATGTTGCGTCAAAGGCGCAGGTTAGCGAACCCACTGTTTTGCGCTTTTGCCGCGCCATCGGTTATGACGGTTTTCAATCCTTTAAACTACAGCTCGCTCAACACCTTGGGGCGAATGGCAGTTATTCCCAGTTCTCGGTCGATGACAACGATACCGCGTCCGACCTCTGCAATAAGGTCTTCGATTCCACTATCGGTTCATTGCTTACGGTTCGTGATCAGCTGGATTCGACGATTCTAGAAACCGCGATTCACAAATTAAGCCATGCCGGCCGTGTAGAATTCTACGGTTTTGGCGCGTCAGGCTCGGTGGCTGCCGATGCCCAGCATAAGTTCTTCCGCTTGCAGGTATCCACCGCCGCCTACACCGACCCGCATATTCAGCTCATGTCGGCTATTTCATTGTCAGAAAAAGACGTAGTGGTGGCGATTTCCCAATCAGGACGCACCAAGGCTTTAATACAAAGCGTTAACTTGGCGCTTGAGGCCGGTGCTACGGTAATAGGCCTGGCGCCTGCTGGCACGCCCTTAAGCGAGCTATGCAGCATTGCCATACATGTCAATGTTGAAGAGGATCAGCATGAGTTTACGCCCGTCTCATCGCGCATTGCCCACCTATTGGTAATCGATGTGTTGGCAATGGGCGTGGCAAGATTCCGCAAAACCATGCTGAAAGACCACTTAAAACGTATGAATAAGAACCTGCGTACACTACGAACCTATAAGAGTTAGGGCCGCCTCGCCCCACTACCCTTACATATTCTTCATACGATGTTCCCAACGCCGGCGCGCGAATCGACGCATATTGGGAATATCGTCGGTCTCATCCATAATCGCTTGGCCGAGAATCGTTTCGATGATGTCCTCCATCGTCAACAAGCCTAACCATGTGCCATAGTCGTCATAGACCAAACACATGTGTTGGTGCTCTTTCAGTAAACTCGTGAGCACATTCTCAGCGCTTTCGTTATCCGTAATCACCTTCACCGGCTTCATCAGCTCACTAACTTGCTGATCGGGCTCTGCCTCTACGAGATCTGAGCGGAACACCACGCCATGAGGGTGACCCTCTTCGTCCAAGACTGGGTAACGGGAAAATTGGTCTTTTCTAGATAGCTCGATCATCTCTGTGACGGTTGTAGTTGTAGAGACATACTCACACACCGTTCTTGGCGTCATGATATCTCTGGCCTTAATGTCGTGCAGATCGAGGATGTTGGCGATCACTCTTTGCTCATCGATATCGAGCTCGTCTAACTCACGCCCTAAACTGGTCATCGCCTTAATTTCGGAACGAAGATCCGGGGTTTGATGCGTCTCTCCCATCCAAGAAGTAATGTGATCTGAGAGCCAAATAAAGGGTCTTAACATTAAGATTAGTAAAGTAAGAATAGATGGCAGGAATGGCGCAAAACTTCGCCAATAACGGGCACCAAGAGTTTTGGGGATGATCTCAGAGAAGATCAGAATCACCATTGTCATGACTGCTGAGGCGATCCCTAGATAGCCATCACCAAAGAGGACAGTCACCTGAGCACCTACCCCTGCAGCACCGCCAGTGTGCGCAATGGTGTTCAGCGTGAGAATGGCCGCCAAAGGCTGGTCAATCTTATCTTTAAGCTGTCTAAATACTGGGTAACTGGGAGACTCCTCATTTTTCAGTTGCGCCACATAGCTAGGCGTCACGCTCAAAAGCGCGGCCTCTAGAAGTGAACAAATAAAGGATATGGAGACGGAAATTACTACAAAAGCGATGAGCAAACTCATACAGGGGGGTGAAGAGCTCCAGAAAACTAAGGAGGCCAATACTACACTATCGCCCGAGACCCCCTCAACCGCTTTGACCATTGGCTTTGCAGCAGATCAAGTTGCAAGCCATCAAGCGATGAAATCCACTATTTGATCAAGCACTGATTCGGTTCTCAGAATCCTAAAATGCCCGGTTCCTTCGACCTCAATAAGACGTGATTGCGGCCAGTTCAGATGGACATTACGTGATTGCTCAAACGGCAACACCTTGTCATTAATATCATGCAAAATCAAAGCCTTAGAAACATTTATTTGTTTGACGAAATCACTCACATTGAGGCTAGAGACGTCCACGTTCATGTCTTCCATACGCTTTAATAGCCGTTGCAGAACCTTTTGGGACACCCCAACACGATCGGCAACATCGCTAATTCGTTCTGAAAAGCGGTCTGGCGTCGTGATCAGCGCTAATTTCTCTAAAGACAGAGTTTTATTGTGAAAAAGGGCATAAGTGACTGCAACACCACCAAAGGAATGGGAAATACAGCGCTGCACCTTCAACTCAAAGAGCAAATGCGCCACCAACTGCGCGAACTCTAAGGGGCTGGTTTCGCCCTTGCTGCTATAACCATGGGCGGGGGCATCGAAGGCATAAACGCGCATGCCTTTGCTGAGCAGTTTTTCTATTAGGTCACTGAAGTTTCCTGCCTGGCCCTCCCAACCATGAATCAACAGAACAGCCTCGCCCTCACCTTCCCACTCATAGGTGCGAATCTGAAAACCCTTGAATGCAATATCGCGCTGCTTTGCTGTATCTAATACAACAAGTTCGTGATCGCGCAGTTTCATCCTCTGCGGATTCGCGAGTTTGTCGTAGGCGATATTGGTAAACGTTTCAGGAAATATATTCGAGAGCGCTTTGATCAAGTGTTTCTTCAATGGTTCCTATTCGCCTTTATTCAACAGTGACCGACTTTGCCAAATTACGAGGATGGTCTACATCGGTGCCTTTGAAGATTGCGACATGATAGGAAAGCAGCTGCAATGGAATCGTGTACACAATGGGGGCTAGTATTTCTGGAATGGACGGCACATTAACAACATTGCAATTACTGTCATTCTCGAAACCTGCACTTTCATCGGCGAAGACGAAAAGCTTTCCGCCCCTTGCGCTCACCTCTGCTAGATTGCCCCGTAATTTTCCGAGCAATTCATCGTTTGGTGCTACCGCAATAATGGGCATCTTATCATCGACTAATGCTAGTGGGCCGTGTTTTAACTCACCTGCAGGATAGGCTTCAGCGTGTATGTATGAGATCTCTTTAAGTTTTAGCGCACCCTCTTTTGCAACAGGGTATTGAATTCCGCGACCAAGGAATAGTGCATGATTCTTGTCGATCAAATTGCGAGACAACTCTTTGATTTCATCATCAAGCTTGAGTGTCTTCGCCACCAAATCAGGCAATTCGTTCAAGGCTTTGACGTGTTTTAGTTCCACCTCTTCAGGCATACCATTGCGACGCGCCACTACCAGTGTCATCAAAAGTAGTGCACATAATTGTGTAGTGAATGCTTTGGTAGACGCCACGCCTATTTCTCTTCCGGCAGTAGTGAGCAAGCAGAAATCTGATTCGCGCACTAGCGAGCTTGTCGCGACATTGCAGATTGCCAAACGGCCTACATAATTAAGTTCACGCGAGTATCGAAGGGCTGCCAAGGTATCTGCGGTCTCGCCCGATTGAGAAATGGTGACAAATAGCGAGCCAGGCTGAGCAATGATATTACGGTAGCGATAATCGCTGGCGATATCGACAGAACAGGAAATTTTTGCGATGTTTTCCAGCCAATACTTGGTGATCATCGCGGCGTGAAAGCTAGTGCCACATGCCACTATCTGTACGCTTTTTACTTGATCAAAGATGGCCTTGGCTTTCACACCAAAAGCTTCTTCTAGCACATGGGTATCACTCACTCGGCCACTTAAGGTGTCGCGGATCACTTTTGGCTGCTCGTAGATCTCTTTAAGCATAAAGTGACCAAACTCGCCTTTTTCAACTTCTGCCACTTCGCTAGCAATATGAGTTGTAGGCCTTGTGACTTTCTTGCCAGCGTTCCATATGCGGATATTTTTAAGGCTTAGTTCAGCCACATCACCTTCTTCAAGGTAGATGAACCTATCGGTAACTTGGCCAAGCGCTAAAGCATCGGACGCAATAAAATTTTCACCAATTCCCACGCCAATAACAAGAGGGCTGCCACTACGGGCCACAATTATCTTATCGGGCTCATTGCTCGAGATAACACAGAGACCATAGGCACCATGGAGTTTCTTGATTGTTTCTTTGACCGCGTCTAAAAGATTGTGGCCATTATCTTTGCATTGCTGCTTGATTAGATGAACAACCACTTCTGTATCAGTATCTGATTGGAAGGCATAGCCATCTTTGATTAACTGCTCACGTAGTACAGCGTGGTTTTCAATAATACCATTATGTACTAAGGCTATGTCGTCATCGGATAGGTGCGGGTGGGCATTCTTTTCACTTGGAACGCCATGAGTGGCCCAACGAGTATGGGCGATGCCGATATGGCCTTCGAATTCGCGTTTGCTCATGGACTGGGCCAGTTTTTCAACTTTGCCCAGGGCTTTAATGCAGTCAACGGAATTGTCTTGCTTGTTCAATAGCGCCATACCGGCAGAGTCATAGCCTCGGTACTCAAGACGTCTCAAGCCTTCTAGAAGAATTCCGGATACATCCCTTTGCGCCACGGCGCCTACTATTCCACACATACTATTCTCCTGAGCCTTTATTTTTTCTCGGGTCTCTTCCAACCGTCTATATTCCGTTGACGAGCTCGCGCGACTGCCAGCTCGTTTTCACCGACGTCTTTAGTCACAGTAGAGCCAGCCCCAATTGATGCGCCTTTGCCTATCTGAACAGGGGCCACTAGCGCTGAATTTGAGCCAATGAATACGCTATCGTGCACGCGTGTTTGAAATTTATTTACGCCATCATAATTGCAAAATATTGTGCCTGCGCCGATATTGACGTTCTCACCAACAATCGCATCGCCGACATAACTTAGGTGATTGACCTTAGACCCTTTACCAATATTTGCTTTTTTAGTTTCTACAAAATTGCCTATTTTGGAACTATTGTTTAGGTGCGTTCCGGCTCTTAATCTTGCGAATGGACCTATAGAACAACTGTTAGCTACTGTGCTTTCTTCAATATGGCTATTGGCGAAGACTTGCGTATTATCCCCGATTACCGAATCTTTGATTACTACATTAGGGCCAATTCGTACATTATTGCCTAGACTTACTGTTCCTTCGAATATCGTATTAATATCAATCTCAACATCTTTTCCACACTCAAGGTGGCCGCGAATATCTATACGGCTTGGATCAAATAGCGTGACACCAGAGCGCAATAACTCTGCAGATTTCCTGCGTTGATAATGCCTTTCTAATTGTGCGAGCTGAACTTTGTTATTAACACCGAGCACTTCTAACTCATCATCTAAAGTTAATGTTTCCACGGTGCAATTATCTTCTACTGCCATTGCAATGATGTCAGTTAAGTAATACTCACCTTGGGCATTCTTTGGGCTTAATGCTGTTAACCATTGCGCCAATCTCTTTGCCGGGGCTGCCAAAATTCCGCTATTCGTTTCTTTGATTTGCTTTTGGCTGGAACTTGCGTCTTTTTCTTCTACTATCGCCACTGCCTGTTGCTGATCATTGCGAATGATACGACCTAGTCCGCTAGGATTGCTGCTGTTTACAGTCAGCAATGCGAGTGAATCGGCATTGCATGATTTTACCAGTTCTCGCAGAGTTTCATGCCTAATGAGTGGCACATCACCGTATAGTACTAATACGATACTTTCTTGATCGATTTGTGGAAGCGCTTGCGCTACGGCGTGACCAGTACCAAGTTGTTCGGCTTGTACTGCCCATTTGATATTGTCACCGTGGATTTGCTGTTTTACTTGTTCGCCACCAAAACCTACGACTACGTGAATCGCCCTAGCGTCGATGTCTTGTGCCGATTGAATGACATGGGCAATTAAGGCCTTACCCCCAATCTTATGCAAGACCTTTGGAGTGTCTGAATACATCCGCGTGCCTTTGCCTGCAGCAAGGATGACAACTTCTAGGGTGTTCATTGGTTTTGCTCCTAGCATCTATGATCGATTGCCATAACTGCACGTAGTTTAACCGAGTTTATGGCTTACTGGTGACTTGCTTTTTGTGGGACATAAAAAAAGGGTAGCCTAAGCTACCCTTTTTATCGATCAACTAGCGCTGCGCTTATTTGCGAATTTGTCGCAATGCACGCAGTTGGGCTGCCGCTTCAGCTAGTTGAGTCGCTGCGCGTGAGTATTCGAATTCCGAATCCTTATTCGCGATAGCGTCATTAGCGTCTTCAATTGCTTGCAATGCAGCCGCTTCATTAACATCGTCAGCACGCAATGCTGTATCCGCCAATACGGTGACCACACCGCTTTGCACTTCAAGAAAACCACCAGAAACATAGTAGATCTGCTCAGAACCGTCTTGTAACACAACACGTACTGGCCCTGGGATCAGGGCAGTCAGTAGTGGTGCGTGACCAGGTGCAATACCTAGATCACCCAATGTGCCGGTTGCGACCAGAATCTCGACCAATCCACTAAAGATACTCTCTTCAGCGCTTACGATGTCGCAGTGCATAGTCATAGCCATTTCATAGCTCTCTTTTAGCGTTTAACAATTACAGGTTTTTGGCTTTTGCCAATGCTTCGTCGATGCTTCCGACCATGTTAAAGGCTTGTTCTGGGATGTTGTCGTAATCACCCGCAAGAATGCCTTTAAAGCCTGCAATAGTATCTTTCAATGGCACGTACTTACCCGGAGTGTTGGTAAACACTTCTGCCACAAAGAATGGCTGGGAAAGGAATCGTTGGATCTTACGTGCACGAGATACGATGAGTTTGTCTTCTTCTGACAATTCATCCATACCTAGAATCGCGATGATGTCTTTGAGCTCTTTAAAGCGCTGCAATACAGTCTGTACACCACGCGCAACGTCATAATGCTCTTGTCCGATTACCAATGGATCGAGCTGACGAGAAGTAGAGTCTAGTGGGTCGATTGCAGGGTAAATACCTTGCTCAGCGATAGCACGGGACAATACAACTGTTGCATCAAGGTGAGCAAACGTTGTTGCTGGTGATGGGTCAGTCAAGTCATCGGCAGGAACGTAAACGGCTTGGATAGACGTAATCGAACCAGTCTTAGTAGAAGTAATACGCTCTTGAAGAACACCCATCTCTTCTGCCAGTGTTGGCTGATAACCTACCGCTGATGGCATACGACCTAGTAGTGCCGATACTTCTGTTCCCGCAAGTGTGTAACGGTAGATGTTATCAACAAAGAATAGAACGTCACGGCCTTCATCACGGAATTTTTCCGCCATTGTCAAACCAGTCAATGCAACACGTAGACGGTTACCGGGTGGCTCATTCATCTGGCCGTAAACCATCGCCACTTTAGAGTTTTCGAGTTTCTCTAAGTCGATAACTTTCGAATCAGACATCTCGTGGTAGAAGTCGTTACCCTCACGAGTACGCTCACCTACACCGGCAAATACTGACAAACCACTGTGGGCTTTAGCGATGTTGTTAATAAGCTCCATCATGTTAACGGTCTTACCAACACCGGCACCACCGAACAGACCAACCTTACCGCCTTTGGCGAAAGGACAAATCAAGTCGATTACTTTGATCCCTGTTTCGAGCAAGTCGTTAGAAGCTGATAGCTCATCATACTCAGGAGCATCACGGTGAATAGGCATGCGCTCTTTTTCACCAATGGCACCACGTTCGTCGATTGGGTTACCCAAGACGTCCATGATACGGCCTAGTGTTTCTAAGCCCACTGGGACGGAGATTGGGGCACCAGTGTCACTAACGTTTAGTCCGCGTGACAGACCTTCGGTACTGCCCATGGCAATGGTACGAACAACGCCGTCACCCAGCTGTTGCTGAACTTCTAGTGTTGTTTCTTTACCCTCTACCAACAGAGCGTCATATACCTTGGGGACTGACTCCCGTGGAAACTGTACGTCAATAACCGCACCAATAATTTGAACGATACGACCGCTACTCATGTTCGGTTCCTCTTAAGGTCTAAATCCAATATCTAGCTGAATTCTTTTTTACTAAATGTTTGCTTTCCAATTGCACCGCGCCGCGTTATACCGCTGCTGCACCACTTACAATTTCAGAAAGCTCCTGCGTAATTGATGCTTGTCGAGCCTTGTTATAAATCAAACCAAGGTCTTCGATAATGTCGCCAGCGTTATCCGTGGCATTCTTCATAGCCATCATGCGAGCGGCTTGTTCACAAGCATTGTTTTCTACAACGGCTTGGTAAACTTGCGACTCGATGTAGCGCCCGAGCAATGCGTCTAACAACTCTTGTGGCTCTGGCTCGTATATATAATCCCAGTGATACTTAAATGCTTTGTCTTGCGACGCTTCAAGTGGTAATAACTGGTCTACTGTCGGAGACTGCACCATTGTGTTTACAAATTCATTGCCAACGATATAGAGCTTGTCTATGTCACCGTTGGCGAACTTGTCTAACATGACTTTCACAGCGCCGATAACGTCTTCCACTTTCGGCGCTTCACCGATTCCGCGAATAGACGCAACAACATTGCCGCCATAGTTATTGAAGAAAGAAGTGGCTTTCGCACCAATGGCACAAAACTCAACACCCACACTCTTTTGCTTCCACTCTGACATTGCCTTAACTGTCGCCTTAAAGACGTTAATGTTTAGGCCACCACACAAACCGCGATCGGAAGATACAACGATGTATCCAACGTTCTTAACTTCACGCTCATTGAAATAAACGTGGTGGTATTCAGGTGTTGCATTCGCCACATGGCCTATCACGTCACGTATACGTTTCGCGTAAGGCTTACCTAGCTCCATGCGATCCTGGGCTTTGCGCATTTTGCTCGCAGCCACCATCTCCATTGCGCTGGTAATCTTCTGTGTATTCTTAATGCTGGAGATCTTTGTTCTAATCTCTTTGCCAACAGCCATATCTCACCGTTTAAATATCAATTACCAGGTCTGGGTAGACTTAAACTTCTCAATAGTCGCTTTTAGTTGTGCTGCGATATCGTCGTTGAAATCACCTTTCTCGTTGATAGACGCTAGCATTGCAGCATGTTCGCTGTTTGCATAGGAAAGTAGCGCTTTTTCAAATGCTACGATCTTGTCTAGTTCAACGTCTTTCAAGAAGCCTTCGTTAGCCGCGAACAAAACTAGACCCATCTCTGCCACTGAAAGTGGTGAGTACTGAGACTGTTTCATTAGCTCTGTTACACGTTGACCGTGCTCTAACTGGGCGCGTGTCGATTCGTCTAGGTCAGAGGCGAACTGAGCAAATGCTGCAAGCTCACGATACTGTGCCAATGCGATACGAATACCACCACCCAACTTCTTAATGATCTTAGTTTGTGCTGCACCACCTACACGCGATACAGACAGACCAGCGTTGATCGCAGGACGGATACCAGAGTTGAACAAGTCTGACTCTAGGAAGATCTGCCCGTCTGTAATCGAAATTACGTTAGTTGGTACGAATGCAGATACGTCACCAGCTTGTGTTTCAATGATTGGCAATGCCGTCAACGAACCAGTTTTGCCTTTCACTTCACCGTTGGTGAACTTTTCTACGTATTCAGCGTTTACACGTGATGCACGCTCTAGTAGACGTGAGTGCAAATAGAATACGTCACCAGGGTAAGCTTCACGACCAGGTGGACGACGTAGCAACAAGGAGATTTGACGGTAAGCCCATGCTTGTTTAGTCAAATCATCATAGATGATCAATGCGTCTTCGCCGCGGTCACGATAGTACTCGCCCATCGAGCAACCCGCGTAAGGAGCGATGAACTGCATAGAGGCAGGATCAGAAGCACTTGCAGCAACAACAATGGTGTACTCCATTGCGCCGTGCTCTTCTAATTTACGTACTACGTTCGCAATAGACGATTGCTTCTGTCCGATTGCAACGTACACACACTTAACGTTTTTGCCTTTTTGGTTAATGATCGCGTCCACGGCTACAGCCGTTTTACCAACCTGACGGTCACCAATGATCAACTCACGCTGGCCTCGACCAATCGGTACCATCGCATCGATCGCTTTCAAACCAGTTTGTACTGGCTGATCAACTGATTGACGTGCAATTACACCTGGCGCCACTTTCTCTACTGGAGAGCTTAGTTTTGCGTTGACTGCGCCTTTACCGTCGATTGGCTTACCGAGTGCGTCGACAACGCGACCTTCCAACTCAGGACCAACAGGCACTTCAAGAATACGTTTAGTACAGCGAGCTGTTTGCCCTTCTGCTAAAGTTTTGTAGTCACCAAGAACTACCGCGCCCACTGAATCTCGCTCTAGGTTCAACGCCATTCCGAAAACGCCGCCGTCGAATTCGATCATCTCACCATACATCACGTCAGCTAGGCCGTGGATGCGGATAATACCGTCCGAAACGCTGACGATCGTGCCTTCGTTTTTCGCTTGCACGGAAACATCGAGATTGTCGATACGCTGCTTAATGATTTCACTGATTTCTGATGGATTCAGTTGTTGCATGCTTTTTCCCTCATTCCCAGTTTTTCTAGGAATTCATTGCTTCGGCTAATTTGGTCAATTTTCCCCGGACAGAGCTATCGATAACGGTATCGCCTGCGCGTATGACTGCGCCACCGATCAGATACTGATCAACTCGCGTTTGCAAATTGATCTCTCTGTTCAAGCGAGTCTTGAGTGCCTGGGTAATTTTGTTCACAACTTCTTGGTTCAGTTCAAAAGCGGTAGACAGTTCAACATCGACTGTCTGCTCTTGATTCGCTTTCAACGCTTCAAATAGTTCGGAGATTTCTCCTACTAAAACGAGACGCTTATTTTCAGCGAGTAAGTGAACTAGCTTATGCGCTTTTGGCGAAAGCTCGTCACCGCAAATCTGGATCAGCGTGTCTGCTTGTTGCTGTGCAGTAAGCGAAGGCGAGAGTAAAAATCTACTCACCTGTTCACTCTTTGCCACGCTTGCCAGTAACTTTAGTGCCTGTGACCAGGCACTCAGCTCGTTCGCAGCCAAAGCAACTTCGAAAGTTGCCTTCGCATACGGTCTGGCTAATGTAATTGACTCTGCCATTTACTTATCGCCTTTTATAGCTCAGATGCGAGCTTCTTCATTAGCTCTTCGTTAGCCGCCTGATCGATCGAGGATTCCAGAATCTTTTCAGCGCCAGCTACAGCTATAGCCGCTACTTGAGCACGAAGATCTTCTTTCGCTCTTTGTAGCTCCATTTCTATTTCAGCTTTAGCACCAGAGATTAATCGTTGGCCTTCTTCGCGTGCTTTATCTTTCGCCTCTTCGACGATTTGATTAGCGCGCTTGTTAGCTTGCTCGATTAACTCAGCACCTTGCTGCTTGGCTTCACGCAATTCGTCTGCCGCTTTGTTTTGCGCAAGATTCAAATCACGTTGTGCTCGATCAGCTGCTTCGAGTCCGTCTGCGATTTTCTTCTGGCGCTCTTCCAATATGGCAGTGATCGGAGGCCAGACATATTTCATGCAAAACCAGACGAATACGAAGAATGCAATCGATTGTCCGATTATGGTTGCGTTGAGATTCATGCAGGTACCTCAAAATAAATAGTTGTCGTTAACTTCTAAAAGCTAACCGCCCGACTATCCGTTCGATCTTAAACGAATGGGTTCGCGAAAATGAACAGGAACGCCATACCAACACCGATGATGGAGATAACGTCCACGAATGCTGCAACCAAGAAGAACTGAGTTTGCAGTTTAGGGGCCAATTCTGGCTGACGTGCTGAGCTTTCAATCAGTTTGCCACCTAGGTTACCGAACGCTACAGCGGTGCCAGCACCACTGATGCCGAAAATGATGGCAGCAGCGATCAAAGAAAAAGCCTGTACAGTTTCCATTTTTATCTCCAAGTTTTACAAAAGGATCACAGTTGTGATTAAAGGGTTTAGTGAGTCTGGTGTGCCTGATTCAGGTACACAATTGTGAGCATCATGAACAAATATGCTTGTAGGGTTACTACAAGAATATGGAACACGGCCCAGCCAAAATGCAATGGTAATTGCCAGTAGCCTACCAAGGCGATTACTAAGAAAATCACTTCGCCAGCGAAGAAGTTTCCGTAGAGTCGTAATGCAAGAGATACTGGCTTAGCAAGAAAGCCTGGTAGCTCAAGAATAAGGTTTAGGGGCAATGCCCATTTGCCGAACGGGTGGAAGGCGAATTCGCCCAAGAAACCACCAAGCCCTTTGATCTTAATGCTATAGAAAATGATCAAGAAGAAGACGCTAATCGCAAAACCCAAGGTAATGTTCAGGTCTGTCGTAGGCACAGCTTTGAAATAGAGGTGTGAATCTCCTGCAATGGTTTGCGCTAGTAGCGGAATCCAATCAACAGGCACCAAATCCATGGCGTTCATCAGGAAAATCCAGCAGAAGATGGTTAGGGCTAGAGGTCCGATGAGGTCGTTTTTGGCGTAAAAACTGTTCTTAACATTGCTTTGAACAAATTCTACGATAATTTCTAAGAAATTCTGGAATGCGCCTGGCTTGCCGCTCGTCGCACCTTTAATTCCAAATCGGAACAGGGCAATAAACAAAATGCCTAGAAGAACCGAGATCATCATTGAGTCCACATTAATGGCCCAAAAACCCATTTCTGAGGCTTCTTGAGTCGAGTGGGCAAAACCCCAACTACCATCTTGGCGCTGACCAAAGGTTAAAAACCCAAGGTGATGCTGAACGTATTCGGTTGCAGTTTGCGCTGTTTCAACTGTTTCGTGAGAATTAGCCATGAATTAGTCTTTTGAATTCACTGTGTTAGTTTTTCGTTTTATCGATTAGCTGAGAAGTTGCCAGCAAACCGGTTATGTATACCAAAATGAACCCTGCAAACAGTGCTCGTGAGCTTAAAGGCTCGACATAAACAAAACTCAAAGCAAAACCGGCGCACATCAATGAAATCTTGACGGCCTCTCCGACATAAAACGCTCTGACAATTCTCTGTGCTGCTCTCGCACCTCTATACCGAAACGCTTTTATTGTGAAATAAGCATTCGGTATTGCGCAAATCAAGCCACCTAATAGCAAAGAGTAAGCACTTATCCAGCCCAGCGTCGTGTATCCGACTGTTGTTATGACACCAACAGCAATTAACTGGCTGGCTATTATCTTATAGATGGGAGGAGCTTTAATGGTCGACACGATGTAGTTAAGTTTCCTTAACGCGCTCTTTGTGGCGCCTTCGCTGCCATCCAAAGCGTCGCATTATAGGGAGTTTGATGGCTCTAATCAACATCACTTGCGCTCATTTTATATGCGCGAGGATGCCATCTAGTTCGTCTAGGCTGTTGTATTTCAATGTCAATTTGCCTGCACCCTTTTCTGTATGCAGGATTTGGACCTTTGCGCCTAGGGTTTCGGAGAGTGTTTCTTCTAGTTTGCGGATATCTGGATCGCTGACGTTTGTGGGTTTTTTCGCTTGCCCATCGTCACTTAAAAGCTTTCTAGCCAGTGCTTCTGTCTGCCTTACTGACAAGCCTTTGCCCACCACCAGCTGGGCTGCCTCGCTTTGTTGAGCCTCAGAAAGCGACAATAAAGCACGCGCATGGCCCATCTCTAGATCACCATGCTCCAACATTAGACGAACGTCTGGGGTCAGTGAAATCAAACGCAGCAGGTTTGTAACCGAGGCACGCGAGCGGCCAACGGCATCAGCGACTTCTTGCTGAGTCAGCTCAAATTCTTCTTGTAGCCGTTTTAACGCCATTGCCTCTTCAATGGGATTGAGATTCTCCCGTTGAATATTCTCAATTAATGCCATTGCTATGGCATTTTCATCGGAGACCGGCTTGATGATGGCCGGAATTGTGTCCAGCCCCGCTATTTGCGTCGCGCGCCAGCGTCGCTCACCGGCGATAATTTCATAACGGGTATCGGAAATAGGACGCAGTACGATGGGCTGCATAACGCCTTGCGCTTTAATAGAGGCGGCTAAATTTTGCAGAGCCTCTTCATGCATGTCTGTCCGAGGTTGATATTTTCCTCGTTGTATCAGATCAACTGGAATATTGCGCAAAGTACCATCTTTGTCTTTCTCTTTTGTTTGAGTACTTAGTGCAGGCAAGTCTCCTAGAGCAGCAGGTGCTTTAGGTTTACTCCCGCCCAATAGCGCATCTAACCCTCTTCCCAGTTTTTTCTTCGACGTCATTTTTATTTCCGTATTGTTTTAAGCTTGTTGCTTAGCTTGTAGCTGTTCATTTCTGCGGAGCATTTCCCCTGCTAGCGCAAGATAAGCAACAGCGCCTCTGGATTGTTTGTCGTACTGCAGCACGGGCATTCCGTAACTTGGCGCTTCCGCTAAACGGATATTACGAGGCACGACTGTGCGGTAAACCTTATCACCAAAATGGGTGAAGAGTTGCCCGGAGACCTCAAGCGTTAATTTGCTGCGCGGGTCATACATCGTGCGCAGGATCCCTTCAATCTGTAATTCAGGGTTTGCGGTAGCGCTGATTGCGCCAATGGTATCCATCAGTGCCGATAGCCCCTCCAATGCATAATATTCACATTGCATTGGAATGATGACCCCATGGGAAGCCACTAAGGCGTTGATAGTTAACATGTTTAGAGATGGCGGACAATCGATGACTATGTAGTCGTAGTCCTCATCAACACTGGCCAACACTTCTTTTAGGCGCTGTTCGCGATTCTCAACGTTGAGAAGTGCAATCTCTGCCGCTGTAAGGTCCCCGTTAGCGGGCAATAAATGACAGCCACCAGGGGTTTCCACTATAGCTTCTCGGGCTGTACATTCTTTCATCAACACATCGTAAATAGAGCGTTCGAGATCCGCTTTATCCACTCCGCTGCCCATCGTGGCATTGCCTTGTGGGTCGAGGTCGATTAATAAGACACGACGGCGTGTCGCCTGCAAAGACGCAGCCAAATTCACCGAGGTCGTGGTTTTACCGACGCCACCCTTCTGATTCGCAATTGCCAATATTCTAGACACGAAACCTACTCCGCAGCCTGGGCTGTCAGTTCTATGATATGTCGTTCACCAATATATCCAGGAACATTTACTCGATCAGCCTTCGTCATCACAAATCCGCTAGGAATTGCAGCAAGCTCTTCCTCTGGGTACAAACCTTTCATGGCAACGAGACGCGTTTGCTCTGCCACTACTAGGTGTTTCGTGACATTAATCATATCTTCCAATGTCGCAAAAGCTCTGCTTACAATGATGTCTAGTGGCTGGTCGCTTTGATAGCTCTCTACTCGCGCATTGATGGCTTCAACATTATTAAGCCCAAGTTGTAGCTTCGCTTGGAACACAAAACGGGTTTTTTTGCCGTTACTATCGAGTAAACCAAACTGTTTTTCTGGAAAGCAGATGGCTAGCGGGATGCCCGGTAAACCTGGGCCAGTGCCAACATCCAAAATGTGGCTTCCCTGCATATAGTCGACCATGGTGAGGCTATCCAGAATATGACGAGACAGCATCTGAGCTGGGTCGCGCACACTCGTCAGATTAAACGCCTTATTCCATTTAAGCAGCAAACCTAAATATTCTAGTAATTTGCCTTGTTGCTCTTGCGACAAAGACAAGCCTAAGTCTTTTAACCCTGACTGCAGTTGTTTGGCAATGCCCGCATCCAGTTGCTCGCTTGAACTTCCCATACTCATGCGGTTTTTGCACGTACAGCTTGATATTTCTTAAGATAAATCAACAAAAGCGACACAGCCGCTGGGGTCATCCCTGGGATTCTTGATGCCCGCGCTATATTCTCTGGGCGGACACTCTCGAGTTTCTGTTTTAACTCGTTTGAGAGCCCCTGCATTTGCTGGTAATCGAAATCATGGGGCAACTCCGTGTTTTCTTGACGGCGCAGCTTCTGAATATCTTCTTCCTGCCTATCGATATAGCCTTTGTATTTTATTTGAATCTCGACTTGTTCTTTGACATCGCTAGGAAGCTCATTGCCCTGCTCCCCTTCGACTGCGACAGCTTGCTGTAAGGCATCGTACTTAATTTCAGGGCGAGCAAGCAGATCAGCTAGGCAGTATTCACGGCCTATTGGTTTGTCTAAAAGCGCGTTAATCTTTTTGGCCGGCTCTGAGTCTGCTTGAATCCAAACTTTCTTCAGTCGCTTTAGCTCATTGTCGATCTGTTGGCTTTTTTCGCTGAATAACGCCCAACGATGATCATCGATCAAGCCTAACTCACGGCCAATGGGTGTTAGTCGAAGATCTGCGTTATCTTCACGCAGCAATAAGCGGTATTCCGCTCGGCTAGTGAACATTCGGTAAGGCTCATTAGTCCCTAAGGTGATCAAGTCATCCACTAACACACCGATATAGGCTTGATCGCGACGCGGGCACCAACTTGGTTTGCCTTGTGCTGACAAGGCCGCATTTAAACCTGCTAGTAAGCCTTGGGCCCCAGCCTCTTCATAGCCTGTGGTGCCGTTGATCTGGCCAGCGAAATATAGGCCTTTTATAAATTTCGTTTCCAAAGAGTAGTTTAGGTCTCGTGGATCGAAAAAATCGTATTCGATAGCATATCCAGGACGAGTGATATGGGCGTTTTCAAAGCCTTTAATCTGACGCACGAGTTCTATCTGTACATCAAAAGGCAAGCTCGTTGAGATTCCGTTCGGATAGAGTTCATGGGTGTTCAGCCCTTCTGGCTCAACAAAAATCTGGTGCGACGCCTTATCAGCAAAGCGCATGACTTTGTCTTCAATGGACGGGCAATAGCGTGGGCCTAGACCTTCGATCACCCCGGTATACATCGGTGAGCGGTCCAAACCACCGCGAATAATTTCGTGGCAACGCTCATTTGTCGAGGTGATGTAGCAATTGACTTGTTCCGGGTGTTCGTCGGCACTGCCGATATAAGACATCACAGGAATCGGGGTGTCACCGGCCTGCGCTTGCATGACCGAGAAATCAACAGATCTAGCATCGATACGAGGAGGCGTGCCCGTTTTCAAACGAGCGACTCGAAATGGCAATGCACGAAGTCTTTGCGCAAGGGCGATCGAGGGCGGATCTCCTGCACGACCACCTGAGCTATTTTCCATTCCGATATGTATTTTTCCGCCCAAGAACGTGCCTGTAGTCAATACAACATTGGGCGCACAAAACTTCAGCCCCATCTGTGTCACTACCCCTGCCACCGCCTCGTTCTCAACGATCAGGTCATCGACAGCCTGTTGAAAAATATCGAGATTTTCTTGGTTTTCGAGCATTTCTCGAATAGCGGCTTTGTACAATACTCGGTCAGCTTGCGCACGTGTGGCGCGCACTGCTGGCCCTTTGCTGCTATTCAAAACGCGAAATTGGATGCCCGCCCGATCTGTGGCCCTAGCCATGGCGCCACCCAAGGCATCGATCTCTTTCACCAAATGGGTTTTACCAATCCCACCAATTGCTGGGTTGCAGGACATTTGGCCTAAAGTTTCGATGTTATGGGTAATCAAAATCGTACTGACGCCCATGCGCGCAGCTGCCAAAGCCGCTTCAGTGCCGGCATGGCCACCACCGACGACAATCACATCGTACTTTTTTGAAAAATCCATGAAACACCTGTCATTGGGCAAATACAAAGGGTCGATAAGTATAAGCCTTAGAATCTAAATTTGAAGTATTTAATTTTATTGAAGAAAACGTGAAATGCTTTTTAAAGATTTAATTAGTATTAAGTTATAAATAGTTAATAAAACCTTAAAGATATTAATACTGATGTTATTAATGGTAAGGCTATTTTCTGTGGAGAACCTATTATTACCCTTTAATTACAACAAGTTAAGCTATACATAAGTCAGTGGGCGAAACATGTTTAAGGTCTTTAGAACAGCTTTGCAATCTGTGGAGAACAAGCGAAGTTATACATAAGCAAATTTTGGCCTAAATTCCATCCACCGATTGTTACTAGATATAGACAGCTTTATACACAGCTTGTCACCGGCTTATACAGTGGAAAAAAACTTATTTTCCGACACAAAAACTAGAGAAAATTTTGCCTAATAGGTCATCTGTTGTGAATTCACCAGTGATTTCACCTAAACAACGGTGGGCTTGCTTCAAATCTTCGGCAACTATTTCGCCTTCTCGTTGCCCTTCAAGTTGCGCTTTGGCTTGTTCTAAAAACGTCTTTGTTCTTTTTAAAGCATCAAGATGTCTGCGTCTGGCGATGAATCCGCCTTCCCCGCTTGGTGAGAAGCCCATACAGTCTTTTAAATGCTGTCTTAATAGCTCTAAGCCTTGTTGAGACTTTGCTGAAAGCGAGATTTCGGTGATGGCCATATTGTCAGAATGCAGAGTGCGTACCGAACTGTCCTGATCAATGAGATCAATTTTATTTCGAACAATACTAAGGCGATTGATGTTCGCTTGGGCGAATAAGTCATCTAGTCCTAGAGAGGCTAAGAACGCCGGCAACATTGAAAGCTCAACGTCATCTTGGGATGCATCTAGTACAAGCATGATCCTATCTGCATCACTTATAGCCTTTATTGCACGGCGTATCCCTTCCTTTTCAACAACATCATCGCTCTGTCTGAGCCCTGCTGTGTCGGTTATATGTACAGGCATGCCGTCGACATTGATTTGCTCTACAAGGGTATCTCTGGTCGTCCCAGCGATATCGGTAACGATGGCACTGTCTTTTCCAGCAAGCGCATTAAGAAGACTAGACTTGCCAGCATTGGGTTTACCTGCGATCACCACAGACATACCTTCTCGTAAAATTGCGCCCTGCTTTGCCTGCGCTAGTATTGAATCAAGCTCTATAAGAATCGATTCGAGAGTTTGAGCTGTCTTGCCTTCTGTTAGAAAATCAATTTCCTCTTCAGCAAAATCGATGGAGGCTTCAATGTAAACTCTAAGATCGACAATAGACTGGCTTAAAGATGAAATCAGTTTTGAGAAATCACCTTGCAAAGTTCTTATTGCGCTACGAGCGGCCTCTTCACTACTGGATTCGATTAAATCTGCTATGGCCTCTGCCTGAGTAAGATCCATCTTGCCGTTTATAAAGGCGCGTTCGGAAAACTCACCTGGACGAGCCAGGCGTGGGCCTAATAATAAGACTTCTTTAAGAAGGCGATCGAGAATGTAGGAGCCACCATGACCTTGCAGTTCAAGAACATCTTCGCCAGTGAACGAGTTTGGGCCCGGAAAATAAATTACGATTCCTTGATCGATCAGTTCAGAATTTGAGTCGTAGATTTTGCTGTAATGGGCGTGTCGTGGGTCGGGAGTGAAATGCAGAAGGGTATTGGCGATGTGTTTCGATAAAGGGCCTGAAACCCTAAGGACGCCGACACCACCCCTACCAGGTGGTGTCGCGATTGCGCAAATAGTGTCGCTGTCAGTATTTAGAGTCATTCACATTACGCGTTCTTTGCTTCGTACTCTTTCTCTATTTTCTTCGTAATATAATACTGCTGAGCAATACCAAGTACACTGTTAGCTAGCCAGTAAAGTACAAGCCCGGCTGGGAACCATAAGAAGAAGATAGTCATGACAACAGGCATGAAGCGCATTATTTTTGCCTGCATTGGATCTGCAGGTGCTGGGCTTAAAAGAGACTGCGCATACATCGACGCACCCATTAAAAGTGGCAACACAAAGAAAGGATCCATTACAGAGAGGTCGTCAATCCACAACATGAAAGGTGCCTGACGTAATTCTACACTCTCCATTAGTACCCAATACAATGCGATAAACACCGGCATTTGCACGAGCATCGGCAAGCATCCGCCGAACGGATTGATCTTTTCTTTTTGATAAAGCTCCATAGTGGCTTTTTGTAACTTCATGCGGTCATCGCCATAACGCTCTTTCAATTGCGTCATTTTCGGCATAACACGACGCATATTGGCCATGGATCGATAACTGGTAGCGGATAATTTGTAGAAGATCACCTTTACCGTAAGTGTTAGAAGCAATATAGACCAACCATAATTGCCTACAATGGAATTGATTTGACGCAGCAACCAATATATAGGCGATGCTGCAAACCAAAGCCAACCATAGTCGATGGTGAGGTCTAAGTTTGGTGAAATATCTCTTAGAACATACTGGTCTTTCGGGCCGGCATAAAATTCGACGTTTTGCGTACCGCTTTGACCAGGAGCCACTGTGAACTCAGCGCTAGTGAAGCCACCGATATACTCGTTGCTATTTTGTGGATTCTTACGCATTGAGTAGGTGTTGTTGGCGTTCTCTGCGGGGATCCAAGCAGAAATAAAATAATGTTGGCTCAAGGCAATCCAGCCACCCGTCATCTGGTATGGTTCAATACCATCGTCAACGTCATCGAAACTGTTTTTAGCATATGGGTCATCGTCGGCAGTAGAAGCAAAACCTAGAAATGATGACGCACCAATGCCTCCACCTGAGGCACTTGGATCGGGGTAATTAGTACGGTTGATCTGTCCGAACACATTAGCGCTCCACGGAGCATTGGTGTTGTTATTAATCTCATAAGTGATGTCGATCAAATAACTACCACGCTCGAAGGTAAAGCGCTTAGTAATCGCGACACCGTTAGCATCGGTATGGCGCATCGCTACTTCTAATGTATCGGCGTTTTGTTCAAGTGTATAAGTCTCCGCTTGGGTCTCATACAAAGCGCGTTGGCTAGAATCGATGCCATTACGCCCGACTAAACCACTCTTGGCGACATAGAGTCTTTGCGGGTTACTTTCCAATAAGACGAACGGGTCATCCTCTACATCTATGTTCTTTTTGAACTCCGGTAAAGACACTTCAATGATGTCACCACCATTGCGATCCAAGACCACATTCAAAACATCGGTGTGTACCGTGATTCGTGTGTCGGTCTGGGAGATAGACACTGTCGGTGCATTATTAACAGTAGGGATATCCACTGCAGAGCTATTGGTCACTGCAACAGAGGGCAAATCGCTCTGCGGAGCCTGTTGATCTGCGCTTAGAACAGGCTGTTGTACCGGCTCTGTAGCGGGAACTCGCGGATAATCCTCTTGCCAGGCAAGAAGGAGTAAGTAAGAAACGACGGCCAAGCCACCAAAAATCAGATATTTAATAGAGTCCATGTTTTGCTACTACAGAGTTGATGACTTTGAGGGTTCAATGGAGATTTTTGGTTCAGGGACTAGATCGATACCACCAGGATGCCAAGGGTGGCATCGCATAATGCGTTTAGCTCCTAAACCAATACCACGGCTTAAACCGTGTTTTTCAATAGCTTCTTGAGTGTAATGCGAACAAGTAGGGTAAAAACGACACTGCCGACCAATCAGCAGACTTAAAGTGTGCTGATACAGTGTGATTAATCCAATAGCAAATTTATCCAGCATTCTCGGTTTCTCGTGTGTCGGATTTTTTGCGTGCTTTTTGAGTGATATCCACCCAATGTCGTTCAATTTTCCTTCTAATCTGTTCGTTGCTAAGTGCGCCTAAGCCACCACGAGCTAGGATAACGATGTCCAGAGTAGGGAGCAAACTTTGATTGTGCCTGAACGACTCGCGCAATAGTCGTTTTACACGATTTCTTTGCACTGCCTTTGCGATATTCTTCTTTGCGATCACAAGGCCTAGACGAGGGAACGGAGTGCCGCTGTCAGTCGCTAGTACAAGCAATTGCTGACAGGAGACTTTATAGCGGGTGTTCTTAAATACAGGTTGGAAATCTGCGGCACCCAGCAGACGCAGCTTCTTGCTAAAGCCAAAGTCAGACACAGGTTCTTCTTTCTTGAGTACCGCAGATGGAAGAGAGAGCCTTAGGCTGTTAACTTGGCTCGACCGCATGCACGACGACGCTTGATTACAAGACGGCCGCCTTTAGTCGCCATACGTGCACGGAAACCGTGTGTACGAGCGCGCTTAATTCTGCTTGGCTGAAAGGTTCTTTTCATGATGATGTCCAGAATGTTTCTTAAAAGTGTATTTGCCGGATTTAAACCGAGCGCGAATTCTAGATGTTTCAAGCGCTTAATGCAATTATTTAGAGAAGAAAAACAAGGAAATATCTTCGCTAGCAGATATTGTAAAAAATACAGTGAGTTACGTTTTATACGTTGTTAATAACATCTTATCCACAGCTTATATTTTTACACAATGGCGGTTTTTATGGTGATATTTGCACTGTGTTTTACAGGGTTTGTTGTTATAAGTTATTGAAATATAAATAATTAATTTTTTCGAAAAACATCGCTTTAGAATGTATTGTGTGTGGATAACTATTTGCAGCCAAGCTAGAATTGCTCTTTATTAAAACTCCAAATGATTTATTGAAGGTAATAAGAAGAGTGAATTCGCTAAACTGGCAAAATTGTGTAAGTAGTCTAAAGAATGAATTGCCCTCCCAACAGTTTAATACTTGGATAAGACCCCTCCATGCAGAAACTGCACCCAATGAACTTCGCTTGTACGCTCCTAACCGTTTTGTGTTGGATTGGGTAAAAGAGAAGTTTCTGGGCAGGATACGCGAACTGCTAAAAGAGCATTCTGATAACGATCATGTAGACCTCGTCTTTGCGATTGGGTCACAAAGCCAGCGTGAGCAAAATTCAGCAGAGCAAGCGGTGCCATTAGAGACCGTTGAAAAGCTTGAGAACACCCTTTCTCGAAATGCCGGGCATGAGTCTGTAATAGTCACTCCTCCTAGCCGTGACATCATTCAACCGCCAAATCGAGCGACTAGCCTGATTAAACGCAGCTCCAAGAATATGGAGGTGATAATCGATGGTAAGCTCAGACATAAAGGCAGCCTGAACCCAGAAAATACTTTTGATAATTTCATTGAGGGCAAGTCGAACCAACTGGCTCGTGCTGCAGCGATGCAAGTGGCTGAGAATCCAGGGGGGGCTTATAACCCACTCTTTATATATGGTGGTGTAGGTTTAGGTAAGACTCACTTAATGCACGCGATAGGTAACTACCTTGTTGCCAGAAAGCCAGATGCGAAAGTCGTTTACCTGCACTCTGAAACCTTTGTTGCTACGATGGTGACGGCGCTGCAATTAAACGCGATTAATGAATTCAAACGCTATTATCGCTCAGTAGATGCACTTTTGATTGATGATATACAATTCTTTGCTGGCAAAGAGCGCTCGCAAGAAGAGTTCTTCCACACCTTTAATGCTTTGCTAGAAGGTGGCCAACAAATTATTCTAACAAGCGATAGATATCATAAAGAAATCAATGGCTTAGAAGAAAGGCTCAAGTCTCGATTCGGTTGGGGTCTGTCTGTCGGAGTTGAACCACCAGAGCTGGAGACGCGAGCGGCGATCCTTATTAATAAGGCAGAACAAAGTAATGTTGAGTTGCCCAGTGATGCCGCGATGTTTATCGCGCAAAGACTGCGCTCTCATGTACGCGAGCTCGAAGGCGCGTTAAAGAAGGTGATTGTGCACGCGAACTTTGTTGGCCGCCCTATCGACCTAGAGCTTGTAAAAGAAGCGCTGAAGGATTTGTTTGCGCTACACGATAAGATGGTCACGATCGATAATATTCAGAGATTGGTGGCGGAATACTATAAAATCAAAATGTCGGACATGCTTTCAAAGCGTCGTAATCGTTCGGTGGCAAGACCTAGGCAAATGGCGATGAGTCTTTCGAAAGAGTTGACCAATCATAGCTTGCCTGAGATTGGCGATGCCTTTGGTGGAAGAGATCACACAACCGTGTTGCACGCCTGCAAACAAGTGAAGCATTTACGAACAACGTCTTCGGACTTTTCTGAAGATTACAATAATTTACTAAGAGCGTTGGCCACCTGATAGCGGTTGCTTCATGCGATAATGAACGTATTGCCATATTAATAAAACTGACTGAGTGACATAGCTATGTATTTTGTAATCTCTAGAGAAGCCATTCTTAAACCTTTGCAATTAGTCTCTGGTGTTGTCGAGCGTCGACAAACTCTTCCAGTTCTTTCAAATGTCTTGCTGTCTTTAGATCCTAATGGGGAGTTATCCATAACCGGGACTGACTTGGAGGTGGAGTTGGTTGGTCGTGTGCAGGTAGAAGGCACAACAAAACCTGGCGAAATTACAGTACCAGCGCGAAAACTGGTCGATATTTGTAAGTCACTTTCAGACGATGCAATGCTAGAGTTCACGGTAGACGAGAATAAAATGATCATTAAGTCAGGCAGAAGTCGGTTTAGCCTGGCTACCCTGCCAGCTGGTGAGTTTCCTAATACAGAAGAAGAGCCAGGGACGATTGAATTAAGCCTTTCTCAGTCTGCATTAAAGTCTTTGTTAGATGGCACTTCATTCGCTATGGCGCAGCAAGATGTTCGTTATTATCTAAATGGTATGTTGTTTGAGCTGGCAGCTGATTATTTGCGCGTTGTCGCAACAGATGGTCATCGCTTAGCCATGCAAACAGTAGCAATGACAAATGATGTCAGTGAGCCAGTTCAATTAATTCTGCCTCGCAAAGGGGTCATCGAGCTTGGCCGCCTTCTAACAGGTGAAGAAGCCGATATCTCGATCGTCTTTGGTAGAAACCATGTGCGTGCGCGCACTTCTGATACTACGTTTACCTCTAAGCTTGTCGATGGCAAGTTCCCTGACTACAACAGAGTGCTTCCTAAAGGTGGAGACAAGTTGGTTATCGGTGATCGTCTAGAGCTTAAACAGGCTTTTGCGCGTACCTCTATTCTTTCCAACGAGAAGTATCGCGGAATTCGCGTGTTGCTCAGCAATGCTGAAATGAAAATTCTTGCCAATAACCCTGATCAGGAAGAGGCGGAAGAGTCAGTTTCAGTCGATTACGAAGGCGAGTCTTTAGAGATTGGTTTTAATGTGAGCTATTTAGTGGATGTGCTGACGGTGCTTTCTTCTGAAAAAGTTAAAATGACCCTTCTCGATTCTAACTCCAGCGCCCTTCTCGAGTCAGCCGATGGTGCCGGAGAAGCTGTTTATGTAGTTATGCCAATGCGGCTATAAGCGTATTTTGCAAACCTACACAGCAAAACTGATCTACTAGTAATGGCGACTATCTGCAGGCTGGATGTTTTACGAGTCAGGAATCTTTCTGGAGTACAGATTCGGCCCGCAGATAGAGTCAATATCATCTTTGGCAATAATGGCAGTGGCAAAACAAGCCTGCTTGAAGCTATCTATATGCTCGGTCTCGGGCGGTCCTTTCGTAGTTCAAAAATTGAATCGGTGATTGATACTAAGTCTGACGACTGCGTTATTTTTGCAGAGCTAGATGCCGGTGTAAGCATTGGTTTGAATAAAAGCCGTAAGCAAGGGCACCTTCTGAAGCTCTTGGGTGAAAGGCAGAAAAGCTGGGTTGATACCGCTCGCCATTTACCTTTGCAGATTATTAATTCAGATAGTTTCTCACTATTAGAAGGTAGCCCTAAGATAAGGCGCAAGTTTTTAGATTGGGGAGTGTTCCACGTGGAACATGAGTTTGCTCTCGCATGGCGTAAAGCGAATAAATGCCTTGCTCAGAGGAACCTACTTCTTAAACAAAAACGATTAGATAAAACCCAATTAGAGGCTTGGGATACGGAGTTCTCGCAATTGGGCACTCAGATCGATGAGCAGCGTAAGGTCTATATGGAGACATTCCTGCCTATCTTAAACGATGCCCTTCCCCGTTTAATAGAGATTCCAGATTTAAAAATCACTTATGAGCGTGGCTGGGACGCAGATGCTACTTTGGCTCAAGCGCTAGCGGTTAGTCTGGATCGCGATATTCGCTATGGTGCCACTCAGACAGGACCTCATAGAGCTGACCTTTCCATAAAGATCGGTCGCAATGCAGCAGCAGATGTTCTTTCTAGAGGGCAGCAAAAGCTGCTAGTGAGTGCAATGAAAATCGCGCAAAGCCAATTGTTGTACAAGCTTACAGAGGAGAAAGGCGTCTATCTAATCGATGACCTTCCTTCTGAATTAGATAATGAAAACAGAGTTCTTATTTGCAAGCTACTTGAAGAGCTGGGCTGCCAAATCTTCATCACCTGTGTAGATGCGGATGAGATAGAAAATTGTTGGTCTACAGACATAAGTACCGGTAAGTTCCACGTGGAACATGGTAAAATAGTAACCCTATGACATCGCTAGAACAGCCCTAGCTGTCTTGGCAGTTGCCAATGGGTTTTGAATTAGCAGATATATCGCTTCAACAGGAGAACAGGCATGGCTCAGGATTCTACATATAACTCGTCGAGTATTAAGGTTCTTAAAGGTCTCGATGCAGTAAGAAAACGACCTGGGATGTATATTGGTGATACCGACGACGGCACTGGCTTGCATCATATGGTTTTCGAACTTGTCGATAACTCTATAGATGAAGCGCTCGCAGGCCATTGCGACGATATTCGAGTCACCATTCATCCAGGCGAGACTGTGACTGTTTCCGACAATGGTCGAGGCATTCCTACAGAAATGCATGCCGAAGGTGTATCCGCAGCCGAGGTAATTATGACCGTTCTTCACGCTGGCGGTAAATTTGATGACAATAGTTATAAGGTTTCTGGTGGTCTTCACGGTGTAGGGGTTTCTGTTGTAAACGCCCTTTCGGAAGAACTGAAGCTGACAATTCGCCGCGAAGGGAAAGTGCACGAACAGAATTATGTGCATGGTGTGCCTCAGGCACCTCTAGCTGTTGTGGGTGAAACAGATAAGTCCGGAACGTCTTGTCACTTCAAGCCATCGGCACAAACCTTCTCTAGTATTGAATTCCACTACGATATTCTTGCCAAAAAACTTAGAGAACTCGCCTTCTTGAATGCAGGTGTTTCGATAGCCCTAACGGATGAACGCTCTGGGAAATCAGACCTTTTTAAATATGAAGGCGGATTGCAGGCTTTCGTTAGCTATCTCAATACCAATAAAACGTCCGTTAACAAGATATTCCACTTCACAGCGGAGCGCGAAGAAGATGGTATTTCTGTAGAAGTAGCCTTGCAGTGGAATGATAGTTATCAGGAAAACATCTTTCCTTACACTAATAATATTCCACAGAAGGATGGCGGCACTCACATCGCTGGCTTCCGTGCAGCACTAACTCGTGTCCTGAACTCCTATATTGATAAAGAAACTTCAGCGAAAAAAGGCAAAGAAGTTGCCACAACGGGTGATGACGCGCGTGAAGGTCTAACCGCCATTATTTCTGTGAAGGTGCCAGATCCTAAGTTCTCTTCACAGACTAAAGACAAACTAGTGTCTTCAGAAGTTAAAACAGTGGTCGAGCAGGAAATGACGAGTCATTTCACCGACTATTTGATGGAAAACCCTTTAGAGGCCAAGGCCATCGTCAATAAAATGATCGATGCCGCTCGCGCGCGTGAAGCAGCCCGTAAAGCCCGTGAGATGACACGGCGTAAAGGTGCATTAGATATTGCCGGTTTACCAGGTAAGCTTGCGGACTGCCAAGAGAAAGACCCTGCCCTCTCTGAAATCTACATAGTGGAGGGTGATTCGGCAGGTGGATCGGCTAAGCAGGGCCGTAACCGTAAGAATCAGGCGATTCTGCCGCTAAAAGGTAAGATTCTGAATGTTGAAAAAGCGCGATTCGATAAGATGCTCAGCTCAGCTGAGATCGGCACGCTGATTAAGGCGCTTGGTTGCGGTATTGGCAACGAAGAATTTACACCAGAAAACCTGCGTTATCACAGCATCATCATCATGACCGATGCCGATGTGGATGGTTCGCACATCCGTACCCTACTCCTCACCTTCTTCTTTAGACAAATGCGTGAGCTGGTAGAGCGTGGCCATATCTTCATTGCTCAACCTCCTCTGTATAAAATCAGGAAAGGCAAAAATGAGCAGTACTTGAAAGATGACGACGAGTTAGCGAAATATCAGACCAGAAACGCGCTAGATGGTGCAAGTTTGTTTGTGAACCCAGAGGCACCGGCAATCTCAGGCGATGCACTTGATGCGATGGTGAACCAATACAACAGCACCTACTCGATCGTTAAACGCTTGAACCGTTTGTATCCTTCGGAAGTGCTAGAGGCGATGATCTTCACAAGCGAATTGAACCAGGCTGACCTGAATGAAGAAACCGTCACGAAATGGTGCCAAGAGCTATGGGCGAGCATGTCTAAGCTTCACCCCAAAACGGCTGTTGGCTATGAATTGACTGCAGTAAAAGACGAAGAGCGTAATGTCTATCTGCCCCATATTCAGCAATCATTCCATGGGCTCACTAAAGACTACCAGTTCAATATGGATTTCTTTAACTCAGGCGAATACAAGGCCATTGTTAAGCTTGGCGCTACACTCGAAGGTTTGATAGAAGAAGGTGCCTTTGTTCAACGTGGTGAGCGCAAACAAGAAGTTAAGACCTTTGCCGAAGCCTTGGCCTGGTTAACAGCCGATGCCATGAAGGGACATTATCTGCAGCGCTATAAAGGTCTAGGAGAAATGAACCCAGATCAGCTTTGGGAAACGACTATGGACCCAGAAAGCAGACGCATGTTGCAGGTCACCATCGAGGACGCCATTGGCGCTGATCAATTATTCACCACTTTGATGGGTGATCAAGTAGATCCACGCCGTGAGTTCATCGAGACTAATGCACTGTCTGTTCATAATCTTGATATATAACAATTAGTTACCATAGTATGTAACCCATAAACTGCTTCGCCAGATAGCGGGCTTGGATAAGACAATGTCTTAACCTAAGCCCGCAAATTTTTTACCCCTCTCCCCAATTAGTGATTCGAGACTCATCAGCTTATTCTGAGCGTAAAGATTGTACGGGGTCTGCTTTCGCTGTTTTGATGCACTGTGCTGACACGGTTAACACCGACAGCAGCAGGAACCCCACTAACACTTCTATATAGACTATTGGCGACATACTCGCCGAGTCAGAGAATTGCGCAAAATAGAAGTTGGTTGCGTAGTAAGCCAATACACTCGCTAGCACACAAGCAACTAAAACGGGTTTGAGAAAGTCTACACTCAACAATACGACTATTGAGCGGTCGGAAGCCCCCAGTACTTTGCGCACACCGATTTCTTTGGTTCTGCGCTCGGTCGAATAGAATGCCAATGCGTACAAACCCAAGGCTGCAATGATGACAGTAATTAATGCAGCAAACTGCGCTGCTCTATTGATTCCATTGGTTTGCTCATATATTTGCTGATCAAATGATTGCTCGTAAAACTCTCTTCTAATGGGAGCATCGGAACGGTGCCGATCCCAAACTGTATCGATATGGTTTAGCGCGCTATCCATTTGAGTAGGGTCTATTCTTATTAGAAGTGTGCGCATTGGTTGGTTTACAGCGCGCAAAATTGTCGTAGACCGCAAATTGTCTTCAAGCCCGCCAGACAGACGGAAACTATTCACTACCCCCACTACCCTGAAACTAATATTGCCAATAACAAGAATTTCATCGAGCGCTTCTTCATTGCTTCCAAGGTCAAAAAAAGACACTGCTTGTGGTGTGATAACAATGCCATAGATTTGCTCTTGATCCGGTTGACCCTCTGGCATGTAGTCCGCAGGAAAGTCCAAAGAGAAATTGCGTCCTGCAAGAATCTCTAACCCCATAGCATCGACATAGTGCTCGTCTACTCCTAAATGGCTTGCAGCTCTAGATTGATCTTCAGACCAACTTGAATGACGCCAGGGGTTAAAGCCACCGTTATTGGGCGGAGGGGTTTGGGTTTTGCCTACCTCTAAAACCCCAGGGTGTTGCCGCAACTCATCTACCAACGCGTCATAACTGAACTGTTCTGGGTTTCTCGGATTGTACATAGTGTCGAGCACAACGAGATTATGGCGATCGAAACCTATGTCTAGTTCGTTCAAATGGCGTACTTGCAAACTAATCCCAACCGCTAGGATGACTAAGACCACGGCGAAGGTAAACTGAATCACGGTGAACACTGAGCGCATCAGGCGGCTAGACTTTCCCCCATCGCGCTTGCCATTGATGGCAGCAGTGACAGCGAAGCGCGACATTCGAAGTGCCGGAACCAAACCAGAGAGAAAGCCAATGAGAAGCACGAAGGCAACGATAAGCGCTATTTGCGATGATGCAAACATACTCGTAAAACTAAATGCTGTGCCGGTGAGCGCGGTATAAGGGCCGACGGCAAGATAAATGATAGGAATCGCTGCCAGCAAGGCAATCAATGTCAGTAACATTGATTCGACTAAAAACTGCATTAATAAATCAGCACGGCTTGCGCCTAAGGTTTTACGCACGCCCGTTTCTTTGCCCCGCTGTTGCATTTGTGCCAACGCAAGATTGGCGAAATTAATACAGGAACTTAATAAGATAAGCCCAGCAAAACTAACGAGACCAGCTAGAATTATAACGCGGGAATAGTCTGCTTCTTCGAAGCCTTGTCGTGGCGAGAGGTGGATATCAGCCAAAGGTTCTAGGTCTAATTTCAGATCGACTCGTTCAAGAAAAGGTCGTTGCGTATCTGGTACGTTGCGTTCTACGAAGTTAGGAAAATCGGTACGGAGTGCTTGTGCTGAACTGGGGACAGGTATCACTAGATAAAGCATTGTGCCGCCAAACCCTACCCAAGCACTACCATCTAAAAATTCTTCACCATAAATTTGCCGGCCAGTATCGACATTGATCATAGCCTCAATGTCTAAGTGAGTATTTGGGGGCAAGTCTCTGATCACACCGGTAACACGTAAGTCGGTATTCTGGTCTAAGGTAAGCACCCTGCCAATTGGATCTTCATTGGCAAAATATTTTTGCGCAGTGCTTTGTGTCAATACAATAGTATTAGGATCAGCCAATGCTGTTTGAGCACTGCCTTGCAGAAAATCGAAAGAAAAGATTTTGATAAACTCTTCTTCTACCCAAAGAAAACTATTACTAGAGGCGTTCTCACCCTGAATGAAAAGACCGGATGAGTAGCGAATTTTTGCACTTTGTTCTATCTGCCCATAATCTTGCACCAATGGGTGATAAATTCCCTCTGCTATATAACTACTATCGATCAACTGACTTGAACTAGATGTAATGCTAGTGACCACTCGATAAATGTTTTGCCAGTTATCAAAGTGCTTGTCATAACTATTGGCATACTGGACGTGTAGCAATACTAAAATGCTGCAGACTAAACCTAGGCTGAGACTAAGTACTTTGATCGCAGTAAAGCCGGGTTGTTTGCGAAGGTTTCTAAAAGCAACGATCAGATAATTAAGAAACACTATGTCTTCCTCATTCTATTTGGCTTACAAGAAACTAAAGGGCCACTTCTGCGGCCTCTTCGGTTTGAGCGCTCACAATCTTGCCATCGAGTAGTCGCACTATTCGTGAACCATAAGTGGCATAGTGTTCCGAGTGGGTAACCATGATGACAGTCGTCCCCTCTTGATTAAGCTCTTTTAGCAAGGCCATGACTTCGTCGCCATTGCGAGTGTCGAGATTCCCGGTTGGCTCATCCGCTAATAAAACCTTAGGGTTACTGACAATAGCCCGTGCAATAGCGACGCGTTGCTGCTGCCCACCCGAAAGTTGTTGTGGGTAATGTTTACTGCGATGGTCTATGGCTACGCGCTTTAGCACCGCGTCCACCCGAGCTTTGCGTTGTGCTGCTGGGATTTTTTGATAAAGAAGCGCTAGATCGACGTTCTGGGCGACGGTTAATTCATCAATCAGATTAAAGCTTTGGAATATAACGCCAATATTGGCTTTGCGAATACTCGCGCGTTGGGACTCTTTGTAATTGGCGATGTCTTCGTCGTTGAAAAAATAGTGACCACTGCTTGGAGTATCCAATAGGCCCAAAATATTCAATAAAGTTGATTTACCACAGCCAGAGGGGCCCATAATGGAGACGAACTCACCATCGATGACGGTGAGATTGATACTATCGAGTGCGGCAGTTTCAATCTCTTCTGTGCGGTGTACCTTGCAGATATTCTTGAGCGTGATCATAGCGCGGGCTCCCGTATCAGGGTTAGCTTCAGAGTAATTTGAATGAGATAGTAAGCACACAAAGGGTGGGTGCGTTGTTTCGGGACGAGGGTGTCCATAATCATAGGCTTGATCCGTTCTTATTGTTATTAGCTGAACGATCTAAAATTTGATCGAAACACCTTATTCCAAATATGACGGGAGCTCAAGTCAAAAAGCAGGATATTGCTATTGGGAGTCTTGGGTGATCACTTCTTGGTTGTCTGCAACCCAGGTTGCGTATGCTTGAGCAACCTCGCTAGCTGTTTTACCTTCAGTGTCGATCGTAGGGCCAAAGCGAACTCGAATGACGCCGGGTCTTTTCATCATAGTATGCGCAGGCCAGCAATAGCCGGCATTGTGGATTACAGGCAACGCAGTGGCTTTAGCGGAAACGGCCAGTTTTGCCCCGCCGCGCGAAAATGCTTTGATGGTGCCCACTGGGCTACGAGTACCCTCAGGGAAAATAACCACCGAGAGGCCGTCATTCAAACGCGCTTTGCCTTGTACCAGTAAAGAGCGCCCTGCCTCGCGCGGTTTGCTTCTATCAATGGCTATGGGCTTTTGCAGGCGCATGGCCCAGCCCCAGAAGGGGATCTTCAAAAGCTCTTTCTTAAGAATTGGGCACACAGGCGATAACTGGTAATACAGGAATATCGTCTCCCACGCGCTTTGGTGGGTGCTCAGAGCGACAACGGGTGTCTTAGGGATATGTTCTAGGCCTTGTATATCGTAGCGTACGCCACAAGTCACACGCAGCCAAAAAAGCACAAACTGACACCAAAGAGAATAGAGGAAGAAACGGCGCTTCAGAGGGATAAACCAAAACACTGTCATGCAGATCAAAGAGATTAAGATTGTCGCGACAAAATAACCTGCGTAGAAAACAAGCGAACGAAGAGCGGTTATTGCACGACTAAACATGGGTGTTTATCACTAGTGAGTTTGTGAGTTTAAGAAGGAATCGACAAACTCCTGCAAATTGTTATGAACTAATACGCCGTCGAGTTCATTTTCTGTCGATTCGCTAAATGTGCGTTCTCCTTTCCCAGTGCGCACCAATACGGGGGTGCAGCCAGCAAGCTTTGCGCAAAGTAGGTCTTTGGCGCTGTCGCCTACAAAGGGGATTTTATCGACACTGGTGCCAAACTCACATTCGATTTGTTCGAGCAATCCAGTTTTAGGTTTGCGGCAATCGCAGTCGTCGTCTGGCCCATGGGGGCAGAAGAACACGCCGTCTACTTCGCCACCTTCCTGCTCAACCAGCGTGCATAGCTTTTGGTGCATTGCGGCCAGTTCGAATTCATCGAAATAACCGCGGGCAATGCCAGACTGATTAGTCGCAACAGCCACGGTATACCCAGCTTTGCTAAGTCGCGCTATCGCTTCGATGCTGCCAGGGATCGGTTCCCATTCATCCACGGATTTGACATAGTCGTCGGAGTCTTCGTTGATGACGCCGTCTCTATCCAGAACTATTAGTTTCACTCTTTGCCTCGCCTACCGTTAACTTCGGTGGAGATAAGAAATATCAGCAACTTGTAGGAACAATGTCCTCAGCTCGCCTAATAGATTGATGCGATTGTCTCGAAGCTCTTGGTTCTCATCCATGACAAGAACCTTTTCAAAGAACTCGTCAATGGCGTCTTTGCTCGTGGCCAATGCTTCTAAGCCTTCTGTGTACTCACGCTTTTGGAACAGCGGCTCGGCTTTCAGTCGGCATTGGGCAATAACACTGACAAGTTCTTTCTCAGCGTCTTCAACTAAAAGCTCGTTGCGCACAGGGCCTAATGCGCCGTCGGCCGCTTGCTTTTGCAGAATATTCGACACGCGCTTATTGGCCGAGGCAAGAGACTGAGCTTGCGCAAGCTGACTGAATTGATTAACGGCGTTGATACGCAATGCAAAATCCAAAGGCTTGCTTGGCTTCAAGTGATAGACGGACTGGAAGACTTCGGCGCTGACGCCTTCGGCTTGATACCAGGCGCGGAATCGGTCGAGAAGGAAGTCAAACACCTGTGCAGCCAAACCGTCCTCTAATTTGAGCGACGCAAATTGAGTGCATGCCTGCTCAATGCAGCGCAGCAAATCGAGGTCGAGTTTTTTCTCAACGATGATTCGCAACACCCCTAGTGCCGCGCGGCGCAGGGCAAAAGGATCCTTAGAACCGGTTGGTGGCTGCCCGATGGCGAAGAGACCAACGATGGTGTCGAGTTTATCGGCAATCGCTAAGACCGCACCGGTATTTGTTGTAGGGAGCTGGTCACCAGAAAAACGTGGCATGTATTGTTCATTCAGTGCCACAGCAATTTCATTTTCTTCGTTGTCGTTCAAGGCGTAGTGATAACCCGCTAAACCTTGCAGTTCTGGAAACTCTGAAACTAGATCCGTTACGAGGTCACATTTTGAAAGTAAGGCGGCGCGCTCGCTCCATGCGGCGTTAACCGACAATTCATTGGCAATGAACGCGCTGAGCTGTGCAACTCGCTGAGATTTTTCAAAAACTGTTCCAAGCTCTTTTTGAAACACGATGGTTTTCAGCTGTGCTTGTCGAGACTCCAAAGTCTGCTTACGATCGGTGTCGAAGAAAAACTTCGCATCAGAAAGGCGTGGGCGAATCACACGCTCGTTGCCAGCGATGACTTGCGCTGGGTCTTTGCTTTCAATATTACTGATCGTTATAAAATAAGGCAGCATCTGCTCTTTGTCATCGAGCACATAAAAACATTTCTGGTGAACTTTCATTGAAGACACCAAGGCTTGTTTTGGTACAGACAAAAAGTGTTCTTCGAATCGGCCTGTTAGTGCCACTGGCCATTCAACCAAGGCGGTCACTTCTTCAAGGAGGTCTTCGTCGACTACTACATTCGCATTGAGCTTCTTGCCTTCTTCTTCGATAAGACTACGGATGCGCTCTTTTCGAACATCAAAGTCGGCCACAACAAACGCGTCTGCTAATGCTGACTCATAAGATTGTGCGCTATTGATCTGAATGTCACCGCTAGACATAAATCGATGTCCGCGTGACACTTTTCCGGATTCTATTCCAAGAATCGTTGTTGGAATGACGGTGTCGCCAAAGAGCATAACGACCCAATGTACAGGACGAACGAATTCATCGCGGCTGCTGCCCCAGCGCATTTTCTTAGGAATAGGAAGCGAGGCGATAGCGCGGTCAACAATCTCTGGCAGCAAGGCTTTTGTTTCACTGCCTTTGGTGACAGAGCGAAAGCAAAGTTTTAAGGTGCCGTCTTTGTCGCTTTGTTCTAAGTCTTCGATAGCAACGCCACAAGAGCGAGCAAAACCATTTGCTGCAGGGGTCGGGGCACCCTCTTTATCAAAGGCAGCGGCTACTGCAGGGCCAAGGCGTTCGACGGCTTTGTCTTCTTGCTTCTCGTCGAGTGCGATAATGCAAAGCGCTAGTCGGCGTGGGGTAGCAAAGGATTTGATGTCTCCGAATCCAAGGCCCGCTGACTCGAGTGCAGTTTTAATGCCCCGAGTAAACGCCTGGGATAGTTGTCGAAGGGCTTTAGGGGGGAGTTCACCGGTCCCTATCTCTACCAAAAAATCTTTAGTTGCCATGATGTCCTGCAATGTCTGAATCGAGTTGGTCAGCCAATGGGCTGTATTGGTGTTTACTTATCGAGGTACTGCTTACGCAATGCTTCGGGCGCCAAAGGGAAACCTAAGGCCTTGCGGCTTTCGTAATAGGCTTCGGCAACTTGTCGTGACAGTGTGCGCACGCGCAAAATAAAGCGCTGTCGCTCGGTCACGGAAATCGCGTGGCGCGCATCTAGCAAATTAAAATAATGCGATGCCTTGAGAACTTGCTCATAGGCGGGCAGCGCCAGACCCTTTTCGATCAATTGCTCGCACTGTTGTTCGCAGTCATCGAAATAGCGAAATAGGTTCTCGACATTGGCGTGCTCGAAGTTGTAGGCAGACATTTCGACTTCATTCTGACGAAATACATCACCGTAAGTCACAACACCTTCTGGCCCTTTCGTCCACACGATGTCATAAATGCTATCGACGCCCTGTAAGTACATGGCAATGCGTTCGATTCCGTAAGTGATCTCACCACTGACAGGGAAACACTCTAATCCGCCAACCTGCTGGAAGTAGGTAAATTGGGTCACTTCCATGCCATTGAGCCAGACTTCCCAACCCAAACCCCATGCGCCAAGTGTTGGCGACTCCCAGTTGTCTTCAACAAAGCGAATATCGTGCACTTTGGGGTCGATGCCAAGGCTAACGAGCGATTCAAGATAAAGCTCTTGGATATTGGGAGGGGAAGGTTTAAGAATGACCTGAAACTGGTAATAGTGCTGCAAACGGTTAGGGTTTTCCCCATAACGCCCGTCTGTAGGGCGACGGCTTGGCTGCACATAGGCTGTATTCCAACTTTCTGGGCCAATTGCGCGCAAGAATGTTGCAGGGTGAAATGTGCCGGCGCCAACCTCTAAATCGAGAGGCTGCATTAGTACACAGCCTTTATTTGCCCAAAATTGTTGTAGCGCTAGGATTAGGCCTTGGAAAGTTCCAAGGTCGGGCTGCGGTGTTGTAGCAGACAAGAATCACTCCGAAGATCATTTTAAAGAGTTGGCGATTATCCTTGATTCTATAGTCAATATCCATACTCAAGGGCATAGGGGGCGTAGAGCTGAATCGCTTTTGCCGCTCTGGCTCGCGTACTATAGAATTCGCCCTCATCCGGTGGAACTTGGCCATAGTCGATAAAGAGCAAGCAGCTAGCCAGATAAGGGGTTTTCTATCCAAACTGTCAAAGTGATATTACTCAACGCAGTGCTGCGTGTGTGCAGTTGGCTTTCTCTAAGGGCCGCTCACCGCTTGGGTGCGCTTATCGGTTGGGCAGCTTGGAAGTTGCAAACAGAGTCGTGTCGTATCACGCGAATCAATCTAGCGCTGTGTTTTCCCCAGCTGTCCCAGCAAGAACAGGACGAATTAGCCAAGCGTAGCTTGATTGAGACCGCCAGAACGGCTTGTGAACTAGGGCAAATATGGATTAATTCGCCAAAAGCGGCATTGTCCAAGATTGTTGGCTTCACCGGTAAAGAACATTTGGATGCCGCGCTAGCCAAGGGCTCGGGCATTATCGTGCTAGCTCCCCACCTTGGCAATTGGGAGCTCTGCGGACTCTATCTGGATAGCTGTGCGCAAAGCACCTATCTTTACAAACCCCCCAAGCTCACGGCATTCGAACCGAAAATGCTTCAATACCGTTCTCGTTTAGGCGCGAAACTCGCCCCTACTTCCGCAAAAGGGGTAGCGATGCTCTTGAAGGCATTAGCACGAGGTGAGTTAGTCGGAATTCTGCCAGATCAAGAACCTAGTATAGAAAGTGGCGTGTTTGCGCCTTTCTTTGGTGTTGAGGCGTTGACCATGACATTGGTCGCCAAGCTAGCCAATCGCACCGAGTCCAGCGTGTTGAGTATTTTTGCCAAACGTTTAGAAGACAGTGCAGGTTTTGAGATAGTTATTCAACCGGCACGGGCCGATGTTGCCAATGCAGATGTTGCGATTGCAACACAAGCATTGAACGACACTGTGGAAGATTGCGTACGCTTGGCGCCGGCGCAATATCAGTGGGAGTATCGTCGATTCAAGCGTCAGGCGGACAATACTAAGAACACCTTATACCGTTAACGGCGCCAGAACATAGGCAAGAAAAGCACTAACAAGGTGAAGATCTCCAAGCGCCCTAATAGCATCGCGAAACAAAGAATCCATTTGCCTGTATCGGTGACTTCTGCGTAGTTTTTAGCCACCCCTTCAAGGCCTGGCCCAAGATTATTGATGGCGGCACCGACTGCACTAAAAGCCGTGACTACATCCAAGCCAGTGGCAAGCATCGCTAGTAGTAACGCTAGAAATACCATTACATACATCGCGAAAAACCCCCATACCGACTCAATCACTTTATCGGGTACGAGGGTGCTGCCCAACTTAATTGGGATGACGGCATTGGGGTGGATTAAGCGCTGAATCTCGCGCAGACCTTGCTTCAAAATCAACAGTATGCGAATGACTTTCATGCCGCCACCGGTAGACCCAGCGCAAGCGCCAATGATAGAGGCGTAGATCAGCATATATGGCAGCATCGAGGGCCAAGTGCTGAAATCGTCAGTGGTGAACCCAGTCGTAGTGGCAATTGATACACTTTGAAAAGCGCCATGCACAATGGAATCAAATAGCGTGTGCGTTTGTGAAAAATACAGAACCCCAATGGTAATAAGGCTCAAGACTAAGAGCATAACGGCGTAGAAGCGCAGTTCTGGGTCTTTCCAGTATTGCGAGATATTCTTGGCGCGCCAGGCAGTAAAGTGCAAAGCGAAATTGATGCCCGCCAAGAACATAAACACCGTGGCGATGATGTTAATGAGTGAGCTGTCGAAATAGGCCAAACTAGCATCGTGAGTAGAGAAGCCTCCGATTGCGACGGTAGTGAAGCTATGACAAATCGCATCGAAAAGTGTCATACCCGCTGCCCAGAAAAACAAGGCGCAGGCGAGAGTGAGAGCAAGATAAATATACCAAAGAGCCTTGGCCGTTTCGGCTAGGCGCGGCACCAAGTTATCATTTTTAACGGGGCCTGGGCTTTCCGCTCTGTATAGCTGCATCCCCCCGATACCGAGCATTGGCAGTACGGCGACGGCCAATGCCACAATACCCATGCCGCCTAACCACTGCAGTTGCTGACGATAGAACAAAATTGATTTAGGGAGAACATCAAGCCCAACAATCACCGTCGCCCCTGTTGTGCTCAAGCCAGAGATCGATTCGAATACCGCGTCAGTCACCGATAAAGGCAGATCGAACGACAGGAAAAAAGGTAGCGCCCCAAACACCCCGAGCACTGTCCAGAATAGCGTTACGATTAAGAAGCCATCACGAGTGCGCAGCTCTTTTTTTGACCCTAGGGTAAAAAACCACAAGACAAAACCAGTGATAAACGTGATGAGCAAAGAGGTTACGAAAGAAGCGATCTCGCCATCGGCATAGATGATCGAGATAATAATTGAAGGAAGGTTGGCCAAGATGCTGAAGAGCATCAAGAGAACGCCTAGTATTCTGCAAACAATCGAAAAGTGCATAACTCTCTCAGAAGAAGGTAAGGCCAACTTGGAAAAGACGTTCTACTTCGGGTATGCGTTTCTTGTCGACGAGGAACAAGATGACATGATCGCCCGACTGCACGACAATATTGTCGTGAGCAATAAGCACTTCGTCATCGCGCACGATAGCACCGATAGTCGTTCCGTTAGGCAGCTCGACATCTTCAATCGCTCGCCCTACTACTTTCGAGGAATGTTTGTCGCCATGGGCGATCGCCTCTAGTGCCTCTGCTGCACCTCGTCGCAAAGAGTGAACATTGACGATATCGCCGCGGCGTACATGTGTTAACAAGCTTCCTATGGTCGCCTGCTGTGGCGAGATTGCGATATCGATCTCGCCGCCTTGCACTAGGTCGACGTAGGCTGGGTTGTTAATCAGGGTCATCACTTTGCGCGCGCCTAAACGCTTGGCAAGCATTGATGACATGATGTTTGCTTCATCGTCATTGGTTAGCGCAAGAAAAACATCCGTATCAGCGATGCTCTCTTCAAGCAGCAACTCTTGGTCTGAAGATTCTCCATTGAGCACAATTGCGCGATCGAGTTTCTCAGAAAGATAGGCACAACGCTCTGGGTTGCGTTCGATAATCTTCGTTTGATAGCGCTTTTCAACGGCCTCTGCCAAACGGGAGCCAATGTTGCCACCGCCTGCGATGATGATGCGCTTATAAGGTTTGTCTAAGCGCCGCAGCTCGCCCATCACCGCGCGAATATTTTTCTGTGCAGCGATAAAGAATACTTCGTCATCGGCTTCAATTACCGTTGAGCCTTCGGGCATGATGGCCGTGTCGCGACGGAAAATAGCGGCGACACGAGTGTCGACAGAGGGCATATGCTCACGCAGGAAACGAATCTCTTGGCCAACTAATGGGCCGCCATAATAAGCTTTTACGGCAACAAGCTGCGCCTTGCCTTCGGCAAAGTCCAACACCTGCAAAGAGCCGGGCAGGTCAATTAGCCGTTCGATGTAATGAGAGACCAATTGTTCTGGGCTGATGACAACGTCAGCGGCTAGCGCGCCTGGGCCAAACAAGTTTTCTGTGGCCATATAGGACGCTGAGCGAAGGCGGCAAATTTTCTTTGGAGTTTTGAATAGTACCTGGGCAATCTGACAAGCAACGAGATTAACTTCGTCATTCTCTGTCACCGCTAACAACATATCGGCGTCTTCAGCGCCAGCAAAACGCAAGACATCGGGGTAGGATGGCTGACCTACTGCCGTGCCGATATCAATTCGGTCTTTTACTTCACGAAGCAGCTCTGCATCAGGGTCGACAATGGTGATGTCATTGGCCTCACTTGCAAGGTTTTCTGCCAAAGAGATGGAGACGTGATTTGCGCCGAGGATAATAATCTTCATTTACTGCGAGTTCTCCAGTGCTGTGCTTGATTCGACCGGCGCTTTGGAAGCAGCGAGGTCCGATTTTTTTAATCGAGCATAGAAAAAGCCGTCATTACCATCCGCCTGGGGAAGCAACTGCCTGCCTGTTGGGCATTCTACTCCCCATGACGCAGAAATTCCCTCCACTTTCGCATCGCTATGTTGCGTAAGGAATCTTTCAACTATTGTGTTGTTTTCTTCGGGCAATATCGAGCATGTGGAATACAGCAATACTCCCCCTGGGGCCAAGCAAGACCATAAGGTTTCCAATATCTGCGATTGAATACCCTGTAGTTTAGGAATATCGGCATCTTGGCGTAATAGTTTGATGTCAGGGTGGCGCCGAATGATTCCCGTTGCAGAGCAAGGGGCGTCCAAAAGAATGCGATCAAAGGGTTTGCCATCCCACCATTGGCTTGGGTCTGAGGCATCGCCTGTTTTTACCTGTGCTGATAATTGCAGCCGTGCAAGGTTTTCGTGCAGACGTTCTAATCGGCGTGCGTCATTATCTAAAGCGAGGACTGAGGTGAAGGCATGGCCACTTTCGAGAATATGGCAGGTTTTACCTCCTGGCGCCGCGCAAGCATCAAGCACGCGCTGCCCCGGGGCAAGCACCATTAAATCGGGGATGAGCTGGGATGCCTCATCTTGCACGCTGAATAGACCTTCGGCAAAGCCTGGGATCTCGTGCACTGGACAGGCCTGTTCGAGGTAGATGCTGGTTGTGGCTAGCTCCCCTGCCCTAGACCCTATTCCCGCACTTGCGAGCTGATCTAAGAATTGCTCCCTTGAGACTCTTAGCGTGTTCACACGTAATGTCATTGGTGGGCGCAGATTATTGTTTTCGAGAGTTTGCTGCCACTGGGTAGGCCATGCGCCCTGCAAGCGTTTGATTAACCATTTCGGGTGAGCATATTTGCCCTGCGGCTTTTTCAAGCTGTTCTCAACAAGAGAGTCTTGTTCACGAATAAACCCACGCAAAATGGCGTTGGTTAAACCTTTCGCCCATTCTTTCTTGAGTATCTTGGTGGCACCGACAGTCTCGTTGACCACAGCGTATTCGGGAACGCGCAGGTGATGAAGTTGATAAATCCCAATTAATAAAAGGCAGCGAATATCGTTGTCTTTGGCCTTTAGGGGCTTGCTCAAAAGCTGGACAAGAATGGCGTCTAGCTGAAAATACCAACGACAGGTGCCGAAGATGATTTCTTGTAGAAGTGGAAAGCTTTGCTGATCTTGAGCACTATCGCCCCGTTGTAAAAGGCTCGCCAAGGATCCTTCTTGTTTGAGCAATTGGCTAAGAGTCTTGGCTGCTTTCGCCCTAAGTTGGCTGGGTTTCATGAGCTCCTGACATCTGTGCTGGTGAAACACACGCCTAGGGCTAGCGCGTCACGCTTGGAGTTAAGGAGATCGCGAATGGATAGTGCGCTTTTGCCTGGAAACTGCATAACACTAACCTCAAGAGTGGAGTCTTGGCAGGCGATGTACAGCGTCTCACGCTGAAGCTCGATTATTTCTCCGAGCTTGCCATCGCCGCGCTTAGGCAAGGCCTTAGCTTTCAAGATACGCACCCTTTCACCATTCAAGAAGCAATAGGCGGGTGTGCGCCCTATTCCACAGCGAATGGTGCGGTTGATGACGCTAGCATTTTGTTCCCAGTCGATAAGCGCCTCATCTTTGCTTAATTTGCTGGCATAAGTGCTTAGGCTATCGTCTTGCGTCTGGGCATTTGCGCGTAATGTGTCGATTTGGGCCAGTGCTGATACAAGCGCCTCGCGACCGACTTCGGCTAAACGCTCCTCGAGAGTCTGGCGATCATCTTCGTCATAAATGGGTGTGGTCGCCTTTACTAGCATGGCGCCGGTATCGAGCCCCTTATCCATTTGCATGATCGTCACACCGGTTTGCGTGTCGCCAGCTAATAATGCACGTTCAATGGGCGCTGCGCCGCGCCAACGCGGCAATATAGAAGCATGAACATTGATGCAGCCTAGCCGCGGAATATCCAACACAGCCTGGGGTAAGATCAAGCCATAGGCGACGACAATCATGACGTCAGCATTGTGAGAAGCAAGTACTTGCTTATCTTCTTCGGCTTTAAAATTAAGGGGTTGGTGAACTGGGATGGCGTTTTCTAAAGCAAGTTTTTTGACCGGACTAGCCTGTAGCTGCTTGCCTCGCCCTGCCGCACGATCCGGCTGGGTATACACCGCCACAATATTGTGGGGGGAATCAATTAAAGCGTCTAAATGTTGAGCCGCAAACTCAGGCGTGCCGGCGAAAACTATATTTAAAGCGTGCATGTATTATCCGAACTCGATGCGCACCCTAGGCGCGCATCGTTCATATGATGGTCGTTTAAGCGGACTCTTTGTGGGCTTTCACCAGCTTAGAGCGAATGCGTTCGCGCTTGAGAGTGCTCAAATAATCGACAAATAACTTGCCGTTTAAATGGTCTTTTTCATGCTGTATACAGGTAGCTAACAAGCCGTCTGTTTCAATTTCAAACGGTTTGCCGTCACGGTCTAGGGCTTTTACTCTTACCATTCTTGGTCTTGCAACAGTTTCGTAGTAACCAGGAACCGATAAACACCCTTCGTCATACTCTTCGGGAGTCTGGTCTATAATTTCAATCTCAGGATTGATAAACACTAGAGGTTCGTCTTTGTTCTCAGAGATATCGATTACGATCAGCTGCTTATGCACATTGACCTGAGTGGCAGCTAAGCCAATACCCGGGGCGTCGTACATCGTTTCGAACATATCGTCGATAGTTTTGCTAAGCGCCTCATCGAACTGAGTCACTGGAGCCGCCTTCTTGCGTAGGCGCAAGTCAGGAAACTCTAAAATATCTAGTATTGCCATAGTAAAGGGTGCCAAAAGTCGATGACTAATAAATTAAATTTTTGGACTGTGAACTGCTTCTAGTGCTAAGTATACCTTATTGCTAAGATAACTAACCCCGTCAAGAGCTTGGATTGTAAAGATGATCACGACAAGACTAAAGAGCTTGCTACATAAATGCCTTGCCGGTGCCGTCATTTCTTGCGCCATATTTAGTGCTCATGCACAAAATTTAACATTATCTGCCGACTCCCCCGACACCTATGTGGTGAAACAAGGCGATACACTATGGGACATCTCCACAACTTTTCTTGAGGAGCCTTGGCGTTGGCCAGAGATTTGGCAGCAAAACCCAAACGTCGAGGATCCCGACTTAATTTATCCCGGCGATGTGCTCAATTTGGTGTATATCAACGGCCGCCCCCGTATTGTGATGGAGCGTGGCAGCCGGCAAGTTGTGCGATTAAGCCCGCAAGTGCGCGAAAGCCCGCTGACGAGCCCAATTCCGGTTATTCCTCGCGCCGCGATCGATGGCTTTCTGGCCAATAACCGCATTGTCGACAAAGAAGCATTCGAAACAGCCCCTTATATACTCTCAAGCGTAAACGGCAATTTGCTCATGGGAGCGGGTCACGAGGTCTATGTGACCGGCGAGTGGGCCAATAATATCAATCAGTATGAAGTTTTTCGTTTGGGCGCAGCCTATATCGATGCAGAGACTAGAGAGTCCTTGGGCCAAGAGGCAGTCAATTTAGGGGCGTTGCGCATCACCTCTGATGAGGGTGACGGAATAAAGAAAGCTCTCATTCTTAATAGCAAAGAAGAGTTGAAAGCGGGTGATCGCCTATTGGCTCGACAAACCAGCGTTATCGACTCGCAGTTTTTCCCAACAACGCCCGAACAAGCAATCAGTGGCGAGATTATTGGTTTGCTAGACAATGAGAGTAAGGCGGCGCAGTTTGAAACCATCATTTTTGATATTGGTGAAACCCAAGGGCTGCGCGTTGGCGATATTCTCACGATTCAAAAGAGCGTTGCGCCAGTTCGTGACCCAATCACCAATAAATGGGTGTCGCTACCCGCCAATGATATTGGTGTTGTTCTGACTTATAAAACATTCGCGAAATTGAGTTATGGCGTCATTCTGTCTTTGACAGAGCCTTCAGCTGTAGGAGACAAACTCAGCTCCCCCTAGTTAATCAACCCTGTAGAAGCACCCTTGATCACGGATGATCTTTAAGATGCTAAATACTGAAATCGCCCCAGCCTTAACGCTGTACTTTCTTGAAGCGCTGCCGCATAGCTGCTTTGCCCGCTTATTAAGCGCCATTGGACCTCCTTCTCAAATAGTCGGTGCAGAGGCATCCGCGCTTCGCGGCGCTGGCCTAAAAGAAACGCAAATCCAAGCCATTCGTCTTTGTCAGAGCGACAGTGATGTGCAGCGACAGCTTGCCCAGTCCTTGACGTGGCTTGACGCTTCACCGAAACACCATATTGTCTTGTTGAGCGATACGCACTACCCGCCCTTGTTGCGAGAGATTCACGACCCACCGCCACTGCTCTTTGTTGTTGGGCAGACGCAAGCTTTATTAGCGCCGCAAATTGCGATGATTGGCAGTAGGCGTTGCAGTGTGGATGGCAAGAGCAATACTAGGCGTTTTGCAGGCTTTCTTGCCGAGCAAGGCTTGAGTATTTGCAGTGGTATGGCGCGGGGAATCGATACTTGCGCCCATGAGGCTGCGTTGGCGACAAAAGGAGTCACAGTCGCAGTGCTCGGTACTGGTGTGGACGTAGTTTATCCGAAAAGTAACGCGGTACTAGCGCAGCAAATTAGCGATAATGGTGCGCTGATCTCCGAACTACCTCTTGGCAGTAAGGCGATCGCGTCGCATTTCCCCAAGCGCAATAGAATTATCAGTGGCATGAGTGCTGGCGTAATTGTTGTCGAGGCGGCATTGCGCAGCGGGTCTTTGATTACCGCACGTCTCGCACTCGAACATAATAGAGAGCTTTTCGCGATTCCCAGCTCGATACGCAATCCATTGTCCATCGGTTGTCATCGACTAATTCAGCAAGGGGCCGCGTTGATTGATTCCCCCGAACAAGTGTTAGAACAGCTAGATAGTTTGTTAAGTGGGCAGGTTTCCTTGTTGCAAATCGCCAAGAGCGAACAGCAACAAGAGGCCAAGCTACAAGGCTTAGAACCCGAAGCTAGGTGCGTGTTGCGGGCGATGGGCTATGATCCAGTAGCATTAGATACTATAGTGGAACGCTCGGAATTACCCATAGCGACAGTTCAGACTTATCTTTTGCGGCTCGAGCTTGCCGGACATGTTCGCAACCACCTAGGTCGATATGTTTTGTGCGAAGCCATGGACTTGAAAGGTAATTGATACTGCTGTAATTTCTGCGCTCAATTTCCCCCCCTATGGTTTAGAGGTTTGGTTATGGACAAAGCATTGCAAGAGTCTAGAGAATCATGAGCGTTAACAGCGAGCAAATCGGCCTAGTGAAGGAGTATTTGTTAGGACTTCAAGAACGCATTTGTGCTGAGCTCGAACGCGTCGATCAAAGCGCTAAATTTGCCACAGATGCTTGGGAACGCGATAAAGGCGGCAGTGGCCGCAGTCGTGTTATCAGTAAGGGTGCGGTGTTCGAAAAAGGCGGTGTGAATTTCTCGCATGTATTCGGTGACAAATTACCCCCCTCAGCTTCCGCGACACGTCCAGAGCTCGCCGGCCGTTCTTTTCAAGCAATGGGAGTCTCTTTGGTAATCCATCCGGATAACCCGATGGTGCCGACCTCTCACGCTAATTTTCGCTTTTTTATTGCAGAAAAAGAAGGTGAGGCGCCAGTTTGGTGGTTTGGTGGTGGCTACGATCTAACGCCCTATTACGGTTTCGACGAAGATTGTGAGCATTGGCATCGCACGGCCAAAAATGCCTGCGATAAAGTTGACCCGTCGTTGTATCCACGCTTCAAGAAAGCTTGCGATGAATACTTTTATTTAAAGCATAGAAAAGAACCGCGTGGCATTGGTGGGCTGTTTTTCGATGATTTCAACGAAGGCAGTTTTGAGCAGTGTTTCGAATTAGTAAAACAGCTGGGCGATAGTTACCTAGAGGCATACACACCAATCGTTGAGCGCCGCAAAGATCTGCCTTTCACCGCCATTAATAAAGATTTCCAATGTTATCGCCGCGGTCGCTACGTCGAATTCAACTTGGTGTTTGACCGAGGAACCTTGTTTGGCCTGCAATCCGGTGTTGGGCGCATTGAGTCGATCTTAATGTCATTGCCGCCGGTGGTGCACTGGGAATACAACTGGCAGCCAGAGCCAGGTAGCGCCGAAGAGAAACTGTATACGGACTATCTGCGTTTTAGAGAATGGGTTTAAGCCAAGACGCCCTACGAGGTAAGTGATGGATCATTACGCGGTCTTCGGAAACCCTATAGGCCAGAGCAAATCGCCTTGGATTCATGGGCAGTTTGCTAAGCAGACTGATCAAGCTCTTGAATACATTGCACAACTTGTCGAGCTCGATGCTTTTGAAGAGCAAGTTCACTCGTTTTTCGCCTCGGGCGGTGCCGGGCTAAATATTACCGTACCTTTCAAAGAGCGGGCCTGGGCTTTGGCAGACAACTTAAGTGATGTTGCTAAGCTAACTGGTGCCGTGAACACGCTATATCTAAATAGCGCAGGGAAGCTGTGCGGAGACAATACCGACGGCCATGGTTTATTGCGAGATCTTACAAACAACCATGGCGCAAGTTTGACCAATAGGTCGGTTTTGTTGCTGGGGGCCGGCGGTGCAATTAAAGGCATAGTGCCGGCACTGCTAGCACAAAGACCTGCATCGCTTAGCATCGCGAATCGCACAGTCGATAAAGCCAAGCAGATCGCTAAAATCTACGCAGAGCAAACCTCTATTGCAGTGTTTGCCTATAACGATTTGCCCAAAACTCCCTATGATTTTGTTATCAATGGTACGTCGCTTGGATTAACAGGCGGCCTTCCTCCAATACCTGTCGAGATAGTGAGCGCTCACACTTGGTGTTACGACATGATCTACGGGCAAGGCAACACTGTGTTTCAGCAGTGGTCGGCTGAACAAGGGGCGGAAAAGGCCCTTGATGGCCTAGGCATGTTGGTTGAACAGGCCGCCGAAGCATTTAAAATTTGGCGCAAGTGTGAGCCTGAAACCGCTGCGGTTATTCAGCAGCTTCGACAGATGATGGCTAAGCCCTAATCTTCTGATTGTGATTGTTTGTGGGCCTCTTTGAGATCCACATATATCCCGGCGGTATAGGGGAAATAGGCGATTTCTTGTTCGGTGAGTTTGCGCACTTTTTTCACGGGTGAACCCACATAGAGATGCCCACTTTCTAGCGTTTTGCCTGGGGGAACAAGGCTGCCCCCGCCAACGACGACCTCTGATTCGATTATTACCCCGTCCATTACGATGGCGCCCATACCAATCAAAACGCGGTCGTGAATCGTGCAGCCGTGCAGCATGACCTTGTGCCCTATCGTCACTTCATTGCCGATTCGAGTTGGAAAACCCCCAGGCGTATTCGCACCATCATGAGTGACATGGATAACTGTGCCATCTTGCACGCTGCAGCGCTCCCCTATCGAGATAGTGTTAACGTCTCCGCGGATTACTGTAAATGGCCAAACAGAAGAGTCCTTACCGATACTCACTTTTCCGATCACTAGGGCTAGTGGGTCTACGAATACACTGTTGTGAATGGCTGGGCGTTGCTTGGCGAAATTTCGTATTGGCATCATGAGTCTCGTTTGCTAGATGGACTAGTTTGGTAATTTGGGTCTGCGTTGCAGTAGTATACAGACAGCCAAGACGCTAAGAACACCTGAACGACCCCAAGTGCGTGACCCATTTTGATTTGAAAGAGGCAAGAATGAGCAACAATCCATTACTCAAGTTTGATGAATTACCTGATTTCCCAAATATTAAAGCGGAACATATCGAACCTGCTGTGACGAGTGTGCTCGAACAGAATAAGCAGGCTCTTGCCGAATTAACCGCCGATGAAGCGCTGCAGCGCAATCCACAGTGGCAAACTTTGATGGGGCCTCTCGAGGATATGGAAGATCGTTTGAGCAAAGTATGGTCAACCGTAAGCCACCTTAATGCAGTGAATAATACCGCGCAAATTAGGGAGGCATACAATAAATGTCAGCCGCTAATCACGGCGTACTACACAGAGCTTGGCCAAAATCGCGCGCTATTTGAGCTAATTTCAGCGCTCAATGCACAGGCAGAGTCTTTGGAGTTGAGCGGCGCTAAGCGCAAAGTATTGCAAGACTATTTGTTGGAGTTCCGTCTTGCCGGTGTCGATCTGGATCCCGAGAAAAAGAAGAAGTTCGCCGACTTAGAAGCAAAATTAAGTGATTTAACGACAAAGTTTAGCAATAACGTGTTGGACTCCACCATGGCATGGTCGAAACATGTAGAAAATTTGGACGAGCTGGCGGGAATGCCGGAGGCGAGCATCAATACTGCCGCCGAGCTTGCCCAGAGCAAAGAGTTGACCGGATACCTACTGACACTCGATGCCCCCTGCTACATCGCTGTGTCGACCAACGCGGACAATCGTGCTTTGCGCCAAGAGATGTATACCGCCTACCAAACGCGCGCTTCGGACCAAGGTGGGCACAACCCTAAGTTCGACAACGCTGGAATTATTGTCGAGATACTCGATTGCCGCGCGCAACTTGCCCAGTTGCTTGGTTACAGTAATTACGCAGAAGTGTCGGTCGCTCGAAAAATGGCCAAATCAGTACAACGAGTCAATGAGTTTCTCGAAGACTTGATTTCCTTAGCCGTGCCTGCTGCAAAGCGAGAGTACGAAGCGCTTAAACAATATGCAAAGAAAGAGCATGCAATGGATAGCCTAGAGGCTTGGGATGTGGCTTATTACAGTGAAAAACTTCGCAAAAGCAGTTTTGATATTTCTCAAGAAGAGCTTCGCCCATATTTCCCATTACCAAAGGTGCAAGAGGGGCTGTTTACAATAGCCAGTAAAATCTATGGTATTGAGATTGTTCCGAATCAGCAGATGAGTCGTTGGCACGAACACGTTCAGGCATTTGATGTGTGTCGCGACGGTGCTTTAGTGGCCCGTTTCTTCTTCGATGTATTTACGCGAGAGGGCAAGCGCTCAGGGGCTTGGATGGCGGAGTGCCGCTCTCGGCGCTTGTTGGGCGACGATAAAGTGCAAACGCCTGTCGCTTATCTAGTGTGCAACTTCTCAAAAGGTAGCAAAGAGGCGCCTGCATTATTATCCCATAACGAGGTCACTACCCTGTTCCACGAGTTTGGTCATGGTTTGCATCATATGCTTACCAGCGAAATAGATTTGCGCTGCTCTGGAATCAACGGTGTAGCGTGGGATGCGGTAGAGTTACCAAGCCAATTAATGGAAAACTGGTGTTGGGACAAGGAAGCAATTAGCTTGATCTCGGGTCACTATACCACTGGGGCAGCATTACCTGATGCTATGCTCGAAAAGCTTTTGTTAGCGAAAAATTTCCAGTCTGGCATGAAGACTGTCAGGCAGTTAGAGTTCGCAAGCTTCGACTTTAAGCTCCATCAATTGGCAGGCCCCTACAGTCAAGCCATTGTGAATGAAACGATGTCCGGTGTGCGAGCGCTCACTTCGGTTTATGCGGTGCCAGCATTCAACCGCTTTCAGAATGGATTTTCACATATATTCGCAGGAGGATACGCAGCGGGATACTACAGTTATAAATGGGCAGAGGTGTTGTCGGCCGATGTTTTCTCTGTGTTTGCTAGAACGGGAGTGTTTAACCAAGAGACCGGCCAGAAATTCTTAAACAGTGTTTTGTCCAAGGGTGGTTCAGATGAGCCATTGGAATTGTTTAAAAACTTTATGGGTCGCGAACCATCGCTCGACTCTTTGTTACGGCAAGACGGATTGTTGAAGTAAATCAATAAAAAGCCGGATGATGACAACTTGTTGGCATTACCGGCGCTTTTTGATGACAATTCGAGTATTGTAGGATGGTATTTTTAAAAGAGATTTTGCTATAATCCCCGCGCTTTTATTGCGCCCGCGTGATTTTGAAGAAGTTTTTATTTCTCCTTGGCCATTTCCAAGGGTAGATTTCTTCGCTGTATGCGGTTTGGGTTGTTTGTCCTGTCATATGAATCCACATAGATGGACACAGGGTCATAAGGTGCTGCCTAGGTAGCAGACCCTCAGGTTTCAATCAGATCATCGCTGTAATCTAAGCCGAAGGCCTCAGTACAAAGAGGTCGCAATAAATAATATTAACTCAGCCTTTTCTAATCTATGGAGACACGGCGAATGTTGCCTAAAGCAAAGCTGTGGTTAGCACTGACAATTGCTGCATTGACTTCAATGCTCAGTACTAGCCTCCAGGCCGCCTGGGACTTAAATATGCCCCAAGGCGTTACCCAAATCAGTCGCGAGACATATGATCTGCATATGCAAATCCTTTGGTGGTGTGTAGCCATCGGGGTAGTCGTATTCGGAGTTATGCTCTGGTCAATCATCAATCACCGAAAATCCAAAGGTGCGGTGCCTGCTACTTTCCATGAAAGTACTAAGGTTGAAATTGTATGGACCGTCATCCCGTTCATTATTCTTATCTTGATGGCAATTCCAGCAACCCGTGTTTTGACAGAAGCCTATGACGCTTCTGAGTCTGAGTTAGACATTCAGATTACTGGATATCAATGGCGTTGGGAGTATCGTTATCTGCGTGATGACATGAATGAAGAAGAAGTAAGTTTCTTCAGTAATATGTCAACTTCGCGCGAAGAGATTAACAACCAGTTGCCTAAGCAAGAAACTTACTTGCTTGACGTTGATAACCCCTTGGTTATTCCAATCAATAAAAAGGTTCGCTTCCTACTGACCTCCAATGATGTGATTCACGCTTGGTGGGTACCAGATTTCGCAGTGAAGAAAGATGCGATCCCAGGTTTCATCAATGAAATGTGGACAATCGTAGAAGAGCCTGGCGTGTATCGCGGCCAGTGTGCCGAGCTTTGTGGTATCGACCATGGCTTTATGCCGATTGTGGTTCACGCCCTACCGCAAGACGAATATGACGCGTGGTATGCCGGCCAGCAAGAACAAGCTGCGGCGGCGCGTGCTGCTGCAAACAATACCATCACTATGGATGATGCTTTAGCGCAAGGCGAAGAGATCTATAACCGTACTTGCGTGGCATGCCACCAAGCTGGCGGTACTGGTCTAGCTCCTGCGTTCCCTGCATTGGCAGGCAGCAGTGTTGTGACTGGCGATCTAACTGACAACATTGATTTAATTCTAAATGGCGTCCCTGGTACTGCGATGGCGGCCTATAACCGCATGCTTAGCCCTGTAGAGTTAGCATCAATCGTGACTTACATCAGAAACTCCTTCGGCAACAGCACAGGTGATCTTGTGCAGCCAGCCGACGTTAACGCACTTTTACAAGAAGCACAGTAGAGGACAGTAGACACAATGAGCGCAGCACACGACGATCATCATCACGGTCCAGCGAAGGGAATATCGCGATGGTTGTTTACTACCAACCATAAAGATATTGGTTCCCTATACCTGTGGTTCAGTTTTGCCATGTTCCTCCTTGGCGGTACATTCGCCATGGTTATCCGCGCGGAATTATTCCAGCCTGGATTACAGTTAGTTGACCCTAACTTCTTCAATCAGATGACCACCATGCACGGTTTGATCATGGTGTTCGGGGCAGTAATGCCTGCATTCGTTGGTTTGGCCAACTGGATGATTCCGATGATGATCGGTGCTCCAGATATGGCGTTGCCACGTATGAACAACTGGAGTTTTTGGATTCTTCCTTTCGCATTCGCGATGCTTTCATCAACATTGTTGATGGAGTCTGGAGCGCCAAACTTTGGTTGGACATTCTATGCCCCACTATCAACTACCTATGCACCAAGCTCGGTGACATTCTTTATCTTTGCAGTCCATATCATGGGGGCCTCCTCCATCATGGGTGCGATTAATATCATCGCAACTGTATTGAACATGCGTGCCCCAGGCATGACATTGATGAAGATGCCTCTGTTCGTTTGGACTTGGTTGATCACAGCTTACTTGTTGATCGCAGTAATGCCTGTTCTTGCAGGTGTGGTCACAATGATGCTGTTTGATATTCATTTCGGCACTAGCTTCTTTAATGCAGCTGGTGGCGGCGACCCAGTATTGTTCCAGCACGTTTTCTGGTTCTTCGGTCACCCAGAAGTGTATATCATGATCCTGCCAGCTTTTGGTGTGGTATCAGCGATCATCCCAACCTTCGCAAGAAAGCGTCTGTTTGGTTATGACTCAATGGTTTACGCTACTGCGTCTATCGCATTCCTATCGTTCATCGTATGGGCTCACCACATGTTCACGGTGGGTATGCCGATCGCCGGCGAACTATTCTTCATGTACGCAACCATGCTAATCGCAGTACCGACTGGTGTGAAAGTCTTTAACTGGGTAGCGACTATGTTCCGCGGCTCTATGACTTTTGAAACACCAATGTTGTTCGCAATTGCATTCGTTGTTCTGTTCACAATGGGTGGTTTTACTGGGTTGATGCTGGCAATTACGCCTGCGGACTTCCAGTATCACGATACCTACTTCGTAGTTGCTCACTTCCACTATGTATTGGTGCCAGGTGCAGTATTCTCGATTATGGCTGCTGCTTATTACTGGCTGCCTAAGTGGACTGGCTATATGTATGACGAAAGACTGGGCAAGCTGCATTTCTGGTTGTCGTTTATCGGTGTGAACGTATTGTTCTTCCCACAACACTTCCTTGGTCTTGCGGGTATGCCACGTCGTATTCCTGACTATGCATTGCAGTTTGCTGACTTCAACTGGATCTCAAGTATTGGTGGCTTCCTATTCGGTGCCTCGCAATTGATCTTGTTGTTTGTCGTAATCAAGTGCATCAAAGGTGGAAAGAAAGCGACTGATCAGGTTTGGGAAGGCGCGCAAGGTCTTGAATGGACTGTTGCGTCCCCTGCTCCTTACCATACATTTGCTACACCGCCAGATCCTAAGTTGATTCACGATCAGTAATTGGAGTTAGGCACTATGAAACAAGCTAAACAGAATAATACTAAACGCTTAGTGACACGTTTGTTGTTTACAGTGGTTGGCATGTTCGGCTTTGGTTTTGCAATGGTGCCGCTCTATGACGTGATCTGCGACATCACCGGTTTGAATGGTAAAACCGGTGATCAGGTTGTATCGGTGCAGCCAAAAGAAAATGCACAACAAAGTGATCGTCAGATTACAGTGCAATTTTTGGCTCAAAATGCAGCGGGAATGGATTGGGAGTTTTCAGCCAATGATGCCCAAGTAAAAGTGCAACCAGGTGAGGTAAAGGTGGTGAGTTACCATGCTGCCAACCCCAATAGTTATGCAATGGTTGGACAGGCAATCCCTAGTGTTGCACCAAACGAAGCTGCACAGTATTTGAAAAAACTAGAGTGTTTCTGCTTTCAAGAACAGCCTTTAGAGGCTGGTGAAACAGTTGATATGGGAATCAGATTTTTTATCGATGAATCTATTCCTGAGCACATAACTAAACTAACCCTATCTTATTCTTTGTTTGATATTACGAAGAGTTCGTCGTCAGCTACAGCAGTGACACAAAGATAGTCGTGACCGAATTGATCACCATTGGAGATTGAAAGATGGCCAGCGTAGGCTCCCACGAAAATTATTACGTACCCGAACAGACCAAACTACCGTTCTTCGCATCGATTGGTTTGGTATTTATGGTCTATGGTTTAGGCGCTGCCCTAAATGATATGAAGGCTGCAGAGAGTGCTACTGCTTCTACATGGATCTCACTGTTTGGTTTTACTCTTCTATCGTTCATTATTTTCCAATGGTTTAGCACAGTTATTCGTGAAAACCATGCGGGAATGAATAGCGACCAACTCAAACGATCTTATGTTTGGGGTATGGCGTGGTTCATCTTCTCTGAAGTAATGTTCTTTGCGGCGTTCTTCGGTGCTTTGTACTATGTAAGAAGCTTTGCAGTACCTTGGCTTGGCGGCGAAGGCGATAAAGGTATCAGTGGCGATATGCTTTGGCCTGAGTTTTCAGCAGTTTGGCCTGTGATCGAGAATCCAAATAGCGCGATCTTTACTAACCCTCATGAAGCTCTAAATGTGCATGAGTGGACGGTAGCATTCTTTGCTAAGTTCCTCCCATTTTGGAACACTTTGATTCTTATCACTTCTAGTGTGACTGTTCACTTTGCACATACTGCGTTGAAAGCTGAGAACCGTAAGGGTCTTATCCAGTGGCTGGCAGTGACTGTTGCTCTAGGTGTGATCTTCTTGTTCTTGCAGGCGTTCGAATATATCGAAGCTTACGGTCATTATGGTCTAACACTGGATTCAGGAATCTACGGATCAACTTTCTTCTTGTTGACTGGTTTCCACGGTTTCCACGTAACGCTAGGAACATTTATTCTTGCGGTAATGTTGATTCGTGCAATCAAAGGCCATTTCAAGCCAGATGATCACTTCGGTTTCGAGGCGGCTTCTTGGTATTGGCACTTTGTTGACGTGGTTTGGGTAGGTCTATTTATCTTCGTATACCTACTATAAGGCAATCACTTTTTGTATTCTGCAGGAGTCGAGCAAGGCTCACTCCTGCAGTGATCGCCCTGCACTCACAGCCAAGGCGCATTCAAAGTTAACTCACCGCTTGTTAAGCCGTAGAAAACACAAGCTATTAGCAGTACTGCTAACGTCACACGAACACCTAGCGCATAAAGCACGCGTTTTGACCTGCCTTTGTCTTTATAAAAAAATACAAAACCAAAAACGAGACTAATTAGGATTCCTATAAGTAATAGGACAATGATGGTCTTAAGCATGGTAATTCCTAGTATTGAAAAGACGCCCTATGATAGCAAACCCACTTAGTCACAGCATAATGTTCCACTGTTGCTAGAAAAGGTGTACGAAAGCTTATGTTCAAACCTGGCTGGAAGATGACATTGTTTACCTTGTTACTTAGCCCGTTGCTTTATACATTAGGGCAATGGCAGTTAGACCGTGAACAAGAGAAAATTCAGCTTCAGAATGATTATGACAGCCGACAAAGCGCCTCGGAAATAGAAATCGACGAGCTTGATTCTACTAGGCAAGATTTGGCGTTTTTGAAAGTGAAGGCTAGCGGCCAGTTTATAAACGACAAGATATTTCTTCTTGATAATAAAATTCATGAAGGTCGAGTCGGGTATGAACTTATCAATCCGTTTTTGACTATGCAAGGCCAGCTATTACTTGTCAATCGCGGATGGATCGCCCAAGGGTTTAGCCGACAGCAATTGCCAGATATAGACTTTGTAGAGCAATCTGTAGAGATTCAAGGGTCTATTTATGTGCCGCTCGAAGAGCCGTTCTTGCTAAGCGCTGTTGAAGAAACATCTCAAGCTACCGGTCCTATAGTAATTCAAAGTATCGACATCAAATTTCTAGAGGAACAATTACAAAGAGAAGTGTTTCCATATACCGTCAGATTGGCCGATGGCAGCCCCGGGTTAGAGCAAGCGAATTGGCAGACAGTTAATATGGAACCAGAAAAACATCGTGGGTATGCTGTGCAGTGGTTCACGATGCTGATTGCCCTACTCACTATGTACATTTATTTTGGGTTCAAGAACCCTCGTCTACAGCGAAACAGAGAATAGAAATGACTCCTGAATTAAAAAACAAACTGAAGCTTACATTCTTGCTATTGATTACTGCCTTGCCAGTCACACTAGCGACATTATCGTTTAACTCTGCGATTGAAAGTGGTGCACTTAGCGCGACCTCTAATAAAGGCACGTTAATCAACCCACCTGCTGATATCAGTGCGCTTGCTATGCAAGATACTGACAATAATCCCGTGTTCAGAAGCTTTGAGGAAGTCATTGCCTCACTGCCGGACGACGAAGAATACGAGATACAGCCTTGGCTTTTGGTTTTCGCTAACGGTAGTGATTGCGAGCAATCATGTGAAGAGCGAATTCATTATTTGCAACAACTACACATTGCTCTAGGAAAGAATATTCAGCGTGTTAGACGCTACTATTTGAACGTCAGTGGCAATCCACTTAGCAGTGAAGTCGCAGATCTGTTTAGAAACGAATACCCGAGCATGGGAGTTGCACAGAGCGACAAAGAAGTGATTACCGCTAATCTAGCAGCTGCTGGAGCAATGTTAGATTTTACAGAACAGAGCTATGTCATTCTTATAGACCCAGTTGGCAATGTGATGATGTATTACACTGAAGACCAAGAAGCTGAAGACATCATGTCTGATCTTGAAACGCTTCTTAAATACTCAAGTTTAGGATAAAAAAAGGCCGGTGTTATTCGCACTGGCCTTTTTGTTTGTGTAGCAATTAATGCTCTTCTTCGTGGGCTCCTATATGGGTTACCGGTAAAGGCTCCGCATTCGGGTCAGCACCGAAATAATCTACTCGTGCTCCAAAGGTATAATCGCCTTCAACTGCCATAAAACCAATTAAAAACAACAAGGCAACAGGTGGGCCTAGGATTGTTAACACCAATGCCATGCGTTCCCACATCACATGCATGAATATCGCAAGGATAAAACCAGCTTTCAAAAACATGAACACTAAGATCAGCGTCCAACGTAAATACCCTTGAAAGCCAATGTAATCGACAAGGTAACTCAGCGTACTTAGGACGAAGAGTAGTATCCATATTTTGAGGTATATCCCTAGGGGATGTTGTTGACCTGCTTCAGCCGACATACGCTCTCCTCCTTACCAAAGATAGAAAAATGCGAAAATGAAAACCCACACTAGATCGACGAAGTGCCAATATAGACCAGTAATTTCTACGATTTCATAACCCTTTTTATCGTAATGTCCTTTTGACACTTTCCATGCAACTATCGAAAGATAGATCACCCCGCCGGTAACGTGCAGTCCGTGAAAGCCGGTGACCATAAAGAACACGGAACCGAACTGAGGCGCGCCCCAAGGGTTTTCCCAAGGCCTTACGCCTTCTGAAATCAGCTTAGTCCACTCAAAAGCCTGCATCCCAACAAACGAAGCACCCAGTACTGCAGTGGCAATCATCAGTATGGCTGTCATGCGTTTATCTCGGCGGTAACCATAGTTCACCGCTAAGGCCATCGTCCCGCTGCTAGTAATGAGTATGAAGGTCATTATCGCAATCAAAATTAGCGGTATTGGATCACTGCCAAACAACGACAATGCGAATACGTCAGTAGGAAGCGGCCATGGTTCAGCTGTGGTCATTCGCACTGTCATATACCCTACTAAGAAGCAGGAAAATATGAATGTGTCACTCACTAGGAATATCCACATCATCGCCTTGCCCCAAGGCACATGATAGGTCTGTTTATCGACGGACCAGTCGTCAACTAGTCCTGGCAATCCAGTCCTGGGCGCTGCGAGATTACTTGCTACAGTTTCACTCATACCTAAGTTCCCATTTAAATGATTCGAAGCGTTAGTGCATTATTAATTAAGTGTTAGTTAGAGCTGCAAAAATGAATACCCATAACACGAGAAGGAAATGCCAATAGGTCGTACACAACTCGATGCTAAGTTTTACTGCAGGTAATTCGGTTTTATTGAAAAAACGAAACGTAGTTCTACTCCACACATACAAGCCGCCAATGATATGGGCGACATGCATTCCTGTAAGTAGAAAGAAGAAAGAGCTAGCGGCAGACGCTGATATGCCTGAGCCACTTGCACTTAGTTGCTCCCAGACCACAAACTGGCCTATGACGAAGAGAGCGGCGAACAAACCGCCAGCCAGAAATAAATTTCGTGCCTTCGTAAAATTTTCACCCTGGGCGGTATTGCGTGAAAACTGGAGAAATACACTGCTCACTATCAGCACACCAGTATTGACCCACAGCAAATTAGGGTCCGACATTGGTACCCAGTCACCTAAGTCCATGCGCAAATAGTAAGTCACAGCTAAAAGCGAAAAAATCACGCTGACGACTACCAAGAAAATAGTTAGAGCAATCCGTTCGCTAGGTAGTTCGAATGCAGATTCCGGACCGCTGCCAAGCGTTGGGCTTGAGTACTCCCAAGGCTTTGAGGTGACATTCTTATAAAAGCTCATCATAAACTCCTAGGTCGATGTGCAAATGTTTTAGGCATCCTGCGGAGATTTCATTTCTGTGTCGTGGTCATGGTCTTCTGACACACCAAAATCCCCTGGCACATTCTGTGGAATAAAGTCTTGATGATAGCCAGGCACACTGTAGTCATAAGCCCAACGGTGAACGACTGGCATTTCAGGACCCCAATTACCATGTTTCGGTGGCGTCTCTGGTGTTTGCCATTCTAGGGTTGTAGCACCCCAAGGGTTATTGCCAGAAGGTTTGCCATTACGAAGGCTCCAGAACACATTGATGAAGAAAAGGACTTGCGCCACAGCAACGAAAATTGCGGCGATTGTTATGTTGGCGTTAAGTGCCTGCGCGGACTCTGGAATAAAGTCAGTACTGCCCATTGCATAGTAACGACGTGGCACGCCGAGGAACCCTAAATAATGCATAGGCAAGTAGATCGCGTAGGTTCCCAAGAATGTGCACCAGAAGTGTAGCTTGCCTAAGGTCTCGTTCATCATGCGACCGGTAATTTTGGGATACCAATGATAAAGAGACGCGAAAAGTACTAACACGGGCGACACGCCCATCACCATATGAAAGTGGGCGACCACAAAGTAGGTGTCCGAAAGTGGCAGGTCGATTACGACATTGCCAAGGAAGAGCCCAGTGAGCCCGCCATGAATAAAAGTGAAGACAAAGCCGATTGCAAACAGCATAGGAGTGTTTAAACGGATGTCCCCTTCCCATAAGGTGAGTACCCAGTTATACACTTTCATCGCTGTTGGTACTGCGATAATCAAAGTGGTGGTCGCGAAGAAGAAGCCGAAGTAAGGATTCATTCCGCTTACATACATGTGGTGTGCCCAGACAATAAAGCTTAGCCCACCAATTGCGATTATCGCCCAAACCATCATGCGATAGCCGAATATATTTTTACGAGCATGAGTACTTAAAACGTCTGACACTAGGCCAAAAGCTGGAAGTGCAACGATGTACACTTCGGGGTGGCCAAAGAACCAGAACAAATGCTGGAACAGAATCGGGCTGCCCCCGTTGTAATCGAGTTGCTCTCCTGCTGCCATGATAGCCGGCATAAAAAAGCTTGTGCCCAGAGTTAAATCGAAGGTCATCATGATTGCGCTAACGAGCAGCGCGGGGAATGCAAAAAGACCGAGAATAGTGGCCACTAAAATCCCCCAAACTGACAATGGCAAACGCATCATCGTAAGGCCGCGAGCTCGCGCTTGCAGTACCGTTGTCACGTAGTTCAAGCCGCCCATAGTGAAAGCAATAATGAACACACCGAGTGAGATGAGCATTAACAGGATGCCAGTGTCGTGGCCGGGCGTTCCGGGAGTGATGGTTTGCGGAGGATAGAGGGTCCAGCCTGCCCCAGTAGGGCCGCCGGTGACAAAGAAGCTTGAAAGTAAAATGATAACCGAAAGCAAATACACCCAGAAGCTCAGCATATTCAAAAATGGGAAAACCATGTCCCGTGTGCCGCACATCAGTGGAATAAGATAGTTACCGAACCCCCCTAAGAATAATGCTGTTAACAAATACACGACCATGATCATTCCGTGCATTGTTACCGCTTGATAATAGGAGCTAGGATCTATCAGCGTGAAAGTATCGGGGAAACCGAGTTGCAAGCGCATCATCGCGGAAAGGAAAAGAGCGACTAAGCCCACAAAAATAGCCGTGCCTCCATATTGAATCGCAATGACTTTGTGGTCCTGACTCCAAACATATTTCGTAATAAAAGTATGTGGATCGTGTAGCTCATGGTCTTGATCGGCTAAGGGGACGTAAGCCATTAGTAATTCCTCCTGACTCGCTTGCTGCTATACCCACACAAAGAAATTACTCTTCGTGTGGGTGCTGTTTTTATGCTGCTAAAAAACTGTTATTCGTTTGTTATAAGCTATTCAAATAGGCGATCACGTCATTCATTTGCTGCTCGTTCTTCATGGCAGTAGAGAAGGACACCATTTGCTCGCCGTAATCATCATCTGCATGAGCGCCACGAATTTTCGCTTTGAAGTTTTTCAGCTGAGTGGCCATATACCAATCACTCATACCGGCAATTCTTGGCGCGTCCGTGGCCCAGCTACCAGAGCCGTCGGGGCTGTGACAAGCTGCACAGTTGGCGTTATAGATGCTCATGCCTCGCGCGGCATCGCCACTGATGGTGCTTGGGGCATCGGTAATAGGTAATTGGCTAATATAGGCGGCCATATTACGGACTGCCTCATCGTTATTGAGCATCGATGCCATTGGCGCCATTTGCCGACCAAAGGGATCATCGTCTTCAGCGCCCCGGATGCCTTGCTGGTAATACTTAAGTTGGCGTTCGATGTACCAAGATTGCAGCCCGTTAAGCTTGGGCGCATTAAGTTCTGGATTGCCTTCGCCTTGCTGGCCATGGCAGCTTGCGCACACTGCGTACTGCTGTTGTCCGGAAGCAGGCACTGGCGCACTTTGCGCATTAAGTTGTGCGAAAGTTGTTTGACGCGAAAGCCACTCATCGTACTCGGCTTGCTCGGCCACAATAATGCGGCCACGCATCACGTGATGGCCAATACCGCAAAGCTCCTCGCAAAGAATGTCATAACTTCCTAGCTTCTCTGGTGTGAACCAAAGATAGGTCACCATTCCTGGCACCATGTCCATTTTCACGCGGAATTGCGGAACCGTGTAGTTATGCAAAACATCTTTTGAGCGAAGCAGTGCTTTTACTGGTTTGCCGATTGGCAGCATCATTTCAGGATCTTTAACGAGAATATCATCTTGGCCGTTAGGGTCTTCAGGGTTAATGCCAAATGGATTGGATTCGCTAATAAAGCGCGTATCGACGGTGCCGAGTTGGCCATCGTTGCCAGGGTAGCGGAAGCTCCACTGCCATTGCTGCCCCACTACCTCGTACTCAGTTGCATCATCGGGTGGGGTAACAAATTGCGCCCAAACAAAAAGTCCCGGTGCTAGCATTGCCATAACGCCGAGGGCGGTGACAACTGATAGCCCCACTTCTAGTTTGTGGTTCTCCGGTTCGTATGCAGCCTTGTGACCGGCTTTGTGACGAAAGCGATAAACGCAGTAGGCCATAAAAAGGTTCACAGCAACAAACACTGCGCCTGTTACCCAAAACGTTAAGCTGATTGTGAAGTCGATACTGCCCCAGTTGGATGCGATATCCGTAAACCACCATGGACTGATTAGGTGGAAGATAACCGAGCCAACGACCAATAAAACCAAAGCAACTGCTATAGCCATACGCTGATAATCCTTGTGAAAAATGGGTATAAGACAGGCGACAGTGGAAAAAACTGTGCGGTATTTTTTGAACGAGAGTGTTTTGCGCAGTATTGAGATGCAATACCGCGTCTAGCATCGGTAGACGCTTTTAAGAACCGGAGTTTAGGTTTCCGGAAATTAGGAATTGGGTGTGTCATCGCTAATCCCGCCTTGAGGGGCGGCTTAACGATCTCTTTGAGATACTGCCAGCAAAATTCCAGTATTGGTGATGTTTGCTTAGACTAAAGTCACGCAGTTGACTACGAACGGTACAGAAAATCGCGTTCACAACGTCGTTCCCTCCTTTATTATTATTAAATGGATGGGTAACTCAACGTCATACTTAAATCGTCGAAGCTGAAATCTTCAGCTAGTGAAAATTTCAACTTTTTCGATCGTATCTGATTGTCAAAATGTCCGCAAGCTCTTTTATGTAAAGCGCTTTTTAGAACTAAGAGTAGAAAGAACGGAAGGTAAAATACCCTTGCTTACAGAATGATAATGCCTATAAGCAAGGGGTAGTGTGACTTGCAGCTGATTGCTTACGCGGTTTTTGGCGAAAGTTTCAGTTGTGCAAATGGGTTGAGGAAGCTTGCATCCACCGCCGCCAAGGTGGCCTCGGAATGCTTGGATTTCATCATTTCTTGAATCTTGGCTTCTTGGTGCTGCTTGGCATAGATCAGCACAAGGTATTTGCCAGACTCAATGTCATCATGGAAATGTGCCAATTTTTTGTTTTCACTGGCGATCCCGACAAGGCCTGTCTCTTATACACATCTCCGAGCCCACGAGACCTCTCTACATCTCG
>CAJXSF010000012.1 GCA_913061515.1 uncultured Gammaproteobacteria bacterium | reverse complement strand
ATCTACACTAGATCGCTCGTCGGCAGCGTCAGATGTGTATAAGAGACAGACAATCGAGAACAACTTCAACATCGATATGTCGAAGCCTTTCGATGTGGGCATGTACTCACCGTTGAACGTTGCATACGGTTTCGAATGGCGTCGTGAGATCTTCAAAGTGACGTCTACGGATCAAAACGCTTACCGAGTTGGCGAGTTTGCTGCAAGCAACCCCACTTACGCTAGCCTAGGTGCTGGTGTTGGTTCTGATGGTTTCCAAGGCTTTGGCCCTGATCAGCAAGGCACTTGGGATCGCAAAAACTGGAGTATCTACGCTGACTTAGAAGTAGATGTCACTGAGCGTCTATTGCTAGGTGCCGCTATTCGTTACGAAGATTTCTACAACACTTTTGGCGACACGACTAACGGCAAGCTAACTGCACGTTATGCCATTACTGACTCTACAAACATTCGTAGTACGATCAGCACTGGTTTCCGTGCACCATCACCAGGCCAGGCTAATATCTCCAACATTAGTACTGGTGTTGTCGATAGCATCCCTGTAACTCAAGGCCAGATCCCTCCTACAAACCCAATCTCACAAAGATTCGGTGGCCAACAGTTGTCTCCTGAGACATCAGATAACTTCAGCATCGGTATTGCGACTGAGATCGGTGGCCTTGATCTAACGATCGACTACTACAACATCCAGTTGGAAGATCGCATCCTGAACTCTGCAACCTTCGATATCACGCCTGCAATAGCAGCAGAACTCGAAGCATCAGGCATCTCAGGTGCAGGCAGCATCGCATCGTTCAACTACTACACCAACGACATGTCAACTACCAACGAAGGTATTGAGATCGTCGGCTCTTGGTCAATGGACTGGAATGATTACGGTCGCACTGAATTCGCCGCTTCTTGGGCATGGACTAAACAAGAGCTAGACAGCTTCACACCTGGCTTGCTCACTCGTGCAAACGTGGCTGACCTAGAAGATGGTATTCCAGCAAACCGTGGTAACTTCCGCGCGAATCACACCTATGGTGATTTCCGCTTCACGTTGCAGGCTAACTACTACGATGAGTACTTCTCAGTCCCATCTAGTGCTGACCCAAGCCGCGACTACTGGGTAGGCGATAAGACTATCCTTGGTGGCGAAGTAGCTTACACGTTCCGTGACAACTACACGTTCGTAGTCGGCGCAGACAACTTGCTAAACACAATGCCAGAGAAGATTCGTCCAGTGGACACCAACTCCGGTACGTTTAACAAGTATGTGACTAGCGGTGCATTCAGCCCTAACGGCCGATTTGTATACGCACGTGTAAAAGCCGAATTCTAATCCTGAGCCTCTCAGTATTTAGAATGACGTAAATGGTAAGGGTGTCACTTCGGTGACACCCTTTTCTCACCAGGAGTAAGAGAAATATGTTTCGTAAAGTGATCCCAGTGGTTCTTGCTTTTTCAGTGGCCGTCATTGCGTCAATGGGAGCCAGCGCGGCTGAACCTCATGAACCTGTAGACCATAGGTTTTGTTTCACATGCCACGGCACCGATGGAATGGGCAGCGAAGGCATCCAAGGCCCCCGACTAGCGGGAATGGAATCTTGGTACCTCAAGCGACAACTAGAATTATTCCGCGCAGGTGGGCGTGGTGTTCATCCCATGGATTTTGAAGGGATGGAGATGCAGCCAATGGCCGCAATTCTCACCGATGAAGAAATTGACGATATTGTACAGTGGGCAAGCACATGGGAATATGTTCCTGCTGAACCCACAATCACTGACGGCAACGTTGAGCATGGAGAACAACTCTATCGAGCTTGCGTAATGTGTCATGGTGATGAGGCACAGGGCAACCAAGCCATGAATGCACCGGCATTGCAGGGGCAAAATGACTGGTACCTTGTCACGCAACTAAAGAATTTCAAAGCCGGCTATCGAGGTGCTAACCCACTGGATACTTTCGGCGCACCGATGCGCGCGATGACCTCGGGTTTAGCAAATGAGCAAGACATCATTGATGTGGTCAGCTATATCAATACACTTGGTCGATAATCGTTGCAGCACTATTTTTTAATTAAAAGGAACTAATAATGACTAAATTCGTTAAGGCACTTTCACTGACATCCGCTCTATTTGCCGCCGCATTCTCTGTTACAGCTAGCGCACAAGAGATCGAACGCAATGGTGAAGGGCGTTTTTTCTACAATAACATCGTCATTCCAGCAGGTGCAGAAACACTATACCTAAGTGGATCAGGCGCTTCGCAACAAGAAGATGGCACTTACGGTGACCAAGAACAGCAAACAACTAACACGTTTGAGAAGTTCAAAGCGACATTAGAAGGCATGGGCTGGTCTATGTCAGATATCGTTCAAGTCCGAGTATTTGGCGTTGCTGGCGAAGACGGCACGTTTGACTTTGCAGGTTTTAACCGCGGTTTCGCTAAATTCTTCGGAACTGAAGAGAACCCAATGAAACCAGTGCGCTCTGTAGTAGAAATTGCAGGCCTAGTAGTCGACGGCTGGTTGGTTGAGATTGAAATTCGAGCAGCGCGAGTGCCAAAGTAAGCACTTAGTTAGCATCGAGTGAACAAAAGGAGTGCACATTGTGTCACTCCTTTTTTTATGTCTTTCAATTATGCTTGGGCAAAACTGCCCCCTTTATAACCCCAACTCCATTTGCCGCAAAATAGCCATTTACAACAAGCCCTTGTAGAATGCAGCCGTTAAAAAACATAGAATTCACAAGATAATAGGAACTAATAATGCTTATAACGAAGCAATCACCAATCATCGCGGGCCTGTGCCTAGTTTTTAGCCTTGGCGCCTCATCCGCGTTTGCTCAAGAGACTGAAGATACTCTATCGACTGAGATTGAGCTGGGCGCTATCTTCACTTCGGGCAACACTGAAGATGAAAACATTAAATTCAAAGGCAATGTCGTTTACCTAAAAGATAGCTGGGAATATGGATTCTCTATCGACGGCTTTCGCTCATCGAAGAACAATGTGCTTGCCGCACAGCGTGTCTATACCGTTGGCTCTGCCACTTACAACCTTAACGAAGACTCTTTCGTGGTGGGCCGTTTAGCCCATGAAGATGACCGTTTTAGTGGCTATGATAGCCAATCGGACGCCTCAATCAGTTTCGGGCAAAACCTTTTGCGCCAATACGAAAACCTCGATTGGAACTACACAATCGGTGCCGGTATGCGTTATTCGAAAGAACCTAACGACAGTTTTCGTGAAGCCATTGTTCGACTAGCAAGTGAGCTACGTTGGAACGTCTCTGACAACGCATTATTTGTTCAAACACTTAGCGTCGAGAGCGGCAAAGAGTCTAGCATTGGCCGTTCAGAAAGCTCGATTCAATCAGATATCATGGAAAACCTTTCTATGAAGTTCACTATTAAAGTGAAACATCAAACAGAGGTTCCAATTGGCCGCGAGAAGACGGACACTGAAGCATCTGTAACACTTTTACTTCGCCTGTAAGCAGCATGTTCGTATAGCCTGACGGCAGGCCGTTTTTCTGAATCAGCGTAGGTAGCAATATGACACCCGTAGTGCGTTTTTTTTGGATCACCAGCCTGCTTTGGCTCGCGCTTGGTAGTTTTTTCACTTTTTATGGTCCTAGCGGTTTCACCCTGATTAGCGCTAGCGAGCATGTTTTCTCATTAATATTTCTTAGTGCTGGCATTGTGTTTTTCGCAATTGGCTTACATGATATCTATGTCAGTGACAGCAATTTGCGCAAAAACTATCCTGTGTTTGCGAATTTGCGTTACCTGTTCGAATCAATTCGACCAGAAATCCGTCAATACTTCATCGCTAGCAATCTTGAAGAAGCTCCCTTTAACCGAGAGGCTCGCGATCTCATTTATCGCCGCGCCAAAAAACTCAATGACACACTTCCCTTCGGGACTGAACAGGATTTGATGGCCGACGGCTATCTAACAGTTTTTCACTCGATCAAAGCCACCGCCGTGCCACATGAAAAATCCCGCATCATGATTGGCGGAGAACAATGCCTCAAACCCTATAGCGCCTCGCTACTGAATATCTCTGGTATGAGTTTTGGTGCGCTTAGTGGCAATGCAATCAGCGCTCTTAATAAGGCTGCCAAAATGGGTCACTTCGCCCACAATACGGGGGAAGGCAGCATCAGTGCCCACCATAAGACTCACGGCGGAGATCTTATCTGGCAAATAGGCACAGGTTATTTCGGCTGTCGTAATTTGGACGGGACCTTCAATGACGAAGCATTTAAGAAAAACGCAAGTGCAGACGCCGTCAAAATGATCGAAATCAAAATCTCACAAGGAGCAAAGCCTTCCCATGGCGGTGTTTTGCCAGGGCCAAAAGTCACCCAAGAGATCGCCGACATTCGCTTAGTAGAGGTTGGAAAAACGGTGCTATCTCCCGCTAACCATCCAGAATTTAGCACTCCCATAGGCTTATTAGAGTTTGTTAAACGACTAAGAGATTTGAGTGGAGGAAAACCCACAGGCTTTAAAATGTGCATTGGTCGCAAGAGCGAATTCATGAGCATAGTTAAAGCGATGCTCAGCACTGGGATCTACCCTGATTTTATTACGATCGATGGAGCAGAAGGGGGTACTGGCGCCGCACCAGTGGAATTCTCAAACCGCATAGGGATGCCGTGTCTAGAAGCAACCTACTTCGTCAACCAAGTGCTCACTGGTGCTGATTTACGCTCTAAACTGCGCATCATTAGTGCGGGAAAAACCGCGACTGGTTTCGACTTGCTAACAAAAATCTCACTGGGCGCAGATGCCGTGAATTCTGCGCGCGCGATGATGCTTGCGCTTGGCTGCGTGCAATCCAAATCCTGTAATACCAACAAATGCCCTACCGGCATTGCGACGACAGATCCCGCGCGCGCCAAAGGCATCAACGTAGAAGACAAAGCCAAACGAGTACGCAATTTTCACAATGGCACTATTGAGGCATTCTTAGAGATTTGTGGAGCAATTGGTTACGACGACCCAGAACAACTTCAACCTTCGGATCTATTTCAACGCGTAGGCAAAGACCTCAAACATTTTGATCAGATCCACACGCCGCTCAGTAGTGGGCAGCTTCTAACAGCAAGTATTCCAGAGGCATATGCTGAAGATTGGCACAAGGCGAGCGCTGAGAGCTTCTAAGGCGGTTTAGTAAGTCGGCTTGGCAGGAGTTTTCGAGAGAAAGGAGCCGCGAAGGGTAAAAATACTGCTTGGCTCACGTTAATGTGAGCCAAGCAATATGTCTTTCTTACATGCGTGTACCGGTAACAGGGATTGCTCCGAAGTCTGAATCAAAAGTACCAGTAAGCGAGTCGCCTTCGATTGTGCCAGCAAAGCTCAATGCAAGTGTTTGACCTTGAGCGTCAACTACCACATTAAAGCTAACTGCATTTTCAGTAACTGTAATGCCTTGTAACTCTGTCGCGCCAAGTTCTGCAGATGACATTGTGCCCATCATGTCTGCAGACACGTCCAAAGTTGCTCCCATCGCGCCCACCGGTGTATTGATGCTTAGTTCCCACATGCCAGCAAATGGATTAGCTGGTGCAGAAGCACATGCGGCCAAAATGACTGTAGCCGCTACTACGATGAAGCTTTTGAAAATTCTTTTCATGGTTTCCCCTATATTTTCTTATCGATATAAATCGTCGTGCGTTAATTTAAACGCAAAAATCACTGCGCCGAGCTATTTTCGCTTTAATCTTCTCTGAGTCAACGGTAATTTCGACAAAGCGACAGGTTTTTAATCATAGCTCTGAGTGATTTTTAGAATTCAATGAATCAGTTAGACGATTTTGACGTACACTGCGCACCAAATTGCCGCAGTTAGGTTTGTGCTATATGCTCAATTGCATCCGCATTAGCAAACCTTCGCAGAATAAAGCGCATATTTAAATCAGTATCAGTTTCTACAGATCGATCAATAAAGGGGAATAAGCAATGGCACGTTTTCGAGTTAATGGCGTAGAAAGGGAATTAGACATCGAGCCCGATATGCCGCTTCTATGGGCCTTGCGAGACGAACTAGGCCTCAAAGGCACTAAGTTTGGTTGCGGTATTGCCGCCTGTGGCGCCTGCACAGTGCAAGTCAATGGCAACCCAGTACGCAGCTGCGTCACACCTGTCAGCGCTATTGAAGGCACTGACATAAAAACCATTGAAGGCCTAGCGGTCGATGTCGGTGGCTCTAAGCAGTTAACGGCGGTACAACAAGCGTGGATCGACCACCAAGTCCCACAATGCGGGTATTGCCAATCAGGGATGTTGATGGCCGTCTCTGCTTTGCTAGAGGCCAACCCAAACCCTAATGATGCCGAAATTGACGGCGCAATCACTAATGTATGCCGCTGCGGCACTTATCCACGCATTCGTCGTGCCATCAAATCACTCAGCACGACGGCTTAGGTCGGGAGAATTATATGAAAATCAATCGACGTCGTTTTTTACTTGGAACCACTGTTGTTGGGGGCGGGCTTTTGCTTGGCTATGCCTCTACACGCCCTAGCAAACACCGAATCGCCAATGAATCGGCGGGCTCTGAACCTTTTCTTACCACTTGGCTACGCATCTCCGAGGACAACACCGTGACTGTGATCGTCCCACACTCCGAAATGGGCCAAGGGGTTCACACTTCTCTGCCAATGATGGCGGCAGATGAATTGGATGCCGACTGGAACCTTGTCAAAGTCGAGCAAGCCCCTGCCACGGACCTGTTCGCCAACGGAGTACTCGTGAAAGGCTTTGCCGAATCTCTTGGTGTGAGCTTCCCACGTTTCTTAGATGGTTTAGCAACCTCAGCGACTATGAAAGTCGCTGAAATCATGAATATGCAGATTACCGGCGGCAGCTCTTCGGTTCGCTTCACAGGTGAGTTGGGTATGCGCGCGGCAGGTGCCGCGGCACGAGAAATGCTCGTTAAAGCCGCCGCTGCAAGACTTGATGTTCCGGAAACCGAACTGAGTACTCGCTTAAACTACGTGCATCATGACGCTAGTGGCCGCTCACTATCTTATGGCGAACTCGCCTCAGATGCCGCTCGCTTTGAGCCTTCGTCAGAACCTAAACTCAAAGACGAAAAAGACTTTACCTTGATGGGAAAATCGATTGCCCGTGTCGATATCCCCGCCAAAGTTGATGGCACAGCCGCCTACGGCATCGATGCCGAGGCCCCTGGCATGCTTTACGCCGCTGTGAAAACTGCGCCTGTGTTTGGCAGCAAACTGCAATCGGTGAATGCCGATGCCGCACTGTCTCGCCGCGGCGTAGTAAAAGTTGTCGAGCTAGAAAATGCCGTCGCAGTTGTTGCTGACAACTACTGGCGCGCAAAGCAGGCACTTGCTGCTTTAGACGTTCAGTTTGAAGCCAGCGAAAACGACCAGGTAAACTCACAGTCTATTTATGCGCAATATGATACTGCCCTAGAAGGCGAGCTGAACGAAGACATTGCCGAAGGCGATGCAGCAAACGCGCTAGAGAACGCTGAGACAGTTGTGGAGGCAACCTATCGCGTTCCCTATCTTGCCCATGCGGCCATGGAGCCGATGAACTGTACCGTGCATTTCCACGATGGTAAATGTGATGTATGGACCGGCACTCAAGACAATCTCGGCATCCGTGGACGTGTGGCGACAGTCGCCGAAATGGATGAGAACGATGTCACGCTGCACGGCTTCTATTTGGGAGGTGGCTTTGGTCGCCGACTCCCAACAGACGTCAACACCATCGATCAGGCCACCTTGATCGCAAAGCACTTTGACGTGCCGGTGAAAACGCTCTGGAGTCGTGAAGACGATATGCAGCAGGACTACTACCGTCCTGCAGTCACGAGCAAGTTCCGTGCAGGCTTTGACGCCAACAATCAGCTTGTGGCATGGCAAAACCATTACATTGGCAAGAATGAGCCTGCAGAGGCTGCACACACGCCATACTCCATAGCGAATAAGGATATTGCATATGCCGATAGCGAGACCCACATCCCGTTTGGAGCATGGCGTAGCGTTGCCCATTCACAGCACACCTTCTTTCTAGAGTCGTTCGTAGACGAGCTGGCTCACCGCTCAGGGCAAAACCCGTATCAATTCCGGCTGAATATGCTGGGCGACAAGCCTCGCCATGCCGCGGTGCTTAGAGCCGCTGCGCAGAAGGCTGGTTGGGGGCGCAATTTAGCGCCAGGGCATGCTCAAGGCATCGCTCTGCAAGAAAGCTTTGGCAGCATTGTTGCGCAAGTAGCAGAAGTGTCCATCAACAACGATGGCAGCGTGAAAGTGCATCGAGTCAGCTGCGCGATCGACTGTGGTCGCACAATCAACCCAGACGCAGCAGCATCACAAGTTGAGAGCGGTGTCATTTTCGGCCTAACCGCTGCACTTTATGGCGAGATCACTATCGAGAACGGACGCGTGCAACAGACCAATTTCACTGACTATGAAATGATTCGTCTACACGACTCCCCTGAGATCGATATCGTATCAGTGGACTCTGGAGAAGCATTAGGGGGATTGGGAGAACCTGCCACGCCACCAATTGGTGCTGCTGTGGCCAACGCCGTCTATATTCTTACTGGTCAGCGCGTACGTGAATTGCCATTGAAAAACTACCGGTTCACTGCAGCCCCTGTAGAAACTGCTGTATAGCCAATGCAATAGTCGAGAGTTTGCGCCAATAACGCAAACTCTCGACTTCTTTACTATTGCGCTTGTTCTCTGCGCGTCATCTGACTCATTAATTGCCCAAACTCTTCAAACTCAAGCCCACCCGACTTATCTTTGTCTAGCAGGACAAATGCCATTGCCAAGCCTTGACGGGCCCTCTCAGGCATTTCATCAAGCACCACCTTGCCATCCATGTTTAAATCCATATAACCCATGGTGATCCCTGTCACGTATGTCGTTGTGTCGATTTCACGAATATCATCCTCTTTATTCAGGAATCGAAATGACACGCCTCCATATAACATCTCTTCCCATGTTTGTTCACCGAAACGCACGAGCTTAGTCGCATCAGGATTGCTTATATTTTGGGCAGAATTATCATAGATAGTGTGGTGAATCAGACGACTTCCCGCAGGAACAGTTTTTGGTTGGTCTAATTGAAAATAGCGCTGCCAGTTAAAGTCATAATTGGGCACCGACAACAGCGTTTCCTGCTGCCCATCTGGTGTCAGCAACACAAAGTTAGAACTTCTTCCACGGTAATGGGCATGTGGGAATAACGCATAGATCACAGCGTCTTTTTGAAACTCATAATACGCGCCTGCCTCGTAGTTTGGCTCTCCCGGCGGGATGCGCAGATCTGCGTTTAACATTGCATAATGCTGTAAAGTAAACTCGGGCTCAACTTCGGAAAAATACAAACCTATCTTGGTTTGGTCAGTCGTTTCTCGGCCATATGTTGTGTAATGCATTTGGCTAAAAAAGGTGCTGCCGGCAGGCACAAGCACGCCCGTACCTTGCGGATATTCATAAAGCTCATTGCCTGGCACAAAGGTCATCAGCTGAGATTGAAACAGCGCCTCGCCAATGGGGCTGCCAAGATCGACACCCGAGTCAAAATCTTTCGGCCCAAAGGTTGCGATAGCATGATGTAAAACTTGTCGATCACTTGGAACAATCTGCACTGCGCGCACCCAAATATCACGATCCAAAGGGTTGTCGACGGTTAGAATTTGATAGTCAAGCGTACCGGTCGCTGGCACCGTAAAAGCTGGCAAGTCTAGCACCAAGTCGGGCGTACCAAGTTCCCAGTCTGTCTCGCGCTGCGCCACACTTTGTAACGGGTCCGTCTCTGCGCTGTTACGCGCACCGCCATCGATCCACGCGACAAGTGTTTGTGCCTGTTCGTTGCTCAAACTCATATCATGTTTGAAGGCATTAATTTTCGGGTCAGCATGCCACGGTGGCATGCGCTTGGTTAGCACCACTTCGCGAATCATTGGCGAAAACCCTTGTACCATGGCATGACTCGTCATCGCCCAAGGGCCTATCCCTTCGGGCCTATGACAACTGACACACTTCTCCTGCAATATTGGAACGATCTCATCAATGTATGAGATCTGATCTTGCGTGGGCAATAGCGTATAACGCTCCTGCTCGTAACGCTCGGGCATGGGCAGAACGCTAGCGATATTTCCACTGGCATCCTCTTCTAGCAGTGCGACCAACGCCTGAGCCAGATACTCCCCCTGATCTGCCAACGTAGGTTCGGAGACAGGCCCGCGATAGAACACTTCCCAAGTCGCTGGGTCGATAAGCAGAACTTCCCCAGCGACACGGAATTCATAAGTACGAGCGACAAGTTGCGCATCGTCTTGAAGGATCGCAGCGGAATAAGCGAGCCGGCTTTTGTCTTCTAACAAAGCGCTTCTATCTACGGTGCTTTGAGAGTTAATCATATAAAAAGGGATCACGCGCTCAGCGTATTGCTCTCGTAGTCGCTCAATCTGGCTAGCAGATTGTGCCACTAACTCAGAGCCGGTCCTGTGTGTTAGCAACACTATCGCATCGGCAAGGCGGTTGTAGTGCAATTGCACAGCCTTACCCTGCTCATCCAGCAAAGTGAAATCTTTAGCATCCTGTGCGCTAGCTGGCGCACTTAACCCTGCCGCTAAAAAAGCGACAAGAAAGGTTTTCGCAATGAGCAGTTTATAAATTGATGTCATATTCCAACCCTTTCGCATAAATATTGATTCGGCAATGGTGCCGATATCACGCCTACTCATGGTAATGGAATCGTTTTCTCTTGAGTATGGATTGTGCGACGAGCTCAACGCAATTCCATCTTTCGATAGCAGTTTTTAATTTTCCGTGAGTCTCAAAATGACATATAAGAAATACAGGGCAAAAAAAATGCGATGCCTCGTTAGAGGCATCGCATTGGTTTACGACTACTATCGCTTAGCGATTCGTAGCAGGCATCGGCAGGGGCTCTGATTTAATAAACTCTAACAACGCTGGATAGAACACCTCAGGCTTTTCGAAGAACGGAATATGCCCCGCCTCTTCAATCAGGTGCAGCTGTGCATTGGGGATATCTTCAACTGTTTGTGCAGCCCATGCAGGGAAATTAGGCCCGTCATGTTCGCCCGACAAGAACAAGGTTTTAGCCTTAATATGCGGACGATCATACACCGTTGGGTCTTGGTACAACCATTGAGAATTAAGCGCTCGCACCGTTGCCAAACGTGGCCATTCCGCACTTAAGGTCCAGCCGTAATTAATATCGATATAACGCTCATAGGCATCATCCCAAGTGTAGAAATACCGTTCAATATTTTGACGAACGGCTTCGTAATCGCGACGGTCGTTTTCAGGCGCGTACGCTTGGAAACGCGACCAACTACGAGACAAACGCCCATCGATCAAAGCAATTGGGTTAACCAAGACCAGGTGCGAGGTAATCGCAGGAAACGAGAAGGCAAAACGGGTGGCGATTGCCCCGCCCATTGAATGCCCAAGTACGATGGCTTTCTCAACGCCAACGGCATCGAGAACTGCTTTTGTATTCGTAACGTGATCATGCAAGCTATACGGAATTATTGGTTTTGATGAACGCCCAAAGCCAATCTGGTCTGGCGCGATAACGCGGTAACCTTCTTCGCCTAAACGGCGAATAGTTTCGCCCCAATATTCCGAATACCAATTCATACCGTGTAATAGAAGTACGGTTTGTCCATTCGCTCTCGCGGTAGGCGCCACATCCATATAGACCATACGCACTGGTTGGTCATATAAATTGAAATCAATATGACTCACTGGATAAGGGTAGGGCACGTCTTCCAAGTTGATACTAGTGGCCTGCAGGTGGTCAGGGGCTTGTCGGCGTTCCTGAGCCTGCGTCAATGAGCTTGTTAACATCACGGCTAGCACCAGCCAAAACATCATCGCGCGGCGCGCTTGTTGCCGATAAAAGGCTCTTGCATCTCCCATACTTCTTTCTCCTTATAATTATAAAAGCGGCATTGTATACCGCTGAACTAAACCCTCTACCGACGAAGCAATAGAGCGTGTCTCCATAGACCAGCCAAAAAGACTGACATTAAATTGAGTGTTAAACATGCATTAGGAGACCGTAGCAGGCGTATAAACTTTCGTTTCTAACAAAGCCTAACTCACGAGTCAGTACCTATTTGCTTGCCTGATAGTTATCCTTGATAAAACGCCCTAGCAGCTCAAACTCTTCGCTACGTGTGCTTGCTTTGCGCCACACAAGGCCAATATCGCGAAAACTATCGTTTTCGAGCGCCGTCGTTTTAATGCGGGTGTTGCGTAATAACGACGAACCAATTGCCATCTCTGGCAAATACGTTACCCCTAAATCAGCATCCACCATCTGAACCAATGTCAAAAGACTAGTCGCAGTAATTTTACTGACTTTGTTAGCATTTTTAATACTGCATGCCGATAGTGCATGATCACGCATACAGTGCCCATCTTCTAGCAGTAAGATGCTATCTTCGGGCAACTCACTGACTTGGTGATGCAAGGGGTCTACCAGCGTACTCTTAGCTTGATGCGCTAAATAAAAATGATCTTTAAACAATTGCATCTCGGTGACATTGCGCAGCTCATAGGGCAGGGCGATCAAAATAAGGTCTAGCTCGCCATCCATCAAACTAGAGTACACACGATCGGTGAGGTCTTCTTTCAAATACAGTTTTAAATCCGGATAGGACTTGCGCAAAGCCGGCAGCAAGCGTGGCAATAAGAAAGGCGCGATCGTTGGGATCACTCCGAGCTTTAATTGCCCAGTGAGGGGTTTTTGGTTGCCTTGTGCGATATCGACTAGCTCTTCTAGATCTCGTAACACCTGGCGCGCCTGCGTGGCAATGTCGCGGCCTAGGCTAGTCACCGTCACATTCTTATTGGTTCTATCCACAAGCTGGATGTTCAGCGTGTTCTCTAACTCTCGAATCGCAACACTGAAGGCGGGTTGTGAAACAAAGCAAGCGTCCGCCGCCTTGCCGAAATGTCCAATTTGGTCGAGCGCCACAAAGTAGCGAAGTTGCTTAGTCGTGGGTAAATGGTTCATGCCTCTCCCCCGGTAAACGGGTGTATTGACGTATTTATTAAGTGTGTTTCTTAAACAAGAGGCTAATCCATTATAAATATCACTGCAATAGTTTTAATTCATTTTATGTATTTACCCAAGCCCCTTATACTTGCTTTCAATCCAGTTGACGCAAGGAACTCTAATTCAACAGGCCCTTACCGGAGACCGCTTACACGCGGATTCTCCGGTTTTTTTTACTTTCGAGTAAGGGCAGGGTATTGTTCTGAGTCGCTAGAAACAAAGCCAAGTTTGGCATCTGGATAAACACATTGCTAATTCTACTTTTCGGCTTAGTCCTTTTTATCGCCCTACATAGCTTTAGAGAACTCGGCCTGCGTGCGCGATTGCAAGCTCGATACGGCTCCACCTTGTATAAATCTGGGTTAGCCATTGCGCTTGTCATTAGCATCGCCTTGCTCGCCATTGGCAAGGGCCAAGCGAGCTTTGTTCAGTTGTGGGTACCGCCATTTAATTTGCGCTCTATTACTCACCTGCTGATGATCTCTTCTTGCATACTCGTTGTCGCAGGCAATCTACCGCTCTCATACACGCGCGTGCTCATGGTGCACCCTATGCTCGTAGGGGTATTTGTATGGGGCGGCGCCCATCTCATGTCAAACGGCGATTTAGCCTCTGTCTTGCTATTTGCCGGGATTGGTCTATGGGCACTATGGAAGTTCTTTTATCTTGAAAGTCTTGGCAATAAAGAGACTGTGCGAGCCACTCCCTCACTAGTCTGGGATGCCGCGGCCATTGTTTTCGGAATGATTGCGTATACCTTGCTTTTATTGTTTCATGGTCAATTATTCGGTTTTGCGCTTAGCACTATTCTTTGACGGGCTTTAAGTTCGGGAGTGAAGCATTGTGAAAATCTTTATGAAGGCTTATCGTGCAGCTCTTTGCGTAATTGCGGCCACAGCTTGCATGAGCACGAGCACCTACGCCGATGAGCGCTGGGAGGGAGTTTGGCAGGCACAGGGGTCACTATTCACCTTGCGTGTGGCAATGCGCGACGAGTTTCTTCAGATCGAGCCAGTAGAGACCCTAGGGTTTATTTGGCGCAATAGCCCAGGCAGAGTGCAAGGGGAAAACGCCTCGTTTAATGTTGAATACCAAGGCGTGCTAGCGACCATTATGGTGCAACTGAGCGATGCAGGCACAGCGGTTGCGCGCTCAACTCGCTGCCAACCGGACTACCACTTCGTTTGCGCACTCGTGCAAAACCAACAAGCGATATTTACGAAGATCGAAAACTGACTGGGCATGATGCGGAAAGCCAGTACGATATGGCTTCCCGCAGACCTCGTTTATTTTAGCTCGGACATCGAACTAATTTGCTTGCCGACAATGCCATATTCGATTGCTTCATCAACAGTCATCCAATGATCTCGATCGGTATCTTTGGCCACTCGCTCTAACGGCTGGCCCGTCTCCAAAGCGATCAACTTATTGATGCGCTCACGCATCTTGATGATTTGCTCAGCTTGAATCTTAATATCAGAAGCGCGACCTCGTGAACCGCCCGAAGGTTGGTGTACCAAAAACCGCGTGTTTGCCAAGCTATAACGATTCTCTTTCTTTGCAGCCAAATAGATCGTTGTGGCGGCGCTGGCAACCCAACCTGTGCCAACCACGCGCACCTCTGGCTTAATAAATTTAATCATGTCGTAAACAACATCGCCCGATTCAACGTGACCACCAGGAGAGCTAATGTAAATCGTTATCGGCTCATCACCATCAGCGGCTAATGCTAAAAGGCGCTCAGTCACAGACCGAGCGATACGCTCATTGATATCGCCAAAAATAGTAATAGAGCGTGATTTAAAGAGTTTCTCGTCCATAAAACGGCCATTGCTCGCTTCGCTTTTGGCTTGTTCTGGATTCTCATTTTGCATGTTCAATCTCCGAATGGTTTAACTGCCTCAACTGCAGTTTTTTAATGACTATTTGAAACTGTTTGTGCAGGGCTCGAATGCGACTCTGTCCCTAAAGGACGGAAAGCAATCAGAAGCTGCGGTAATAATGTTAGGGAACCCAGAAGGGCAACCATCATGGCAATACTGGTAAGCAAACCAAACACTATGGTTGGAATAAAATTCGAAAGCACCAATATCGAGAAACCAGCAACCACTGTCATCGTCGTGAAATACATTGCACGTGCAATGCTGTCATGACAGAAATACATAGTGTCTTTGTAGTTGCCAAGCCGATGAAATTCACGCTTGAAACGGTGCATATAGTGAATTGTGTTATCGACCCCGATGCCAACAGCAATCGCAGCAATCGTAATCGTCATAATATCGAGCGGAATCCCCAGCCAACCCATGATCCCCAGCACACCTAGGGCAGCCAAAATATTGGGAATAATACATAGCACGGCAATTTTCAAGGAACGGAACAAGAACAGGAACATCACCATAATCGCAAATAAGACGACACCTAAAGTTAAGATCTGTGATTGATACAAACTCTGTAGCACATTGTTGTATAGGACCAATATCCCCGTCACATGCACTTGCTCGTCACTGTACCCAAATTCATCCTGCAAACCCTGCTTTATTCCAGCGATCAACTCATTGCGATTGAGGTTCGGGTCTGACTCAATTACGCGAACATTAAACCTAACCTGGTTTTCGCTAACTGACACAAATGGCGTCAAGACTGATTCTTTTAAGGTTTCTGGAATCCGCGAATACAGCAATGCCCACACAAAGCTATCCACTGGCGCATTGCCATTTAGAATCTCCGCCAAATGTATCACGGCACCAAACGAAAGTACTTTTCCGGTTTGCGGGTTATCATCGAGGTAATCATGGATGGCTTTGATCCGGTCCATTTTGACACCGGTAAACCAATAGGCATCGTTAGCCTCCTCTTCAAAGCCATCATCGAATCCATCATCAAATCCGTCATCAAAGCCATCGTCGAAAGCCTGATCCTCTTCGGGCAAATCAACGATCACATCCATCGACAAGGTGCCACCCAGCTTCTCATCGAATAGGCTCATGCCCTTATAGATTTCAGTGTCTTCACTAAAATAATCGATAAAACTATTTTCAACTTTTAGGCGCGTCAGCCCAACAACACTGAGAAACATTAACAGCGCGGCAATCCAAAGAATTTTATTTCCTAAACGGTCGGTGACTTTTGCAAGCCCACTGGTTAATGCCAATGCGCTTTGTTGCTCATATGTCGAATCGTCTTTTTTGAAAATCGACATTAGTGCAGGGAAGAGCGTAAACACGACAAGCAAGGCCGTCGCCACCCCCATTACCATTATCCAACCGAAGGAGATAATCGGCGAGATACCGCTTACTAGTAACGAGGCAAATGCCACCATCGTCGTCATCGCAGTAAATAAGCATGGCTTCCACATCGACAACACTGCGTGGCGCAAAAGCTTACCATGCTCAGAGAAATGCCTTGTCGAGCGCAGCTGACGATAGCGCACAATCAAGTGCACAGTCAGTGAGATAGTAGTAATCAACAGCAACGACATGAAGTTTGATGAAACCACAGTGACGCGCCAATCCATAAAACCGAGTATCCCTACCACGATGGTGCCTGCGATAGCGCAGCAGGCCAGTGGCAAGAATATCCAACGCAAACGTCTAAAAATTAAACCCAGCGCGAACACAATGAAAGCGAACACCCCTACACTGAAGGTCGTCAAATCATTCTGAACGAAGGTGACCAAATCATCGGCAATCATGGGGGCGCCCCCCAGATAAATCGTCGCATCGTCTTGATAGGCATCCAAAATCTGCCGTATTTGCGCGATATCTGCATGGCGCTGCTCTGAGGTAATCGTGCTATAGGCGTCAAACTCGTCACTGACGCGCGCTAACTCTTGCGCCTGCACGGGATTCAAGCCTTCACTGTCACGCGCCGCACGCAAGTCCTCGCGAGCGTTGATTAGCCTGTGGTACTGAGCATCACGGTAAAAGCTCACCAATATCGCGGCAGTCTGACCATCTGGGCTGACGATAGCGTTACTAAACACAGGGCTGGTCATGAGCTCTTGTTTTGCGGCTTCCAAGTCGATGCCTGGACTTAAAAGTGTGTCGTAATCTTCAGATAGTCCCAATAAAGGCGTATCGCCAAAAATTGGCACATTAAGCAGACTGTCGACCGACTCTACTCGCTCCAATGCAAGTAATTCATCTCTCATCGCAGCGATGCGAGCAAATACTTGTGGACTAAACAGATCGGCCTGCGGGGTATACGCGACGGTGACGGCATCTCTAGCCCCGTAGCGTTCATTAATTTTACGGGAATATTCGAGCTCTGCATCGCCTTCCATCAGGAGCGAGTCAGATGAGGCGTCAAGCCTGAAGTACTGGGCATACCAAGCCATGGAGGCGGTAACGCATAGTAATAATGCGATTACCAACAGTGGCCGATTGAAAACCATGTTGCTATAAAAACGCGAAATAGCGCGCATAATTATCCTTAATTTGGTGAGTGACGACAGAGACTTAAAGGGCAGCCCCTCTAGCGAAGAGTGGCAGTCTGCAGCACTGAATTAACGCGGCTTACTATACCTTGTTGCTATTGCGCTTGCATCACTGACAAGTTTCTCTAAGGCGACAAACTAGCGATCACCGAGCAATCGCTCTAGAATCAGTTGCTTAGCATCATCAATTTGGAAATTTTTGTGTAAAATTAAGCACTTCGGCGCACTCACAACATCACAATTCGTCACAATCTATGCCTTGCGATGGCACATAAGTCTTGTATAAAGTGGACTCATGGTGTCAATAAGGAGTATTTTACCGCCCCTTATGCAATTACGACCCTATGAAAACTAAAAGGTTGTCGGGAGGAGTGTAGTAATGAAAAAGATTTCTGGAGTATTACTGAGTGGCTTATTGATGCTTGCCTCATTCGGCGCAGCAGCAGATGACTACCTCAAACCAATCAAAGAATTCAGCTTAGTCGATCATCTGGGCGAGACCCACACGATGAGCGACTACGCGGACAAGGACTATGTCGTGATGTATATCCACGGCTCAGGCTGCCCGATCGCACGCCTATCAGTTCCTGAATACAAAGAGATTGCGGCGACTTACCGCAGCAAGAATATCGAGTTCCTTATGCTGAACTCTTTCATCCAAGACGATATGACACGCATTCAGAAAGAAGCGGTCGACTTTAAAATCGACTTCCCGATTCTTAAAGATGAAGATCAAACAGTCGCCAAATCCTTGGGTGTAGAGCGTACGGCTGAAGTATTCATCATTGATCCACGCACTAACGAAACAGTGTTCCGTGGGCCAATCAATGACGCTTTAGGGTATGAAACGCAACGCACTAGAGTCGATAACCATTATCTTACTGACGCGTTAGATACGATTCTGGCTGGTGGCGTAGTGGATATGGATGAGATTCCCGACTCCAAAGGTTGCTTAGTCGGCTTCTTCCACCCTGCGGTCACTGGTCTATAAGCCAGAGTTACAATACACGTAAAAAAGGGCGTCTGTTTTCACAGACGCCCTTTTTTTATCACTGCACAATGAGCGGCTTAGCCTACAAATGCTCGTTCAATCACGTATTCCGCTTTAATGCCCTGACGGGACTCATCAAAACCCCAGTCATCTAAGATCTGCCCAATATCTTTTAGCATAGCGGAGCTACCGCACAGCATGAAGCGATCGTCTTCTTTGTTCGGCTTAGGCAAGCCAATGTCTTCAAATAATTTTCCGCTGAGCATTAGGTCGGTAACGCGCCCAGTATTCTTAAACTGCTCACGGGTGACCGTAGGGTAGTAAATCAGCTGCTTGCTCACCTCTTCGCCAAAGAATTCATTCTTGGGAAGCTCCTCAGTGATCAATTCATGGTAGGCCAAATCAACCACGCGACGAACACCGTGCACAAGAATAATCTTCTCAAACCGCTCGTAGACTTCAGGGTCACGAATAACGCTCATGAAAGGTGCCAATCCCGTCCCTGTGCTTAATAAGTACAAATTGCGGCCCGGTAGCAAATGGTCTGCCACCAAAGTGCCTGTAGGTTTGCTGCTGATGAATAGCTCATCGCCGACCTTGATGTTCTGCAGACGCGAGGTCAAAGGACCATCGGGAACCTTAATGCTAAAGAATTCCAACTCTTCTTCATAATTGGCACTGGCAATACTATAGGCACGCATTAATGGGCGACCTTCCACTTCCATTCCGACCATCACAAAGTGACCATTCTCGAAACGCAGCGACTTATCTCGCGTTGTGGTAAAGCTAAACAAGGACTCATTCCAGTGGTGGACACTTGTAACGCTTTGTTTAGAGATTGCAGCCATTTCCAATATTCCCGTCTAATTTCGTGTGTTTATTCTATCAACGCGCTAAAGCGGCACGTGCAGCTTGCGCCCATTCTAAGCGACCATTAAGCTATTCGCAAAACAGATAATAAGCATATCCTTAATCGGTTTTTCTGATATAAAGATAAATTCGTCTGATACAATATTTGGTGCGGGACAATACAGCGGGACGCCCCGAATTTCAAGACCTAGGGGCATTTCCAAGAGGATGACGAGCGATGCACTATACTTTACGACAACTTGAAGTTTTTCTGGCGACGGCTCACTTTGAAAACGTTACGCAAGCCGCCACAAGTTTATCCATGTCCCAATCTGCCGCCAGTTCGGCTTTACAAGACTTAGAGCAACGCTTTTCAATTCAATTATTTGACCGCGCGGGCAAACGCCTGCAACTCAATGAACTCGGCAAGTCTCTTCGCCCCAGAGCCGAGGCCCTAATGGCGCAAGCTCGCGAGCTGGAGCAGGGCTTATCGTTGCACTCGGAGATTGGGGAAATCAAAGTAGGGGCGACCCTCACCATAGGAAACTACCTTGCCGTCAGCATTATGGCGGCCTTTATGAAACTGCATCAAGGCGCGAAGGTCTCATTGACGGTCGAAAATACGGCAGCCATCGCCAGCCGGGTTCGCAACTTCGAACTAGATGTAGGGCTTATCGAAGGCGAGCTGCAAGAGGCCTCATTAGAGGTTATTCCTTGGCGCGCAGATGAACTTGTATTGTTTTGCTCGCCCTCCCACCCTTTTGCTCAATATCGTGAACTCAGCGATGAGCAGCTTCTACAAGCCCAATGGATAGTGCGCGAGGCAGGGTCTGGGACTCGGCAAGCGTTTGACCGTGCCATGCACGGACTATTACCGCAACTCCAATTGAGACTCGAATTACAGCACACAGAAGCGATTAAAAGGGCTGTTGAGGCCAATCTTGGGATAGGGTGCTTGTCTGCACTAACTCTGCAGGAGGCATTTGCTAGAGGAAGCCTTGTTGAACTACGCGCCCCCTCTAGGGATTGGACAAGAAATTTTTACTTCATTCTGCACAAGCAAAAATACCGCAGTGCGGGCATTCAAAGCTGGCTATCTTTGTGCCAACAACACAGCACTTAAGGCAGAGTTAATTGCACTGCGTCGGCGCGATTGAGAAGGTCATCTAACAGCGGGTACAGCGTTGGGTTTGCAATCAGAATATTCTTATTGTGAAACTGCGCGCTGACCCCATCAGGCACTGGTTTAAAATGGCCGTAGCGAGCACCGGCCTCGCGTGCAATCAGTTGTGCCGCAGCAAAATCCCAGACGCTAAGATTCTCGTAATAGCCATCAATGCGCCCCATAGCCACCCAGCAAATATCCAGTGCCGCGGAGCCTAAACGGCGCAAATCGGCACACTCTTGCAGCACAAGCGCCACTCTTCTTAGCAATGGCGTCATGTCCCCTTTAACGTAGGGAAACCCCGTGGCAATCAAACACCGTCGCAGCTCTGTCTTCTCACCAACCTTAATTGCTTTGTCATTTAAGAATGCCCCTTGCCCTAACTGTGCGTGAAACGTTTCATCGACGAAGGGATTGCAGACGACACCACACTGTACAAGCCCTTGATCGACATAGGCGATAGACACGGCGCTTTGATAATGGCCATGGGCGTAATTCACCGTGCCATCGATCGGGTCAATAATCCATAGAGGCCCTTTATAGGTCGACAGGTCTCGCATATCTGGGGCAGACTCTTCAGCTAAGATCCGATGCTCAGGGAAAGCCTCGCGAATCCTATCGCAGATAAACTCCTCAGCCATCACATCCACTTGCGTAACCAATTCGACACCATCCTTGAAACTGGTCTCTAGGTTCACTGCCGCATTTCGCTCTTGCAGAATAAGCTGGCCTGCCTGAACCGCCAGCGCACGGGTAAATTGTAAAATACTTGCCGTCATAATTAACAAACCTAGAATAAATATAGGAGGCAGTATAACAGTTAGAGCCCCAAGCACCCATGTGCATGCAAACCCCGTACAGCTTATAATCCGCGTAGCCAACAATCGCATTACACTGTACTGTGCAAAAAACACTTTATTCTTCGTATTGAATGCGTCACGTCATCATAAAAGGACACCATGACCATTGCGCTCATTTATAGTTTCTTTGCAATTGTCGCAATCACTGCGAATCTCTTAAGCCAAGAAATGACGCTAGCGCTATACTCCGGCGCTTTCGAGCTCGCGATCGCAATTCTCGTCGGTACCGCAGTTGGGCTCGTGATTAAATACCTGCTTGATCGCAAATATATCTTCAAGGCTGATACGCAACCGCTCAATAAAGACGCAACGCAATTCATTGCTTATGCCAGCACGGGTGTTCTAACGACCATGTTGTTTTGGGGGGCAGAGCTTACATTTGACTACCTATTCGGGAGCAAAGAAGCGAGATACCTTGGGGCCGTTCTCGGCTTGAGCTGTGGTTACTATTTGAAATATCAACTCGACAAACGCTTTGTATTCACCAGAAGACTCTCGTCATGAAACTACATTCATGGGGTCGCTACCCGGTCAGCGCAAGTAAAACACACAAGGCTCTCTCCGCCACCGCTTTACAGAAAAGCCTTAGCGGCCTATCTGGGGGCAGCGCAATCGCCAGAGGCCTCGGCCGTAGTTATGGGGACAGCGCACTTGCTGACGAAGTGATTTGCACTGAAAGGGTAGACCAGTTTTATGCGTTTAGTGAAGATACTGGCCTATTGCGCTGTGCTGCGGGCGTCACTCTCGACAGCATATTGAACACTTTCATGCCTAGGGGATGGTTTCTTCCTGTGGTCCCTGGCACGCGTTTTGTCACTGTCGGTGGTGCAATTGCTAGCGACATTCATGGCAAAAACCACCATGTCGATGGCTCATTTTGCCAACATATTAGCGCGCTGAGCCTATTGCTCCCCTCTGGAGAAATTGTGCAATGCTCGGTTACCGAGAATAGCGAACTTTTTTTCGCCACTTGCGCAGGCATGGGCTTAACAGGCGTTATTCTTGAAGCCACATTGTCGCTACGAAAAATACACAGCTCTGCGATCACGCAAAATACCCTGCGAGCAAGAAATCTCGAAGAAGTGTTTGCACAATTTGAGGATCATCACGACAGCTCCTATTCAGTGGCATGGCTGGACTGCCTGGCTCAAAAAGAACATCTTGGCCGCTCTCTATTATATTTAGGCGAACACGCCAAAGACAATCAGCTCAAAAAACAGGGCAGGGGGACTATCAGCATTCCGTTTGCGACTCCTAGCCAAATGCTTAACCGCTATAGCATGCGTCTCTTCAATTCTGCCTATTACAATAAGCCCACGAACACCACACAAGCGATAAAATTGGAAGCCTACAAATACTTTTTCCCATTAGACAGCATTGCGCATTGGAATCGACTCTATGGACGCAGAGGGTTTGTTCAATACCAGTGCGTTATACCTGACCCTTCTGCGCTAGACGCTATGAGAAGTATCTTGAGCACAGTTAGCGCTGCAGGCAAAGGTTCATTTCTATCTGTCTTAAAAAAACTTGGACCGAGTAACAAGAATTTGCTGTCATTCCCAATGCAAGGTTATACCTTGGCAATGGATTTTAAAGTAGAAAGAAGTATCTTTTCGCTGCTAGATGAACTCGACCATATAGTCGCCGATCATGGCGGCCGTCTTTATCTTGCCAAAGATGCCCGCATGAGCGAAACGATGTTCAAGCGTTTCTATCCACGCTGGGAAGAAATGCAATCAATAAGAGAGAGAATTGGCGCCAATAAAGTCTGCAACTCACTACAATCAACGCGCCTAGGTCTTTAGACCCTATCGAACAAGGAGAGCTCATTGAAAACAATATTAATTATCGGCGCCAACTCAGCCATTGCGAAAGCAACCGCGCGACTATATGCCCAGGAGCAGTGTCAACTCTATTTACTTGGGCGTGACACCGCCACGCTAGCAGAGCAAAAAGCCGACCTAGAAATTCGCGGCGCAGCGTCAGTTGACTTTGCCCCATTCGATGCAACCCATTTTGCCATTCACGAAGCTGTCATAGATCAGGCTTTGGATATTCTTGGTCATATCGACATAGTACTCATTTGCCATGGCAGCTTGCCAGACCAGTCGCTCTGCGAGGTCGATTTCGACGCAGCTAGCGAAGCATTCAAGGTTAACGCCTTAAGTGTCATATCACTGCTCAATATACTTGCGCAAAAAATGCAACAACAAAACAATGGCAGCATCGCGGTTGTTACCTCGGTCGCAGGGGATCGAGGCCGACAATCCAATTATATTTACGGTGCCGCGAAAGGGATGGTGTCACTCTACTTACAAGGCTTGCGTGGTCGATTATTTCCTTTCAATGTCAATGTGATTGACATCAAACCTGGCTTTGTCGACACACCCATGACAAGCCATATTAAAAAAGGTGCGCTGTGGGCAAGCCCTGAGCAAGTCGCGCATTGCATTGTAAAGGGTATCGACAGAAACAAACCTACCGTCTATGCACCCTATTTTTGGCGCTACATCATGCAGATCGTCTGCAGTATTCCCGAGAGTATTTTTAAGAAATTGAAGTTTTAACGCTGCTCAGAAGGACTAGCCAGGCTGCTTCAGGAACTCTAATTCATCCGTGGACGCCTACTTCTTCCACCATAATCTTCTCTTGCGCAGCCCAATGGCCGCGATTTCACCCTTTAATTCCACTAATCGTAGTTAAATACTAGCATTGAACAAGACGGTACTGGCATCATAAGACCACAACAATATTATGCCGGCATGGCGATAGCTAGTGGCGCGCTCTACTAGATAGATTCTCTTTATATGACTACAGCAACTCAGACGAAGCTTCCCCTCTACGTTGACCTTGATGGCACACTCATAAAGAGCGATCTTCTATTAGAGTCTTTCTTGTGGCTAATCAAAAGCAATCTACTGTTTGTCTTCTTAGTGCCGGTATGGCTACTGCGGGGCAAAGCTAATCTAAAGCACCAAATAGCGATCCGTAGTGATATTCACCCCGAACTTCTTCCTTACAATAAAGCGTTTCTAGACTACCTTAAAGAACAGAAGAGAATCGGCAGAAAATTGGTTTTAATTTCTGCTTCTAATCGAAAATTAGTCGATGCTGTAGCGAAACATTTAGGAATTTTTGACACTGCCATAGGCAGTGATCAAACAACAAATTGTTCCGGTAGTTGCAAACTAGCACGCATCAACCAAGACACGCAGGCGTTTGTCTATGCAGGTGATAGCAAAATAGATCTTGCAGTTTGGCAGCAAGCCGAAGCCGCAATCACTGTCAATACAAGCCCAAGCCTTACTAAAAAAGTCGCAAACATCAGCACGATTGAAAAACATTTTGAAAACAATAACACTCGCTTTAGGGATTATGTTCGCACCCTGCGTTTGCATCAGTGGCTGAAGAATACCTTAGTATTCCTGCCTCTGGCCTTAGCCCACGAACTCAATGACCCAGCCGCCATCTGGAATGCCGTCATTGCATTCTTTTGCTTTGGCTTATGTGCCTCTAGTGTCTATTTACTCAACGACCTGCTCGACCTTAGTAGTGACCGACAACATCGAAGTAAATGCCATCGCCCATTAGCAGCCGGTGACGTACCATTATTAAGCGGTCTTTTATTGAGCCCGTTGCTACTGGTCGCCGCCTTCGGATTAGCGAGCTTTTTGCCATGGGAGTTTAGCTTTGTTCTGGCCTTCTACTATTTATGCACAGGCTTATATAGCTTCGTACTTAAACGCATTATGCTCGTCGATGTCATCTTACTCGCGGCGTTGTACACCTTGCGAATTATTTCGGGCGCCGCAGCGATCTCTGTGGTTCCATCGTTCTGGTTGCTCGCGTTTTCGATGTTCTTGTTTTTTAGCCTTGCGGTTGTAAAACGTTATACTGAGCTTGATTACTTACGAGCAGCGGGTATCGCGCAAACCCAAGGCAGAGGCTACCTTGCACAAGACCTCAACATGATGGCCATGTTTGGCTGTGCCAGCGCATTTCTATCGGTAATGGTATTTGCGCTCTATATCAATAACGAGGACACTCGTGAACAGTATTTAACACCTGAGATTCTCTGGTTGATATGCCCGCTATTGCTATACACGGTGACCAGAATTTGGTTGCTTGCAGCACGGGGTAAAATCGAGGAAGACCCAATAGTATTCGCGCTCAAAGATAGAGTTAGTCAAATCATCACGCTTGTCTGCGGCATTTTATTATGGGCGGCCAATTTGGATTGGCGCGCACTACTGCTTTAAATCTTACTCGGCAGTGGAATGAATTCGGTTTCACCAGGAACGAGCGTGAAGCGTTTCTGCTCCCAATCCTCGCTTGCCTGCTTAATACGCTCTAGCCGTGAAGACACGAAGTTCCAATGCAAATAGCGTTTCCCTTCCATTGCCTCGCCACCAAGAACCATAGCATGACAAGGCGCACTGCCTGTGCTTAAACGCAAGACGCCATCACCGATTAACAATTGATTCTCGTTAAGCCTATCCCCATTGACTATCAACTCACCGCTTACCAAATAAACAGCGAGCTCTTGCCCTGCAATATCAATTGAGTAATCAGAATTTTCATTGAGCTTAAGTTCAAAGTAACTCGTTTTTGAATGAGTCAAAACAGGCGACTTAACGCCTTCTAACTCGCCGATCAGCACACGTACAAAGCCAGCTGCCAATTGAACTGTAGGAATTTGCTCTGCCGCATAGTGATCGAAACTAGGGGCGATCTCCTCTTGCTCGACTGGCAAGGCCAACCATGTCTGTATACCTTGAACGTCACACTCTTCGTCGCGCACATCGGCCGGCATTCTTTCCGAGTGCACAATCCCGCGACCTGCCGTCATTAGATTAATCGCACCAGGCTCTATCCTTTGCACAATCCCCAAACTATCGCGATGCATCATCGCTCCGGAGAAAAGAAAGGTAACCGTGGCCAAGCCAATATGCGGATGTTGCCGAACATCTCCCGCCGTGGTGCCTTTTTCAAATTTCGCAGGCCCCATATGATCTACGAAAATGAAAGGCCCTACTCGTTGGCACTCCTGTGCCGGCAAAAGACGCCGCACAGGAAAACCAATATCTTTTGACTTAGGCTCAATGATCAGCGTCACTAGACACTCCTATGTGGCTTTGGCTAAATACTCAGCGTGGAAGCGCAGATGCTCCTCCACAAAGGTCGCTATATAGTAATACCCATGGTCATAGCCTTCTCGCTCTCTATAGTCCACGGGATAATTCACTGACTCGCAAGACGCTAGAAACCGCTGTGTTAATAATTGCTCTTCGAAAAACTGGTCAGATAGCCCTTGATCTACCAACACAGGAATTGCCGACTCCGCTTTAGGCACTAACAGGCTAGCGTCATATTGTTCCCAAAGCGCGCGATCTTCACCTAGATAATGGCTAAATGCTTTGCGCCCCCAGGGGCACTCACTCGGCGCCATAATCGGCGCAAAAGCAGAAACACTGCAATAGCGCCCTGGATTACGCAACGCTATTGTCAATGCGCCATGCCCGCCCATTGAGTGTCCGAAGATAGAGCGTCTTTGATGATCAACAGCCAACGTGGACTCAAGCAGTGCGGGTAACTCATGGACGATATAGTCATACATTTGATAATGTTTACGCCAAGGCTCCTGCACAGCATTGAGATAGAAACCAGCGCCTAAACCTAGATCATATGCGCCATCTGCGGCATCTGGCACGCCCTCTCCGCGGGGGCTGGTATCCGGGCACACCAATACTAGACCTAGCTCCGCGGCGATGCGCTGGGCGCCAGCTTTTTGCATGAAATTCTCATCCGTGCAGGTAAGACCTGCCAAGAAATAAACGACCGGAGTTTGCTCATCAACACCCGGTGGCATATACACGGAAAAATGCATCTCACATGACAACACTGCCGATTGATGCTTGTAGCGTAATTGCTGCCCACCAAAACACTGAGCGATCGATACTTGCTCTAAACTCATGAAACCTCTTTTTCGCTTATTAACTCAATGGCCTAATTCAATGCTTTGGATTCAACAATATCTTGCAAGCGAGAAACTGACTTCTCTAATGCCTCTTTCGCCTCTTGGTCGCCGGATACTTTAGAGAGCACAAAATAGGCGGTTCTAGCGACTTGTCGCCAGCGCGGATTGCTAGGCAGTTTATCGATAGAGAGATAGCGATTCATCGATCGCGTCCGTAAACGCCCGTTATCGACGCTCACGCTCCATATACGGCTCTTCTCGGCCAACTCGATAATCGATTCACCTGTGACCTTCTGCCAATAGTAATGACAATCCTGCATGAGCTTGACCAGCGCCTCTCGATATTGCTGCTCCTCATCTGTATCAGTTGGCAAACTACCTGATAGATTTTGAATAATCCGATCCACGTTCTCAAGATCCGAAAACAGATGCTTGTGCTTCTGCAAATCTTCCGGGGTAATTCTTGCAAGATATTCACTCAGCACCTGAGTCCGCTCGACGTTGCGGTTAATCTGATCTATTAACTGTGGCAGCGAATCTTTGATGCTTTCATCATCTGCACTGCTTGCCAGCTCTGGAACTTCATTCTGGAACATCAATAGATAAAATTCTTGCTCTAGACTCAGAGGCAATACGCACACGCGAATGCGAGAATCAATATTCGGGTCCTCATCGGGGTGCTTCATCGGAAAAGAATAAAAACTCGGCGCATCCGCAGAGGAAATCACACTCTCTTTGAATGGAAAACTAATAATCTCGGTTATGCCAGTACAGATCACCTCCAATCGCAACGCAAGATCTTCGAGATCGTGATCTTGAAAGTCTTCCGCCCTTAGCTTCAACATTGCTTCGGCGGCTTTGTTGACATAGCTGATCGTGCCACTATCATCAATTGAGATTAATGCATCACCTGTGACATCTAACATCCGTGCAAAACGGTTTTCACGCTCGCGAAGCTTACGTTCGGTTTCCTGATATTTTTGCAGTTGCCAAGACAAACGCTGATTCTCTTGTCGCATATTCAATAGATGCAACATTTCAAATTGCTTACCTACTCGCACTTTCAACTCTTCTTTGCTGAACGGCTTGCTGATGTAGTCGTTTGCCCCTAGATTCAAACCTTTGACTAAGTCTTCAACACGATTCTTGGCAGTCAAAATCACAATAGGCAATTCATCCATGCTGTACTTTTCACGAATGCGCTGGCATAACTCGAAACCGGTCATAATAGGCATCATAAGGTCGAGAATAACGAGGTCAGGCTTGTGTTGTTGCATCATCATCAATGCATCATGACCGCTCAGCGCACTGTCAATATCATAGGTGGAAGACAGATGCTCTTTCACAATTCGCACATTAAGGTATTCATCATCAACGACCAAAATACTGCGACGCTTTCCACCGGCTGTCGCGATGACATCCGCTACTGGCTCCGCAGCGACATCGCGGTTTCGTCGATCGACGATAGGCGCTGAATCCACTCTTGCTTGCACCAACCCATCTAACTCTTTCTCAATTTTCTTCTGGGACCCAATGCGAGTAGCCGCTTTTCGTTCTTTCTCAGTTAAAATAGGTAGATCAAAGAAGAAGGTAGAACCTTCGCCAGGGTTGCTGCGCAGGACAATCTCCGTCCCGTGTAGCTCTACAAGTTTCTGCGATATCGCTAGCCCAAGCCCTGTTCCACCCTCTTCACGACTCGCAGCAGAATCTACCTGATAGAAGCGCGAAAAGATTCTTGATTGCTGCTCTTTGCTGATACCAATCCCTGTATCCTTGACCATTACACGGGCATCAATATCGATTATTTCGATCGACACGGCAACCCAGCCACGCTGTGTGAATTTGATAGCATTAGATACCAAATTAAAGAGAATTTGTTGGAGCCTGTCTTCGTCACCCATCACCAACACTGGCTCGGAAGGGAAACTCTCTGCTAGCTGTATCGGCTTATCTCCGATTAAAGGGCGGCACATCTTATTAACAATGATACAGACGTTTTTGAGATCTACTGTTTTCTTGTGCAGCTCTAAGTGCCCATTTTTTATCGCAGAGAAATCGATAACGTCATTCACTAGATTCGCCAGACGCTGGCCACTAATACGAATCATATTGAGATTTTCACGCGCACCATCATCCAAGGACGCTGCGCTTTTTTCCAAAATGATTTCAGAAAGGCCAATAATACCCGTCAAGGGCGTGCGCAGCTCATGGGAGACATTGGCAATAAACTCTTCTTTTACATCATCGGCTTTTTGTAGCGCCTCAATCTTTAACTGATTTGCTTTCAACATATCGCCTTGCACAGTGCTGTACTGCTTAATAATCGAGTTAATTCGATCTGCCAAACCTAAAGAAAGACAAACGACACTAATACTGAAAGCATATTGCATGCTGTGATAGCTGAGCAGTGGAGGCAAGTTCACCCCCATGCGTTGCACTAGCTCTAATCCAATTCCAAGCAATAAGACTGTCCAAGTCGTCAAAAGAAATAGCGCTGGTTTATAGCCCTGCTTAGCCACCTTCCACGTTGCAAGGCTCACCAAAATCAAATCCATGATTATCACTATATTCATGAAAACGACTAGAAACTCATAAGGGAACACCAAGCACATGAGGGCATAGACAATTGAGACATACATCCCAAACCGCAAAGCAATATTTAGTGTCTTGTGATAGATTCGCAGCTCAAGAAAATAGCGTACAAACAATAATCCGGCCGCCGAGGCGAGCCCAATCGAAGCAACGGTGCTTCGATTCGCCCAATAGGGGATATCGGGCCAGAGATATTGATACGCGAGACCTTGAAACGCAAAAGAGAAAAGTCCGCCGCTCAATATAAATAAAATAAAGTAAAGAAAGGTCTTGTCTTTACTTGTCACCCAAATAAAGCCGCTGTACAAAGCAAGCAAAAGGATTAGCCCGTAGTAACCTCCAATCCAAAAATATTCATTCTTAGAGTTGACTTGAAAGTCTTCTAAGCTGGTAAAACTTAGTGGCAATTGCACAGAGCCTTTACTTTGCACACGAAAGTAAAGCGTCTGGGCTTGCGAGGCCAAAACTGGAAATTTGAAATAGATGGAGTGATGCGCAATATCTCTTTGCGCAAATGGCAGAGTATCACCTGCACTTTTTTGCACCCATTGCCCATTGGCATCTTGATAATACATATCAATCTGATCGATCGTCGCAAACTTCATTTTTGCAAGCCAAGTCTGATCGCTCGCAAAGTCATTTGCGATATACACAGCAGCCCAATACGCTGAAGAGGTATACCCTAGGGTTGGAAATCCTCGCGACTCCCACACCTCACCCTGACGTGCCAATAAAGGAACTGCCTCTTCGAAGGTAAGATTCGCCCGTTCGTCTTCGAGCAGCCGCATAGAAGAGCCTGGGCTGAGTTCTCCCAAGCCGCTCTCTAGTTCCAGAGGGGCCGCCAATGAGCTAACCGAAAATAGTAATATTAGGAGCAGAAGTGCTGAGTAGGCTTGCTGTCGAAAATTCGCCATGGTGTAAATCTTATTAGTGATATTGCCGCTCAAAGCGGAGAGCCCTCTTTCTACTGATCAATTGAGCCGACCAAAGAGTCGCGTTATAGAATTCTTATGACTTTGATCATATAGCGTTTAATATACCCGTTCAATGTCTCGGATACTGTGATGAGGCTCGGTTTATCAGGGCTTGACACAATGTAACTCGACCAAACGCTATGCTTGAGTATAATCAGCAAGTCATTACAGTGAGCCAAATTTACAAAACACAATAATAAACGGGGTTACCCATGCAACAATCTTACAAACTACTCGTTAACAAGAAATCACTTTCACTGCATAGTGTCTTGCTGACATTGCTACTATTAATAAGCACACACGCCTTCGCACAAAGCATGAACAACTTAGGCGGGCGCCTTTCTCCAATGCCTGTGACCGCCGCCACTGTTAAAACCATCACTGGCCAAGGGCAGGTGCGCGCCATCCTCAATGGCAACACGCTCAATGTGAGTGGTGAGTTCTCTGGCATGAGTTCAGCAGCAACAATGGCGCACATCCATCAAGGCCCAAAAGCAATTCCCGGCCCCGTGGTGCTCCGACTCGATGTCAGCAATGCAAGCAGCGGCACGATCAGCGGCACTTTAACGCTAACCCCCGAGTTGATCAGTGCCTTGCATGCTGAAAGCCTCTACATCCAAATTCATAGCGAAGGCAATCCCGAAGGGGAATTACGCGGTTGGCTCACCCATTAAGCGAACCTCTTCGTCACCTTGCCCAATCACTGACAATAATAGGAAAGACTATGAAGCTTCCAACGACCACTGACTCTCGCACCACCCTCGCAAGTGCCATCTTCGCGGCAATGTTTTTAAGCTATAGCGGCCACGCAAGCGCTCAAACTTCTGGTCCTTTTACCGCTGTTCAGGCGGCAGCAGGGGCCGGCTTGTATCAAACCAGCTGCGCCTCATGCCATGGTGCTAATCTGGAAGGAACACCGACGGCACCGACGCTCTCAGGCACTGGATTCATGGCACGCTGGGGTGCTCGTAGCGCAGGGGAACTGTTTCGTTATATCAAGTCTTCCATGCCTCCGGGTTCAAACACCGCACTACCAGATGCGACAGTAGGCAATATTGTGGCGCAAATTCTACAGTCTAACGGGGCTGTGGCTGGCAACGCGCCGCTGAGCTCTGCAACCGAGATGCTCATTGCTAGTGCTACCGGCAATACCAGCGGCGGCAGTAATGCCAGTGCTAGCCAATCCCAGCGTACGGTAGAAACTCCTGTAGGGGTCACCATTGCTGGCACTGTGGAAAATTTTGTGCCTTTGACAGATGCGGACATGGCCAACCCAGACCCTTCCGACTGGTTAATGTGGCGAGGAAATTATCAGGCCCATAGCTATAGCGCACTGGAGCAAGTCAATCGTGGCAACGTCAAAGACTTAAAGCTCGAGTGGGTTTGGTCCATGCATGAAGGCGCCTCCGAGCCAGCGCCAATTGTCTACGACGGCATCATGTATCTCATTAATACGAGCAATATCATTCAGGCCTTAGACGCGGCTACTGGCGAACTGATTTGGGAGCATCATGGCGGCTCCGAAACCCGTGAAGATATGCGCAATATCTCCATTTACGGCGACAAAATCATTCATGCCACGACAGATGCTCGTTTGATGGCACTGGATGCTCGTACGGGTGAGAAAATCTGGGAGACCGTGATCGCCGATAGCAGCAAAGGCTTTTCAAACTCGAGCGGCCCACTTGTCGCCGATGGCAAGATCATCATGGGCCAAGCAGGTTGTGCGACCTATATCGTTGAGAACTGCTATATGACGGCGCACGACGTCAATACTGGTGAACGCCTTTGGGAGTTCAACACTGTTGCTCATGCCGAATTTCCTGGCGGTGACACTTGGGGCGGCCTAGACAATCTATACCGTAAGGGTGGTGAAACATGGATTACCGGCAGCTATGACCCTGAGTTAAAGCTGACCTACTGGGGCACTGCGCAAGCCAAGCCTTGGGTGCCAGTTAGTCGCCATATGTCGATCCATGACGCTGGCCTATACACCAACTCTACAATCGCGCTGAATATCGATGACGGCACACTCGATTGGCACTTCCAACACGTGCCTGGCGAAGCTCTGGACCTCGACGAAGTATTCGAGCGGGTACTAGTTGATAGAGATGGCCGTAAACTTGTGCTCTCAATTGGCAAATACGGCATCCTCTGGAAAAACGATCGAGTGACTGGCGAGTTTTTAGGCTATACAGAGACCGTTTACCAAAACGCATTTACCAATATCGACCCAGATACGGGAGCGGTGACTTATCGCGATGACATCATCAATGCTCAGATTGACGAATGGACTTCAGCTTGCCCTAGCAGCGCAGGTGGCAAAGACTGGCATTCAATGAGCTATCATGTGCCTAGCGGCGTTCTGATCGCACCGTTAAGCCAAACTTGCCTCGAAAATGCCGCCAGGGCAGTCGAGCTAGCGCCAGGCTCTGGAGGGCTAGCCGCAAGCCGCAAGTTCTTCGAAATGCCGGGCACAGATGGCAATGTAGGAAAACTCGCCGCCTATGACGTTAGCACCCTTGAAGAAGTTTGGAGCTATGAACAACGCGCCTCGTTTATCACTGGCGTGTTAAGCACTGCAGGTGACTTAGTATTTGCCGGTGACTTAGACCGTCGTTTCCGCGCCTTCGATGTCGCCACTGGCGACATACTCTGGGAGACACGTTTAGGCACTTCGGTGCAAGGCCACCCGTTGTCATTCAGCGTCGATGGCAAGCAATACATTGCAGTGACTACGGCAGTAGGGGGCACGAGCCCACGCATGGTTCCTGCTGTGGTGACCCCAGAGATTCGTCACCCTTCTGGCGGCAACGCCGTCTATGTCTTTAGTTTAGGCGACTAAACGCACAGCTCAGAGACTAAGGGGTTGATTTGATCAGCCCCTAGATCTCTAACTGCCAGCCGAGCAACAGCACAGTCACTGTACTGATCCCGACAACAAGATTCATCGGCAAGCCTGCCCGCATGAAATCTGCGAACCGATAGCCACCTGGACCGTAGACCATCAAGTTGGTTTGGTATCCCAAAGGGGTCGCAAAACTCGCAGAGGCCGCCATCATTACCGCAAACATAAAGGGCTCAGGGTTCAACCCTGCTTGCTGGGTGATGGCTAGAATTATGGGTACCATAATCACTGCTGCAGCATTATTGGTGATTGTCTCGGTAAGAAGAGACACCGTTGCATAAGTGAGAATAAGCAGTAACCAAGGCTTTCCGTCGCTAAGCAAGACGATGTTCTCTGCCAATATCGCTGCCACTCCGGTTTTTTGCAACGCAGCGCCCAATGCAAATGAAGCCGCAATCGTGATGAGAACGGGCAAATCTAGACTCTTCTCGGCTTGGCTCACTGAGAGACAACCGGTTGCCAGCATAGCGCCAGCACCAATCAACGCAGCGTTGAGCATGCTAATTAGATCTAAACCCGCTGCGGCCACCAAGACCAACAAAATCCCCCAAGCGAGCACAGCCTTTTTATGCCGAGGCTGTACCGTATCCAGATCATTCATCACAAGAAAGTCTTTGTTGTACTTTTGCCGACTTACGAAGACTGGGCGCGCCTCCAGCAACAAAGTATCACCGGGTTTGATGATGATATTGCCAAGATTTCCCGCCACACGCTCACCATTACGTGCCACAGCTAACACAATAGCGCCGTAGCGGTCATGAAAACGCGACCCGCGTACAGTTTCACCAATAGAGGAGCAAGATTGCGACACTACCACTTCAACAAGGCGTCGCTCCGCACGATCTTCTGCAAGTGGCGCTTTCTCACGATTGATTGAGGACACGATGCCGTTTATCCGCAACAGATCCGAAATGGCCTCTGTTTCCCCTGCGAACACCAAACGGTCGCCGCCACGAAGGATTTCCTCTGAAGGTACCGCTGTCACGATACTCTCGCGCCGATCGATCTCGACCAAATAGACGCGCTCTAAATTACGCAGACCCGCTTGCTCAACACTCATCCCAACTAATGGGCCATCTGGGTCAATTGCAACCTCGAGAGTAAATTCACGCATATTCTCGAAAGGCCGTTGCTCGCGACGATCCGGCAGAATGCGCGGTAGAAAAAACAGCATAAATAACACCGCCACCGCTGCAACGGGCAAACCGACAGCACTAATGGCAAAGATCGAAAACCCTTCCTCACCTGTCAGGGCTTGATATTGACCGCTGACTACTAGGTTTGTGCTCGTGCCAATCATCGTCAAACAGCCGCCAATAATTGCCCCATAACTTAAGGGGATCATCAGCTTTGAGGGCGCGATGTCGATGCGACGAGACCATGCATTGATCGCAGGAATCATTGTTGCCACCACTGGCGTATTGTTCAGAAAACCACTTAGGGGAATGACAGGAATAAAAAGACGCACGAGTGCTGAGAAAATACTGCGTGGACGACCTAAGAATCGATTCACCAAAAGGTCAATGCCACCAGAGGCATGCAAGCCTGCCGCCACCACAAACATGGCAGCTACAGTAATCAGCCCAGGATTGGAGAACCCTGCCAATGCCTCAGATGGGCTCAACACACCACTAACACTGAGCACCGTCAAGGAAGCCACTAAGACAAGGTGCGGGCTCAAACGCGTACTCAAAAGCACTAACAAAGTACTGAACGTTAACCCTAGAGACAACCAGCCCTGCCAATCCATGATAAAACCTCAATTGAATTCTTAGGGCGGCATTATAGAGCGCGCCACATATTCTAAAAAAGAATATATGGCGATATACTTATGCCATTAAGGAATATTTAAGCAGTCAATCGACCATCTCTATAGTCTGCCAACGCCTGCTCGATCTCCTCACGGGTGTTCATCACGAAAGGCCCGTAGCTCACAATGGGTTCGCCTATCGGTTTGCCAGCAAGCAACAACAATTTAGCGGCTCCAAGCCCAGTTAGCTGGACTAACCCTTTGCGCGCGAGCCTCGCAAGGTGAGATTTGCGCACACGCTCGTCTCCCACTTGCACCTCGCCCTCATACACATAAACCAGAACAGTATGCCCCTCTGGCACCGCAAAGGACTCTCGGTAGCGAGCACTGTGTATGTCAATATCCAAATACAATGGCTCGGTCATAGCCTTTTGAACTTTTCCCTCAATGCTGCCTACCTTTCCCGCAATGGCTTTGATCCGGGCACCATCGCGCACAAACTCTGGGATTGCAGCCGCGGCAATATCGTCATAGGAAGCAGCCTGCATTTTGTCTTTGGCTGCAAGGTTTAGCCATACCTGAAAACCTCGCATATGCCCCTCTTTCTGCTGGGGCATCTCGGAATGGATGATCCCGGAACCAGCGGTCATCCACTGCACATCCCCATTCTTCAACTCACCGATGTTGCCCATATGATCTCTATGTTGCATATGACCATCGAGCATATAGGTAATCGTTTCGAAACCTCTATGGGGATGCGAAGGAAAACCACCATTATAGTCGCTTGCCTCTTCAGAGCCGAATTCGTCCATCATGAGAAATGGATCGAAACGACTCAGGTCGCCTCCGCCAAAAACGCGCTTCAGGCGCACACCATCCCCGTCGGAGGTCGCTCTAGCGACCAACAATTCTTCGACTTTGCGCATTGTCATGCTGCCACCCCTTGCTTGCTTAGCTTTCTAATTTGCTCACGCGCCTGCGCAAAGCCAAGCGCTCTAGACTCTTCGCCCATATTGAGACCGTGGGCTACAATAAACTCAACATCGCTCAAGCCTAAGAAACCAAAAAATGTTCGCAGGTATGGCCGAATGAAGTCACTGACACCTTCTTCATGTTGCCCGCCGGAGCTGAGCACCGCATACACTTTCTTATTCTTTAGCAGCCCAACTGGGCCGGTTTCGGTATATTTGAATGTCACGCCTGCCCGTGCAACATGGTCAGTCCAAGACTTCAGCATTGCTGGGATTGCGAAATTGTACATAGGGACACCAACAAGCAGAATGTCGGCTTGCTCGAGCTCTTGAATTAAGCTGTCAGAATAGGCCACTTTCTCCTTCTGTTCGCCGCTACGCTGCTCAGCAGGTGTCATGAGCGCCTGCAGCCAAGCCTGATCTAAGTTGGGCACTGGGTCCTTAGAGAAACTGCGTTGTGTGAGCTGCACTTCACTATATTCGCTGCGCAGTTGTGCAAGCAGTTCATCGCTGAGCTCGCTAGAGACTCCCTGCTGAGTGCTCGAATCCAAAATACTCGTTTTTAGCTGCAATACGTTTAGCATCATAAATCTCCTTTTGTGGCAGCAACTGTGTGTGCCGCGCGAATTGTTGAACTATGACGGCTATAATAAATCTTATTAATTGATGTATTTATGCAATAAATCCCTTTATAAGATCTAATAATTAGATATATTGCAGTAATGAAAACACCAAGAATCACCCTTGAGCAGTGGGCAAGCTTCAAGTCAGTTGTCGACGAAGGCTCATTTGCACTTGCGGCTGAGGCGCTCAATAAAAGCCAGTCGAGCATTAGCTATGCGATCGCTCGACTAAATGAGCAATTACCTCGCCCAGTGCTGAGCATCGTGGGCAGACGGGCCGAACTAACCGAAGATGGCAAAGTGCTGTATCGACGTGCGGCGCAGTTACTAGCGCAGGCTGAAGAAACCGAAGATGTCGCTAAGCAATTGGCGCAAGGCCTAGAAACAGAAGTGACTATCGCGGTCGATGCCTTATTGGGGGTCGCCAAAGTAATGCCAGCACTAGAACTACTCTCCAAACGCTACCCCCTCACCAGATTACGCCTATTGGAAACTTCGCTTTCGGGGACCGAGGAGGCTTTGCTGGAGAAAAAAGCGAATATCGTTATAGGGCCAAACGTCCCTACTGGTTTCTCAGGGATTCCTGTTTATCTCAGCAGGATGATTCCTGTCGCTCACCCCAATCACCCCCTGTTCCGCATTTCAGAACAACGGCCTACAGCATTGGCTAGCGATCCAGAGGCTACCGAGACTGGAATCAGTGACTGGGAGTTAAAAACCCATCGTCAGATTGTCTTGCGCGATACAGGCCAAAGAAGAACGCAGGATGCGGGTTGGCTTGGTTCTGAACAGCGCTGGACCGTCAGTCATTTTGCTAGCAGTTTATCTGTTGTGCGCGCGGGTTTAGGGTTTGCTTTTATTCCTGAACAATTGGCAGAGGAAGATTTGCGTGCAGGGACTTTGCAACAACTGCCACTAAGCAAGGGCAAACTGCGAATACTGCAATTGTATTTAATGCTTTCAGCACCAGAGTCGGCAGGGCCTGCAACTAGGCTACTTGCTAGCAATCTTGAAAGCTGCCTAAAACAACATTCTTAGACAATATCGCTGAGGGCTTTCTTTCTAAACTCTGTCGGCGTAACGCCTTTGGATTGCCGAAAGGCATTATTAAAGGGAGTGATTGATTGATACCCTACGGTTAGCGCGATCGTTAATATCGGCAATTGACGCTGCTTGGCGTCAGACAACATTTCACACGCATCTTTGATGCGATATTCGTGCAACAACGCATTGAAATTGCGATACCCCAAATGCTTGTTTATCAATGCGCGCAATCGATATTCCGGTAAATCTAATTTTGCTGCTAGGTTGGCTATGGTCAAACCATGTTCCCGATAGACCCTTTCCTGTTCAAAGATCTTCTTGAAATGCCGAACATCAGCAAGCAAAGTCTCGTCAGCTTGTTCTTGTGGCACAAATGGCGCTACCTTTCTCATCACCTTCCCAAATCCGACATAATCGATATGGAGAAGCGATAGCAACATTGCAAATGTCAGCACCGCAACTACGTACATGATGGTTGCATGCATCGGACCATAGTAAATTGAAGCACTACTAAGCAGATAGTTTTCTAGAAATACGATGCTAAGTATCAAACCTCCTTGCACACCAACAATCACCCAGCGCAAGAAACGTCGCGTCTCAATCAAATCGCTACTCCACCCACGCGCTGTCCAGAAAACAGCGCAAAGTGAAAACACTAACTGCATGAAGTCTGGCACTGGGCCAAGCAAAAATTGCGTTAAGGAGCTATCGGCCTGCACCGACAAAAAAGCGGAAGGGCGATAGGAACGATAGTTCAAGTGATCGAGCACTAGCTGCAATACTAATAGCCCGATCAAGATTCTGGGGATTTTGACTGAATCCTGAAACACGTAATAGCAGTACAACATAAACAAGCCTGGGATCGCGTTGCTCCCTAGATTTAGAAGCACGCCCCATGCCCCAGGGTCGAGTCGCAGGGCAGGATCCACATGCGCCATCGTCATGCTTCTTACAAAATAGCTAATAATGCCAATGGTCAGCAGAAAGAATATTCTTGCGCTAGCATCATTGGCATTCGTTTTTAAATAGCCAATTGCCAGAAGCAGTACAGACATGATCGCAATTATTTGCGCGCTAAACAGTAGCAAGGAAGGCTCCATGGGTCATATAATCGATCCAATGCTCGATAGGGATATATAAGCACAGTCACTCATTCACCTCAATAAGCACCTCATGCCACGCCTGGATCCCATCATGTCTAACCGACTTAAGCGCAACAGTCTTTTGCATACGCTGTTACGTGGCTTTTGTATTACCGCTATTTTATGCACAAATACATCTATTGCAGTTGCTCAACTATCCACTGTCGAGAGCTGCTTGCAGGAACAAGTTCTGAAACCCGAAAATGATGAGCTTCTAGTCGGAGATCTCAGAGCAATCTGCACCGCTATTTTGGAAGAGAACATAGGCGATGATGCACAAATTGTCGACTCCACTGCGGTGGCCGCTAGCATTCGTCAGTTTAGTTTCCAAAATCCAATTCGCAACACCTTCTTCGAACCCTATAAAAATAACTATATTAGCTTTGGCTCAATGGAGTATGAAGACAAGAGTGCGCCTTTTAGCGGTGAATCCCTCGACATTAAGTTTGAGCTAGGGATGAAGTTCAGACTATTCCCCAATATAAAGGAACTAGAGGGTTTAGCTCCCATCAAGTTTGGTTATTCTCAGCGGTCTTGGTGGGACATATCGGAGGCTTCTGCGCCCTTTAAAGAACACAACTATAACCCCGAGATTTTTTGGGATTTTAGAGAGAATTTAGCGAAACCTAGCAGCAGAACGCGGTTGCATATTTTCGATCTTATCGGTTTTGAGCATCAATCTAACGGCCGCGACAGTTTCGAGTCTCGCAGTTGGGACCGGCTCTATGTCTCACGCAACCTGCGTCTAAGCGAGGCATGGTCGTGGACGCTAAAATACTGGCAAGCTATGAATCTGGGGGACTACAACGAAGACATCGAGGACTATCTTGGCAACGCCGAGATCACAACCCATTTAGACCTGAACAACTGGGTTCGCGTAGACCTCAAAACCATGCTTGGCAGAAAATCTGACAAACTCAGTTACCAGCTTGATGTCATTGTCCCCATGTCTCGATGGGTGAATAGTCGGTTCTATATAAGTTACTATTCAGGCTATGGTGAAGCATTAATAAGCTACAACAAGAAATCATCTAGCCTGCGTGCCGGCTTCTACTTTCCATTAGGCTTCTAAACTAAAACTCGTACGATGAGACAATTCAAATGAGTGAGACAGTGCCCAATTTTGGGTTTTACAAGGGCAATCATTATGCGCAACATCGCGATATTCGCATCATGTCCGCCTTTCAACCTATTTATAGCATTGCCCATCGTCGGATTGTTGGCTTAGAGGGTTTGGCACGTGGCATCGATAGCAATGCCAATAGTGTCGCTCCAGCGCAGCTATTCACTGCGCAGAAAAGTGAAGACATCATTCAATTAGATTATTTATGCCAGCGTGTCCATCTCGACAATTTCTATGCACTAAATCCTCCAAATGCCTGGCTTTTTCTGAATATTGACCCGTACACCTTAAGTGACAAAGACCGTCATATAGAATTCCTAAGCACACTGGTAAAACAGGGCAATCATCAAGAAAATCAAATCGTCATCGAAATCCTCGAGTCGATGATCGATGATGAGTCAGAGCTCGAAAACTGTATTCAACAATACAAAGATTTAGGTTTTTTGATCGCCATTGATGATTTCGGCGCGGGGCAGTCTAATTTCGAAAGGATCTGGCGCATTAAGCCCGATATCGTAAAACTCGATAGGGGAATGCTGCAAAAGGCAGGCATTGATCCTAGTGTGCGCAGCCTCATTAAAGGCGTCACTAATATGCTGCACAATTGTAAATGCATCGTTCTTGCCGAAGGTGTTGAGACACAAGAGGAGGCAATTGTAGCAATGGACAGCGGTGTCGACTTGGTACAGGGCTTCTATTTCGCTCATCCGTTTCTACTATCCGAGTCTATTCCAGCACGGCCAGGCCTATGGAAAGACCTTTATCAGAATTTCGATGAGCTTAGCCTTCTAAGCAATGCACGGTACTCACAAATACTCTCTACCTATATTGATAAGTTCACCGAAGCCACCGAAAAAGAGAACGCAAACCTGCAAACAATGGCAGATATCTTGCTAAAAGAACAGCGCACCATTCGCCTTTATCAATTATCGCTCGATGGAGAACAATGTTTCTCTAACATCAACTCAACGACCATATGCATCCCTACGAAAGATAGATTAAGTGCCTTAGCTGATGCTCAAGGAGCGAGTTGGAAGCGACGTGAGTATTTTAGCAACGCAGTTAATAATCCTGGTTTTATACAAGCTACGAAACCTTATTTTTCCATAGCCGATGGAACTCTTTGCATAACCCTATCATTACAACTTGAAATCGAAAACACCCAGTTCATTGTTTGCTGTGACGTGTTGTGGGAAGACTCTAATTATTAGCTTGCTCTGCAAGCAAACGATTGATGGTTGCAAGTGTCTTTTTATAATTATCCGCAAAAGTCCCTCCTATTGCGACCGCCATTTCGGCATGCCTCTGTGCCTCGTTTAGGCTATCTAGTTCCAGTAACACTTGTGCCAGATTATTATGCGCTGCCGCATAATTGGGGGAATACCTAAGTACTGTTGAATAACTCTGCGCTGCCTTTGACAAGCGCTGCTTTTGATAGTGGAGATTGCCAAGCCCCATCCCTAGCGTCGAGCTTGCTGGCCAACGTTTAAGCCCCGCAGCATACGCCGCGCTAAGAGCCTCTTCGTCGGCAACTCGCGCAAATGCGCTTACCGCATCAAAATAAGCCGCCTCATCCACATCAGCGGCGAGCTCACCAGGGGCCAGTAGCACTACCGCCCAGTGATCAGCACGCTGCCATGTTCGCTCAAAGGTCTGCAGCTTCATGCGATAGTCCTTTACTACACCAGAGCGCAGAATTAACTCCTTTTCAAAAAAATCATAGCCTACTGCAACGGCATAGTGCCATTGTGGAAAGCGCTTTAAACCTAAGTTTTGCATCACAAGTACAGGCCGACCTGAATCTAACTCTTGCAACAGGACTTCTAATGAGGGTGGCAGCACATAGGCAATACGGCCATAACGACGCGCAGCCGCAAGCATTTCTATTTGCAAGCTACCTTGCCTTGCCGGAACATACACTTGTGACACGAGCTCTTCTGGCTGAACTAAAACAGCACTGCTGTGCAGAACGGTTGCCAGCGCTGCAGGCCCACATTGATATAATTCCTGCGGAAAAAACGCGACGGATTCGAGCAGTAGGCGGGATGGGATATCTAAAGCAAGATTTTGTTCGGATTGTTGTTGAAAACTCTCAATGAGCAATGTGGATTGAGGAGCCGCCACGCAGCCCCCCAAACCCATTAATGCTATCAGCCCAATAATTATGCGGGCATTTTTTTGCACTGTTGCGTACACACTATATTGCGGGGAATACGTCTGTAACCCCTGCAATATCCAGCAACATAAAGATCACGATCAGACCTATGACGAAGCCAATGGCCCCTTCGCCCGCAGGCAAAGTATCGATCTGCATTGACAACTCTGACAACTCTGTTGCAGTTAAACTATCGACACGCTGCGAGGCACTGTCTGCATCTACGCCGCGCGCTTCTAGTTGCGCTTTTACATCGTCACGGTCTAGAAAGCTTCTCACCGCCTCACGCTGCATATCCGTGCGTTGCTCGGTGGCAATCTGCTCTGTGCTGACGATATCTGCCATTGCGGGTGCTTGCACACACATCAGAGCCATCGCCGCAATGAGTACCGAATTAATAGATTTGCCAATTAACGAACTGAATTTCATCACTTCCTCCTTTTGCGAATTAAATCGTTCAAATGTCAAAGCAAGCCTAACACGTTAACACACCGTAGTCTGTGACTTACTTCTGATATACGTGCACATCGCGCTGCGGAAACGGAATGCTCAACCCAGCATCTGGGAAACGCTTGTACACTAATTCGTTCATGCGGAAGAACACGCCCCAGTAATCGGCCGCATCAACCCACACACGGACTACTATATTGACGGAGCTATCTGCCAAGGCCGAAACAGCATAGAACGGCTCCGGATCAGTCTTGATTCGCTCGTCTTCAGCGATTAGATTTTTGAGCACATCATAGGCTTTATCAACATCATCGCCATAGGCAATCCCGAAGGTCCAATCAACACGACGTCTTGGCTGCGCAGAGAAATTTACAAGCGTGCCAGTGGCTAAGGGCCCATTAGGAATAATCACGGTTTTGTTATCTGGAGTAGTTAGTACTGTCACGAATATCTGAATCTCTTTCACACTACCTGAATAACCCTGCGCTTCGATGAAATCACCGACCTTGAAGGTCTTGAAGAACAAAATCATGACGCCACCAGCAAAATTCTGCAGCGTGCCGGATAATGCCAAACCTACGGCCAAGCCTGCGGCACCCAATATCGCCACAAATGAGGTCATCTCAACGCCCAGCATGCCGAGGGCTGAGATATACACCATCACTTTCAATAAAATGGCCACTAAACTGCTTAAAAAGCTTTGCAAAGAAGGGTCAACTTTACTCTTATTGAGGATGCGCTTTACCATTCCCACAATGAAGTTAGCCAACAACAAGCCGATTACTAGCGTTAGAATTGCCGCGATCAATTTCGGGCCGTAGATATAGACGTATCCCATTAATACGTCTGAATTGATGTTTACGTTCTCCATTCATTCTCTCCAGGAGTGATTAAAAAATATATATAGCCAAGGCTACTTGGAATTAACCTACAGAAACCGATAAGCTGTCAAATCTCATCGTGGGCTCAAACGTGGTCATTTACAATAATAACGGAGTATATACATGTTCTTGAAAACTCGCGCAGCGCTTATAGCGATTAGCCTTTCTCTTGTCAGTGCCGTTGCCTACGCTGCCCCTGGCACCCTTGCCTTTACTGGCGCTCGCATCATCGATGGCACAGAGAATGCCCCGATCGAAAATGGTGTTTTGATTAGTATCGACGGGAAAATCTCCAATGTCGGTAGCGCCGCCAACGTAACGATTCCAGATGACGCAGAGATTGTCGATTTACAGGGAAAAACCATCATGCCAGGGCTGATAAATACGCACGGCCATGTGGGGCAAGTACTTGGATTAGAAAATGGCCACTATGATCGCGGCAACGTGTTACGACAACTAGCTCTGTATGCGCGTTACGGTATCACTATGGTGAACAGTTTAGGCGATGATGAGTATGAGGGTTTCCAGATCCGCAACGACTTGAATCCCTATTCGTTGAATTACAGCCGCCTTATGGTGGCAGGACCAGTCCTAGCACCGCGCACTACAGAGCAAGCCGTGCGTGCCGTCAACGGCGTTGCTGATCAAAATGCGGACTTCATCAAGATAAGAGTCGATGATAACTTAGGCCGCACTGCCAAGATGGCTCCCGAGATCTATCAAGCCATCGCCGACGAGTCAGAAAAGCGTGGCATTCCATTGGCCGTGCATGCCTACAACCTAGAGGACGCGAAAGCGACGCTCGCAGCGGGAGCGGACTTTATTGCCCACAGCGTGCGAGATCAAGAAGTAGACCAGGAATTCATTGATGCGCTTATTAGCAGCCAGGTCTGCTATACACCAACATTAACAAGAGAAGTGTCGACTTTTATCTATGAAAGCGAACCGGCGTTTTTCAATGACCCCTTTTTCACAAAGGAAGTCAGCTCAGAGATCATGACCACCCTGAACGACCCAGAACGACAGGCTCGAGTGCAAAATAGTGAGACAGCCCAACACTACAAAAACCACGCTCTTCCTATGGCCATGCATAATTTGAAAGTGTTATCCGATGCCGGTGTTAGCATTGTTATGGGCACCGATTCAGGGCCTGCCGCCCGTTTTCAAGGATATTTCGAACACCTGGAGATGAGCATGATGGTCGATGCCGGCATGAGCCCATCCGCCGTCATTCAGTCAGCCACGAGTGTTGCGGCAAAGTGCCTCGGATTAGACGATCTCGGAACTCTGGAGGAGGGCAAGTGGGCTGATATTGTCGTATTAGAGCGCAACCCCTTAGACGATATCAACAATACCCAATCACTGAGCGATGTTTGGATAGCAGGCAACCGCGTACCAAGGGACTGAATAGACGAAGCGCTCAACCTTTATTGAGCGCTTCGTAGCAAGATGATATCCCCACTGCGACCAGCGGCAATGATATCGCTACGCCCATCTCCATTGACATCCCCTACGTCGATATCGGCAATCGCTGTGGACACTTGACTTAGTGTCTCCCGTTCCCACTGACCACTCTGCGTATTAAAACGATAAGTATAGATACCGTAGGGCTGAGCACTATTGGCGACCACAATCTCATCGACTCCATCGTTATTACTATCTACTAGCGCCATCGCCTGCAGCGCGAGCAAACTGCTATCAATGACCGCGCGCTCCCAGGTCATATCGTTATTATTACTTGGTGTATAAATTACGACCTCATTTCCATTCCAAGGCTCGATACTTGCAATAAACCGCTGAGCATTGCTTAGCCGACCTAGCAGGGCTTTCGCACTGCCTGAATTTGGCGCTATTCCTTCATAACCCTCACCAATACGGCTCGTCAGAACAGATTGTTCTTCGGTGGCGAACTGCACCATGTCAACGCCTGACACACTGGCTATCAACAACTCATCTTTACCGTCTTCATTGTAGTCGCTTACTGCTAGCCCATGAGTCCTAGCAGATGCTTGACCCAACACAACACTCTGCCAGTTCGAGGTAGGGTTTCGCGGGATAGGGTAACCCCGTAATTGGCCATCACGCTGAGGAAGGCTAACAAGAATCTTACGTGCGTTACCAACAACGTCAATCCACTGCACAGCTTGCGGCGCTGTTGTGCGACTAATAGTGTGCTCAGACCACTGTTGCACCTCTTCAGGGTTGCCAGGATTCTCAAACCATTGCAGAAGCCCCTCTTGAGCACCCGCGTTTGTTTCGAGCGCACTTGCCAATACTAGGTCGGTATCTCCATCACCATCGATATCATAGGGAGCGGTGGCCACATTGCCACGGGCTGAGCTAGAGATGATATGTTTGTTCCACGAGGGATTTTGATACCACACAAATTGCGCAGGATCATTGGCAACGGCAACGATATCAACAAGCCCATCGCCATCGATATCTGCCAAACTAAGATCAAAGGCACCTGTAACATCTGCATCGATCATTTGTCGCTCAAAGCGATAGAGATCGATACTTTGGCAAGCGATGGGAATAAGACTCAAACTGAGTAATAAAATCGGTTTTAAAGGCAAGTGTAATAAATTCTGTTTTAGCAATAGATTTTTCATAAGACCTAACGCGCAGAAAATCCTTTTTTAACGAAAAACATCAGTAAAATAAAAGCGCTAATAGTTGAGCAAAAAAGTAGCCAAGAAGCAATGCTACTTGACCTGGAATCAAGCTTGAAATCGGCGCTTACGCTAGGAATACTCCAAAGAGTGCCCGAGCCTTTGCCTACAATAAACTGCGCCTTCATGCCCTTTTCCATATGTTGGGTCACATCACAATGCACTAAATAGGTAGCATCATCTGCAGGCACAATAAAACTTCCCCGCACTGTTTCGCCACCACTAGCCTCTAAATGAAACATCCCCTGTGGATATAGGTATCGTGGCAGGCCGTGCAGCATCCATTGATGGCGAATTTCGTCCTCATTGATAAAAACAATATTAACTCGACTGCACGCTGGCACTTGAAAATCATACTGGCTATACCCGAACACTCGACCAGCTTCTTCTATTGCATAGTCGGTTCCAGCCCTTATGGTAAAATCGACATTTTCACTAATGTTTTCACAGCCACGGGGTAACACAGTGCTATTGGCATTCATCACCATCCCTGATCTATCAAACAACATGTCATGACTTTCATGCTCATCATGGCTTGGCATATGGGCGCTATGATCAACTTGCGCGGACACGTTCACACTGACGAGCGCATGGCATGCTAGCAACCCGAACAACATTGTCCTAATCATTCCGCCCTCGCAGCAATTGCGACAGTATTTGTGTGATGCCCGCCAGCATTAGACCGAGCGCTAACCCTAAGCCGACAATGCGCAAATAGCTAAAGAGCGTATAGGGTTCATCCACAAGCCTATCATCACGTTGATAAAATGCTTCCGAGAAAAACATCGCTAGATTTTCACCTTGCGTGATTGGCCAGCCGTTCTCGTCTATATAGTCGTCGTAAACAATGGCCGTCATATTGCCACCAGGCGCGATACCATCATTCGTCGTGCCCTTGCCCGTATGATCGTGCAACATCCACACCCCACTGCCATAGGAGTGAGTGCCATCATTGCTTGTATTGAGATCTAAATCGACGCGCTGGGCGCTCGCAAGCCAGAACACATCTCGCGTCACCTGTGCTTCTGGGTTCTGCGCCATTCCATCTAAGTGAGTTGCCGTGGCTTTGTGTCCGTGGGTATGTAACTCCAAGCCTTCTGTGCCCGCATTGAGAACGCGCAAGCGAATATGTTGATTGGGGTGCGGAACAATAAGCGACTCTCTAAAACTGTATGGAAACGAGCGCCCATTGATCGTGTAATAATTACTGCGAGCGTCGGTTAAATTATACCCTCCATGCAACCATGCTTCGATCTTATCTGGATCGTTCGTTTCTTGAATTATATTGTTAAGCTGGCTGTCGATGTCGGTATATTGTAGATCGTACTCTTGATCGTAAGCCTCTTTACTGGCAACAGAGCGAACCCGCACTTGGCCAGCACCGATATTCATCGACTGCAATACATTATTCGGCCGGTTCTCCTCTACAATAAACATGCCTTGCAGCCCCATAAGGATATGCGACTGCGGCTGCACGTGACAATGATAAAAAGCGGTTCCCGCTGACCGAGGATTTAATTCATAAGTACGCGACTGCCCCGGTGCTACCGGCAGTTCGCTTGTCATTGGTACGCCATCATTGCCTTCGCCATCGGCACGCAAGTAAGCATGATCGACACCGTGGAAGTGAATGGTATGCGGCATATAGTGCGAGTTTTCAAGAGTAATAAATACTCTATCGCCCTGTTCTATTCTTATGGCAGGGGAGGGAGAGCGAAGCAAGGCTTGTGCAATATTCGATTCAAAATTTTCCGTTGCCATGCCAAATGTTTTGGGGGCAAAAACCCATAAGCCTGGCGTAATTCCGGGAGCGATAGCGTATTGCGCGGTGGGCTCGAGAACATCTGGCGAACCTCCGTTTAGCTCCGCTATTTCTAATCGAATGTGAATCTCATCAGGGTCGCCATCGCCATCTAGATCGGCGCCTTTTTCCAGCGCATCAGGAGTCAATCCCGCGCGCATTAAAGTATCCATTGACACATTATTAGTGCCCTTGACAAAAGCTGCGATGGCATAGGGGTTGTCGGCAACACAACTTGGCGCTGCGGCGATACTTACGCCTTCTATCGTTTGCGCATCACGCCATCCTAACAGATCGTCTGGGCATACTTGCTCCAAGTCGGTTTGAGTACTTACTTGAGGGCTTGCTTTAGCACCGGCACTGTAGCTCGGTGTACCAAACCACTGCGCCAACTCAAACCGCAAACGCTGGGGGTACCACTGCGGGGGGTAAAACAATGCACTTAGCAACGCTCCCAACAACAGCCAAACAATTGCTCGCATGATGCCTACCACTTGTAAATAATGAATGAGTTTTTATGAATTATAATTGTTCTTTTTGGCGCTTTAATTTCTTCAAGCCTCCATTGCTAAGCCAATAAAGACATTGTAATAAGATAGCCAGAGCGAAAAACCAAGGCAGGGTTCCATAGTCCGGACCTCCGACTTGAAAATAGAAGACTGCGTTATAGACTCGGCCATTGTCCGGATGGGCAGCCGTCACAATTCCAATATATGTTCCACCTTCAGTAAACTCATACTCCGTAGTGAAGGCACCTTGTTCGCGCACTACTGGGGGTTGATAGAAGACAGTGACGGCTTCGATATCAGGAATTGTTTGAACATCTTCCCAGCGGGCATAGATGCCAAAATCTTGAGCATCCTCGATGATGCGAAAATCAACGGGCATTTGCTTTAGAAACTCGTGTTGGTATTCCATGACGAAAACAGTGTCACTTACACTCGGAATTTCTTCGCAAAACTCCTCGTTGCCACTGACTTCGGGTTGGTAGATTGTAAAATGCGCCTGAAGAAAATCGATGTTTATGACGCATAGGTCCTCTTCGTATGCGACTCCGCCATGCCCGTAGCCGACCCCAGGCAGGAGCAAGCACAAAGTGAAACACAGCATTACTTTTCGTTTCAAGGCCATTAGACGGGGCACTCATAGCGATTTTTATTGTTAAGCTACGGTAACACATGCAGTTATGTGACTGCATCCGCTGGATTCACACAGCAAATGCGATTATTCTTCGAACTCTAAAACAATAACTAAAATAGGCCGTATACCGTGAATGCATTTCTATCCCGTTCCTGGCGTAAGCCCAGAATCCCCTTAGTTTCTTCGCTATTGTCCTGCTTCATCGCTTTTGGCGTTGCTGGACCTTCGATGGCGCAAGAGATCAGTGATCACCAATATACTAGCGAGTCCATTCAAGCAGGCTCTCGTGTCTATGTGCAACAGTGCGCGCTTTGCCACGGCCCCCAGGGCGACACCATTGATGGCATCAACCTGCGACAAGGGCAGTTTAGAACCGCAAGTTCTGACGAAGACCTAGCACGTGTCATTAGTGAGGGTGCTGCCGGGGGCAGAATGCCATCTTTTGAACTGCGACCTGAGGAGCTCAGCGGCGTCATCGCGTTTATCCGTGCGGGCTTCGACCCTGAAGGGGTAGCTATACGTATAGGTGACCCTGCGCGCGGCAAGGCAATCTACGATGGCAAGGGCGACTGTGCCACATGCCATCGCATCAACGGTGTAGGCAGCCGAATTGCACCAGACCTCAGTGACATCGGACTAATCCGGACGCCCTCTGTTTTACAGACAAGCCTAACTAACCCTATCGCCACATTACAGCCTATTAATCGCCAGATACGTTTAGTAACGAGGACTGAGGAAGTCATCATTGGCCGGCGCTTGAATGAAGACACTTATTCCGTGCAGGTCATCGACTCCAATGAGCAATTGCGCTCCCTCATAAAAGCCGACCTAGTAAGTTACGAGCTTAGCAGCACTCCAGTGCATGAACCTACATCACTTGCCAATGAAGAAGTCGCCGACCTCATAGGCTACTTGCTAACACTGAGAGGTCTAGAATGAACATATTAAAAACTATCAGTGCCTGCGCACTATTTGTAACGGCTTTCATAACAAGCTTCGACAGCCTCGCCCAGCAAGAGGTGACCTATGAGCGACTACTCAATAGCCAAGACGAGCCTGAAAATTGGATGACTTACAACGGGGATTATTCTGGGCAACGCCACAGCCAGCTAAGTCAGATTAATCGCAATAACGTGGACGAGTTGGAGCTCAAATGGTTATTGCAAAACCAAGTGTTTGGCGCTTGGCAATCTAACCCTATAGTAGTCGATGGTGTTATGTACATTACCCAACGGCCTAATGATGTGATTGCGATGGACCCCGTTACCGGGCGCGTTTTCTGGATGTACAAACATACCCCCGCAGAGAACGCACGGGTTTGCTGCGGCGCTAACAACCGCGGCATCGCAATATTAGGTGACAAGGTTTATATGGGCACACTCGATGCGCGCCTTATCGCTATCGATCGCATCAGCGGCGAGCCATTATGGAATATTGAGGTAGGTGATGTGAACCTTGCCTACTCGATTACCATGGCTCCTCTTATCGTCAAAGATAAAGTCATGGTTGGCGTTGGCGGCGGCGAGTTTGGCATTCGCGGCTACGTTGTTGCCTATGACGCCGACACTGGCGAGGAAGCTTGGAAGTTTTATACCATCCCTGCACCAGGTGAGCCTGGCCACGATTCTTGGGATGACGAGGATTGGGAACATGGTGGCGCACCAGTTTGGATCACCGGCTCATTCGATCCCGACCTCAACCTGACGTATTGGGGCGTAGGCAACCCAGGCCCCGATTGGAACCCCCATCAGCGCCCTGGCGACAATCTCTATTCTGACTCGGTGATCGCCCTAGATGCCGACACTGGGGAGCTGGCCTGGCACTTTCAGTTTACTCCCAACGATGGCTACGACTACGACTCAGTACAAGTGCCCGTGCTAGTGGATCGTGAATGGCAGGGGCAACAACGCAAATTAATGCTCTGGGCTAACCGCAATGGCTATTTCTATGTGCTTGATCGCGAAGATGGCGAGTTCTTACTCGGCGAGCCTTATGTGAAAGTCAATTGGTCTAGTGGGCTTGATGAGAATGGTCGACCAATCCCAACTCCACAGCCAGAAGGAATGCCAACATGGCCTGGCAATCAAGGTGCAACGAACTGGTACCCACCATCCTATAGCCCACGCACAGACTTGTTCTATTTCAGCGCTTGGGAAGACTACGCGACCATTTATCGGGCCGAAGAACAGGAGTATGAGCCAGGCCGAGCCTTCTTGGGTGGTGGTTTTACGGTTCTCACCCCAGCTATTGGCGCCCCAGGGGTAGGCATTGGCCGTACCACACCAATCAACACCTGGACCGATGAAGTAGGGCACGCTGCACTTATGGCCATGGATCCCGACACTGGCAAAGCCGTTTGGAAATATGAGCAGTTTGATGTCAGCGATGGAGGCATGCTTACTACAGCCACCGACTTACTCTTCGCTGGTGGACGCGAGGGTCATTTCCACGCACTGGATGCTCGCACTGGCGAGCTATTGTGGAAAGCAAGTTTAGGCGGCCAAATTGCCATGGCTCCAGTGACCTATATGGTTGATGGTGTGCAATACGTCACCGTCATCTCGGGCAATGCCATGGCAACATTCGCACTGCCCGAATAAAACAATGCTAAAAAAAACGGGCTTGTCGCTTTCACGCGACAGGCCCGTTTTTTTGAACAAGCAATCTTAATGACGGATCAAATGATCAAAGGCGCTTAGTGAGGCGCGCGCACCTTCTCCCATGGCAATCACGATCTGCTTATAAGGGACAGTTGTCACATCCCCTGCTGCGAACACTCCAGCAATATTCGTCTCGCCACGTTGATCGGTCACTATTTCTCCATGCTTGCTCAACTCGACCGTGCCCTTTAGCCAATCACTGTTTGGGAGCAAACCAATCTGCACAAACACCCCTTCTAGTTCGATATCGTATGATTCGCCAGAGGCACGATCGGTGTATGTCAAACCGGTGACTTTTTGACCATCGCCAAGAACTTGCGTCGTTTGGGCATTGCTGATTACCGTCACGTTATTCAGGCTGTAAAGTTTCTTTTGCAGCACAGCATCGGCGCGCAATTGCTCTGCAAACTCCAGCACAGTGACATGACTTACCAAACCAGCTAGATCAATGGCTGCTTCAATACCAGAATTGCCGCCGCCGATAACCGCAACACGCTTACCTTTAAACAAAGGACCATCGCAATGGGGGCAATAAGCCACGCCGCGGTTTCGGTACTCATCCTCACCAGGTACGTTCAGCTCTCTCCAACGTGCACCAGTCGCTAGAATCACAGTCTTCGCCTTCAGGCTTGCGCCACTATCGAACTTCACCTCATGCAGGCCACCTTCATTTGCAGCGGGCAACAAAGCAGAGGCTGTTTGTAAATTCATGATATCGACATCATAGTTGCGCACGTTCTCCTCTAGAGCACGCGCCAATTTAGGCCCTTCAGTTTCAGCAATAGCGATTAAGTTTTCGATACCCATAGTGTCGAGGACTTGGCCGCCAAAGCGCTGCGCGGCAACCCCCGTTCGAATACCTTTGCGCGCTGCGTAGATGGCTCCTGCAGCGCCTGCTGGCCCTCCACCTACCACCAAAACATCAAAAGGCTCACGCTCTGATATCCGCGCAGCTTCTCGTGCCTGCGTACCTGTATCGAGCTTTGCTAGTATCTCTTCCACACCCATACGGCCCTGCCCAAATGGTTCGCCATTCAGATAGATCGAGGGCACAGACATAATCTGCCGCTCATCAACTTCGTCTTGGAACAGAGCACCGTCAATGGCGACATGTTTAATATTTGGGTTTAGTACTGCTAGCACATTCAAAGCTTGCACGACATCGGGACAGTTTTGGCAAGATAGCGAGAAATAGGTTTCGAAGACGAAGTCGCCGTCAATGCCTTTGATCTGATCGATGACTTCGTCGCTCACCCGGGGCGGGTGCCCCCCTACTTGTAATAGCGCTAACACTAACGAAGTAAATTCATGGCCTAGAGGAATGCCAGCGAAGCGTAAACTGATATCGGCTGTCTCGCGGCTGATCGCGAAGGATGGAGTGCGCGCATCCTGACCATCGTTACGGGCAGTGATCTTATCGCTCAACGCCGCGATCTCTTCCAGCAAGGCCCACAGCTCCTGGGATTTATCACTATCATCCAATGAGGCAACAAGCTCGAAGGGTTGCTGCACTTTCTCGAGATAAACTTGCAATTGTGACTTCATTGTTGCGTCTAACATGGACGTAAATCCTTCATAGAGGGTTGAGAAGAAAGAGGGGTGAGCGACACGCGGATGACAGGGGCAGACCTATCAAAGAAAGGCCTGCCCTGGCAGTCGTCAGACTTGCAGAGGTAGTGCTTAGATTTTACCGACTAGATCAAGTGACGGAGCCAAAGTTGCGTCGCCTTCTTTCCACTTAGCTGGGCAAACCTCACCTGGGTGCGCTGCTACATACTGCGCTGCCTTTACTTTACGTAGGAGCTCAGATGCATCGCGGCCAATACCACCGGCTGTAATTTCAACGATCTGAATAACGCCTTCGGGATCGATAACAAACGTGCCACGCTCAGCTAAACCGTCGGCCTCAATCATCACTTCGAAGTTACGGCTGATTGTGCCAGTCGCATCGCCAAGCATCGGGTACTGGATTTTGCCAATAGTTTCTGAGCTGTCATGCCAAGCTTTGTGAGTGAAATGCGTATCAGTAGACACACTGTAGATTTCCACGCCTAGCTTTTTAAATTCTTCGTAGTTATCTGCAAGATCGCCAAGCTCAGTTGGGCATACAAACGTAAAGTCTGCTGGGTAGAAGAATACCACTGACCATTTGCCACGCAGTGTAGCTTCTGTCACTTCAGAAAACTCGCCATTATGAAAGGCGGTGGTTTTAAATGGCTTGATTTCACTGTTAATTAGAGACACTTATTTACTCCTGTTAGGACATGGTGAATTACTAAGAGGGCATTTTACGCAAGAACCACACTTAATGTAAATAGATTGTATACAAGGATATCGATAGTTTTTATTGATCAGTTAAAAATCAACCCCTTTCCCCGCTCCACAATAGCAATATGCTTCAAGAATGTGACAGTAATGCTCCTATTGTACTCATTAAGTAATCGAAAAAGATGTTCTGCGTTGTGATGAATCACTGCAAACAATGAATAGAATTCATTCTTCTTATAGGGCAGGCAATCCGCGTTAGCCTTAGATAAAATCTATTGCCATCAAAGATTTATGTGCCCTATACTAACTTGCGCTTCAAGCTTCGATACTTGGATAGTAAATGGATTTTTTGACATGGACGGCAATTGTCAGCGCAAGCGACACATGTGTCCTACAACTATAAGAATACCGGGGGGAAGAAGTATGCGTGGACCAATACCTTGCAGACGTAATGCAATCACTACTGCCATTATCTTAGCTAGCCTTTCATTACAAGCCGCTGCCCAACAAGAAGCTGAAGTCGAAGAGGTCATAGTCACGGGCTCTTATATCCGTGGTACACCACTGGACGCGCCGTCTCCTGTGACTACCGTCGATAGAGCCTCTATAGAAGCACAAGGTGCCGCCCAAATCTGGGATGTTATTAAAAATTTAGAGATCAACTCCGGCTCTTTCACTAATGAAGGGGCAGGAGAAGGGTCTGCCTTATCTGGCACTGCTAACGTCAACTTGCGCAACTTAGGCGAGAACTCCACCCTAACACTCGTCAATGGGAAACGTCAGGTTTCCGCTGCCACAACAACCCGCAGCGGTGGCGAATTTGTCGATATCAACACAATTCCTCTGGTCATGGTCGAGCGCGTCGAAGTGCTCACTGACGGCGGTTCAGCACTTTACGGCTCCGATGCCGTCGCTGGCGTCGTCAACGTCATTATGCGCACCGACTTCGAAGGCTTAGAAGTGTATGGCGACATACAAGCGCTAGATGCAGCAACCAATCAACAAGACAAAACAGGTAGCATCATCTGGGGCTGGGGAGATGACGATGGCGACACCCATTTTGTCTTATCCGCCGAAAAGTTTAGTCGCGACCCAGTGCAGGTAGAGTACGGCAATTTCTATGATGAAAATGTTGAGTACACAGGCATTGTGGGGGGCGCGCCAAGAACGATCGCTCAGACTATGGCAAACCCCGCCTTTGGCTCCAACGTCAACCCTTCCTACATCAATAGCGCTTTAACCGCCCAAAACATCGCCGAAGGCGGAGCCTCGACGCTAGTACTAACTGACCCCCTGTGTAGCGAGCTTAGCAGTGCCGATGGTCGCGCGTTCTTTACCGGCACTAGACAAGATCAACGGGGCGACAATAATGGAAATTGCCGTGAATACACTGAAGAGTGGGAGTTCATGCAAGTTGGAATGGAACGCAATAGTTTTGCGGGTGCATTTAGCCACAGCTTCAGCGAGAAAGCTGAGTTTTACTCCTTCTTTCAATATTCGGATACCGAAATTGAACGCGCTGACTCTGGTGCAAACGGGTCACGTGGCCCCGCAACCTTTCTTGCAGCACCTGGTGCTCACACTGGCAACCCACAATTCGGCGGTTATGCAATCGGGATGACCTCCGAGCTCGGCTACTATGCCGGTAAGGCAGGGCTTACTCCGCCCAGCAGCATTCCCAATATGCCCAACTCGATGGCCAATGGAGGCCTTAACGTGCCCTTCTATGCCACTGTGCAGCGTGGCAATGCGCCACGGCAAGGCGGCAATAGCAATCTGACTAAAACAGAAACTTTGGGCATTCAGGCCGGTGTTAAAGGTGAGTTTCATGCCTTCGATGATCGCCGCTTTAACTATGACGTCGGTTACTCTTGGAGCGGCACAAGTTTCGAACAAGAATATCAAACCTTCCAGCGTGACCGTGCAGAGCTCGCGGCCAACGGCCTTGGTGGCGCAAGTTGTACCCCTAACGGTATAAGCGATTTCAATTTCAGAGATGAACCGGGGCCATTCGGTGGCGCATTGCCCACCATTTGGAATGTGGCAAATGGCGCCTACTATGGCGGCTATACGCAGACATTTTTCCCAGGGTTTGTTTTCACCACACGTGAAAGTATTTCACTGGCACTAACCAGTAATAATCACGGACAAGACGGTTGTATGTTCTACAACCCATTCCTCACTCAGATGACCAATGCCGACCTAGCCAATAACGAAGCATTGATGGAATGGATGAACCCAACGGTGAAACGCGCCGACAAGCGTAATAAACTGGGTGTTATCGACGCAGTGCTATCAGGCGAGATCATGGAGCTTCAAGGGGGTACCGCGCAGTTTGCAGTCGGGGCTCAATACCGCATGCAAAACAATAAGTCTCGCGCCCCTTATTTGAATGTGCCCGGAATTCCCGCGGCAATTTTAGATTGGGGTAGCAATGGCGAGCCCAATACGACGCATTATGTCAGCAACAACTATGAGTGTGCGTTCTGTAGCTTTACCTATGAAAACGATCGTGATGTTAAATCCGTGTTCACCGAACTATCGTTACCACTGATTGAAAATATTGAAACCCAAATCGCCCTGCGCTACGAAGATTACGGTGGCAATATTGGCGGTGAGCTGACCTCTAAGATTGCGATGAGTTGGCGCCCAGTCGAAACATTATTGGTCAGAGGCTCTTTCTCACAGTCATTCCGCGCCCCTAACGTTGGGATAGTGGAAGAGGGGCTAGAGGCCTCGAGCAACACCTTCCGAGACCCTATTCGTAATCAAGCCGTACGCGCGGGTCTTGCTGAGGTAAACAATGCCAATGCGCTGCCTAACTTTACCTACACTTTGGGCGGGCCGGCCCCCAATGTCGGCAACGAATATGCCGACACTTATGGTACGGGCTTTATTTGGACTCCAGGGGGCCGTTTAGAAGGGCTTTCCGTGAATGCCGATCTCTGGCGCTTTGAGCTAAGCGACAAAGTGCTCCCCCAACCTGGCATCTCAGCAATTGCTGACGAGCTTGCGTTATTCAAACAAGCCGCTGCGGACCCATCCAATTACGTTCTCAATGGCACCATTCCTGCAAATCGCACTGGCGACTGGGCCGCGATGGAACAGCTCACACCATGTGACCCAGTGGCATTAGAGGCGCAATGGGGCACCGATCCAAACACCCAGGGCACCCCTGGCGGCAATACAGGCTTTAGAGATGTTATCGCCGGCTCTCGCCTTGACTGCGTCGTCAACCCTGCCGCCTATAAGATCGAAGGGGTGGTAAGAACCTTTGGCGTCTCGACAGCCGATTTAACCACTACCCAGCTTAGCGCAGTCAACGCCGGCAACATCACGGCAGACGGAATCGACATCAAGCTAGGCTATACATGGACGAACGACTGGGGCCGCTTCCGCGCCGGCCTAGATTACACCCACGTACGTCAATACAAACTTGAAAACGTCCCTGGACTAGAGCTCGGTTTGTTAGAAACCGGTGTTTTCGATGCCGCTGGCACTACTGGCGATGGCAACCTGGTGCGCTCATTGCCTGATAATAAGGGCAACGCAAGCTTGAGCTGGATGCGCAACAACCACGCCGTTTCAGTGATTACTCGGGTTATCGGCTCCTATCGCGACCTCTCTTACGAGAATACCTTTGCCACTGGCAACGATACTGTGCGCTCACTGGTAAGCAAGACTATCGACAGCTATCAAAGCTGGGACTTGCAATACAGCTATACCCATCAGTGGGCTAACGATCGTCTAGGCACGACTATACTAACGGTCGGGGCTCTTGATGCGTTCAATGCAGACCTACCGTACCGTGAGAATCGCACCGCTGGCGCAATCAACTATGATGCATCAGTGTTTGATGGCAGAGGCAGAAGACTGTACGCTCGGGTCTTAATGCAACTCTAAGCGCTTTCTAACAAGCAATCCAAAAGCGGCGATACACTTAGGGGTATCGCCGTTTTTTTTGCAGGGACATCAATATGTTAATCAAGTTTAAGAGTGAACAATCTGGTGACTTCGTCATGATGAGCGATGTGGCGTTGCCGCTATTAAAACTAATGGGCACTAGCGGCAACACCGAAGGGGCAGTGAGCGACAAGGCGCTACACAGTGCCTTGCGGCAACTAGAGACAGGTTTACAGCAACAGGAAAAAAACCAAGTAGAACCTGAAGATGATGACGAAGAGCAAGAACCCGCGCTTGCATTGAGCACTCGAGCCGCGCCTTTGCTAGAAATGCTGCGCAAAGCGGCGGCCGAGGACGGTTATGTCATGTGGCAGGAAGACTCTTAGAATCGGAATGTGTATTTAAACTTCACGGCCAGATCAGACGATGCCGCTTCAAAGGCATTGTTCTTATCGTGGTCTTGAAGATTGTAATTCAAGACAATGAAGCCTTCCTGACCGGCTCTTGGGATCCATTGAATCCGAGTATTAATGCCGATCTCTTCTGACAAATTATCGTATTGAACTAAGCTAACCCAATATAAGGTTGACGAAAATGCCACTTGTGTCGAAACACTCGTTAACCTCGTGATGAAATCACCTTGTGGTAAGCTAATGTCATTCCAATCGTAACTGGCCGACATCACGAAATTTCGCGACTGAGTCCATGAGACCGAACCATTGAGGTTATTCCGTTTACCGTTGTAGAAGTCTCCATTCGTCATGCTGAAACTGCCTGAGAATTCTCGCTGCCCAGCGGTGCGAAATGCCACTGTTCTCTCATCAAAAGAATAGCTGCCTGGATCGATAAACACACTTCTATCTGGCGCGCGATACACGGCAAATGGAGTCAAGACTACCTCTTTGTTCCGTTGATAAGAGACCTCCATGCTGTCACGTGAATTGGTGTCCAATTCAAGCAATCGGAACGTTAGTACTTCACTCTGCAAGCCGCCATCGATAACGTTGATGCGCTGACCATCCACTCCGAAATAAGCCGACTGCAAGAAACTGTCATTAAAGAAATGGGTATAACCAACATCAGCAGTGTAATCGCGTATGTTCGAGCGATTGATATAACCCATGGCAGGATTGAAGTTTTTCTGAACTTCTTTAAACCCTATGCCACCGCGCAGGCCTGTGTTGTTCGGCGAGCGTAATCCAAAGCCATAGGATTCATCATCACCGTCTAAGCCTGGCGTGTCCGATTTTTGTAGCCAGGCATCAGCCTCGATCACTTGCCCCCCCGCTAAGCGAGTGTTGAGATAACGAAAGTCAGCGCCATAAACTGTATTGTCGGTATTCGAGCCAGGATTGCCGTCAGTAAGAATGAAACCAACGCTCGACTCTCGCAGCACATTGGCAGAGACACGGCTGATAAAGAGATTCGACGAATCCACCGCACCAAACTCATCTTGCTTGATCGCGAGCGTGCCGATATTCCAACGGCCAACGCGCCCGCTTATACGACCACCGTAATTGATATCCACTGGCGAGCCACTTTGGCTAAGCCCTAATTTTCTTGAGAAATAGGGGCGTGCGTTTTGGCGCGACCCATTACTTTGTGCGCTATTACCAGTGTTACCACCAATGCCTCCGAACTGAAACAAATCCGAATCATTGAGGAAAAAGTCACGCTTCTCTGGGAAGAACAAATTAAAGCGTGTGAGGTTCACTTGTCGATTATCAACTTCTGTTGCTGAGAAATCGGTATTGATGGTTAATGCCGCATTCAAGGAGGGGGTTAGGCGATAGAATGCATCCAAAGAAGGATCCGTATTAGTTTGGTTTGTGCCTATATCAAATTGCTTGTCTCTATTGACTGATAGTGAAGGCACTAAATCTAGGCCAACCCCTTGGTCCATCCCTTCCAATCCTGTCAGCAGGCCAGAGATACTAGGGTTATAGGTGCGGTTATAAGAAACCCACGCCATCTCTTCACCACGGCGACGAATGCCACGACCAAAGTTAAACCCCCATGTATCAATCGAAGGATCGAAAGGAAGTGATTTAAATGGAATCTCTACCTCTGCAATCCAACCATTATCATAGCGACTAGTGGCCGTAGCCCATATCGTATTCCATTCCAATTGAAACGAGCTAACGCTGGTATACAAAGCATCGTGGCGCACCGCATTCAAATTGGTTTCGAAACGATACCCTGTGCGTTGCGTATTGAAGGGGTCTAGGATCACCACCAAACGATCATCCGAAGGCAAGCCTTGGCCATGTCGAATAACGGGAGCTGAGATTAGCTCTGGATTGCTATCTGCCATACGGGCCCCGATATAGAGCGCATCATCATCGTATAGCACATAGACTTCCGTTACCTCCGAGGGCTCAGTTTGATTGCCCGGCCTAATTTGATGAAAGTCGGTAATAGGCTGCGCGAGCTCCCATACCGAATCATCAAGCTTGCCGTCAATAATTGGTGGGGTGTCGACTCGAATTGCGCGAACGCTTTTACGAGACACTACTTCAGTCTCGTTAATCTCTTGGGCAACGCCCGTCATGCAAATGCCACTCGTAGCCGCTAAAAAGATAAAAAACTTGCCCATCGTTGTCATTATTTTGAAATCCTGTTCATTGAAGAGCCCTTCTGCCAAAGCTGTGCAGGGATCTAAATCATTCGATTAGGTTTAGTCTGATGCATTGCAATAGTACGGAAAAACCCAGTATTTCTTCCATACTGGGTTTTTGCGCAAGGAATCGTGAGGGGCGGCGACTAGATTGGCTTCACGTTATAGATAGAGCTCACCCAATATAAAGGTGTATGAAAGCCACATAATCACTGTCAGGGGGATACCGACCTTCAAGAAGTCATTAAAACTATAGCCACCCGCACTCATCACTAGAAGATTGGTCTTATAGGACATAGGGGTCGCAAAACTTAAGTTGGAGCCAAATAAGACCGCAAGGATAAATGGTTGCGGGTCTACTCCTAGCTGCTGTGCAATTCCAATGCCGATTGGCGTGCCGATTACGGCCGCCGCATTATTGGAGACGACATTGGTGAGTATCGCCATTAGCAACATCAAGGCACTTAGCACGACCACAGGCGCTGCATCTTGCGTAAAGAACAAGAAGACATCAGTAAGGTAGCCCGATGCCCCAGTGACCGTTAGCGCCTGCCCCAGGGCCAAACTGGCTACTACGACGAAATACACCGAAGAGCTCACCGCTCGGATTGCCCCGCCTAAGCGCAAACATTTAGTTGCGAGCATAATCATTGCCCCTGTCAAGCTACTCACGGCAATCGGCAGGATACCTGTGGCCGCCGTTGCGACCACTGCTAACATGGTAAAAAGTGCCACAAAGGCTTTTTCGGTACTGGGCACCTCAACCGAGGAGTCCAGCACAAGAAATTCGGTGTCCTTCTTTAATTTACGAATTTCGTCTTTGTTACCTTGCACAAGCATCACATCGCCTTGCTCTAAGGTGACGTCCATAATTTCTTCCGACTGCTTCCAAATGTCCTTGCCAGCACGGTGTAAACCAAGCACTACCAACTGATGCCGCTCTAGAAAAGAGGTGTAACGCAGATTCGTGCGATCTAAGCGCGAACCAGCAACCACTGCGATTTCCGCTAGCGTCTGGTTCTCTGCATTAAGAGGGTGCTCATCATCGACCTCGTGGTCACCTGAATACAGCGTCGCTTTTAGCGCTTCGGCTGCTGCGCGAATCTTTACGGAGGTATCCATGACTCGAATTCGGTCACCCTCTTGCAACAAAGCATCAGGCAATGGCGAGATAAAGTGATCGCCGCGACGAATGCGTACAACATGAATACCATCAGATGCCATAGCTTTGGCCTCTGCGAGTGTTTTCCCTGCTACGGTACTGTCTTCTTCAATATGCAAAAACGCGGTAAACAGCCGCGGTGAACTATCCCCCAAACCCACTTGCCGATCGCCAAGCATACGAGGCGCGATAAGCCATAGGTAAAGGATTGCCACGCCACTGGCAATTGCTGCTGGTAATGCAAAATCGAACATGCCGATCTGGGGCAGCCCCATATCTCGCGCCACGCTGACAACTAGCAAGTTAGTAGAGGTACCGATGGTCGTCCCCATGCCACCAACGAGCGTCGCAAAGCCCATTGGCATCAATACGCGAGACGCAGGGCTTTTAGTTCTCAGACACACACTAATCAATATTGGTAGCAGCAAAACTACAATTGGGGTGTTGTTGATAAAGGCACTTAAGATTGCACTGACGACCAAGGTGATTAAAAATGAAATAAAGGGCGCGCGTGTCCATGCTTTAGTGAGCACCCTGCCAATCGGTTCCAGTGCGCCAGTCTGCACGAGGCCTTGACCTACCACCATAAGCGCACAAACCGTGATGAGCGCTTCGTGCCCAAAGCCTTCGAAAAACGCGATGGCCTCGAAATGCTCTCCGCCCAACTCGAATGGAAACAGCGCAAAGCTCAGCGCTAGGAATACTAAAAGGGCAAGGCTAGAGATCTCTAAAGGGATCTTTTTTCGTGTGAACAAATAAAGGGCAACCGCCGTCAACAGCATTGAAAACAGCGCATGACCATTGGGAACAACTGGGAAAAATTCGCTCAAAGTGCATTACCTTTTAGACAACCGAAAGCAGCTCAAAAATGAAGCTTTTAGGGGCTCAAGTGCAAGCGTATCATGAGCCCATAGGGTATTCCCTAGTGATATTTGCAACTTCTACTCGATAGGACTGATACCACTTCTGTTGGCCGCGACGTTGCGCTTCTTTATGCTCAGGATGCTCACGCCAGGCCTTGATGCTGGCCTCATCAGGCCAATAGGATAAAGCCACCTCCTCGCCATCTTCGCAAACCGCGTGAAACTCCTTGCAGGAAAATTGTGTCATAGCCAATTCGCGCATGCGCTTGGCCGTTTCGAGGTATTCATCATCAATACTGCGCATCTTAGCCCGAAAAATTACTACAATCATTGGCGCTCCTATTCAGGATTCTAGGGCAATGAAATACTGAGGGAGTTCGCGAACTCTTCACGCCCTATATTCCCTGAGAAAAAACTATTAAAAGAAAGGCTGACCCGTTCTATATTTTCCTTTACCTCGCGCACACCGTGTTTAACGTTAGAAGGAAATAAGACAATATCGCCCACCTGTGTGCTGACAAAATAGCTTTTAGCATTGAAGTAATTTTCCTGCGCCGCTACCAATTCGTGCCAGACATTGTCTTCGTTACGATGAAAACTTATGCCATCACTGGGCGCCAGGTTGATGTAAAGCACTCCGCTCACAACACTATTAGGGTGAGTGTGGGCATGATGCGACTCGCCTATTCGGGAGAGGGTTAGCCACGATTGAGTGAGCATTAATCGTACATCATTGGAAGTGTTGAACACCGACTGCAGATATGTATCGAGGTGCTCTTGCAGGCTCGCTTTAATCTGCGCAAGACCTGGATTGTTCAACACCTGCTTGTTGCGAGAAGAGAGATTTGAAATTGCAGGTACGCTATCGGCGAGTTCTTGGCGAAAACACTCAATCTCATTCTGTGTAAATTGACGTTGTAACGAGGCGCGATACAGCGGCGTCGCAAACATATTCATTATTTCATGTTGTTGTGACACGCGCCCAATTCCTTAAATTACGGCATGCCGAACCTTCGCCGACACCCACTCAGATAAAATCACGGTGGCAAAAATGAGCACAAAAACCATCGATACTTGACCCCAAGCCAAGTTATTAATCGCAGCGTTCATTTGCAAGCCGATTCCCCCAGCGCCAACCAACCCTAGCACAGTGGACTCTCGAATATTGATATCCCAACGATAGACAGTGATGCCCGCAAACGCAGGCATAATTTGTGGCAGAACTGCATAGTTGAGTATTTGCATTCGGCCAGCGCCTGTTGCGGTCACCGCCTCCACAGGAGTTACCTGTATCTCTTCGATCGCCTCGTACAATAATTTTCCTACAAAGCCAATTGAACGCAATGCAATTGCGATCATACCTGCCAACAAACCCGGCCCAACAATAGTCACCAACAAAATCGCCCATATAAGGGCGTTAATGGATCGAGAGCTAACGATTACCGCTAAGGCAAATGCGCGCAAAGCTGGATGTGGGCTAGTATTGCGAGCGGCAAGAAATGCTAGCGGAAACGCGATCAAGACGCCTAGCGCAGTGCCAACCGTAGCGATGTTAATGGTGTCCCATAACGGTAACAGTAAAGACCCCGTTATCGACCATTGCGGTGGGATCATACGCCCAATCAGACTCGCCGCCTGAATATGGGCATCCGCCAAGAATTCCCAAATAGTGTTGTCCGATACTATCTTCCAGCAAAGCAAAAACAACAACAATGACAAAAAATAGCCTAACCAAATCAGGCGCTGTGCTAGTGGTTCTCGTCTGCGCCATACCGGCGTTTTATCATTCATAGTCAAAGGCATTAGGCTGTCCATTTGCGGACATAGCCCGACAAGTATTCACTGCATAACACTATCCCAATAATCACAAGGAGTACCGCTGCAGAGGTATCATAATCATAACGATTAATCGATGTGTTCAAAGTCGCCCCTATTCCACCGGCGCCAACGATGCCGATGATCGCTGACTCACGAAAATTAATATCTAAACGATACAATGACAGGCCAATCAAGCGCGGCATGACTTGCGGCTGTACTGCATAGTTGATCCATTGCAGCCAACTAGCTCCTGTTGCGCGAACCGCTTCCATTGGGTCACGCTGCGCATCTTCGATATCTTCCGCCAATAACTTTGCCATAAACCCGACGGTGGCAAAGGCTAAAGTCATTACCCCCGCCAAGGGCCCAAAACCAAACATCGCCACAAACAAAATAGCAATGATGATCTCTTGAAAAGTGCGTGATAAAGCGATGATTGCACGACAGAAATAATACACAGGCGCAGGGGCTATATTTCTTGCAGCGCCTAAGCCTACCGGTATAGCGAATGCTATACCCAGCACAGTGGCAACAAACGTCATCGTTAGGCTTTCACGTAAACCAATTGCGATCTCGCCGCCTCTAGTCACGAAATCCGGAGTAAAAAACGAGGCCATAAAGGCAAGGCCTCGATCCATTCCTTGCGCCACACGCGCCCAATTAATATCGACACTGAAGTAGAGCAAGACCAAATATACGAGTACCGCTGCATTTAGCCCCCAACGCAATGCCGCACTGCTAACCATTGGTAACGGCCGCCAATGTCCGTTTTTAGCGGCGCTAATGCGTGTCGCACCAGCGACAGAACTATCAGTCACGGATGGCCTCCCAAAATCGCCGCAGCCACATCATCATTTCGATCGCTCTCGCCTTCGCTGTCTTGCGCCTTATTTTCAAGGCTCCAGTCTTCTTCACCATAGATCGTTGTCAAAATTTCGGGCGTTAATCCGTCGGGGCTTCCGTCATACACTATTTCACCGGCACGCAAGCCCACCACTCTGTGCACAAATTGCTGCGCAAGTGCAACATCATGGATATTGATTATGGTGGCTAAGTTTTGTTCCTGACAAAGCTCGCAAATCAATCGCATAATTTGCCGAGAAGTTTTCGGATCGAGGCTAGCAGTGGGCTCATCGACTAGTAATAGTTTCGGATTTTGCATCAGGGCGCGGGCGATGCCAACGCGTTGTTTCTGCCCACCCGAAAGAGCATCTGAGCGCTTGTCGAGCATGCTTTCAAGTCCAACTCTCGCCAACAACTGGTAGGCTTGCTTTACATCTTCGGCTGGAAATTTTCGGAAATAGCT
>CAJXSF010000011.1 GCA_913061515.1 uncultured Gammaproteobacteria bacterium | reverse complement strand
CGAGATGTAGAGAGGTCTCGTGGGCTCGGAGATGTGTATAAGAGACAGCTACTAAGTGATTTATTCTTAATTCCAGCATTGCTACAGATATTCAAACCCAACTTTGGGGTTAAAGACGCTGACCGTTCATTTACCTCTCTGCGAAACGACGCAACAGCGCCACTGCAAACAACACCAGGAGATATGGCATGAAAGTGCTGCCACAGCTTTTCAACGCACAGAAATGGACTTTGAGTCTGAGCGCCCTGTTGGCACTAGCGCTTCTAAATAGTAACGCAGCTTTGGCCCAACCAAGCGCACGTGAAATACTCGAACGCGTTGAAGATGCCCAACGCTCCACCACCAATTCCGCCTTCAATCGCATTCAGCTTTCGAGCTGTCAGTTTGGGGTGCGCGACAATCAAATCACGTGCACCGAACGCCCCCGCGTGAAAGCGCTTGAATCAGTCGGCGTTAATTTTGGCCCTGAAAACAAAGACACCAGGAGTGTGACTATTGTTCTAGAACCGCCTGCCGAAAAAGGCATTGGCATGCTCAGTGTTACTTATGATGATTCAGACCTAGACAACGAAACATGGCTCTATCTGTCTGCGCTTGGCACTGTGAAACGAATTGCTAGCGGTAATTCCGATGACGATACCGAACCCGCATCGATTTTCGGCTCTGAGTTTACGACCGAAGATCAAGATACTGGCAAGCTCGATGAATACACCCTCACTCTTGTCGAGGAGGGCGTCGAAGCAGGCCGGGATGTTTGGATTATCGAAAGCATCCCTAACGAAGAGCGTGCCCGCAAGACTCGATACGCGCGCACAGTGCAATACATCGACAAAGAACGCTTTGTCGCACTGCGTGCCGACCTCTATGATCAGCACGACCGCGAGATCAAACGCTTACTGGCCTCCCGCGTTGAGCTCATCAATGATGTTTGGGTCGCCCGTTCGCTCACAATGATGAACCTAGTCAGTAACCGCCTCTCCAATATGGCGATTCTCGAGATCAATACAGGCATCGATGTACCAGAGGACTTCCTAAGTCAACGCACGCTTACCGATGTAGCCTTTAGAGAAACGGAATTGCAAAAACTGCGGGAGCAGATCAACTGACGTGAGCTGCTCTAAGGTTTTTCGCCCCAGTGTCCTAGCGCTATGCTGCACGTTCGTTTGCGTAAATGTAGGCGCACAAGACTCACTAGACAGTCTCGACGGGCTGAGTTTCGACAACATCGGTTTTGACGATGCCTTCTTCGAAACAGAGCCGAGCAACACTCCGGCATGGCTAGAACCTTTTAGCTTTCGTTTGAGCCAGCAAATCTATGCCCAAGTTAATTCTCACGGTTCGGAGTTGGCCGATGGCAGCCTCTATAAGAAAACTGCTAAAACTGAAAACAATCGCCTAAGCCTATTAACCCGCTATCAAAACCCCTTCGCAGCAGGGTGGCTTTTACAAGCCAGTGGGCAAGCAAAGATTTATTGGCCTGGGGATTATGAATACCGCGCCAACGATAGGCAGGTCGATACTGAGTTCCGCTTGAATGAATTGTTTGTGCAACGCAGCAGCAATGACAACAGCCTGAAACTGGGCGCGCAAACCGTGGTATGGGGCGAGAACATCGGCAATTCGGTACTCGATGTCATTAATACCAGTGAGTTTCGTGACCTCACCATCATCGATATCGAAGACGCTCGGCTTAATCAGTGGTTACTGGTGTGGGATCATTTCGATGACAATCGGCAAATTTCCTCGTTTATCAATCTCTACCCAGAATTCAATCCGCCGCCCGTGCGCGGCAGTCCCTTCTTTTTTGAGCCCGCCTTTAATCTGACTGACTATCGTCGTGACAAGGCACTCTTTGAGCTTGGCTCGCAGATTCGTTGGAGCATTGCTGGCAGCGACCTGTCTTTGATGGGCGCTTATTTGTATGAAAATCAATTGCATTACTCCCCGCCAAGCAATGGCGTAGGAGATGCCGAAACGACAGCCAATGACTATCTTTTATTGGGAGTTTCTGCAAATCGAGCCATAGGAAAGTTGTTATTAAATCTTGATATCGCCTATAGCCACGACATTCTTGTGGACGCACTCTGGTCTTCCTCACTGTCAGCCTCAGGCCCTAAACTGATTACACTGGGGGTGAACAAATTAGGGGCAACCGCAGGCTTGGAGTACGCCATCAATAACGATCAGAACATCATGGTAGGGGTGAGTGCAGAATCACTGCTGAACAGTAGTGACAAACTTGAAAGTGACCAGACATTGCTGGCTGATTCCAACACCGGCAATGCTTTGCTTCGCTATTCCAATTCGATGCGCAATGGCGATGCTCAGTTAGCCGTGACCATTCAGAGTGCGCTAGATGCGGCGTCGTTACTGGCGAGCGTCTCGCTAAACTACACCCTCACCGACAATCTTGCGATTATGAGTCAGATCATTGCAACGCGCGCCGCACCTGACTCCGCACTCGCCGTTCTAGATGAAGATGTTCGCATGGGCATGACCTTAACTTGGTCGTTCTAAGCGATTAATACCTGTTAGGCCCGTCATACACTTCTATATCAAACTCTTTTTCCCAATTAGCGACAGCGGTGGCCACCGAGAGATCACCCGCCACATTGACGCTGGTCCGCGCCATATCTAACGGCCGATCAAAGGGAATGATAAACCCAACCACCACGGCGATCTGCTCTGGTGACATTCCAATAGAGCCCATTACAGCGGCCATCAAAAACACCGAAGCTCCTGGCACTGCGGCTGTGCCAATAGAGACTAGCGTGGTCGCGCCCATCACGATGAGATAGTCAGCGAACGCCAAATCGATACCAAAGGCTTGTGCGGCAAAAACAGAAACGATGCCCACATACAGTGCAGTGCCATCCATATTGATGGTGGCCCCCAAAGGGATCACTGTTGTTGCGACCACTGGGCGAATGCCCAAATTGCGCTCGGCCACAGCCATGGTAACCGGCATAGTCGCCGAACTAGAGGAGGTAGAGAAACCCACAAGCATGGCATCACGAGCGCCTCTGAAAAATTGCACTGGCCGCAGTTTCAATACAAAGCGCATCAAAGAGCCATGCACCAAGAACACGTGCAGGAAACACCCTAAGAACACTGCTGCGGCAAGACGGACAACATCTAATAGCGCCAAGACGCCTTGTGTACCTGACACCCAAGCGATTAAAGCAAACACCCCAAATGGTGCTACTTCCATCACCCATCCGGTGATCTTCAACATGATCTCGGAAGCGGCGTCCACAAGATCGGCCACAGGTTTGGCCTTTTCCCCCACGATTAAGCCAGCAATACCCACCAACATTGCAAAGAATATAATGGCGAGGATATTTCCTTCGGCAAGCGCGGCCATGGGGTTTCGTGGAACAATGCTCATTAATCGCTCAGATAGCGGCATTGCTTCCTGAACTACACCTGGCACGGCCGAAGACAAGTCAACGCCTGCGCCAGGCTGCAATACAACTGCGAGAACAATCCCAATTGTGATCGCGAAAAAAGTGGTCATCATATACAACCCTAAGGTCATAAGCCCCAGAGAACCAAGCTTTTTCGGGTCGCCCATTGCGATCACGCCAGAGATAAGCGTGAAGAAAATCAATGGCACAACCACCATGCTGATCAGACGAACAAAGAGATCACCGATCCACTTAATCGAGACAGCACCCTCACCCCAAAGACTGCCGACGATAACACCAAGGACAAGCGCCAAAATTATTCTTTTCCAAAGGGCTATTTCAAACCAGGCGCGTAACATGCTGAACTCCTAGGGTTAATCTCTTTTGTTTTGAGTGACGTAATGCTGACATTGACCACTGAGCGTATAGAAAAACAGGGCTTAGTGCCAACTCTTTTATAGCACTAGAGAAGGGATAAAACAGTTCTAATGTGCGACAATGCGCGCCCAATAGTAATCAGCAATAGGTAAAGGCAAGCGGTATGGCAGAGTTAAAGCCAGCGTGGATTGAAGGAAAAGTGGCAGCGAATACCCATCGCACACAAAACCTCTTCTCGCTGCAAATTGAAGCCGATGTGGCTCCATTCGAAGCAGGGCAATATACTTCATTAGCTTTAGATATCGACGGCGAAAGGGTTGCACAATCCTATTCGATACTAAGCGCCCCAGGTGAGCGGCCTCTAGAGTTTTTCTTTTACACCCAACTCGATGGCAAACTCTCTGCGCGCCTGTCCGCTTTGCAGGTGGGAGATTCGGTTCTTATACAACAGCTACCTGAAGGCGCCTTTACCCTCAATAACGTGCCACCAGGAAACGACTTGTGGTTGCTAGCCACCGGCACGGGTGTCGCACCATTTTTATCATTACTCAAAACACCGCAAGTATGGCAACGTTTTGAGCACATCATTCTTGTCTATGCCGTACGCCAATGGGATGACATCGCCTACAGCGAATTAATTGATACTCTCAAGAAGGACTATCCGGATCGTTTCCGCTTCGTGCCGTTTGTCAGCCGCGAGAAAGTCGATGACACGATCCATGGCCATATTCCTGCGAGCATCACCAATGGCACTATTGAAAGAGTGGCTGGCCGAGTTCTCTCTTTGAACGATTCTCAGATCATGCTCTGCGGAAACCCAGGCATGGTGCAAGACGCCTTAGCGGCACTAGAGCAAAAAGGCTTTAGCCGCAGCATTGATGGCAAAACGGGGCAAATCACCCTGGAAGCTTATTGGTAAAAAAAAGGGTTGTAGCACAAGCCACAACCCTTTTGTGTTTGCTCATGCTTTAGCATAAGCGTTTGACCATCACGCGCCTGGTGTCCATTCAATAGACGCCCAGAATTGACGCCCCCAAGGCGTAGAAAGGCGCGATTCGAACCCTCCTAAAATCCCCATTCTTTGTGGTCTTACGTCAAACATATTAGTTATACCCACGCTCAACGTAAATTCACTATCTAGGTACTGATCTAGGATCATGGCATAGCGCGCATCCACTCGTACTTCGCCTTCGATCTTGCGTGGCGCGACCCATCCTTGTCCATAGAAATCCACGATCTGATCGTCAAAGATCACGTCATGCCAATAATTGGCAGAGATCGACGCACTTTGCTTATCGCGGAACCAATTCAAGCGCAAGTTGCTCTTCACCTTTGGCAATGGCGGCACGATGCCTGTATTGCCATTTTGATAACCAAGAGCATCTTTCACCCCACCAAACAGATCCTCATACTCGTAGGTGGTGTAGTAGGTAGTTTGCAGAGTCGTTGTGAACGTGCCCCAATCATTGGTATCGAAGCTGTACTGAGTTTTCAGGTCCAAAAGATCAATCCATACAGAACTGATATTGGCCGCCTGTGTGTACACCGTTCGCACCGAGTTATCGGGATAACGCACAACCGGGTTGCTTGCCTTACCAGCGATGCTGGCAAGATAGGCATTCGCGGCTATACGGCTTGCAGAACCAGGCGTTGGGTCATAGTTTGCCTCTGTATACCCAGACTGCGCGAGGAACTGATTGAACTGGTTTGCAACGGTATCTTGGCTCGTAAGCGTTCGAATACGATCGACGTATTCGATTTCTTGATAGTCTAAAGACACACTCAAACCGTCTAGCGCGCCGGTAGGCTCCCAAGTCACACCCACGTTCTGGATAGTAGAAGTCTCTGGCTGCAAGTTCGGGTTGCCTGAAGAACAGACTGTTGCCCCAACAAGCAGGGTATCGGTCATATCATCAACACCACTGAACAATTCACCACAGTTTTCATCTGGAATGAACGGGCGCGCCTGCGTAGGCGTGGGCGCTAAAAAGCTCTCGCCCCAAGAAGCACGCAGTGCCACCGAGGCGAACGGCTCATAACGCAGGGCAATCTTTGGAGTTGTCGCCTCAAGGCCAAAATCTTTGAACTGCTCATGACGCACCGCCATTTGCAGATCGAGAGTTTCCAATATTGGCACTTGTAACTCTAAGAATGCCGCGCGCACTTCCGACACATAAGTATTATCGGTAGGCGGCTCGGCCCCCACTACTGTATTGTAGTCCCATCCTGCCACGTCGAAGGGATTCGCAAACTCTTTCTCTTCCAGATCTCGCCACTGATAACCAAACGCTGTTTGAACAACGCCCGCCGGCAATTGAAATAGCTCACCTGTCAGCACTGTCTCGAAAATATTCAGGCTATCGCGATCGGAAACTCGGTTTTTATCCACCTCAAATAGCCATTCGGTGATGTCGACAGAGTTGCTTGTCACGCCGTCCACAAAGAAAGGCGAACGCGGGTCAGCTGAACCGAAGGGATTCCAATATTCGTTGCCATTGGGGCCACCCATTCCTGCAAGCCCTAACTGCAATTTGCCTAAATGGATGGAGTAGGAATCGTTCATCGCCTTGCTTTCTTGCTTAGAGTAATAGGAATAACCAGACCAAGTATCAGTCAAGTCATACTCAACACTCAGGCGAGCACGGTTTAGGGAATTATGAATTTCATAAGCACGAGAACCACCCGAGTCCTCGATGTAGCTAGGACGATGGGTATACACCTCTGTAAAGGGGCGCCAGTTCCAAGGGCTGACATCGACGCCGTAGGGGTTCGCTGGGTGATCTGCCCGCACCAACAGCACTTCTCGGTTATTACCACTGACCGCAGTGGTTGAGGTAGTTCAACCCAAGGCCATACGATAACTGTTATTCAATGTCGCGTTAAAGCGTAGCCAATCGGTCGCCTCAAAGTTCAAAGAGTTATACAAATTATACACTTTCTCTTCGGTCGAATAGGCAAACTGCTTTGTGTACTCAAAAAGACAGAGTGAACCGCGCCTCACCCCTGAAGGAATACTGTATTTGCCCTCTGCATGGCCAGGGTAACCTTCGTTGAAAGTCTCACAGGATGGGTCTGTCAAAACCGCGCCCGAAGGAGTGCCGCCGTGCTTTTCGTAGAGATGCAGCCCATCACGTGCATTATTAATTTGCCTATAAGTGCCTGGGTTTCCTGAAGATGACGAACCATTGTCCTTCGCCCACTCGCGCGGCCGCTCGTATTGCATCAATGGGGTTTTCTTTTGTACTTCAAAAGCACCTACATAGTGCAGGCCATTATCAAAGCCTTTACCCCACAGTGCAGAGGCAGAAATGCTCTCCATTCCCGGCTCATCGGTTACCTGATAATAAGAGCGCATTCGCAGGCCTTCAAAGGTCTTCATGGGAATGATATTGACCACCCCCGCCACAGCATCCGAACCGTATAGGGCGGACCCACCGTCTAGAACCAATTCTAGTCGGTCAATGGCAATTTCAGGCAAAGACGATGAGAGCGCAGGAGACAAAGTCCTCGTTCCATCGATCAAAGTCAGTGTGGAATTCTCACCAAGCCCGCGTAGGTTAAATGAGGCTCCGATAGCGTCTTGCGCACCATCTTGTGAAGACAAAACATTAGCGACCACATCGGTATTCTGTGTATACGTTAGGTCTCGAATATAGTTCGAAATGCTAGGAGCACCCGATTCGAATAGGTCAACCTGACTAACAGTATCTACAGGGGAGTTTTGTGCGAATGCACTGTTCCTGATATAGGAACCGGTTACTACGACTTCTTCTACGTCAGCATCTTCTTGCTGTGCAATTGTTGTTAATGGGAGTGCGAGTGATGTGAACAGACAGGTATGGATCAAATGGCGCAGCTTCCCGCGCCGATTAAAGTGAGGCATAGTTCTCTCCAGTGTGCTGCTACTTACGAAAATTTTATTTTTATTCAATCAATAAGCATTGCGACAACAAGGAATACATCCTCAAACAATTATGCAATTTGTCTAAGTCGAAACGACTCCCCCCACAGGTTGCGACAAATTGTTACTCTTCCTTCACAGCTGCAGTTTAAACAGTTTTTTTTGCGCGGAGCAAACCTTTTTTCTGTGATGATCGATCCATAAGATGAAATATTTTCAAGGCCTCTCAATATCCTACGTATTTACCACCAATTGCAACAATATGTTACAAAAAAGCTGCCGCAGTAGCGCTATCAAACAAGCTCTCACACTAACCGCTCCAGCTCATCGTTACTTGCAAAAGGATGCATTCCCCCCCATTGAACAGATAGACTACATGCAGTATTTGCAAGGAGCTCAACAGATCTCATGAGAACAACCATTATTGCGACCATTTTCGTCTTAGCAGCGTTGGCAGCGGCATTTCTACAGTTCTCAGCCGCATTACAACTGAAAACTGAGCTAGTCCAAAGTGAGGCAGAGCGAGCAACGCTTGCTGAGCAACTTACTCAAACTGAGGCACAATTAGCGCAAAATGAAGCCCATACAGCGCAAATACAAGAACAAGTTGCCAGTTTACAGGCTAATCTACAGAACTCTTCGCGCCAGTTGTTACTGCTTTCTGAGTCTTTGCAGGAAGCACGCGAGATGATTCAAGGTGAGCCTGCCGAACAAGCCACCGCGCAATAGCCGCGGCTCTTCTCGGGTCTTGTCTAGCTTGTATTGGACTTCTGCGTGGAATTCATTACATTAACTGTTGTCGAAAAAGGCGTGTAAGCCTTTGCTCATCAAATTGGAGACCACTATGTCATCGTCTTGCTTTATCAGACGCTACCAACACTTCGCCGCCATCGCCGTCACGACGCTTGCCGCTCTAGGCCTTAGCGCGTGTAGCCCTCAAGAGCAAACTGCCCCGTCGGAACCTGAAATGCGGGTACCCGAGCAGAGTGTCGATGTAGGCTATCGCCAGATTCATGCGCCTGATGCTGATGACCCGATGAGTGTCCATATCTATGAGCTCGACAATGGTTTGCAAGTCTATCTTACTGAAAACCATCAAGAACCACGCTTTTATGCAGAGATCGCCGTCAAAGCGGGCAGCAAAAATGACCCTGCCGATGCCACAGGCCTTGCTCATTATTTAGAACACCTTCTATTTAAGGGCAACCAAAACCTTGGCACCTTAGACTATGCCGCTGAAAAGCCCTATCTAGACCAGATCACCGCCTTGTACGAGCAACATTTCAACGAGACAGACCCTGATGTCCGTGCGCAAATTTATGCGCAAATCAACAGCGTTGCCCAAGAGGCATCGGCCTATGCAATCCCCAATGAGATCGACAAACTCTACAACAGCATGGGCGCGGGTGGGCTCAACGCGCACACCTCACATGAAGAGACTGTTTATAAGGTAGGCCTGCCATCCAATCGCTTGCAGCAATGGGCGGCCATCGAGTCCGACCGCTTCATCAACCCAGTTTTCCGCTTGTTCCATACTGAGCTAGAGACTGTGTATGAGGAGAAGAATCAAAGCGTCGATAACCGCGACAGAGTGTCTTACTACGCCATCAGCGAACTGCTTTATAAAAAACACCCCTATGGCCAGCAAACTACGATTGGTGACGCCGAGCACCTAAAAAACCCTTCTTTGGTGTATATCCAAAATTATTTCGACACTTATTATGTGCCCAATAATATGGCGATCTTTATCAGTGGCGATATCAACATTGATGAGACGATCGCCACGATCAGCGACGCCTTTGGCCAGTGGCAAGCCAAGCCGGTGCCAGAGGTTGGCCCGTGGATCGAAGACCCTATCAATGGAGTTGAGCGCATGACTGTGCGCTACCGAGGTGAGGAGGAAGTCGAGATTGCCTTCCGCACTGTTCCCAATGGTCACCCTGACAAAGAAGCCCTAATGCTGGTTGATATGATTTTGGACAACCGGACAGCGGGCTTGATCAACTTAAACCTGAACCAGGCGCAAGCGGTGCAAGCGGCTGGCTCCTCACCGGAGTTTCTCAATGACTATGGCTCGCAACGCCTTTGGGGGGTGCCAAAGCAAGGCCAAACCCTCGAAGAGGTTGAGCAGCTATTGTTAGATCAAATCGCCTTGGTCAAAGCCGGCGAGTTCGAAGACTGGATCATTCCGGCCATCGTCAATGATTTTAAGAAAACCGAAAAACAAGCACTAGAATCCAACACCGCCCGCGTAAGCAATATGCGTGCGGCCTTTATTCAAGAGGCCGATTGGGATGAATACGCCGCAGAGATCGAACGCCTAGAGCGCGTGAGCAAAGAAGATATCGTGCGCGTGGCCAATCAATACTTAGGCGATAACTATGTTGCCGTGCAGCGCATCGACGAACAGCAAGATATTCCCCATGTAGAGAAACCGCAGATTGATCCGGTCTCAATCGACCCGACACGTCAGTCGCAATTCGCAGCGGCTATTTTGGCAATGCCCTACGAAGAAATTGAACCGACCTATGTGCAAGCAGGTCAGGACTATCAGATCGTTGAATTCGCCCCAGGCGTGCCGTTGTATTACGCGCCAAACCCATTAAATGATTTGTTCTCGTTCTCAATCGGGATCGAAGTGGGTACAGAGGAGAATGACGCGCTAGGATTAGCGACCGCTTTACTCGACAAGTCCGGCGCTGGCGATCTAAGCGCCGAAGAGCTGCAAAAGCAATGGTATCGACTTGGCAGTGAGTTTGGCATTGGTGCAGGCGCAAACGAGTCGACTATTGCGATCTCTGGCCTAGATGAACAATTTGAGGCAACACTCGACCTAATGCTCGAACTGGTTCGCAACCCTGTCACTGACGAGGCGACTCTAGAAGAGCTCAAAGCCATCATCCTGAAGTCTCGTGAAGACCAGAAGCAAGACCCCCGCGCCATTAGCCAAGCCTTGTTCCTCTACAATCGCTATGGCGAAGACTCACCAATGCTCAAGTCCCTAAGTTCGCAGCAGATTCAAGCGGCGACAGTCGAAGAGCTGCAGGCGTTAATCGCCGGCTTACTGCAATACAAGCACACGCTCAGCTACACGGGCTCATTGCCATTAGACACGCTACTGGAGAAGCTGCGCGCCCACTACGAGGTGCCATCACAATTGCTCGACACCCCCGCGTACCGGTTCCGTACCGCACGCGAGGTCAGCAGTAACCAGATCTATGTTGTGAACCAAGAAACGGCGCAGGCACAAGTCCGTATTGAATTCCCTGACGGCACATACGATGAATCACTCGTCATCCCTGCATCGTTATACAACTCCTATTTCGGCACTAGCATGTCTAGCGTTGTGTTCCAGGAGCTGCGTGAAGCGCGTGCACTAGCCTACTCAGCACAAGCACAATATGCCCAAGGCGGACGCCTGGACGCAGAGAATCTTGGGCTTGGCGCTATCAGCTCACAGAACGATAAGACTGTCGATGCACTTGCGGCCTTCCTAGATTTATTTGAAAACATGCCAGTGTCTGGAGAACGTTTCGAAGAATCTAAGAGCGCTTTAGCCAATCGCTACCGTACCTCGACTGTCGGTTTCAGGCAGATTAACAACACAGCACGCAATTGGGAGCGACTAGGAATTAGCGACGACCCACGCGCGAGCCGATTCAACCAGCTACAAAGCGCTACTCTAGAAGATATGTTGGCTTTCCAACGCGATCATATTGCAGGGAAGGCGAAACTCATCTCCATTGTGGGCGACATGTCCCGCATTGATGAAGAAGCTTTGGCGGAATATGGTGAAGTGACTACCATCGATGTCGACGAGCTGTTTGTTCAATAAAAGGGTCACACCGTGTCCAGCGCCGTCATGAGTAACGCACTGCCAATCAAGGTGGAAAACCTGAGCAAACGCTTTGGTGAATTCGAGGTATTACGTGCGCTGAATCTCGAAGTTGTCGACGGCGCCATTCATGGTTTAGTAGGCCTGAATGGCGCTGGCAAAACGACAACACTGGAATGCCTACTGGGCATGCAGCAATTTAACGCCGGCGATGTGCGCTTACTCGGCTACCCTCCTAGCCAACTACATCGCAGCCAAGGCGGCGTGGTAAGCATCTTCGACAGCCCAAGTCTGCACCCACAATTAACAGTTCGCCAGGCACTAGAACATGCCCTTCTTCTTTGCGAAAAACCCGTGCGCACTCCTGCACAAGTTGAATCGCTTTTAGGCATTAGCCAATACAGCCAGTTCCGTGTCCGAACGCTCTCTTTAGGCAATCGACGGCGCACATCCATCGCGCAAGCGCTATTAGGCAGCCCACGTTTAGTCATTCTGGACGAGCCCTTTAATGGCTTAGACGCTGGCGGGGTTGAGGATGTCATGGCCCTGATTCGACAACTCAATCAAGAAGAAGGCACCGCATTTCTGCTCTCTAGCCACCAACTAGCCTATCTCGAGAAGATCTGCAGTCACCTCTCAATTCTTCACCAAGGTCAGATCGTCGTCAGCGATCGGGTCGAACAATTATTCAATCAGCAAAGTAGCCAACTGCAGATCCACTGTGATGACGTGGTACGCGCTTGCTCAATCGTCCAAGGCATCCCCGGCGTCACAATCCAAGACAATAGTGAACAAGGCGTGCTAACCCTTGAACTGCTGCAAGTGGACTCGGCTTATATCAATCAACAATTGGTTAGCAAAGGCATCATGGTCAAACAGTTGCTTTGGAAGCGCGCCTCCCTCAACAGCCTGTTTCACTCGATTACCGCGCGCGAGAACGATGAACAGGTGGCCTCATGAAAGGCTTTATCGCGGCGTTGAAGGCCGAAATCTACGTGACACTACGCAGTCAAAGTGCACGTATTATTTTGCTACTGCCTACGCTCATCATCTTAGTTCGAGCCATTGTCGTTAAACTATCTGAGTCTAGCCAACAGGCCCGCGATGCCCTGCTCGGCCAAGCGCAGATAGCTACAGAGGGCAGCAATGCTTGGGGGCAATTAGTCGACAGTTTCTCTGTTGGGCTGACCTTTCTTACGCTGTCGATGCTCGCCTACGCCGCATGGTCATTTGCCAATGATGCAGATACCGGTGTTATTCGCCACGCGCTTATAAGACGTGTAAGTCGCCCATGGTACGTCGTTGCCAAATTAGTAAACATTCACTTACTTGCGCTTTGCACGCTTGCACTTTTGAGCATCAGCATAGTCATCATTAGCGCTTTGCTATGGGATTTTGGGCCCGTAGTCGAGGACGGCTATGAACTGATTAGCAGTGCAGAGATTCAAGAGGAAGTCATGCTTGGCCTACGCTTGGCGATACTGCCATTGCCTGCCGCGCTAGCCTTTGGCCTACTAGTCTCTGTGCTGGCACAATCTGCGACCCAAGCGGTTACTAGCGCTTTAGGGCTCAGCTTGGCGTTCGATGTATTCAAAGGCGTGTTGGGTGAGCGCGCCTATTATGTCTATGCGAGCTTCCAACCTTCTCTCATCGACCAGTCTTATCTACAAGACGTCAGCAGGCTTGTACGAGGCTACTCGGATGTCATGATCGACACCCAAATGTTGCAATTAAATGAATGGGTGCCGATTCCGCAGATGGCACTGTTCGTGGTCATCGCATTACTAGTGGTGCAAAGGAAAAGTGTATGAGCATTCCCTTAATGCGCTGTATTTTGGCGCTCTCTCTTTGCACCACGCTTATGGCATGTGTCAGCCACGAACCACGCCAACTGGTGCCAAGTATCACTCTGTCGGGGGAGACTGTTAGCCTTAGCAGCGGTGAGGCCATCGGTGCGGGCCTGAACTTTGGGATGGAAACGGCGCTCAATGAAAGCGACTCTCTCAGCAATATCACCGTCCTGCCTGGCGTTCGCATCCGCAGCGTAACGCCAAACGGCGCGGCTGATTTAGCAGGACTGCGAGCCGGCGATGTGCTCTTAGAGATCGACGGGCAAGAGGTCAATCATCCCGATGCAATCGAGGCATTAGCACAGCAACTTGGTAGTGCCAGCAGCTTTGTGCTCCATGTGCGCCGCAACACTACGGTATTTGAAACAACCCTAAATGCACGCATGATCAATGATGAGCGCGCCGTGCCCGTTGAGTTGTATCGAGCCGACCCAATCGCCACCCGCGCAGGCTATACTACAGAAGTGTTTGAGACGCCCGAAGGTTCTCGCATCAGTGGCGCCCGCATCGTGAACTTTTTCCCGCAAAGCCCACTGCCCGCGCGCGAACTCGCTCTTGGCGACACCATCATTGCCTTGGACGGCCGCGCTGTTCAATCGGCACAAGACTTCATCACCCAGCTCAATACTCAATACCAACTTGGCGATACTGTCCGCCTTAGCATGGCCCGAGACAATATTAGTGAGCTAGAAACATTCGATGTAGAGCTAGCACTTTGGGACCCAGGCCGACGAATAAGCCGTGTCGCGCTGGGCCCGCTGCTGCAATACGAGTCCAGCCTTAACCCGGCCCAAACACGCTTTTCTATTCTCGACCTGTGGTTATTCTCTGTATTTTCTTACCAACAAGTAGAGGGTGAGAAAGAGTATAGCCTTCTTAGCTTATTCCGTTTTGCGACCGGTTATGGCGAACTATTAGAGGAATGAATCAGATCATGCATCGCTTCGTTCTATTTTCACTGTCGACCTTACTGCTCTCCTATGGCAGTAACGCTTTCGCACAGGCCAATTTTACTGCCACACAACTTAGTCTCGATGAGTGGCCAGAATCCCTGTATTTCGAAGACATGGATGGCGACTCACGCAAAGACTTAATTCTGCCGCGCTGGCAACAAAACACAGGGCGCGAGCTGCAAATTTATTTGCAACAAGCCAACGGCAGCTTTCCCGACCGGCCCTCTAGGCTCGTGGAGATCAAGCCAGAAATTATTGCGATCGCCTTTGCCGACCTTCGCCCTGAGCCAGGGCAAGAATTAATTTTAATCGCCGCCAACGCGGTGTTTAGCCTTTCGAGCGCGATTGCCAGTTACACCGACAACTTAAAACCCCTGTTCGAATGGGATCTAGTCGCGGCGGTGCCGGACCGACGAGATGTGCATGTATTCCCTGCCTTGACTGATTTTAATGGTGATGGCTTAGTGGATTTATTGCTACCAGGCATTAAAGACTATGGGTTGTTTCTAGGGGGTGATGATGAAAGCTTCTCACTAGCCTACCGATTCAATACCGTCAATGAAGACTTAGATCCATCAGAAGTTCCACTAGGAAGTGCTCGTTTTAACACTGACCTCTCTATCAACGAGCGCGACGGCATTGTATTACGGGTTAGCGCTCGCGGCCGTTCAGCCTTCGACGATTTTGTGAGTGACTGGACACACAATGAGCAGGAAGAGCTCCTGCGCTCAAGACAATGGCGCCCCTCTGCCGTCAGCCGCCACTTAAACGCCGACTCTCGCCCTGACCTTGTATTTATGAATATCGGCAATGATCTATACGGCCAAATCAATATCTTAGTGCAAGATAACGCCGGTGGGTTTGCGGCCCAACCGCAATGGCAAGGCCCAATCGACACTCGCGGGGATATTCGCCTGATGGATATCAATGGCGATGCGCAGATCGACGTCGTGCGCACACTCGACCGATCCAACGAGTGGGATGTGCAATTCTTTTTAAACAAAGGTGCCAGTTTTGATTTTCAAGCGCCTGATCAGGTCATGAAATTCTCAGGTTACGATTTGGACGTCTCTGTCGTCGACATAGAAAACAATGGTCGAAGGCAACTCAGTGTTAGCTACTACACGATCCCCGTGATCAACGCGGTGCGCAACGCGAGCATCGTGCGTTCGCAGTTATTGTTTCAGCAAGGCGGTAACGGTCAGGTGTTTAACTCTCGCCCCGACTTCAAACTCGATCAGAATTTTTCGGCAGACACCTTGCGCGGCCTTTCATCGCAGATGAACCTACAAGCCGATGTGGATAATGACGGCACCAATGACGCCGTTTATGTCACCGACGATGGGACCTTGGCCGCGAAGAGCATTGGCGCAGATCTACGCATAGCCGACACCCCGTTTTGGCAATATGTGCCAGAGCGCAGCATTATGAATTTTGGCGTTGAGGACATCAATGCAGACGGAGTAAGCGATTTTTTCCTTCGCCACTCCTCAGCATTGACAGTGTTGGTGTCACAGCCATGAAGCGATTTTCCCGCCATCTTACATTGAAAGTTGCTTCGCTATTTCTATTGGGCGCCTTGCCCGCGCAAGGGTTTAGCCAAACTAATAGCGAGAGTTTGGAAAACTACCAACGGCTCGATTTTGAATTACCTGCCGACATTGATCGGCTTCTCATCGTCGATGCGAATCAAGACGGGCTAGCCGATATTCTCAGTATTACCGAGACTGCTATCGGCCTGTACTTTCAAACAAGTGACACTGGTTTTGACTTCACACAAGCAAGCACCTCCGTCACTTTCCAAGGGCGCAATGTGGGCTGGGACCTGAGCGATAACTACGTCGACAGCGACGGTATTACCCGCTTTTCTTTGCTCGCGCTTATCGACGGCAATCGTGTCCTACAATGGCCCATCGTTGCCGGACAGTTCTCTGAGCCTATCGAGCTTTTAGATGGCCTGAATGGGTTCTCTGGGTCAGGCATCAACCGTCTGCGCTTCTCACAAGACCTAAACAACGACAACCGCGAAGATTTGATCATCCCCAATGCCGGCACGCTGCAGCTTTTTATCCGCAATGAGGACAATCAATATCAGTCCGCTATTAGCGTGCTGTCCGATATACGCAATTTCACAACACTCTTCATCCAAGACTCCTTAGAGCGAGATGTCGGACAAACTATTAGCATTCCCTCAATTGAACTGCGTGACGTCAATAACGATGGACGACCGGACCTAATCTCGGAAACAGACGAGCGCTTTGATGTGTCTCTGGCCAACGCTAGTGGCGATTATTTCCCACAGATGCCGACCTATTCCGTTGACCGCGTTGAGATCCGTGAACGCCTTGGCAACTTCGATTTCGACCAATTGGACTTCGCCAATCTCACCGGCATTCTCGCGCTAACCCATGAGGAACTCCTGCAAGACGTTGATGGTGACAATATCGACGACTTTATCTTGCGTGAGGGAGGCAAGGTCTCATTATTCGCAGGCACCGCAACAGGGATGGATTTCTCGCAACCCAAACAAGTGCTTCGTTCAGGGGGCAATGTACTGACTGTTTTCCTTCATGACGAAGACGGAGATGGGCGCAAAGATCTTTGGCTGTGGCGTGTCGAGCCAGTTTCAGTGGGTGACATTTTCCTTTGGCTCGCGATCTCTGGCAGCATCAATGTCGAAGCATTTGTATACCGCAATGAGGGAGAAACTTTTGCGCGGCGCCCTGCTCGACAACTTACAGTGGCGCTCAAATTCCCCTCAGCCGTTCGCATGCTTAGCTCGGTAATCGATATTCGTGAGCAAGCCGAAAATGTGCGTGAACAAGCCCATATCCCTACACTTGTGGCCAATATCAGTGGTATCGGCGATGCGCAAGATTTGCTCGTATTATTAGACCAACAAGTGCAAGTGTTTCATAACAGCATCACCCCCGAGCCTGCGCTGGCCGAAGATCGTTTCCTAGCTTCTTTGAACTACAGTCAAACCCGCGACGACTACGAGATCGACATTCGCCGCATCATTGACGAGTTTGAAATAGAGCTCAACAGCGAGCTTCGACAAGTGCAAGGGCGCAGTGCCGACCAAAGCTTAGATTTGGAGCACACCTTGCGCAATGGCGACCTAATGAGCGCGGCGCTCAATGCCGACGAGCTCGACGACTTGTTCATTTTCTACGAGCGTGGAGAAGACAGCATTACTGGCACATTGCTATTATCGAAACCATAGCTTGGCAGTGGGCTATTGAACGCACGTTTACACCGGAGCAACAATGAAAAGAATTCTCCTGGTTACCTTTGTTATTGCAGTCGTTTTAGTCAACCTACTGGCTTATTTGGTAGAGCGCTTTGCCGATGTCCCTATCGCTTTTATGTTTCGCTTTGCATTGATTGTCGGGATCATGTTCATTACCGGTATTTTTACGGGCGCTGCCGCTCTACTGGGCTTTTTCGAAACTGAAAAACCTAATAATGACCCAGATCAAACCACTTAGCGTTAGCAGTGTGCTCTCATAAGGATTTACAAGGATCATTTGGCTCATGAAGTGTTCGACCTATTTAGGCTTCGTCGTCGCATTGTGCACAAGCCTCAGCATACAAGCACAAAGCAACCCAATTAGCCGGACCCCCGAAGGCAGACCCGACTTCCAAGGAGTGTGGACAAACGCCACTCAGACTCCTTTAGAGAGACCAGAGGCTCTTGGCAACAAACGCGCCTACACCGCCGAAGAAGCTGCCCAGCGAGTCCTCGCTTCGCAAGAGCGTTTTGCTAGGGATTCAGCCCCTATTGACCCAGACCGACCGGCTCCTGAAAAAGGGGCTCCTATCGGGCTAGAGGCAGATTGGCGCTTTCCAAATAGTCACGTCATCACGGTAAACGGCGAGGCAAGAACCTCAATGATTATCGAGCCTGAGAATGGTCGCATTCCCCACGTCGACAACGAAGTAATGCAAGACTGGCGCTCTAAAATTCTCGCTCAAGACGGCGTGGATGAGTTTGACGGACCGGAAGTACGAACGGTGGGAGAGCGTTGTTTGCTTTCAGTGCTCTCCACTGCAGGTCCACCCATGGTTCCTATGATCTATAATAGTAATTATCAAATCGTGCAGACCGAAGATTATCTAATGATCATGACCGAGATGGTCAATGATGCGCGTATTATTCGTATCGATTCTGAGCCATTGCCGGAAGCAATGACTCGTTGGATGGGGGACTCTGTTGGCCACTGGGAGGGCGACACATTAGTGGTCAAAACGAATAAGATCCACCCTCAGCAAACCTTTCGCGGCTCAACACAAGCGCTGACTACCACCGAGTGGTTCAGCAAAGAATCTAACGCTCAAATCAATTATCGCGTCACTATCGATGACCCCGTCGCCTACACCCAGCCATGGACTGCGGAGATTCCATTGCGAGCCTTAGCGCAGGGCACTCGTTTATATGAATATGCCTGTCATGAAGGCAATATGTCGGTAATAGGCAGCCTAGGTGGGGCCAGGCGACAAGATCACGATGCTAGCTTGCAGGCACAGGAACAATCGATTATTGATCCTGCTCAGGCTCTTCCACTGGCGCAGTGATAGCCGTTTTTAAACGGCCCGATTGGCGCAAAGACTCGCGCAACACATATTCGATCTGCCCATTTAATGAGCGTAGATCGTCATCTGCCCAGCGTTGCATCGCTTCGATGACCGCCGGGCTTATGCGCAATGGATAGGCTTTTTTGCTACTCATCGAATATCCATGATCAATACAGGCTACCAGTATTCACTACAGGTTGGGTGGCTTTATCCGAGCAAAGGACCACAAGCAGGTTGCTAACCATTTGCGCTTTGCGCTCATTGTCTAATTCAACCACTTCTTTGGCTTGCAGTTTTGCTAATGCTAGCTCGACCATCCCAATTGCACCATCGACTAATCGTTCGCGGGCGGCAATGATGGCCCCTGCTTGTTGGCGTTGCAACATGGCACCGGCAATCTCTGGCGAATAGGCTAGATGACTAATTCGCGCGTCTTGCACGCTAATACCCGCCTGCTGCAGTCGCTCAGCCAACTGCTTCGCTAGATCGTGGGAAATTTCGTTGGCATGGCTACGCAGTGCCACTTGCTCTGTTTCACCCTGATCATAAGGGTAGCTGGTCGCCATACTGCGTAGAGCCGACTCGGCCTGAATATGCACAAAGCTTTCGTAATCATCGACATTGTAAACGGCCTCGGCTGAGTCGAGAACTTTCCACACGACGACGGCGGCGATCTCAATCGGGCTGCCTTCAAGCTCATTCACTTTAAGCTTACCCGACTCAAAATTGCGGATGCGCAATGACACCTTGCGAGCGCGATAAAAGGGGTTTTGAAAACGCAGGCCAGGCTCTTTCACCGTTCCAACATACTTGCCGAATAAGCTCAGTACGGCGGCCTGATTTGGCTCCACCATGATAAAGCCAGCGGTTGCGAAAGCACTAAGCAGTATCGTGAAGAAGGCCAGCACTAAGCCCGGAAAATAGCTTGATTCTGCAGCGATCAGGAATCCGAATGCCGCTAGGCCAGCAATCAGCACCAGTAGTAAGGCCATTGGGATACCAGGGATCGACGCTATTGTTTTTTCTTTCATTGGATAATCTCCAGATAATTGACACCTATAAGATATCATTTTGACATCTATTTGCAAGCGCATTACCAATCACAGCAAAACCCTAGGCGAAGCCTAGCTCTAGCGTTAAACTGCGTAATGTCGCAAGCCGTCTTTAGGAGTTTCATTGCATGCAGCCGTATTCAAGGCGCACCCGTTTGCTGTTAGCCGCCCTAGTAATGCTTTCTCTAAGCAAAATCGCCAATGCGCAAACAACCAACTTCCTCGATATAAGCCTTGCCGGTCAACACGACGACAATATTAGTCGCTCTTTTCTCAGCAGCGACCGGCGTAGCGATAATAGTGCGCATCTAGCACTCTCCGCTGGACGCCTATGGCAACTACCTAACCTAGACACCGTCACCCTTTTTGCCGAGCTTGGGACGCATCACTTTCGCACGCTCAAAGGTTTGAATAATAATTCACTCGCGCTTGGCGCAAGTTATCAACGCAAATTTGGCCTCGGCGCATTTGCGCCTACACTTAGTGCATCATTAAGCTGGACGCTTGAGGATAGCCGCACGCAGGTGCGCACCCGTGAGCTCAATACCTTCGAGATTAACTTTCGCAAAAGACTGAACAATGCATGGGATTTTTCGGCAGGGGTGAGTGGCGAGCAAAGCTATGGTAAATACGATGGTGCCAAGTACGCCAATATGTACAGCCCTCATAATGACATTTTCGATTTCACGCAGGCTTCGGCGTTCTCGCAAATTAGCTATACCCTCGCTAATTACTCCACCCTCAATGCGAGCTACAGCTATGTGGATGGGAATACCGTTTCTAGCGCTCTTGCCCCCAACCCGAGGCTACTGGCAATTGCACAAGCATTGACGATTGATGCCGCCTATCCAGCCCCCATAGGGCGCAATATCGTTTCCTATACCTTAGAAACAAAGGCCCATATTTGGACGGTAGATTGGAGTTATCCGCTAGGCAGAGATACATCGCTCACGGCAGCTTACAGCAGGCAGGACATCGCCGCCCGAGCGGGCGTCGATTATTCAAACGATCGCATCAGCCTGACCATAATGCATATTCTCAAATAGTCAGGCTGATGGCTTATGACTTACTCTTTAACGAATTTCATCGTCAAACGATCACTCTCACCAATCGCCAAGAATTTAGGACGATCCGCATCCGAAACACCGCTTAGATTTGGCGGCAAGTTCCAAACACCTCCTTCGTGATCTTTGCTGTCTTTGGGGTTGGCATTGACTTCCGACTTAGCCACTAAAGCAAACCCATGCTTGGTCATTAGGTCAATCAATTGCTGCTCATGGATATAGCCCGTCCCTGGTTGGAATGGCTCATCTGCATCACGGCGGTGGTCAACGATGCCCACAATGCCACCTTGTTTCAGTGCTGCATGCCATGCCATCACGATGTTGTCACCGCCAGCAGGAATCCAGTTATGCGCATTACGGAAATCCAATATCATATCGACGGTGCCTGGCTCGGCAATGACAGAGACGCGCTCTGACACTTGCTCACTCACTTGCACATCGCTATACACAGGGTTGCTTGCAAGAAACGCATCGTAATTCTTAACCGCATTGGCCATATAGGCCGCAGGAGGGTTGTCCGAACGATCATAGGTCGCGGCGATTAGCTTGCCTTCTTCTTTTAAGTAGGGGGCGAGAATTTCTGAGTACCAGCCAGTGCCTGGCCACATCTCAACGACTGTGAAATTCTTTTTAATCCCGAAGAAACTTAAGGTTTCTTGTGGGTGACGATACACATCACGCGCCTTATTGGCATCGGAACGGTTTGCGCCGTTAATCGCCATCATTAAATCGTGATCGTGTTGAGCAATGGCCGACGTGCCAACTGCGCAAAGGCAAAGTGACACAAGGGCAAGCAGTTTTTTCATGAGTACAGCTCCTGACTAGGGTTTTGTGAACTTAGCATGTGCCAAAAAGCTGGGAAGATTCTTGGCCACAACAATGTCTTGTAAAGCATTGGTATCATACCCCAGTATCTGATAAATACTGGCAGTAACTTATAAGACAGGCAAAAAGGGAAAACATGACGAAAATAAGGAAAAATAACCTAAGGACAGGTCTAGGGCTTTTAGTTGCACTTCTAATTGCGAGCCTAAGCCCGCTAGCCTTGGCTCACGATGTCTCCGAAGCTGCACGTGATCGTATGCAAAACGGTGGCATCTTAGACTATATTTGGACCGGCGCAGAGCATATGCTCACCGGCTATGATCACCTTCTATTCTTGCTAGGGGTCATGTTCTTCCTCAACAACTTCCGAGACATCCTGAAGTTCGTGACGGCGTTCACCGTAGGCCACACCATTACACTCGTCTTTGCGACATTCGCAGGCATTAGCGCCGATCACTACTTAATCGATGCCGTCATTGCAGTCACGGTCATGTACAAAGGTTTTGAGAACTTGGATGGTTTTCGGCGCTGGATCGGCACAGCCGCCCCTTCCCTTCTATTCATGGTCTTTGGTTTCGGATTGATTCATGGCTTTGGCTTATCTGCCCGCTTACAAGACTTAACCATGAGCGGCGAGCAAGGGCTTCTAGGTAAGATTTTATTCTTCAACTTAGGGGTGGAATTAGGCCAAATCGCCGCATTGCTTGTCATGGGTGTGGTAATTCGAGCTTGGCAAAAAACGATCGTATGGGAACCCATCACGCGCATCGTCAACGGCGCCTTAGTGTTTTTTGGTTTTTTACTGCTGTTGTTTCAATTACACGGATATTTGCACGAAAGTGGCCACGTTCATGGCCCTGCCGAAAGCAGCCCTGCCGCCGGAGTGATGCATAGCCACGATGGAGGAGAACCCCATGTTCACTAAACGTTTACTCCAGGCGTTAACTCTCGCTGCAGTATTATTTTCAAGCGCCAGCTTTGCGCAGACACCTCAGCTTGACCTGTTAGTCGATGGCAATTTAATCATTGGCATTGTGAATACGGCCAGCGGTGATGCGGCGAACGATGCCACAGTGACTGTGGAGAACACGACACAGGCTAACGATATAACGACTCTAATGACCGACACCGCCGGAGTCTTTACCCTAAGCGGCGCCTTCGAAACGGATTATCGCCTAACCGTTGCGGTTAACGGCCAGAGTGTAACGGGAACAGTTCGCACAGGTGAGGCACCACCGGAACCTTTCCAGTGGCCACCTATCTACATCACTCTCGCGCTATTGGGCTTATTGTCGTTAATACCTGCTCACTATCTGCGCCGTGAAGAGTTTCAAAGCTAGAGAGTGCTTTATGGCTGCCAAGCATAGCTGAACTTAGCGAACACCGTACGTGAGCTAGTCTCTATTGAGTTCAGGTCGTCATTCTGAAAGCCCGCATCAGAATAGCCGACAAAGAATAGTGTTTGCGCACTTAATTTATAGCTGTATAGCAGCTGTGTCGTTAACTCTCTTGCCAGCGCTTGCACAGGGCGGATATAGAGCGATTGCTCTCGCTCGGTGTCTGCGTATTGCAAAATTAAGCGCAGAAAACTACGTGTGCTAAATTGATACGTCGACTTGAGCTCGGTTAAATTGGCCGTGAATAATCGCCCCCCTTGCACATCGAAGGTTTGATACACATGCTCCAAGTCAAACTGTAAGTGACGCCCATATTGGAAATTAATCTCGGGCGTATAACGCTTAGACTTTCCTAAACGTGTGTTAGCAAAATCAACCACGTCTTCGACACGCACTTGCATACTTGCATAGATATTACTGCGCGGGCGCAATGACAATGACAGTTGATTAAATTGCTCATCGAAATAGCGGCCATTGAAGTAAGTCTCGCTGCCACCGAATAAACCGAACACCTTCGATTGCAAGGGGCCGTCCATCTCAAGGAATACTTCAAACTCTTCTTCGAGCTCTAAGCCCGATTGATCATGAGTATTATCCCAGTCCAAGGCGATACGAATGCGGTCAAAGAAACTTTCACCACCCCAGCGCCAGGTGTGCCCAACGCGCAGCGTATTGCGATCAAAGTCGACACGGTTAATAAAGCCCATGTCTGCACGAAAATCTTTGCCGTAACTAATATGCTCAGCCCACACATCCCAGCGTCGATCGTCATGGCGATATTCTAAGAATACGGTGTCGTCATCGAGGCTATCGTCTTGCCCGTAGCGCGTCTGAATGGCTGTGGGGTATTCAGATTGCGAGCGCAAATATTGGACATTGATCACATCGCTATCACTTAGACGCAGGCGACCATCGATGCCGGCAACCGTGTTGGAATAGTCCCCGCCTTCACGATGCGTCAGCACCGTTCCGAAACTAGAATTGTTTAACACATCTTGGCGATAGCGCAACACTGACACTTCGCTCTGGGTGTTCATCAGATTAGCGATAGTGGAGCCTTGACTATCGGGGATCAAAAAGCTAGTGGAGGTATCGTTGGCTTGCATCACACCATAGTTATGGTTGCCGCTCTTCCCGGTAAGCTTCAAGCCATAATCCGGATCTGCGATATTGCGTGTATGCACAATGTTTAAATTCGTATTGAAATAATCGGCGCCGTCCAGAAAAAAAGTACGCCTCTCTGGGAAATATAGAGAAAACGTGTTGTTAATATCGAGTTGAGCGCTGTCCGCCTCTACTTGCGAAAAGTCAGGGTTTAGCGTGGCGTTCAAATAGGTGTCTTGGTTAATTCCCCAGCGTAGGTCAACCCCAGCCTCCGTTTTATGTTCGGCGTCTCCCCATGAGTCCACAACAGGGTTCGGCCGCGAGCGTTGCACGCGCGAGGTTAGCGTCGGGATGACTTCAATATTGCGACTTGGTTGCACATCGGCAAAGCCACTGGCCTTCTGAAATTGGCACACGAAACAAGAGATATTGCGCTCGACATTGGAATCAGAGAGTCGATAACGACGATCGCGGGGATAGTCACGAATGAAACGCACTCCCCAAATTTTTTCTTCGGCACCACTGGGAAAACGTAATTGCTTGAGGGGTATCGCCATCTCAACCATATAGCCCGTTTCAGTGATCTGCCCCTCACTTTCCCAAAGCGCATTCCAAGAGTCATCCTCGCTATCATTGAGATCATCGGCGATCGCATCGTATTGCACCCCAAGCGGGCTCACTAAGAAATTAAACGAGCGCACACCATCGTTGAAGGTATCTAGTGCCACACCGACAAAATCGGTGCCACCGATCTGATCGCGATCACGATAGAACGCTCGTATCCGGCTGGGGTCTGGGTCTTCGGCGATAAAACTAATGTATAAATGCTCGCCATCTTCCATGATGAACGCTTCGGTTTGCACTGGCGCGGGAACCCCTTCCTCCGGATTAAACTGGGTATCGAGCATTACTTTCGTGGCTGTAGCCCATTCGCTGCGTTGCACGTCGCCATCAATGCGGGGCGAATTCGTTACTCGTGGAATATGAAAGGCTGGAGTATCCTGCGCACTTGCAAGCGGCGCACAACAAGTTGCAATAACGCTAGCAACCGCGAGTGCGTGTAAAAACTTCCGTGTTCTAAAAATCATCGCCAAAACCAACCTCTTTTATTCTTTTTGTCGCGTTTTTGAAAGGCACTGCGCGCTAAAGTCGCGCCTTAGAAAGAAAGCACCGTCTGCAAATAAAACAGTCGGCTCTTAGTGCTCGCCTGCCCAAATGAGAGCTTCTCTACGAATTGCGCCGAGCTTAACCACGTTAATCCAGCATCGAGCGCAAGATTGCCAGGGATAGCATTCCAACGAAGACGTGCTTCTAATTGTTGGCCAAGATCTTTCCCCGACATCCCCAGCCCGTCACGCCAGCCAGTGCTGCCCCAAGAATCTTTATTGCTTGCTAAATCATAGTCGCGCAGTGTCGCAATAAGGTTTAGTTGCGGGTATAAATTAAATGTGGCGCGCGCTCCGATGCTAGAAAGATTAGTTCGCCAGATTGGTCCGTAGATCGAGGTTTGACCAAAAATCGGCGCGACGTGCACCAAATAAGCTATCGAAACGATTATTCTCATTGTCAGCAGGACTGTCATCGCCTGAAGCATAGTCATATAACAATTGGACGCGTGGGCGCAGCACTGTATTGAAGGTATAGCCAATGTCTAGATGATAAAAAGCAGCGCGATGATCAAGATCGCGATTATCAATAGGATTAGAACTAACGCGGGACTCCCCTAGCTGCCAAGCAGTCTGCACTTCAAAATCCAGTTGCCCAGTGGCCGCAGGTTTTTGTATACGCGCACCGAAGGTGGTGAGATCAAGATCGGCATATTGCTCAGCGCCATCGTCCTGCTCTTTTAAATGGAAGACATAGAGTTCGCTACGCAGGCTAGGCAATAAATTTGGCAGGGTCGCGAATAGGCCAGAGAATCTAGCGCCTTTGCTCTCTTCATTCCATTCAATTTTATTGTCAATAATATCGGCACGATTATTAGGAAAGCGCAATACTGGCGCGTAATAGAATGCTTTAAATTGATCGCCGTTCGCGCGATCTAGGTCAAAAGCGACCCCCGTAAAACTATGCGGTTCGATAGAGATGCTGCGCGCCACTAAGCGTCGTGCCTCAAGATTGACCGTTTGACGCCCGACTCGCACTTGCAGATCGTCACTACCGGCAAAGGCATCGTCCCAGCGCCATGTCATATATAATTGTTGTAGGTCTAAAGCGCCCGATGTGCGGGAGTTGACAGGGGTGCCGTCATCGGCAAGGGCTTGGCGAGTATCGGCGATCTCGAAATTGAGTTGCAACGATTCATTGCGATACTCTCCGTCGGCCAAGAAGCGCGAGGTGAATAATTGGTCGGAGCTCCCATTATTGGCTTTGCGAAACTGGCCATCCAATAAATCGACTCGATTGAGTAGCGAAAACTTTAGCTCGAATGACTCACTTGGCTCTAGCAATCGATAGGGGGTGGCATTTTGTGCTTGCACGCTATTGCCTAACACTAGGCAGATCCCTAAAGCAGAAAAACCTGCTCCCTTCCTTGCATCAATCATAATAAATCGTCCCGTCAGCCTAAAAGTGGCGCCAACTTTAACGAGTTTACCGCTGCTAAGCAAAAACTAATCTAGCTCAAACCATCATGGGATACATCGACAATAATAAAAGTACCGCCATCAAGTAGTTGAAATACTGTAAGCGCCGCCCTATTTGCAGCCAGCCTTTAAGCGCTACCCCACCTATGTTCCAAGCAGAGATGAGTGGCAAGCCCATAAAGAAAAAGATGACGGCGATGACTGACACGTTCAAGAAAAATGACTCACGATGAGTAAAGGTTGCGATCACCGCGATCAACATCAGCCATGCCTTCGGATTGACCCATTGAAACAACGCAGCCTGCCAAAAGGTCAGTGGTTTTAATTCCTTTACAGTTTCCAATTTGGCAGGTTTTGGCCGCGCCAGCTGCACAGCCATATAGATGAGGAACAAACCGCCCATCACCTTTAATGCAATTGCAAGTGAAGGATAGGCTGCAAGCAATTGCCCTAAACCCAAGGCAATCGCAAACAACAAAACCTGACACCCTACGCTGATACCCAAAATATGCGGCACCGACCGACGAAACCCGAAGTTAGCACCGGCGCTAAGCAGCATAAGATTATTCGGGCCTGGCGTGCCGACCATTACAAAAACAAAAGCGATTAACGGTAAAATTTGTTCCGGGTTCATGATTATCTCCTTGAAGGAGCCGCAGTTTAGGCAGACAATAGCAAACGGTACAGTATCAATTTACTAAAATTGAAGCGGTACAGTTACGAGAAATGGACATCTGTATCGCTAGCATGCACCCTCTCTGTATCGCTCCTATCAAGCTACTAAGCGCTACCCTATGGGCGATACTAATCACCAACGCATTTTGAGACCAAGGCATGTTATATCAAGACTTAGCCGATCGCTTGCAAGGGCTAATAAAAGAACAAGTTTATCCCATCGGTTCCGCCTTACCGGGTGTGCGTCGCCTTAGCGAGCAGCACGGTGTCAGCGTCTCAACGGCAGTCAATGCCTGCCAAGAGTTGGAACGGCGCGGCATGCTAGAGGCAAAGCCACGCTCAGGATTTTTTGTTCTACAGCCACCGGTACTAAGAGAGACACCACGACTAAGTTTAGTGAGCCGAACACCACGGCCAGTGACAGGGCAAGAGCGGATGCTTCGGCTTGCCCAGGCTGCTAACAACCCCAACATCGTCAACCTCGGCGCGGCGGTTCCAAACCCCGATTTGATGCCTGTTGCGGGGATTGAGCGCGCCTACCGTACGGTGCTGCGCGAGCAACGTCGACGTTGTGTGGGCTATGAGTTTCCCCCTGGCGCCCCTGAGCTGCGCAATCAAATTGCCCAGCGCCTTGCTGCCTGCCAATGCAATATCACTGCTGACCAGATACTCATCACCAATAGTTGTCATGAATCCCTCAGCATCGCATTGAAGCTCATTACGAAGCCCGGCGATACCGTCGCGCTCGAGTCCCCTACTTATTATGGCTTGTTACAAGTCGTTGAGTCTTTGGGGCTCAAAGCACTAGAGATTCCCACCGACCCAGTCCAAGGTGTTTCCATTGAAGCATTAACACAGGCATTGGAGCGTTGGACAATTTCAGCCTGTGTGCTGATTCCTAATTTTTCCAACCCGCTTGGCGTGTGTTTATCCGATGAGCGTAAACAACAGTTGCTAGCCTTATTGCACAAACACAATGTGCCGTTGGTAGAAGATGATATTTATGGCGACCTGCCCTTCTCTGGCAAACGACCTAGGCCCATCAAAAGCTGGGATAAAGACGGGCTTGTGTATTATTGCTCGTCCTCATCAAAGACTTTATCGGCAGGCATGCGCGTAGGCTGGCTAGTGCCTGGCAAACACAATGCCCGCGCCGAAGCGCTGCAATATATGAATACCGTGGCTGTTGGCACGCCCTCACAGTTAGCGATGGCCCATTATTTACAACATGGCCGCTATGAGCGCTTTCTTAAACAAGTGCGCGGAGAACATGCTCGCGCCGTGGCGCGCATGACTGATCGAGTCACACAATTGTTTCCCGCCCAAACCCGCGTGAGCCGCCCAGAGGGTGGGTTCGTACTCTGGGTAGAATTGCCTGAGGATATCGATACCACCGCGCTAATGGAGCGGGCACTAGAGGTGGGTGTCAGTTTTGCACCAGGGTCTTTGTTCTCTGCCAGCGGCAAATACGGCAACTGCTTACGACTAAACTGCGCTGTACATTGGGACGCACGAGTAGAGCGGGCGCTAATTGCCTTGGCAAAACTGCTATAATCTTGCGCCATGACCAACACCCCACTAGCAATCCTTTATTCATTTCGTCGCTGCCCTTATGCCATAAGGGCGCGCTTGGCGATTGCCTATTCCAAACAACGCGTTGAATTGCGCGAGGTGGTTCTAAAAGATAAACCTGAAGCCATGCTGGCGATCAGCCCTAAAGGCACCGTCCCAGTTTTGCAATTAGCGGATTGTGTGATCGATGAGAGCCGCGACGTCATGCTATGGGCATTAGCAGAAAATGACCCCGATGCGATGCTTGCCGACGGCAAAATTCCGAGCGCAACCAGCAAACTATTCGATGAGAACGACAATGAATTCAAACACTGGCTCGATCGTTATAAATATGCCGATCGTTATCCAGAAGAGTCGGCAGAGGTTTACCGCGAACGCGGCGAGGGTTTTCTGCGCAAACTCGAACAGCGACTGAGCCTGACCCCCTATTTGTGCGGCCCACAGATCACTATTGCCGACTTAGGCATCATGCCTTTTGTGCGGCAATTTGCGATGGTGGATAAGGCTTGGTTTGACCAAGCCCCGTATCCGGCGCTTAGAAGGTGGCTCTATGGGTGGCTAGAAGCGCCCAAGTTTAAAGCCGTCATGCAGAAATACGCGCAGTGGCAACCAGACAACGAACGTGTATTTCTGCAAGTGCCATAATAAGAATTACTGATGCTAAGCTAACGGCATTGAATCAACAGCAGGGAGAAACATTCGCATGGACCCCATTAATTGGAACGATTTTCAGAAAGTGCAGCTTTGTGTCGGCACCATCATCGCTGTCGATGAATTCCCCGAGGCACGCAAACCCGCGTTCAAATTGACTGTAGATTTTGGTGAGACGATAGGTGTGCGGCGTTCCAGCGCGCAAATCACAGAAGCCTATAACGAGAAAACTCTGGTCGGCCGACAGGTTCTTGCTGTTGTCAATTTTCCTCCCAAGCAAATTGGCCCCTTTATGTCTGAGTGCTTGGTGACTGGCTTTCATCGTGAAGATGGCGCCGTTGTGCTGGCCGTCCCAGATTCCCAAGTGCCAAACGGGACGCGTTTGGCGTGAGTGACAGATAAAGTTTCTGCCGACCTACCCTTTCGGTGCGTTTCCTCCTACACTCCGTGTCATATTAAGTAGTCTCAAGCCCGCTATACCGAACTCGTTCCATCAGGAGAACAAGAATAATGTGTGACAACCATAGTGAAGAAGAAAACGCCCATATGCTCAAGATGAGCAAAATCAGCCGCCGACAGTTCGCCAAACTTGGCGTAACGGCGGCAATCGCGGCTTTATTGCCACCGCTGGCAAATGCACAAGATGTCATGGAAATGGAAGTCACCATTGAAACTCCCGATGGCATCTCGGACTGCTACTTCGTCCATCCTAGCAGTGGCAAACACCCCGCGGTATTGATGTGGCCTGACATCCTCGGTTTGCGACCAGCCTCACGCGCCATGGGAAAGCGCTTGGCACAAGCCGGTTACTCGGTATTAGTGGTTAACCCTTTTTATCGCATTCAACAAGCCCCCGTGATTCCCGATGGCGCCTCTTTCGCTGACCCTGAGATTGCCGCCATTGTTCGGCCAATGATGGCATCACTATCAGAAAACTCTGATGTGACCGATGCACGCGCCTACTTGGCGTGGATCGATCAACAGATGGCTGTGGACACTAGCCGTAAGATCGGCACCATTGGCCATTGCATGGGCGGCCCACAAGTGCTGCGAACGGTGGCGAACTTTCCAGAAAGAGTTGGCGCTGGCGCAACCTTCCACGGCGTAAATCTTGCCACTGGCAACCCTGATAGCCCGCATCTTGGCATTCCCAATATGGACGCCCACATGCTAATCGCTATTGCCGAAAACGACGATGCCCGTGACTTAGAAGTGAAGACCACATTGCGTAACGCCTTTGCTGCCGCCAATGTGCCAGCGGAGATTGAAGTGTATGCAGGTTCTTTGCACGGTTGGACGATGCCCGACTTTCCAGTCTATGACCAGGCGCTTGCTGAACGCGCTTGGAGCCGCTTACTAGCGACTTACGAAACTGCGCTGGGGTAAACGACGCCTAGCCGCGTCTTAATAATCAATCAGGAGATCGAAGCGATGTGTGACAACCATACTGTCGAAGAAAACGAGGCCTATCTTGCTTTGGCCAAGAAAATGAATCGGCGCGATTTTGGCAAACTAGGGGCCAGTGCCGCCCTGATGATGATGCTTCCTGCCGTATCCAATGCCCAAGATGTAATGGAAATGGATGTTGATATTCAGACGCCGGACGGGGTTGCAGATTGTTATTTTGTCCACCCCACCACCGGAACACACGCGGCGGTGATTATTTGGCCCGACATTCTCGGCTTACGCCCTGCCTTTCGAGCGATGGGCAAACGCCTTGCGCAATCGGGGTACTCGGTACTGGTCGTAAACCCTTTCTATCGAAGCGCCAAATCTCCCGTAGTGGGCCCTGGCGCTAGTTTTCAAGACCCTGCGGTTGCCGCCATCGTAAGACCAATGGCCGGGCAATTGAATGCCACGACGCATATTTCCGATGCCCGCGCATTTATCAACTGGGTAGACCAACAAGACTCCGTAGATACCAGCCGTAAGATAGGCACAACGGGCTATTGCATGGGCGGCCCAATCGTTATGCGAACGGTAGCCAATTTCCCAGAGCGTGTCGGCGCCGGCGGCTCATTTCACGGTGGCGGCTTGAACACCCAAAACCCTGATAGCCCGCACTTAGGTATTCCAAACATGGATGGGCGCATGTTGATCGCCATCGCCCAGAACGATGACCAACGTGACCCAGAGTCTAAGAATGTACTTCGCGCAGCTTTTGCCGCTGCTGATGTGCCTGCTGAAATTGAAGTCTATGAAGGGGCCATGCATGGTTGGTGCGTGCCAGATTCGGCGGTGTATAACGAGGCACAGGCAGAGCGTGCTTGGTCTCGCCTTTTAGCCACATTTGAAACAGCGCTAGCTTAGCCGCTTTGCTTTAGGAGCGCTGCCAACTGACAGTGCTCCTAAGCGATTCAAGTTATACCCCTATTGTGCAAACGCAGCTCTGGGTATTTTACCACTTGTTTTAATTCTTTAATTTGCTCGAGAAAGCGTTGGCAATCACTAAAGTCTAACGCGCATAATTGCTCTCGATCATAGAGCCACCATTGGCTTTGCAATAGCGCCTCTCTCGTGGCCTCATCAAATCGATAGCGAATTGCTTTGGCAGGGTTACCGCCAACGATCTGATAGGGCTCGACGTTTTTCGTAACTACCGCGTTGCGCGCAATTATGGCGCCATGTCCCACTTTTACCCCAGCCATCACCACAGCACCATGACCGATCCACACATCATGACCAATGCTTGTCAGGTGCAACTCTGGCTTATACTGGTGACTTACGCTGAGGCTAGTAGAGACCCAATCCACTGGATGATTTCGAGGTGTTTCGCCTAGCGTGACATCGCGACCAATGCTGCAAAAACGCCCTATCTCGTCAACATGAAGAATGCGGCTATTTGAGCGCACATAACTATACGCCCCCATTTTGAGAGGGGTCTGCGCATCGGCTAACTCAACATGGACATAACGCAGCTTCGCGTGGGCTTCGAAGACAATGCAAGATTGATAAGAGATACGCTCCATGCCTTTGATAACCACATGGCATCGGTTTGCTTTGCGCTGCGCGAAAAAATAGCGAATACGGTTAATCAATGAAAATCCTTGTTTTACTCTGCTTTTCTAGGGGAACATCCCGAATGTATAAAGTCGTAATTGGGGCCATTATAACCAAGTGTGTAATGAATGAATTCCACTTCCTTAGTTTTCACAAAAAATCGTCTTATTAGGCGTTTTGCGCTTATGATGCCTCTCTATGCTTAATGTACTCTGGCTCAGTTTCTTTTTTCTTGCCTTCATAGCCGCGCTCTGGCAATGGTTGTCAGGCAGCAATCCCGAAGTGTTTAGCGATCTGATCTCCGCCAGTTTTGATATGGCCAATCTTGCTGTGGAAATTGCCATTGGCCTGATCGGCGTTATGGCATTGTGGCTCGGGCTTTTTCGCATCGCTGAAAGCGGAGGGCTTATTGCCTTTATCGCCAAAGGCATGGCGCCGCTATTTCGCCGACTGATGCCCGAGGTGCCTAGCCAACACCCCGCGCTAGGCTCAGTCACTATGAACTTGGCCGCCAACTTCCTTGGGCTAGACAATGCGGCAACCCCGATGGGCTTAAAGGCGATGAATGACCTGCAAAGCCTTAACCCCGACAAAGACACTGCCACGAATGCCCAAATATTGTTTTTAGTCTTAAATACCTCCTCAGTAACACTGCTGCCGGTCACGATATTTCTCTATCGCGCACAGCAAGGCGCCGCAGAGCCTGCCGCCGTATTCCTGCCCATTTTAATGGCGACGAGTGCATCGACTCTGGTAGGCGTGCTGACGGTTGCCTGGGTGCAAAAACTCAAACTTGGCGATCCGGTGCTGTTAGCTTGGTTTGCAGGCTTTGCCACCATGCTTGCCGCCGCGTTAAGTTGGATCGTGAGCCAGCCAGCAGAACTGCTTGCCCTGCGCTCTGCCCTTATCGGCAACCTACTGTTGTTTAGCATTATTGTGTTGTTCTTGCTCGCTGGAGTGCAACGCAAACTAGATTGTTACTCGCTATTCGTTGAAGGGGCTAAAGAAAGTTTTAATGTCGCCATTAAAATCATTCCCTTTTTGCTCGCCATGCTCGTCGGCATTGGTGTATTTCGCGCCAGTGGCTGTCTGGATATTCTGCTGAACGCAATCCGCGCTGGCGTCAGCGCCTTAGGGTTCAATACCGAGTTTGTTGAAGCTTTGCCCACCGCCTTTATGAAACCTTTGAGCGGCAGCGGTGCTCGGGCGATGATGTTAGAGACCATGAACACCTATGGGGTCGACTCATTCCCTGGCCGTGTTGCCGCCACTTTACAAGGCAGCACAGAAACAACTTTCTATGTGTTAGCAGTCTATTTTGGTAGCGTTGGCATCCGCAAAACCCGTCATGCAATCGCCTGCGGACTCGCCGCCGACTTCGCAGGAATCGTGACCGCGATCTTTGCCTGCTACTGGTTCTTCGCCTAGTGAAAAACCTAGTCGAGCAATGGCGCTGAATTTGTGCTTTTATAGAAAGTATGTTTTCATCGAGCGCCCCGCAAGGGCATGGATTGCACCTTCTTGCGCGCGACTAAGACTTTCAGAATCTTGCTTTGTTTAGACGATTCAAACCAAAAAGAAAAATGCATTATGTCCAAATTGATACTGATAAAAAGCAATCCCACACCCCCCGTTTTCTCGCTTGTTACGATGCGCCGCTGTGCTATGGCACTGGTCTGCCTTTGCCTGCTCGCCGCCTGTTCCGACGAGCTCAATACCAATCGCCCCTATATCCTCACCACGGCGACGGTAGGAGGCGCTTACTACCCTATTGGGGTCGCCATGGCGACCATCTCTAAATCGCAGCTACAGCCTGAGCACAATATCTCACTATCGGCAATCAGCTCAGCAGGCTCGCTCGAGAACGTGAAATTACTGCGCGACAATGAAGCTCAATTTGCGATCCTGCAAGGCATATTCGCGGCTTGGGCATGGGAAGGCGACGGCCCTATTCGTAATCCGCAAACGGGCATGCGCAGCGTCAGTGCGCTGTGGTTTAACGTTGAGCATTTCGTGCTGCTTAGCTCCTTAGTGCGCGACGGCACGCTCAGCGATTTCGGCTATTTGGACGGCGAACGCGTGGTGCTAGGCGCTCGTAACTCCGGCGCTGAGCAATCAGGCCGCTTTATTCTCGAAACGCTTGGTATCGACTACGAAGAAGGCATGAACCTGGCCTACATGGGCTATGAAAGCTCGGCCAGTGCTCTCCAAGATGGCAATGTCGTGGGCATCAATGTCCCAGCAGGGGCACCGACAAGCGCCATTACTCAGGCGTTCGCACAGATGGGCGAGCGCATCACTCTTCTGACATTCTCGCAACAGGAGTTAGACGCTCTTAACGCGCGCCATAATATTTGGGATTGGTATGACTTCCCAGCCGGCACCTACCCGAATCTTGATTTCGACACCCGCTCCATCGCCTCACCAAACGTCTTAGTCGTGCGCTCAGACATTCCTGAGGAAGCCGTGTACCGCATCACTAAAATGATTTGGGAAAATCTAGGGACGCTGCAAGACATTCATGCCGCGACTAAAGATATGCAATTAGAATTGGCACTGCGGGGGTTAAAAGCACCGCTGCACCCTGGGGCGTTGCGCTATTATCGAGAGATTGGCCTCGAAATCCCTCCCCATCTGATATTGGAATAAACCATGACCATGAACTCCCCAATGCTTCGGTGGGCAGCGTTTTTCTTCGCCATCTTTCACGTTTACACGAATCTTTTCGCGGCACTTTCAGAACTATGGTTTGCCGCTATTCACTTTGGTGGTTTCTGCGCCCTGTGCGCCTTCAGCGCCAATGAGCGCCTCTGCCCAGACGACGCAGGCCGCAAATTCAAATACAGCCTTAATATTTTCTTAGCCCTGCTCGGGCTTGCCATCCCCGTGTATCTAATGTTGTTCGAAAACGCATTGTATGCGCGCGAAGCAGAGTTTATCTTCAGCGATTATGTCGTCTCAGCAATTGCCGTGCTTTTAGCGATTGAGTTCACAAGACGCACAACCGGTTGGTTTACTCCTGTACTAATCACTATTGCTCTTGCCTATATTTTATTCCTCGGCCGCTATATTAGCGGTGTATTCTCTTTCCCCGGGCTCAGCGTAGAGACTGTGCTATATCGAAGCTTTTTCAGCTCCGAAGGGATGTTTGGCAACACCGCCAATATCTCGGCGACCTATGTGTTTATGTTCATCTTGTTCGGGGCATTCTTGCTAAAGTCTGGTGCGGGCGAGTTCATCGTCAAATTGGCACGCTGCCTAGCGGGTCGTTTCATCGGCGGTGCAGGAATGGTCGCCGTGGTGGGCTCCGGGCTGATGGGTTCAGTCTCTGGCTCTGCCGTCGCCAATACCGTCTCTACCGGCGTGATCACCATCCCCATGATGAAGCGCTCTGGGTTCCCTGCGCAATTTGCCGCGGGGGTCGAATCCGCTGCCTCTACAGGCGGTGCCTTAATGCCACCCATCATGGGGGCTGGCGCATTTGTCATGGCCGGATATACACAGTTGCCCTATACACAAATCATTGCCGTCTCCATCCTGCCGGCAATGTTGTACTTCTTAACAGTGGCCTTTTTCGTGCGCATCGAAGCGAAGCGTCTCGGCTTATTACCCGACACGATAGAGCAAACACAAAGCGTCAAAACTGTCCTCAAGGAAGGCTGGCATTTCATCATCCCTTTAGCAGTCTTAGTCGGTAGTTTGTTAATCGGCTATACCGCACTGCTTGCCGCGGTGTTCGCAATTGCCGCCACCATTGCCGCTTCTTGGATTTCGCCAAAACCCATGTCTCTGCAAGATTGTTTCGATGCCACTGTCGATGGCGTTCGCAATATGACCGCAACGGCACTTCTCCTAGTCGCCGTAGGCCTTGTCATCAACGTCGTCACGACTACCGGTGTCGGCAATGCCTTTTCATTGATGATTGTGGAGTGGGCACAAGGCAATCTGTTGATCACCATTGCCTTGGTGGCACTTGCCTCGTTGATCCTCGGCATGGGCCTTCCCGTCACCGCATCTTACATCGTACTCGCAACGCTTTCGGCGCCAGTGATCTATGACTTGATCGCTCATGACTACTTGCTGCAGGCACTGCAGGCTACAGACCTGCCAACGTCTGTCCGGGCGACTCTGGGCTTATTTGGCGGGGACCCTGTGGTAGCGCTTCGAGAGATGCCATTGGAAATGCGGCAAATCTTACGCACCGAGTTACTAGACCCTGCCGTGCTTGGCGGCATGTTATTGAGTGCGCATCTGATCATCTTCTGGCTCTCTCAAGACAGCAACATCACCCCGCCCGTGTGCTTGGCGGCCTTCGCAGCTGCGGGCATAGCAGGCACCAAGCCGATGGCAACGGGGCTTACTTCTTGGAAACTTGCCAAAGGTTTGTATTTGATCCCCGTATTGTTTGCTTATTCGCCGCTGATCTCCGGCACTTGGCCAGAAAGACTCAGTGTCTTTGCTTGGTCATGCTTAGGGCTTTATGCTCTCGCTGGGCTATTGCAATGGCGCCTAGACAAGCCATTAAACCCGCTCAGTGCCGCAATGCTCGTCGTGGCAGCGGGGTTGTTGATGTGGGCACCACTATCTACCCCTTATCATATCGTTGGCGCTGGGTTACTCTTTGCCGTGATGTTCTGGCAAAAACGCACACTTGCCTTAAGCTAAGTCAATTTGAGCGCTTACCCCCATGTTTTCAGAAAAAGAGTTAAACCTAGACGAAACAGAACTGCGCGAGCAAGTGGCGATGCTCAGCGAGTCCGAGCAAGCGGCCTATCACCTGTGTGAAAGCGCAGGCGTCAAACGCGCTAGCGTTTATGCCTCTCTCAATTGTTTGTTTTTTCTAGGGGCACAGCACTTTTACCTGAAGCGTTGGCTACGAGGGGCCATCGCCCTGCTACTTGGTGTCAGCGCCTTATCATTAATCAGCAGTGGGCAAATCCTCTATGGCAGTGTCATACTGCTAGCGATGGCGATTGTGGAGATTCCACAGCTTCTTAATTACGAGCATTTGGTGCACGCCCACAATAACAACATCATGCGTCATTGCTTAGCGCAGGTCAGAAAATCCCCTCGTTATGACTAACGAGCCCATGCTAGGATGCCCCGCCTAAACCCGTTGCATACGATGCTTCTCTCGCACCTAAATCGACTAATGCTGTAAAGCTAAAGCAGGACAAAATATTGTGGCAATGACCTTGGTATTGTTTGTAGCAGGCCTTTTGATTCTAGTGGGAGGCGCCGAAAGCTTAGTCCGCGGCAGTTCGGCGCTAGCACTGCGTCTTGGCATTACCCCATTAGTGATCGGCCTGACGATTGTGGCATTCGGCACCAGCAGCCCAGAGCTTGCAGTGAGCATCGAATCAGCCCTCAGTGGCAGTAGCTCCATCGCCCTAGGCAATGTGATTGGCTCCAATATTGCCAACATCGGTTTGATTCTGGGCATCACGGCAATGATACAGCCCATGTCAGTGCAACCCTCTTTGTTGAAAGAACAAATCCCTTTGATGATCCTCATCTCTTTTGTCATTTGGTATATGGCCTCTGACGGGGTTATTAGCCTGTGGGATGGATTACTACTGGTCAGCGCACTGATTGGCTTTCTCGTTCACAGTTATCGTAGCTCTAATGAAGACGATGAAGAGCCGCTGCCTTGCGACTCGGCCGCACTTCAAAACCGCACTTGGTTTTGCGTTTTATTAATAGTGGCAGGGCTTGCAGGCCTTGTCGGCGGAGGCATGTTATTCGTCGATAGCGCCGTTGAAATAGCGAGAATTTTTGCAGTGGATGAGGCGATCATCGGCCTGACCATCGTCGCGATTGGCACGAGCATGCCGGAGTTGGCCACATCCGCAGTGGCCGCGTTGCGCAAAGAATCCGATATCGCGATTGGCAATATTGTCGGCTCCAATATATTTAATATCCTAGCCATTTTGGGGATCGCCTCTATGATCAGCCCGCTATCTGGCTTAGGCTTGAACACAGCGGACTACCTCGTCATGATCGGTTTTGCGATAATTTTGCTGCCGATGGCTTGGAGTGGCAAAACCTTGAGTCGCCCAGAAGGCACTGTGCTTCTGCTAGGATATCTCAGCTATATGGCCTATATATGGCCTTAGGCAGCCATTTGCAGTCCGATTCGTTGTAAGTGACCAGCCTTGCGTACGGTCTCTTTAATGCCTAAGCAAACCAAGGGGCGTCAATGTCAGTGAGTACTAACAGCGCAAGTTCAGCAGCACCCGAAACGTCGCGCGCCACAGGCAGCAAACCGCCGCTTCTTCTCGCCCTGCAAAAATCCTTTCAGTTGGTGCGCGAGCGCTTTCCTCTGACCAGCCAGGGCATTGCCGTCTTGTTGATCGCAATCCTCGCCCTGCAGCGCTTTGCTTATGGACGCATGGATTTGGTCGTCTTTGCGTTGGCGGTCTGCGCCCTAGCTATTGTCTGCTTCTCAACGGTTATCGTCTTACTTGGCGGCTTAATCCTGCGCCACCAGATTCGACACCAGCTTGAGATGGAGGCCTTACTAAGTCGCCGCACACCACGTATTAAAGTAGAGGCTGGTTACCCAAACGAGACCGGCTTTCGTTTATCAACAATGCCCTGGCTTCCTTTGATCGGCGTAAGTTGGGAGGTGGTTTATCCCGATGCTATCAGTTCACGCAACCGACTCTCTGAGGACGAAAGCCACTGGGAAGAAGAGATCCTGCCCAACAAACGCTGCCACACCAAAGAGATTACGCGTCGCTTTACTGTTCGTGATGTCCTCGGCTTTAGTCGTTTCTCTTGGCGATTCTCGCAAGAGGGTGAGCTTTTAGCGCTGCCGCAGGCTGGTAACATCAAATCGCTCCCTCTTCTGCGCTCCCTAACCGCCGAAGATGGCATTCCCGACCCTGGTGGCAACCCAGAGGGCGACCGCATGGAGATTCGCCCCTACGTCCCAGGCGACTCAGTGCGCAATATTATGTGGAAGGTTTATGCGCGCAATCGATTACTAAATGTGCGCCTTGCCGAACGCAGTGTTTTCCATAGCAGCAGAACCCTTGCCTATATGCTCTCAAGCGATCATGACGAAGCGGCCGCCGCAGTCGCACGCGTCGCCGTTGAATCCGGCGCGTTAGGAGAAGACTGGCTAATGGGTGCTGATGGCAGCTCGCAAAGCACGCAAGCGATTGACGAAGCGTTGGAGCTTATCGCTGGTTCACGTGCTCTCGCCCAGCCCCTTGCTTACGGCCTCGATAACTTCCTCAGCCTGCATGCCGGGCAAAACAGTGTGCATTGCATCATCTTTGCCGGTGCCCATATGTCGCCCAATTTAGAGCGCTTAAGACAGACGATCAGTCGCTTCAATGTGCGCTTCTCGGTGGTATTAGCCACCGATGGGTTAGTCTCCGAAACCCCAGTGAGCTCATGGAGGCGGATGCTCTTTCGAGCAGACAAATCGGATATATCACCGCAAGAGAGCACGCAAGTAGCGCAATTGAGCAGTTTATTGACGCAAATCGGTCAACTTGTAGAATCAACTCTTGTCGTTGACCGGCAAACAGGTCAAAGCTTCGATAAGCGTTTAAACCGTATTTAAGAGACGCCCTATCGCTGTCTCTACGCAAATCCCTAGCAAAAGCAGTATGATGGGCCAGTGATGACCAGCAAACAGACAACAAACAGCAATCTCCTTCCTTCTAGTCTTCGGGCGTTTATTATCGCCTCGAGTTATTGGGTCTTGAGTATTTCTTTGACCACAGAAAGTGGTTCGATCGCAGCGTTTATTGGCTGCACCCTTAGTTGTCTATTAATCGATAGTTTCATCGATCGCCCGCCACTCAAACAGCTGCGATTAAGCATCATTGCCTTAGCGGCTCTATTATTACTCCTAGTGGGTATGGGCCTGAGCGCTGTGCTGACCTCCAGTACATGGTTGGCCAACTTATTCTCCCCGATGGGCGCTTATGAAACCGGCGAAGTATTGCAATGGCTTACCTTTAGCGCAGGCCTTAGTGCCATCTTGCGCAGCATTGCCCAGCGCGCTGATTTTGGCCGTGTTCTCGAGATCCTGTTCGTTGCGACTGCCTTTGTGATTACCCTGGCTGCCCATCGACAAGGGATGATCCATCGCCCCTTCTTTATCGGTGATTTCGCCCTGACCCGCGGCATCGACCCTAGCTCCATTCTTATGGCATTTGGTTGTGGTGCTGTGCTCTCACTTGCAGCCTTGTTGATGATCGAGCAAAACCATCGCCGCCTGCCCTATCATTTCACCGTACTGGGTATCTTGTGTTTTTCTCTGCTGATTTATGTGCAGTTTTTCGGCATGCCCACACCGCGGATGACCGATGATCTTGGCTTAACCGGAGCCGCTCGTGCCGAAGGCAGCACGCAAGATGAAAACCCATTTCGTGACGGCGAAAATGACACTAGCGACAAGCAAGCCCCCGTGGCCATCGTGTTGTTCCGCGACGATTATGAACCCACCGGTGGCGCCTATTATTTCCGCGAATCGGCGTACTCGCAGTTCAATGGCACGATGCTCAGCTTTCCGAACCGAGAGGACCTTGACGAAGATCTTATCGATTTTTTCACGCCAACCCGCGTTGAGATTAACGAACCACTGCCTTCCCCGCAGTTACGCAAAACTGTGCGCACGACTATTGGCTTGTTAGCGCCACACCGCACCCCGTTTGGTCTAGACACTCCCATCGCCTATGCCAACACTCCCAACCCCAATAATTTGCGTTTCAAACAAACTTACGATGCTTACTCTATGGTGCCAGAGTACGATTTTTCGAACTTGATTGGGCGTGAAGCAGGGGATTCGGATTGGACAGAAGCACAGCGCCAAGCCTATTTAGAAATGCCTGCTGACCCACGCTACCAACAACTTGCGCAAACCATCATTGCTGATTTACGCCCTGAGTTTGCCGATGATCCCTATGCCAAAGCATTAGCGATTAAAGATTATATGGATCGCAACGGTATCTATAGCCTGAAGAACGAACACGCCTATGCTGAAGACCCAGCGGCTTCGTTCCTGTTTGGCGATTTCACCGGTTATTGCATGCACTTTGCTTTTGCTTCTACCTATCTTTATCGCAGTATTGGCATCCCCGCTCGTGTGGGCATAGGGTATTCGGTACCTGCTAGCAATCGTGCCGGTGGCTCGTCTTTGCTGATTCAAGCCATTAACGGGCACGCATGGCCAGAGGTGTATCTAGACGGTATTGGTTGGGTAATTGTTGACCCCGCCCCGTCGCGCACCCTGGTCGATATGTCGGTGGACCCACAAAACAGCCTGCAACAACTTTTAGGCGATATGCTGCGCGATGAAGCCTCTTTCGACGAGTTCATTAGTGCCCAAGAAGGCGCGGGCTTTCCCCTTGCGACAATTTTACGCGCACTGGTATTGATTGCAGCCGCCCTATTGCTACTAGCTTATGGCATTAAAATTTACCGACAACGAGCGCCCTACCTCGCGCAGCCCGCTCAACGATACAAGCTCAGCTATCGCGCCACACTCGACACACTAAGCGCCTTAGGCGTGCGCAGACACTATGGCGAGTCACGCGAGGCGTTCGCACGAAGAATAAGTGACATGACCCCTTCATTTAGCACCATGACTTATTCACACCTAATGGCGGCCATGGGCAACGAGAAAACAACTGCTCAGATCATCACCGTCGACATCGCTAGCGAGCCTGACTGGTTAGCACTAGACAAAACTATCAGAAAGGAAGTCCAGCAGCATATTCCTTGGTGGAGGCGTCTAATAGCGTTCATCAATCCAATCGCCTGGATGAAAACCCATTAAGTTCGACGCAACATTTGCCCATGCAGCCTAAGCTGTTGCAGGTGAAGTATTGGAGATAAATAATGACATTGGAAGCCATTAACGAAGAGTCTAAGGCTGAATCAACACAAGCCCGGCCGCACAACGCCAACTCCGCAACAGGCGCACAATCCGAACCATTGCGCAAAGCAGTGGGCGTACTTGCACGCCTTACGCAAGCGGTGCAACAACAAGTGCTCGGCCGCGATGATGTCATAGAGCTTGTCATCATTGCACTGGTTGCCGATGGTCATGTTCTGTTGGAGGACTTTCCAGGGTCTGGCAAAACCACCTTAGCAAAAGCGCTAGGTGAGGCCATTGTGAACTCACAGCCAGATAGTGAGAACGCTGACCTCAGCTCTATCGTGCCATTTCGTCGCATTCAGTTTACGCCAGACCTTTTGCCCTCAGATGTCACTGGCGGTTCGGTCTTTGATGCCAACGCTAATCACTTTCATTTTCGGCATGGGCCGATATTCGCCTATGTTGTTTTGGCCGACGAGATAAATCGCACCTCTCCAAAAGTGCAGTCTGCCATGCTAGAGGCCATGGGCGAGAAACAAGTCACCGTCGACAACGCTACCTATTCGCTAGACAAGCTGTTCTTTGTCATCGCCACACAGAACCCTTTGGATCTTGTTGGCACCTACCCTTTACCAACGCCTCAATTAGATCGCTTCCTGTTTAAGATCACCATGCAACACATCGACCGTGATGCAGAATTAGATGTGCTTGAAAGCTATAAACAACGTCGCGATACACAGTTGGCAGAGAAAATTCAGGTTAGCCGTAGCGAGCTATTACAGGCACGCACCACAATCGATAACGAGGTGGTGATTAGCGCCTCTATTAAAACGGCATTGGTCGATATCTCTCGCAATTTGCGCGCCGATGAACGCGTACTGCAAGGCAACTCGACCCGCAGCATGGTATTGATGTTACCTGCACTACAAGTACTGGCCGCCATGCGTGGTCGCGCCTTTGTGGCCGCTGAAGACATCGAAACATTATTGCCACGGGTTTTAGGCCACCGTGTAGAACTCGCGCCAGGGGTTTCCGATCTGTCCCGTGTACTCAAAGACTGCATGCGCGAACCGATGGAACAGCTGGCACGAGCCACGCTGCGCTAGGGTCTTATCTATGCGCAAGCTGTCAGGCTTTGTAAAAACTATTTCCGCCTCTGTCTTGGTGTTATCGCTCAATCACTCGGCCACTGCGCAAGATGGCCTAGATGGAGTTGAGATGCCAGGGGCAGCCACGGTGTGTTTCGGCATGCTAGGCATCAGTGAACAGCGTGCTCTGCAGATTTGCGACGCACTCGCATTGAAGGAAAATATTAAAGCAAGAGAACTGGCACAACGCTGGATTGCAGAACAACCAGGTTCGGCCGCTGCCCAATTTGCCCTTGCCGAGGTATTAGTCAGAGTTGAAGGCAATCTGGCTCGCGCCTTGTTTCATTTGAATCGCGCCGAAGCGCTCACAGACTATACGTCCATGGGCAGGGCAATCGCCGCAGGCAATGCAGAGTGGCACTATCTCACCCTCTCGCAGCTTTCCTATATTCATCAGTTGATGGGCAACCAAGAAGCCTCTCTGTCCTACCTCGACAAGGTCGAAGCGGTATACGGTCAAGAGATGGAATCATTCCGTGGCTGGCCTCTTATCAAGATGCAGCGTTGGGATGAGGCACGGGAAAGTGCCAATAAAGTTCTCGCTTCCAGCAACGACCCACGTGAACGCAGCCGCGCTTGGAATACTCTATGCGCGGTAGAGCTTGCAAGTTTACGTCCATCCGAGTCACTAGAGGCTTGCGACAAATCGATCAGTGAAGACGAGAGCCTCGCCATTGATGATGACAGTTATATTGATACTGTTTATCTACTCAACGCTGCCGAAGTCGCCCTAAGCATGCTGCGCTTTAGCGAGGCCGAAGAGTATTTAACTCGCGCCTCGCGCTCATTAAACCCTGATAGCGTCGGCGACCCGTGGATTAATCTTTTGTACTTATACATGAACCAAAGCCGTTTCGATGAGGCAAGGCGTGCGCTGGACAATCTACTGATCTGGCGCGACCAACAGGAGCCAATCGTTGGTGTAATGAACCGGGCCGAACACTTCCTTGTCAGTGCGAGCTTTCTACTCTTAGCGGGCTATCCAGAGGACGCAGCAACTCTGAGTGCTACTGCATTGAACCAACCGGACCGCACCGGCTCATTCAGTGCCGATGAAGCGCAGAAGGATTCAATCGCCGCACTGATCAATTACATCGCCAATCGAACTGCTTACCAGAGCAAGCTCGAACAAGCGGCTTGGCTAGACTTCCCAGAGTCCCTATACGCTCGTGCCGATGCCTTAGGCTTTTGGTTTAAGTCTTGGCGCTCAGGCCGTCACGCCGCATCGCTCTTTGCTCAACCGCAAACACTCATGAATCGTCTTCGCCCTTACGCCCCTTTGGACGTGCACATTCCCGAGTGGCTTGAGCCGGAGCTGGTGACTTTATTAGGCGAAGGCGTGATCGGTGCAATTCTCGAAGACACTCTTGCCGAAGGCGCATTCACGCTAAACGAAGGCTATTATTTTGCCTACCACACAGAAGTGAGCGCCCTGAAAGGCAATGATGAGGCGACCTTGGAATACGCCAATCGTGCTCTGGCTTTACTGCCCAACGAAGAGCATATGCTCAAAGCGCGGTTGTCGGCGCGCGTCGCAGAAGTCGCATGGCGCCGTGGCAATACCGAAGTTGCGCTGAATAATTACGAGGTTGCCTTACAGTCCGACCCTAGTATTTTCAGACGTTTGGGGCTTAGCTTACCGGTCAATATCAGCGGTGTAGATGCGCCATTCGAACGCCAAGTCATTGCCTACCTAGAAGCGTCGCCACGCTTTAGCGCCGCAGCTGATGGACTGAATTTAGAGGTGTTTCCGCAGAACGAATTGACCATTTGTCTCAGCACACGCGGTGGCGTGCCGCTATCGTGTGTGCAGATGGGCCCAATTGATGAAACATTAACGCTGCAACCAGAGCAGCAATTGGTACAAGAATTCCACGAAAAAACCTTCGGTTTGGGGTATGATATCAGCCAATCTCAACGGATGAGATTGCTTGGCTCCAGCGTTATCCTTAGCTCACAAAACAATACCGATGCGCGGCAAAACCGCGATGCTGTGCTGCGTCCTTAGCAGCAAAGGTTTCTATGACAACTCCAATTCAGAGTCTTTCCAAAGGGCTCATATTGCTGCTTGCTGGCGTTTCAGCACTTGGCCCCATTGCTATGCAAATTTTATTGCCTGGCATTCCAATCATTAAAGATAGTTTTGCTGTCAGCACCTCTGTCGCACAGCTAACACTGAGCCTGTCCATGGCTGCTATTGCCGTTGCCACATTGGCTTATGGACCATTGTCGGATCGTTATGGCCGCCGCCCCGTTCTGATCACAGGTATCAGCATCACCATTATTGGGTCAATATTGTGCATCATGGCGCCCACGATAGAGCTACTGATTGCTGGCCGTATTGTGCAGGCCGCTGGTGGCGCCGTTGGTTTGGTCGTTGCTCGCGCCATAGTTCGCGATGTTTACAATGCTCGCGAGTCAGCTTCGGTGATCGCAACACTCGTCATGGTGATGGTGATAATGCCGATGCTCTCGCCTGCGGTTGGCGGCGAGCTTATGGTGCGCTTCGATTGGCATGCGGTGTTCTATCTCGTGGCAGGCATTTCGATTGTATTATTAGTGCTACTCTTGCTCGCACTGCCTGAAACTCTGCAAGAGCCAGTGCCATTTACCGGCGTGAGCAACCTACTGAAATCCTATTGGACCCTATTAAAAGACCCAATCTTTAGCGGCTATGGCTATAGCGTCGCCTTTGTCTCGGTGGTTTTTTTCAGCTTTATTTCCGCTGCTCCAGAAATCATGGTCAGCGTATTAGAACGGCCAGCAACCGAGTATGGCTATTACTTTATCAGCATCCCACTCGGTTTCATGATCGGCAATTATGTGACACGGCATTTGGGTAGACGGTTCGGCATTCACCGAATGATTGACTACGGTTCACGCATATCAATCCTCGGTATCACCATAGCCCTCCTGTTACATCTAGCGGGAATCACTCACCCGGCAGGACTTTTCTTCCCTGTAGCGCTTGCGATCTTTGGTAATGGCATCACGCTGCCGAATGCTCAGGCAGGTGCAATCAACGCGGCACCCAAAATGGCAGGCACAGCATCAGGTTTAACAGGCTTTATGCAGATGGGGTTTTCAGCGGTGGCAGCGCAAGCAGTGGCTTTGATCTTCAATGGCACCGTTTACCCGATGCTCTTCTTGATGCTTAGCGCGTCGATCCTATCATTACTGTTCTTTAAGGCTCTAGTGCCGAAGGGGCACGAGTAGATCAGTTGTTATAGGTTTCAAGGATATTAACGGCGTGATTTTTAATATGGCGTAAGGAGACGAACATATCGCTATAGGACTGCGCTGGAATTGACTGACAGTTACCTGACTTCAAGCGATCAAGGTGGTCATCACGCATATTGTTGGCCATCCGATTAAGGCGCTTAGACTCTTCAATGAGGCTTGTGATACGTGTTGAATCGGCGCGCTTCTTACGGGCGTTACATACGCGCCCTACAAAGGTGTCTACTTCATTGCAGAAGCTCTGCAAGTCAGCCCATGCCTCAGGGCTTAAAGACTCCTTCTGTTTATACAAGCGCGCACGATAAATACTAAATGACTGTAGGCTATCAGCAATACTTTCTAGCTCATCGGCCATTCTGATCAAACCATAGGCGCGTGCGGACTGCCCTTGCGTGATGCTATCGGTCAGCAGCGTTGTAATGAAGTTGATCATCTCCTCTTCGATATTGTCGGTAATATCTTCAAGATGATTAATGCGCTCAAATAGCTCTTTGTCATGCGCATCTTTACTGATGTATTCCTTGGTGAGATTAAACATCTCCCGAGTGATCTCAATCAGGTTATCCATTTCTAGATCAGCCTGTTGCAGAGCAACTTCCGGCGCCATCGTTGAGCGTGTGCCAAGATATTTGAGCTTGTGAACCTCTTTCTCGCCGCGACTTGGGACAAGCCACGTCACACAACGCACTAAGAAATCAATCAATGGAATCCACAGCAGCACGTTCAATACGTTAAACATTGTGTGTGCAACGGCGATGTGCCAAGCAATATGAGGGCGCGAACCATCTGGGTCCACGGCATCGGCAGGATTAGCCACTATCCACTCTATGAAATCCACATAGAACGGGAACATGAGTATAAATATCAAGGCGCCCAACAGGTTGAAAATTGCGTGCGCGCGAGCCGTGCGTACTGCCGAGGTATTCGCGCCTATCGCAGCCAGCTGCGCTGTAATAGTCGTGCCGACGTTCTCACCGATAATCAAGGCTACCGCTGTATTGAAGTCAATGACCCCCGTCGAGGCGAGAGTGATCGTGATCCCCAGCATTGCTGAGCTACTTTGAATAATTACCGTGAGAAGACAGCCAATGGCTACGCAAGCCAAAAGGCTGCCGAGGGTTTGTGCATCAAATAGGTGAAGATAAGAAATGAAATTCTGATCGGTTCGCAGTGGTGCAAAGGCACCGCTCATGAACTCAAGGCCGGTGAAGATTAGGCCTAGGGCGACAAAAGTTTTACCAATGGCACTAGTGCGGGCGGTCTTGCCCGCCATCATGGGGTAGATACCCAAGCCTATGAGTAAGAGCCCGTATTTACCCACTTTGATGGACAGTATCCACCCTGTGATCGTCGTGCCGATATTGGCCCCGAGAATCACCCCAATCGCCTGCTTGAGCTCTATGAGCCCCGCATTAACAAGGGAGACGGTCATGACCGTGGAAATACTACTAGATTGAACGAATACAGTAATACCAAGCCCTGCCAAGACGGCTAGGACTCGATTTTTAGTGAGGGTAGCGAGAATACTCTGAATTGCATCAGTGCTGCCAGACTGCAAGCCTTCGGAAAGGAATTTAAGGCCTAGGAAAAAGACCCCTAAGCCGCCGATAGCCGTATATGAAATTTCAAAGTAATTCATTGCCGCGAAGTCTATTCAAAGAGAACCCATATTACAATTTCTTTGCATTTTTTTTACAGAAACGACTTCACTAAGATGTCTTGTTGAGATTGATTCTCACATCAGGTGCGCTGGCCCCGTCACAGTGCTAAGAATCGCTGTGATGATCAGAATCAAAATCGCCAGGCCCATTTCGGCCTTGATAGAACGTGCTAGTGGCATAGGCCCAGCAGCGAGCAACGCAGGCACAAGGCGGAATTTATTCAGTGCAGCCAAGCCTAGCAAACACAGCACTAACAGAACTTTTAGTAATAGCAATGCACCGTACGCCGTATTGATCAGCTCTAAAGGCGATGCTAGCAGCTGTGTGAGCAAATAGCCCCCAGCGACACTTAGGCTGACAGTGATCAACCAGCCCCAATCACCAAAACGCTTCATGAATGCGTGCACTGTTGCGCCCGGCTCGGTCTTACTCACTAGCATTAAGGGGTAAAAAGCTCCCACCCACATAGCAATGGCTAGGACGTGAATAGCGATTAGCCACTGTTCGACCACACCAAGGCTGACGATGTGCCCAAGCTCAGCAAACCCCGCGCAAGCACTGGCGACACCTAGCAATAGCACGAAGACACTCACTAGTTTGAACGAAGAATATTGTGGATAGCGAAGACTATAGTGTAGCGCTAGCGCCGCCAGCCCAAAGCCAACAAACCCCGCCGCCTTCAACACAGAGCCTTGTCCGATAGCCGATTGCATGACGATCGAACTCATAAACCAATCAAACATACCAGCTAGGCCATTTTGATTAATTAACCCGACCTGCAGTAAGAAGAATAAGGTCACGCTTACAAGCCCGAGCACACTATGGATCAATAGAAAAAAAGTAAGACGTTGTGCTAAGGCGAAGGGGTTAGAGCGGGGAGCTGCACCACGTGCTTGCGTAGCGAACAGCCAAATAACGAAAAAGCCCCCTATGAGGCTGGCGAAGCTGATGTATAAAGTAAGCTTAGTCAGTATTATCGCCAGCGCCCATAGGTTTATTGCCATGCTGATTAATGTGCGTGATCATCGTGTGAATGTGACTCGCCACTTGCGCCGTGGCTATGGGAATCGCCGTGATCCATTACTGCCGCAGGGGCACTTGGATCCACCGTGAATGAAAACTCGTCGCTGACAGAATGACCATCTTCACCAATGGCCGTCCAAGTCACAACGTACTGGCCCGCCGCTAAAAAAGGCATAGGCATATGGAAACGCGCCTGAGCCGCTGCCACTGGAGTAAAGCCGATATCGACTGGGCCAGCATTGCCTTTGACTTCTACACGTACAAGGCGCACTTCGCCGCCGAAAGTCAGCATCATGACCGTTGGAGATGACACCGTCTCACCTTCCTTAGGTGAAGTCATCTCTAAATGGGTGTGAGCCAGCGCAGACATTTGCACGCCAAAGGCCAACACAACAGCCGTAAGCAACTGAAATACTTTAAATTTATTCATCTCGATCCCCTAGCATCTTGTAGTTTGCTCGTCTACCAATAGAACTGAGCATTGTTTCGCGATTATGCAGTTCGCATCCTGTGCCCTTAGTGTAACTGAGGCCCCTTTATATTCTAAGCCTATGCAACGTATATTGCTGCGACATTTTGTCGCGGCTGAAGCATAGCCTCTTTTATAACAAAGTGACTATGAACCTTTGCTGAATATTTGCAGAGACGTCAAACTTCACAATTCATCTGCTAGAATCGCCGTCATGACAATATCCACGATTACAGATAAGCACGTCCTCATTGCCAATGAGTTTCACCCAGAAACGATCGCTTTACTCGATACAATGTACACCACACACAAGCTGTGGCTATTGGAGTCCACTGCCGAGCAGGAAGCCCTGATCGCAGAAATAGGCCCCTATTGCGAAACCGTCGCAACGGCCTCTTGGACGACCAACCCTCTCATTTACCAATTGCCAAACCTCAAACTGATCAGTTGTTTTGGGGTTGGGGTAGATGGCATCGATTTCGACATAACTACCTCACGCCGAATTCAGGTAAGCAATACTCCCGAAGTGCTCAATGACGCCGTTGCCGATTTAGCAATGGGATTGGTGCTCGCCACGTCTCGCAACCTCATCAATGCCGATGCTTATGCCCGTAGTGGCAACTGGCCATTGGCGCCGTTCCCCTTTGGCCGCAACCTTACAGGCAAGACTCTAGGCATCATCGGACTAGGCGCTATTGGCGAGGAAATCGCCTTAAGAGCACTGGCATTTCGAATGAAGATTGCCTACCACAACCGTCGCGAAAAAGAGCTGCCCTTTCCTTACTTCGCTAGCATAGAAGAGCTAGCGCATCACAGCAATATCCTACTGTCCATGCTGCCTGGGGGAAGCGCCACTGATAAGATCGTCAACAAAGAAGTTTTTGCCGCCCTTGGCCCTGAGGGTATCTTTATTAATGTGGGGCGCGGCAGCACAGTTGATGAGAGCGCACTCACCGAAGCCCTACGCAGTAAGCAAATCGCCGCGGCTGGCCTAGATGTCTATGAACAAGAGCCACATATTCCAGAGGCCTTGAGCAAACTGGACAATGTCGTGCTTTTCCCTCATATAGGCAGTGCGACAATTGAGACTCGGCGGGCCATGGGCCAGCTAGTTGTTGATAACTTAAACGCGTTTTTTATGAAGCAATCACTACTAACCCCCGTCTAATGGCTGCGCTTAATTGCTGCTCTTGGTATGAGAGTTCGATACAATAGAGCGCTAAGTAACTAGACGGTACAGGAATTTTCCATGAGAACTTTGACGCAGGTCCTAACAGCGGCACTCCTTTTAGTAGCGCTACCCTTCGCCACCGCCACAGCACAGAATCAGCCCGGATTCCGTTTAGAGAAAGTCGTCGAAGGCATAGACGTTCCTTGGGGCATGGCATGGTTGTCTGCTGAACAAATGCTAGTAAGCAATCGCTCAGGCCAATTGTTTCTAGTCCAAGACGGCAATCTCAGCGCGCCAATCGGTGGTTTACCTGAGGTGCACGTCAATGGTCAGGGCGGATTACTCGATGTCGTTGCCCACCCTAACTATGCGCAAAATGGCTGGATCTACATCAGCTATTCAAGCCCCGAAGGCCCTGGCGAGGGCAGCCACACAGCCATCATGCGCGCCAAGCTGCAAGGCAATACGCTCGTAGACCAAGAGGTCCTGTATAAGGGCGAAGAAAATACCACTCGCGGCCAACATTACGGTAGCCGTATCGCTTTCGACCGTGACGGCTATTTGTATTTTTCAATAGGTGACCGTGGCGCACATTTCGAAAATGCTCAACAACTCGATCGTGATGGCGGCAAAATTTATCGCCTGCATGACGATGGCCGTGTCCCTGCGGACAACCCTTTCGTTAACACGCCTGATGCGAAGCCAGAGATCTATTCCCACGGGCACCGCAACCCACAAGGGCTCACAATGAACCCTATGACTGGCAAGATTTGGGAGCATGAGCATGGCCCAATGGGCGGCGATGAAGTCAATTTAATCGAACCTGGCAAAAACTACGGTTGGCCCATCATTGGCTATGGCGTCAATTACAACGGCCAACCTTTGGCTGTTGCAACTTCTCGTGACGGCATCGAGCAACCTAAGTTTTACTGGGATCCGTCTATTGCTCCTTCTGGCATGGCCTTTATCGACAGCGACAATTATGGCGCTGAACTGCGCAATCATTTGTTGGTCGGCTCGTTGAAATTCCGCTACATCGTACACTTGGTGTTAGAGGGCGATAACATCGTGGCCAATGAAATCGTATTTGACGGCATCGGCCGTGTGCGCAACATCAAACAAGGGCCCGATGGCTATATCTACGTGGCAACCGAAGGCGATGGCATAATGCGCATCTTGCCAGAATAAGAAACACTCGAAACACGAAGTACTAAAGAGGCATACCGTAAAATGACTGACGAACTCTTAGCTGGTTATCAACGCTTTAAAGAAGGCTATTTTTCTGAAAATCGCGACAAACTCCGACAATTAGCAGAAGAGCAAAAGCCAAAGCACGTGTTGATTACTTGCTGTGACGCGCGCATGGAACCGGCGCTCATTTTCGACACAGAGCCCGGCGAATTATTCGTCATACGCAATGTGGCCAACCTTGTGCCTCCCTACGAAATTGAAGGCTCGTATCACGGCACAAGCGCGGCGCTAGAATTTGCCATTACGGTGTTAGAAGTCCCCGAGATCATAGTGCTTGGACACTCTCGTTGCGGGGGGATTCGCTCTTTGGTGATGGACGCCAAGAAGCTTCCGCAAGACACATTTATATCGCGTTGGATGTCGATTGTGGCGCCCGTCGCAGAGTTAGCCGACCCGAACCGGCTTCATGACTACGCCACTTTTAACTATTGCGAACAAGCGGCAGTTGGGTTCTCCTTGCAAAACTTGATGACCTTCCCTTTCATCAAAGAACGCGTTGAGGCCGGCAAGTTGACGCTGAAAGGCTGGCACTACAATATCGTCACCGGCTCGCTCAAACAGATTCATGACCAAGACACGATCTCTACGATCGTAGAAGAGGCACAAGACTAATCTTTCATCTCTGCATCTATATGGGCGGCTCGGCTCACTAGCTCCAGCCGCCCATTTTGCAATACATACACCTTATCGGCCATTTGCAGTGGCGCCTCTCTATGGGACACCATGATCGTTGTTGTGCCCAGCGCACGAATCGCTTGCAGCACCCGCATTTCAACTTCCTTATCTAAGTTAGCTGTCGCTTCATCCAGAAATAAGATTCGCGCTTTCTTGTAGAAAACACGCGCCAGCAAAATACGTTGCGCCTGCCCGGCCGACATCAATGACCCCATATCTCCGATCAAACTATTAAAACCCATGGGAAGTTGCGCGATAAACTCTTCAATCCCTGCCTTGCACACTGCCCTTTCTAAACGCCCGTGGTCGACCGACTCATCATACAAGGTGATATTTTCTAGCAAAGTGCCAGACAACAACTGATCTGATTGCAGAACTCCAGCACAGGCGTCGCGGTACTGCCGCACTCCAATGCTTGCAATCGGAATGCCCCCAGCAAGCACTTGCCCCGCCAGCGGCTGCACTAGGCCCGCCATGACTTTCAAAAGCGTTGATTTACCAGCCCCCGACGCCCCAGTAATCGCGATGATTTCTCCTATTTCTACCTCAAGATTGACGCGCTCAAAGACGCTCTGGGCATTGCCTGCATAGGCATAGCGAAGATCGCGCAAACTCAAACTGCCTAACCAGTCAGGCGTTCTTGGTGAAAAATCGAACGCTTCAAACTCCACTTCGGCGCAAGTGATATCAGACAAACGCTCGAGCTGCAGGCGCACCAAACGGATTTGTACTAGCTTGTCGACAAAGGAAGACACAGATGTCGAGAAGTTTGACTTTAGCGCTAAAAATGCCGTCATAAAGCCTAGAGTGACACTGCCCTCCAACACCGACAGCGCAGCGAAATAAATTACCAAAAGATGTTCGACCCCAGCAAGCAAACCATTGGCTAGCTCCACACGGATTCCGAAACGCGACAGCTGCACATTGGCATTTACTTGCCGCACATAGCGATTTCGCCAAGAATAGATTCGCGGCAGTTCACGACAATAAAATTTAATGACTTCGATCGCGCGCATATTCTCCATCAACATACTACTGGCTGAAGCCTCAGCCACAATATGCGCTTCGGTAAGGTTTTTAATAGGACCAATCAACGATAATTTGAACACAGTTGAAAGCAATACAAACACCAGCACGATCGAGCTCAATGTAGTATTAAAATAGAACAGAACACTGATGGTGACCAAAGCAAAAAGACCATCAAGCACAACGGTGATCATATCTTCAGCAAGAATTCTTCTGACCTCCTGCACCGAGCCAAACCTAGACACGATGTCGCCAACATGGCGTTTAGCGAAAAAGTCCACCGGCAGTCGCATCAGTTGTGAGAACACATTGCTCACCATCTGAAAACCAAGCTGGTTGGCAAAATACAGTTGCACTGTATTTCTAGCAAAGGTCATAAACACATTGATTGCCATCAAAAGGAGAAAGCCCACAAACAACACAATTAAAATATCAGTGTCGTTTTTCGCGATGCTTTCATCGATCACAAGCTGCACATAGAAGGCGCTGCTAATTACAAGCAATTGCATGAACAGAGATAGCACAAACAGTTGTACGACTGCCGAATTGAACCCTGGGTAACGGGTGAATAGTTCGTTAATTTTACTGCGCACTGTTCGCCTTGTTTTGACAAAATTTGCCGCTGGCATGCACTCAACAGCCACACCCGTAAAATGCTTGTTCACTTCACTCCACACGCAACGGGTCTGGCCACTTGCGGGGTCATGAATCACAATGCCTTTTTTATCGACGCGTTTAAGCACCACAAAATGGCTCATATCCCAATGCAAGATCGCTGGAACTTGGAGATTCGCTAACTCTTCGATTTCGAGCCGTAAAGCACGGGCATGCAGGCGCAGTGCCGCCGTCATATTTAGAATATCACTCAAGCTTGCGCCTCTTGCCGAGACCGGAAACTGTTGCCGCAATGCATTGAGATTCGTTCTATAACCAAAATAACTTGCCAACATTGCAATACATGCAAGGGCACACTCGCTACGTTCAGACTGCAAGACTATGGGCAGCGCATACCCGCGCGCGAACAACTGCGCAATCATACTCTTTCTCGCAAAGTCTTAAGCGGGGCGACTAATCTTTCTAGCAAGGTCTGCTCACCCACGACAAGATGAGCCGTAAACTGCATTCCTGAGCGCATATTCCCAGCCTCCTCCCACTGCCCCTCTTCCCACAGCGGCGAGGCCTTCACTAAGTAAAATGGCTCATGCATTTCGATTGGCAATAGATGCTCTCGCGGGTCTAAAAGCACCTGCGATATCTCTACGATTTCGGCATTGGAGTAGCCATAACTTCGTGCTGGAAAAGAGTCGTAATCGAGAAAAACTGACTGTTGTACATCCACGTTGCCTAGCGCTCGCGAGGGTACAAACAACAAGGCCTCGAACTCGGTGTTCGTTGGCACAATGCTGGCAAATGGTGTATGGGAGTCTATCGCGGCACCTGCATTGCTAAGTATATTGTTAACAACACCATCGACCGGTGCCGTAAGACTGAAAAGCTCGGCGCTTTCTAACTCTTTCAAGCTGCGCTGTAACTGCAAAATCTTATTATTGTTTGCCGCGAGCTGTTGCTCGAGAAGCAGCGGCGTCTGGACAAGCTCTTGCTCTATTGCTAACAAAACGCCATAGCGCGAGTCTTTCTGTGCATTCAAGCCTTCAATCGTTTGCTCAAACCCGTAAAAAGTATCAAGCGCACCTTCTTGCTGCACTACTGACGTTTGCCGTTTCTGTAGTAAAAAATCTTGTCGCTGCACTTGCGCCAAACTCAGCTCACGACGCAACATCAATACATCTAGTTGCTCTTGCATACTGCGCAATTCATTGCGCAACGCAGCAGTGCGTTTACGCAGACTGTGCTCGTTTAAGGCTGCGCTTTTCACTAGCGAATCGCGCAGCACAGTTTCTTGTTGCAGCTGCGCCTGTACTTGCGCAATCGAGTGGGACAATGTCAATGTGCCGTTCGCATCGAATGCTGCACTGCGCACCGTTGCCAACACATCACCGGCACGCACCACCTCGCCATTGCTTACAAGAATATCGGCAACGGTTCCGGCTGCTGAGCTGAACACCCGCAGGCTGCCTTGAGACGCTTGCAGATGACCACGAACTAACTCTGTTTGGGATATAGGAGCAAGGGCTGCAAAGCCCAGTAAGGCGGCCACGATGGTCAGCAATGCAATAGAGGCAAAGCGCAATCCCAAAGGTTGGTAAAAAACCCTCTCACCAACGCTTTGATCTTGCGAAAAATTTAATGCTTGGGCACGGAAGAGACTGCTAGTCATAACGAAATCCTTTTCGTTTATTTTGACTATAGGAATAGAACGCTACATCGTCAAACGACTACGCCCAAACACTACGCAACATCTTCAATCGTGGCAGCCGGCCCAGCGGCATAAGTCCAAGAGGATAAAGAACAGGCAATGCTTGCGGTCAGAATTGTTATTTTGCGCATCATTAACTCCTAAATAATTAAGGAACAAAGAGCTTGCTGCCTTAAAAATCGAGCACTTGTACGATACGCGACTCATTGTTGTATCATCCCTGTCATCATTTCACTTTCAATAGCAGGAATAAACACATGGATTATCGTTATATAGGCACCAGCGGCCTCCGCGTAAGCCCTATTTGCATGGGTACGATGAGTTTTGGCACATGGAGCGACGAGAAAGAAGCATTCCGTATTCTCGACAAGGCCTATGAGCACGGCATCAACTTCTACGACACAGCCGAAGTCTACCCCGTCCCACCAACAGGCGAACTGGCTGGGCTAACTGAGACAATTTTCGGCAAGTGGATCAAGACCCGTGATAGAGACTCCCTCATCATAGCGACCAAGGTCGCAGGCGCTGCCTCCGGTTGGTTTGTTCCACCAATTCGTAGTGGCTCAACAGCCATTGACCGCCATCATATCGAGCGTGCCGTGGAAGGCAGCCTAAAACGTATGGGCATCGACTATATCGATCTATACCAAGTGCATTGGCCGGACATGATCGTCCCTATGGCCGAGTCTATGGCGGCCTTAGATCGCCTTGTCGAATCAGGAAAAGTGCGTTACATCGGCACCTCGAATGAGAACGCCTATGGCCTAACAAAATCCAACACCATCGCCGAATACGAAGGCTATGCGCGCTTTCAATCGATACAGAATAACTTCTCACTCTTGCATCGCCGCTTTCTCGATGAGCTCGCCGTGGTTTGCCGTCGCGAGAAAGTCTCGTTGCTGCCTTACTCACCGATTGGCGGGGGCGTGCTAAGCGGCAAATACAATGTGAAAGAAATCCCTGCGCGCAGCCGTTTCGGTGAATACAAGCAATTGCCCACCGCTCGTCAACGCGCCATGGCCGATCGTTTCCTCAACAAAGGCACCCTAGATTCGACTGCACGTTACATTGAGATCGCAAAAGAGGCAGGCATGAGCCCAACGACTCTTGCCACAGCTTGGAGCATGAACTTCGACTTTGTCGCCTCAACGATCATTGGCGCAAGAGATGCTTCGCAACTAGACGACTCTCTTGCGGCCTTAGACGTCAAGCTGAGTGACGAAGTACTCAAAGCTTGTGATGAGGTGCACCGCGACATCCCCTATCCAATGGGGTAAGCGGCACACTTAGGCCACAACTAAGAAGTTTTTGATCCCGGTAAACATAATCTGCGCAGACAACGCTGCCAGAATGATGCCCGTGATCTTGGAGATGATGGCGATGCCTTGCTTGCCAACAGACTTTTCAATTAAGTTTGAAAAATACAGCATAAGGCCGACGACAAGAATCGAGCAAGTCATCGCTGAGCTCTCTAGAAAAAACTCTCCAAGAGTATCGTTATCTGCCACCATGACCAGAAGCACACCGATTGTCGCTGGGCCTACGGTAATGGGCAGCGCCAAAGGGACTACCGCAAGCTCAGACAGTTTAAAATCCGCGAGTTTTTGACTGTCTTTGTTGCCATTGACCAAGCCCACTGCCGACATAAACAACAGTGCGCCCGCACCAATACGGAAAGCATCTAGCGTCACACCAAAAATGGCAAAAATATAACGGCCGAAATACATCAGAATTAAACTGATGATGATGACCGAAAATGTCACGCGGACCGCGAGATGGCGCTTCTCTTGCAGGCTAGCCTCGTTCGTCACAGTCAAGAACACAGACAACACGAAGAACGGTGTCATGACAAAGAACATCTTGAGAAATGTAGCGATAAAAAAGTCCATTAGAGCTTCCTATGGGCAATTAGGCTTTTAAGGGCGCGCATACTAACACTGTCTTCTTAAAATTGATCATTCCACTACAACTTTTTTTCAATAGTTTAACGGTATTCTCTATGAGCATTTGGACACGCGCTTTGGACCTAGACACCCTGAACGCCAACAACCGCAACACCGCCGTTGCGAGCCTAGGCATCGAATTCACCGAAATAGGCGACGACTATATAATAGGCCGCATGCCGGTTGACGCGCGCACCGTGCAACCCTTCGGCATTTTGCATGGCGGCTCGTCAGTACTTTTAGCAGAAAGCTTAGGTAGCATTGCCGCGAATTATTGCTTACGCAAAAAAGAGCAGCGAGCCGTAGGGCTAGAGATCAATGCTAATCATATACGCGCCGTTGCCTCTGGTTGGGTGACAGGCACCGCACGCCCAATACATATTGGCAGCAGCACGCAAATATGGGAAATTCGCATTGAAAACGATGAGGGAAAAACAAGCTGTATCTCGCGGATTACCATGGCCGTCATTGACCCACGGGACACCTAACACTTGACCTTGTCTTTTACATTAATGATGATGATTAATAATTATTAAAATCCAGTAAGGAACCTCACCTATGTCCACGCTACTTCGCTGCACCATCTTGTTTGCTTGCTTAGCTTCGCTTAGCGCTACAGGGCTTGCCCAACAAACCCGAATCATCAATGGCAAACCGGCTAATATTAGCAGTTACCCTTGGCTAGCGAGCCTCTACGTCGGCAGCGAATCTGACCCTGAAACTGGTGGTGGGTGTGGCGGCAGTCTCATCTCTTCGCGCTGGGTGCTAACCGCGGCCCATTGCTTTTTAAACGAGGCCGGCGATCAAGTCAGTACTGATGCGGCTACACGTACTTCAATTACGCTTAATACTACTAATATCAACACACCAGCTAGTGGCGCTGTGGTGCGAGATGCCAACAGAGTCATTGTCCACCCAAGCTACAACCCAGACGCACAAACGAGCGCCAATTCAAACGATTTCGATATAGCCTTAGTGGAGCTGAGCGCTGCTGTTAGCATAGAACCTGTGCGCCTATTTACGGGCGCGTTACCCGAGAATCTCCCAACGATAGTGGCAGGTTGGGGAGCCACAGTCGGCGACGGCAGTAGCGCCGCAGAAAACCTATTGGCCACACAACTACTAACAAGCAAAGCTAGCGTGTGTGAAGCCGCCCACGAGGGCATTATCACAGGCAATATGTTTTGCGCTGGAGGTTACACCGACACTGACACATCTGATACCTGCCAAGGCGACAGCGGCGGCCCGTTATTTGTGAGCCTAAACCAAGGAGCTATGCAACTAGGCATTACGAGCTTCGGTGGCAGTGAAAATGCCAATTGCGGCACCCCAGGCTCGCCAGGGGTCTATGCTAAAATCTCTGCTTTGAAGTCGTTTATCAGCGAGTACGTTAATGATACGACGATGATCGACTCCATCGCCGACATGCAAGTGAGCTATAACACCTATGAAGCGGCAAATGACACAGTGGTCATACCGAAAGTGTACGGCGGCAATATCAACTACTCAGTAGTGCTAAAGCACAATGGAAATTTTAATTTCTCGCTCACTAGTGCCACAGAGAATAACAGCGATAACATGGATTCCGTGCCAGCTTTCTTCGATGGCACCGACAATGTCCTTATTCTGCCATTAGTAAAAGTAGGCCCAGACACTTTTAACGTTCGTTTAAAGCACCTAGGCGATTACCAGTTTTTATTGGAAACCGCCGAGGCTCCTTGATCTACTGTTGATAGACAATTTCACCATTCACGATTGTCATTAAGACTTTGCCAGCTAATAAGCTGGCAGGGTCTTCTCGAACATCGGCAAAGACATCAGTGTCTAGCACAGTGATGTCAGCCCACATTCCCTCAACAAGCTTGCCTGTCGACTCTTCTGTGAAATTCGCGTACGAGGCATTGACCGTGTAGCCGCGAATAGTTTCTTCTGCACTGAGTTTCTCTTCGGGAAACCAGCCACCTGCAGGTTCTGAATCAATACTCTGACGCATGATTGCCGAGTGCAGACCGTAGAAGATGCTCCAGTCGTAACCCATTAAATCCGAACCAAACACTAAGGGCACATTATGGCGTCGGAAGGTGCGCCATGCGTAAGCACCTGCAGCACGCTCCAAGCCTATTCAGTCGACCGTCCAGACTTTATCTTCTGCTACGAATGGCGGCTGCACCGCTGCAATAATATCGAGCTCGTCATACACAGCGAAGTCATCAGGGTGCACAACTTGTGCGTGCTCAATGCGGTGTCGATTTTCTTTTAGGCTAGGGTTGCGTGCAAAATTATCTGCAAAGAACTGCAATACTTCGCGGTTGCCGCCGTCACCAATCGCATGAATATTGACTTGGAAGCCACCTTGCAACATCGAGGAAATTTCTTCGGTGAAGAACCCATACTCTTCGCCAGAGACTCCGAAATGCCCGGGCTGATCAGTGTATTCTTCTATTAGTTTCGCACCTCTGGCCCCTAAAGAGCCGTCGTAGTATCCCTTCACTGAATGCACGAACAGCTTATCTCCAGCGAAACGCGTAGGGCCTCGTTCAAGCCATTGTTCCATTAGAGGCTTATCGCGGCCACTGACCATTGCATTGACGCGAATAGGCAAGCGGTCTTGCGCGGCAAGCGCCTCGTAAGCAGCCATCTGCGCTGTATCAACCCCTGCGTGGTGCACGGCAGTGAAGCCAGATTCACTCATGATGCGCAAACCATTTTCAAGACGATTCTGCATGCGCTCAAGAGTCAAAGGCGGTACAGCTTCACGGTAGAGTGCCACCCCGCGATTACGCACCGCGCCTGTCGGTTGGCCCGCTGCATCACGCAATATTTCGCCGCCAACAGGGTCTTGCGCTTCGGCAGTGATCCCTGCAGCTTCCATTGCGAGCTTATTGCCCCAAGCACCAAATCCATTCATACCATCCATCAATACTGGATTGTTGGGAACCCGTGAGGTCAACAAGGCGTGCGTGGGAAAGCTATCCGCCCAAAGCCCTTCATCCCAACCTCTGGCCACTATCCATTGACCCTGCGGGACATCGTTCAATACGACATACTCTTCCACTCGGCGCACCGCCTCCTCTTCGTTCTCGACCCCTTTTAAGTCGACGACGTCAAGCGTTGCCCCGAGCTCATTGATATGAGTGTGGGTGTCCACGAAACCAGGCATGACCACAGCACCATCTAAAGACAGCACTTCGGTTGCGGCGCCAACAAACTCCTGAACGTCGTCGTTGTTGCCGATAGCTAAGAGAATGCCATCTTTAATTGCTACGGCCTGGGCATCCGGAGTCCATACGCCATTGGCATAGGGAGCGTTAGCGGCTGGCACGCCCTCAGAAGAAGGGGCATCCCAAGCAAAGGAGTAAACTTTCGCGTCCGTCAGCACCATGTCTGCCACGATGTTTAATTCTTGAGGCTCTTGCGGCCCTTCGGAACATGCAACAAGGAGTGCAGCACAAAGCGTTGTCTGCAAAGAACGAACGAGAGTTTTCTTTTGAAAAATGGACACGGCGGTGTAACTCCTAATAACTAACAGAAACAGGAGGATAGAAGTTTTAACCGTGCAAGTAAAATAGCTTTATCTTTATTGCGCAAGATCGGGCACGTCGTCTCTTGCAATCGACATTCGCGCGAGCACATTCTGCGCGTTCTCGTGGCCCTGCTCTGCGGCCAAGGCGTAAAAGCGTGCCGCCTCTGCTAGGCTCTTTGTGACCCCGCGCCCATCAGCGTAGAGCACACCCAAGTTGAACTGAGCATCTGGGTCTCCATTGGCTGCCGCTTGCAGATACCAGCGAATAGCCTGCGCGTAATCCTGCACCACCCCTTGGCCGAAGTCATACATCATTCCTAAACTGAATTGTGCGCGCGCATAGCCTTGCTCGGCGGCCTGCAATAGCCAGCGCCTTGCGGCATCTAGATCTTGAACGACTCCCTCACCATTGCGGTACAAAATGCCCAAATTATTTTGTGCACGCGCATTGCCTTGCTCGGCCAAGGGGCGCCAAATTGACAAGGCTTGCAAAAAATCTCCTTCATAATAGGCATTACGAGCACTCTCCATCGGATCGTCCCAACGCGAGCGCTGAGCGGAGCCGCGCAGCAAATCACGATTCTCCTCACTCGCCGCGGGCTCGGACTCCCCAAAGATGGCAGCAAGCCAATGTCCATCAGTCGGGTTGGGGAAAATCACATAGTCATGACCAAATTTGTCTTTGTCCTGAGCCATGGCCGCTAGGCGCCCATCTATATCATCCCTAATATGATATTTGCGTTGAAAATCATTGAGATTGTCCCCCAACACAGTCACAACATTGTATTGTTCCATGATCTCTTTCTGACGCGGCTCTTTATTAGACGAATCCCTTAGAACCGTCACATGTGTTTCATCAACATAGGGGAAGTTCACTGAACGCAAATTTTCCAATGCGAGCTCAAAGGTATTCTCGCCTTGGTCACGACTAGTGACATAGAACACTTCGACATTATTGGCAGCACAGAACGCTAAAAATTCAGCGGCACCAGGAGTCGCCGTCACCCGATTGGCTTGCACCCAGCGATCCCAAATTGCATCATCGAAAAAATCCATATTGCGTTGCACCAAGTGCCCCCAGTAGCTAAGGGAGTGCAGCACCGTATCATCCACATCTGTAATAATCGCTAAGGGGCGCTCGCCAGCTTGCCGGGCATCCAGTGCCGCCTGCACATGCATGCGTGCGATATTAAAACCTTGATAATACAAGGCTTGATACTCGGCAGCGGTCTGCTTCCACGCTAGCGCGTATGGCAAGGCATCACGAGGCGCCATCTCTTGCATTGGCTCTTGAGAATTCGCTTGCACACTGTGCAATAGAAATAGTGTAAAGGTGAACGCTGTAAGCCGATTCATAGCATCTCTCATATTTTAGGTTTTACTGCTGACTTAGGTCGGACGCACTACCAGACTTAATGACGTCTGCGGGTATTGCTTCAGGCTTAGTCAATATCACCTTAGTGTGCCGTATATAACGATCGATATAAACTGCTGCTTTATAAGCTTGGTCAGCAATTCGATGTAGCTCACTTAGACGTTCTAAGGCATTTGCCATTATTCGCGGCGCTAATACTCCAGAACTGCCGGACGTCAGAAAATCAGCTTTAAGGGCTTGATACTCCACTTCAAAGGCTTCTCGTGACACATTCAATGCCTTGCCATCCCAATCAGATCCAACACTAGTCACACTTTCTAATAATTGCGCCACATGGGCGCGTAAAGCATTACGCGCGTCCATCAAATGTGCATCCTGCAACTGCGCTGTAGAGTGAAGAGAGACCATCGTACTGGCATGCTCAACAACATTGACTAAGTATTGTGCAACGCGCTGCGCATCAGGAATCGCGCCAGTTTGTTCTGCTTGCATTCCTTCGCGTGAAATACCACTGGCAAACTCTCCAATTTCGAAACTTAGATTCTCTAGGGCAAGGCGCCCTTCTTGCAACAAGTCTCTTTGTGTCACTTCGCTGCTAATGGCTGCCTTTGCCATGTCACAGGCAATTTTGTTCATGCGCAGCAACTCTTGCGCCAAAGCATCCAAGGCGAGGCTTGGCGTACTTTGTACATTGCGGTCTAAAAACATCGGCCTGCTGAAATCCTCCACTGCAGACTTAAACCGTTTTTGCAAAAAACCGACCAATATGTCGGTGAGCGGCCACATGATCAATAAACCTAGAATATTGACCAAAGTATGAAAAATGGCTAGCGAGGTCGCTAAATTTTCGGTGCTGCCTAGCAACCATGCGATCTGCAAAGCCACCCACAACAATGCGGGCAACAAAACAAAAGCGACGCAAGCACTGACCACATTAAAGATGACATGAGCCATGGCGGCACGCTTGGCCGGCGCGGTCGAACCAAACACCGCAAAAAGACCAATAGATGTCGTGCCAACATTTGCGCCAATCACCATTGCCGCGGCAGCAGCCAAAGGAATAAGGCCACCGGCTGTCGCTGTAAGAGTTAGTGCCAATGCAGCGCTAGAGGACTGCATAAGCGTGGTGAGCAGAGCGCCTATAACAAGAAAAAGCAATAGGCTCAAAACCCCCTCTCCAGCCCATTGATTAAGGGACACGACATCGCCAACACCTTCGAAGGCGCCGCGTAGCACATCAATGCCAAGAAAAAACAAACCAAACCCTGCAAGCGCTCGGCCTAGAGAGCCATACCGCCTTGCACCGCCCATCACAGACATTGCCATGCCGACACCAATCGCAGGCATCGCCAATGCTTGCAAATCGACATTAAATCCAATTAACGCAACGATCCATGATGTAAACGTGGTACCGATATTGCTCCCGTAGATTATGCCAATGGCTTGACCAAGGCTTAATAGGCTAGCATTCACAAACCCTACAGTCGCGAAAATAACGGCACCCGAGGACTGCACCACGGCAGTAATACCAATCCCCGATGCAATAGCACGTACTCTAGAACGAGTAGCCGAGCTTAAGATCACCCGTAAAGTGCTCCCTGCGGCACTGGTCAGACCTTCGGTCATCAAGCGCATACCTAGAAGAAACAAACCAATTCCGCCTAGAAATGTCAGTATTGCACTCACACTCATTATGTCACCTGCTCAACAAGCCCTAAGTTAGCCACGAACCCTTGCCTTGCAGAGTACAAAGAAGCTCTGGCAAGCGCAATTAGACAACCCAACAATAGGTCTGAATTACCCAACGTGGCGTAGTTCTTTACGGTATGTCAGTATTAAGAACTTAAACGAGGTTTGCATAACATGACTATCAAAATCGCCATCTTCGATTGGGACGGCACCGTCGTAGATTCGATAGACCATATCGCCGACAGTTTGCATAGGGCGGCGGAAGACCTCGGTTTTCCAACTTTGGAAAAATCGGCCTACAGAAATATCATTGGGCTTGGGATGGTTGATGCATTAAAGACGCTCTACCCCGATGCGCAAGACCCAGACATTGAGTCAATTCGCTCAGCCTATAGCCGCTACTTTTTTTCCAAAGAAGCGACGCCTCAGCAGATTTTTCCTGGTATGACCGAACTCATAATCGGCTTGCGTGATCGCGGCATTGGCAGGGCCGTTGCCACCGGCAAGAGTCGTCGCGGACTCGATGCGGCTTTCCAGTCCAGCGGCTTAGAGAAACATTTTGATATTTCACGCTGCGCCGATGAAACACGCTCTAAACCAGACCCTACAATGTTAGAAGAAATACTCGCCTTCTTTGAGCTACAGCCGCACGAAGCGGTCATGATAGGCGACACAACCTACGACTTAGAAATGGCTCATCGCATCGGCATGCCCAGTGTTGGAGTGCGCTGGGGAGTCCATGACGATGAGCGTTTGTCTCGTTTTACGCCGGCGGCACTAGTGAGTACCGTCTCCGAATTAGACAAAGTGCTAGTCACGCTTTGATAACATCCCTTGAGTGTTTCCTATGAAAGTTTTGATTACTGGCGGTAGCGGATTTCTGGGGCAAGCTCTAAGCAAGGCGCTTATTGCAAGAGGCGACCATGTCATTGTGTGGAGCCGTGACACGAGCAAACATACACCTCGAAAATCGGCAAGCGAATGGATCAGTTCGCTAGAACAAATCAGCGAAGCTGTTGACGCGGTTGTTAATCTTGCCGGTGCGAATTTGTTTTCAGGACTTTGGACGCAAGCGCGCAAAAAGACGCTTCGTGCAAGCCGGATTGACACCACCGAGACTTTAATGGACTGGCTAAGCCGCCAAGATAAAGCGCCAAGAGTCCTACTAACTGGGTCTGCGATTGGATTCTATGGCGATTGCTCAGACACAGCTCTAACCGAACAAGCCCCAAAGGGTAGTGATTGGGCCGCGCAATTAGTCGCCGATTGGGAGGCCGCCGCGCAAACAGCAAGTGCAAACCTGAAAGACCTGCGAGTTGTCAGCTTGCGAACAGGGCTAGTCTTGGGAAATGGCGGCCTACTCAAACCTCTGTTGCCTTTATTTAAACTGGGTTTAGGAGGCTCATTAGGGGACGGGCAATTCTGGTTTAGCTGGATACATGTACAAGACTGGGTCGAAGCTGTAATTCATTTGCTCGATAAAGACTCAGCGGTAGGGCCGTTTAATCTCTGCGCGCCAAACCCAGTACGTTATAAACAGTTTGCTTATGCACTTGGCAAGACCTTGCATCGCCCCGTGTTTATGACACCCCCTGCATGGGTTTTACGCCTATTGCTAGGCGAACAAGCAAAATTGTTAATGAGCAGCACTAAAACTATTCCGGAAAAACTGCAGGCAAGTGGCTATAGCTTCCAGCACACAGAAATACAGCAAGCGCTGGCGAGCGTTCAGGCTTCAATCAAATAGTTCTGCATCATGCCTAAATCTTCATGTTCAAGAATATGGCAATGATAGAGATAGATTCCCGTGTGATTTTCAAATTTCATCAATACTCGGACTCGCTCCCCTGGCATCACGACAACCACATCTTTCAGTCCATAATCTGTGAACCCTGCGCGCAGTCGTTGATGCAGAGCATCGTCTTGCCTAGTTCCTGTTCGAGATAGCACTTTAAATTGCACATTGTGAACATGCATTGGGTGGGCCATTTGCATCATCGCCCCCATACCCATACCCATGCCCATACCCATGGACGAGTCATTGCTAAACTCCCAAACCTCTGTACTGCCAAGCTTTACCTTATTCTCTTCAGGGACATCTTGCATTGCTCCAAAGAGCCGGTTATTCAAATAGAAACTGCCTCTTCTCATGGCGATATCGATAGGGCGTGGAGAATCAATATTCACCGCCTCTCGCTCTGCCAAAACAGGCTGTTCGCTCAGGTGTGATGGAGGGGCATGCTGTATTGGAGCCTGATCGGAAAACTGAAAACTCGCAATGGGCCTTGCGCCTTCTTGCAGATCTGCGCCGCCTTGCTCAGCCGTAATATTTTGCAACGAAGGCGTGTACGATTCAGCAAGCAAATGCATTTGCTCGCCGGCCTGGAAGCCTGAGAATTCTACCCATACGTCCACACGCTCTCCAACGCCAAGAGTAAGAGTTGCCTGTTCACGCGACTGCGCCAGCAAGCCACCATCGGTGGCTATGACAGTGAAAGGTGAACCATCGCTCCAACGCAAGTGATAGAGACTAGCGTTCGAGGTATTGACGATCCGCACCCGGTGCGCTGTTCTGTCCACTGTTCGTGCGTAAGACACTCGACCATTGACCAAGACATAGTCCCCGCGAAACCCCATCATCCAGTTGTGACGCATTGGCCCGATATAAACAAGTTGATTGTTATCATCGAAGCTTCGATCCTGAATCATTAGGGGGATTTCATGAGCCATGTCAGGCAATCCCGCCGCCTCCTCTTCGCCATCATGTACGACAAGCATCCCGGCAAGCCCTTGATAAACTTGAAAAGAGGTGCGCTCATGGGGGTGAGGATGGAACCAATAAGTCCCTGCCCGGTTCTCGATATTAATCTCATAGACATAACGTGCACCTGGGGGAATCGCATACATCGGATGCCCGTCCATGCGCTGCTCAATATTCAAACCATGCCAATGCACGATGCTGTCTTCAGGCAAATGATTTTCGAAATGAATACGCAGTTTTTGTCCCTTGCGGATGCGGATAATAGGAATATGTTCTGAACCATGAAGAAACTGGAGAGACTCTTGCGGCCCTTTCATGATCTCGCCAGCAAAGCGCCAAACCTTAGTAGGCTCACCATCTCGAAGAGCGGCCTCGCCCACTTCAGCCCGTAGCAGTATTTCAATATCGGGAATAAAGCCGGGGGTGGCGGTGGCGGGTGTTATCCGCGCCATCGACTGCGCTTGCAGCAGCTTAGGCGATGCGCCCAGCAGCAAGGATGTTGCGCAGAGCTTTTGTACAAACGTGCGACGCTTCATAGTAATTCTCGGGTGTAATTGTGCTAAATTGCTCCCAGTATACTACGCTGCTAGATTGACACTTTGTGTTAAGTCAATACGAGGAAGGAAGAAGTGGCCGCACTCACGCGCAGCCACCGCAAACACAAACTTAATTGACTGCCAGTACGTCGCAATCAAGTTTATCGAGGATCTTCTGTGCTGTCGTGCCTACGAGCACACCTTGTGCACCACTGCGTTTAGACACGCCTAAGACGACGATGTCTGCTTTTAATAAATTTGCCTGCTCCGGAATGACGCGCTTTGCATCACCGCGCACAACATGGAAATTTGCACGTTCAACGTCAAAGGCATGGGCGATAGTGGCTTCGTCGCCATCGGGATGTTGCTCTTCACCGGCAAGAATATGGCTGCAGTCAGGCTTACGTGAAGTCGCGGCGATCACATGCAACGGCAAGCCAGTAAACTCCGCCATTTGATGCGCATGCTTCATAACCGCATTGTTCAAACCGATGTGCCCTTCGTCTTTAGATTCGATATCCAGTGCCGCGAGTATTACTTTACCGCTGAAGCTCTTGCGGTCACGAACCAACAGCACTGGCGCTGGGCTGTGACGCATAATGGTGAAATCAGAAGTGCTATGCAAAAGACGTTGCAATTTCCCGTGACGGAATGTCGACTTAATCACCAAATCGGCTTCGGAGCGCAGTGCCGCACGACTGACTGCCGCATACCAGTCAGAAG
>CAJXSF010000010.1 GCA_913061515.1 uncultured Gammaproteobacteria bacterium | reverse complement strand
ATGTAGAGAGGTCTCGTGGGCTCGGAGATGTGTATAAGAGACAGGTGGTGGATATCGATGCCTTGGCAGCCGAGCTTAAGAGTGGACGTTTAGCAGGAGCCGCAATTGACGTATTCCCAGTAGAGCCGCGCTCTAATGATGACGAGTTTATCTCCCCGTTACGCGAATTCGATAACTGCATCCTTACGCCTCACATCGGAGGCAGCACGATGGAAGCACAAGAGAATATCGGTTTTGAGGTTAGCGAAAAACTCATCAAATATAGTGACAACGGCTCTTCAGTGACGTCCGTGAACTTTCCAGAGGTGGCACTACCAGCGCACCCTGGCAAACACCGCTTGCTGCATATCCACAACAATATTCCCGGCGTTCTATCAGAGATCAACAACATCTTCTCTGAGACTGGCATCAATATTCGTTCGCAGTTTTTGCAGACCAATGACGAAATTGGCTACGTCGTCACAGACATCGATGTGGAATATAGCAAGGTGGCACTAGAGAAATTGCACAAGGTGAAAGGCACAATTCGCTGCCGCGTCTTGTTCTAAACTAATGAGCCCTTAGAGCGCGCTATCGAGAATACTCAATAGTTGCGCTCTAATCGGGGCACTTTCATTCGCGAGATGATGCCGTGCCTCTGGCAGCATATAGACTCGGGTCTGCGGGAATTTCGACTCTATTTTAATAAGATTGTATCGCCAGTCGACGGTAGTATCTTCGCCGCCTTGGACAATCGTAATCGCCTTTTCACAACTCTCGTATTGCTCAAACGCCTTAAGCCATTGTTTCAAGGCACCGACCCACGCACTCACTAAACGATGACATTGCAGCGGATCGCCTTCGCGCAAAAACCGTAAAAATTCCACGTCATGGCTATTCGGGACAAAGCTGCGCCCTATGCTTTGCACAAATAACTTGGCAATTGAGTGCATGAACGAGCCACGAGCCCAAGCATGTGGGCGCACAAGCGGAGCGAGCAACACGATGTGCGCAAGTTGCGACTGACTTTGCTCGCAATGGCTTAAACAATAATCCATGACGATCGCGCCGCCAGTGCTCTGTGCAATCACATGGAATGGCGCAGACAATTGCGCCTCTTGCGCCTTTGTCACACAGTCTTTAAACACCTGCGTATACAATGAGAACGATTCGATACTTGCCGGCACCCCACTCGAAAGCCCATGCCCTGGAAGATCAAACGCAACCACGGCAAGTTGGCGACTCAAACAATACTTGATGATATGCGTGAAAAGCCCAACGTGGTCGTAATACCCATGCACAATTAATACGGTGCCTTGCGGTGCGCTAGGGCGGAAGTACTGACAGGCGATAGAGAAATTCGCGCTCGAAAAAAAACCCATAGCATGATGAATGCCATGGGTTTTTGAACCACACAAGGCCTCAGCGTCAAGACCATAAAACTGCAAATAACGCGTCAACAGGGGGCTGCTCTCAACGCCCTTATGGAAGTCCAAGGGCGGCAAGCTCGCTTTTAGCTGCGCCGCATCATCTGTATTGAACATAGTCCCGCCTTGGAGCAATGATTCCTCAATAGCGTTCGGACATCTCTTCCAAGGAATAGACCTTACCGATCTTCGAGACCTGACCCGCAGTTCCGAACGCCTCTAGGCGCTGCACAACGACAGACTTCATTGCCTTCATTGTTGGGATTAAGAATTTACGAGGATCAAACTCAGATTTATTCTCTGCAAGGAATTTGCGCACCGCACCAGTGGAGGCCAAGCGCAAATCAGTATCGATATTGACCTTGCGCACGCCATGACGAATGCCTTCTTGAATCTCTTCAACAGGAACCCCGTAAGTCTCAGGAATCTCGCCACCGAATTGATTGATCACTGCCAACCACTCTTGCGGAACAGAAGACGAACCGTGCATCACAAGGTGAGTATTTGGAATACGACGGTGAATCTCTTTGATGCGCTCAATGGCTAGAATATCACCCGTTGGTGGTCGGCTAAACTTGTATGCGCCGTGACTAGTGCCCACGGCAATTGCGAGTGCGTCGACACCTGTGTCGTCCACAAAACGCGCAGCTTCTTCTGGGTCTGTCAGCATCTGCGCCATCGACAATACGCCTTCTGCACCAACGCCATCCTCTTCGCCAGCCATACCGGTTTCTAATGAGCCAAGGCAACCGATTTCACCTTCGACAGAGACGCCACAAGCATGGGCCATATCGACTGTCAGCTTCGTCACTGCCACGTTGTAGTCGTAATCCATTGGTGTCTTGCCGTCTTCCCCTAAGGAGCCATCCATCATGACTGATGAAAAACCTAGCTGAATAGAACGCTGGCAGATTGCAGGGGACATCCCGTGATCCTGGTGCATCACGATTGGTATATGTGGAAACTCTTCGATTGCAGCTTGAATCAAATGCTTCAAAAAATTAGGACCAGCATATTTTCTAGCACCGGCGGAGGCTTGCAGAATGACAGGGCTATTCACCTCATCTGCAGCTTCCATGATGGCACGCACTTGCTCTAAGTTATTAACGTTAAATGCTGGAACACCATAAGCGTGCTCCGCGGCATGATCCAGAAGCTGACGTAAACTAATTAATGCCATTTGCTACCTCGTAGTTTGGTTCTATTAATATTTAAATCTTATAAAAAGGGTTAAGCCTTACTCCCCATATCAGCAAGAATTTGTACCGCAGGCAATGTCTCACCCTGCACAAACTCCAAGAAAGCTCCGCCACCGGTTGAGATATAGGAGATATCTTTAGTGACTTTAAATTTATCAATTGCCGAAATAGTTTCGCCACCACCTGCAATAGAGAAGCCTTGGTTATTCGCAATCGCTTTGGCCACCGCTTCAGTGCCAGGGGCAAACTGTTCAAACTCGAATACGCCTACAGGACCATTCCAAATAATCGTTTTCATGCCTGCAATAATCTCTGTAAACATTGCCTCAGTTTGCGGGCCGATATCGAGAATCATATCGTCATCACTGACTTCCTCAACCGGCTTTACTGTAGCCTGTGCATCGGCCGAAAATGTTTTTGCCACACGAACATCAACGGGCATTGGAATATTGGTTTTGGCCATCAAGGCTTTAGCAGTGTCGAGCAAATCACGCTCTACCAATGATTGCCCGACATTGTGCCCTGCGGCCAGCAAGAAGGTGTTGGCAATTCCGCCACCGACGATTAACTGGTCAACAATGCCTGCCAGGCTTTCTAGCACTTGCAACTTGCTTGAAACTTTCGCACCACCAACGATCGCCAACATCGGGCGCTCGGGGTTTTTAAGCGCTAGCTCTAGAGCGTCGAGCTCTTTTGCGAGCAGCGGGCCGGCACAACTTTGTGCAGCAAACTTTGCCACGCCGTGAGTTGACGCTTGTGCTCTATGCGCTGTGCCAAATGCGTCCATAACGAACACATCGCACATTGCTGCATAGCGTTTTGCTAATTCGTCATCGTTGCTTTTTTCACCGGCATTGACTCGCACGTTCTCAAGCAGGACTATCTCGCCTTCGCCAGGTTTAACTTGCGCAGGGTTATTGTAATAGTCTGTCGACAAGTGAACATCCACTCCCAATAGACTTGCGAGATGTTTCGCCACAGGCGCTAATGATGACTCAGGTTGCTCACTAATTGGCATACCTTCAGTTGGTCGCCCGAGATGCGACATGACGATGACTTTCGCACCAGCTTGTAACGCCATCTCAATGCTTGGAATCGCAGCACGAATTCGCGTGTCATTGACGATCTCACCATCTTTGATTGGGACATTCAAATCTTCGCGAATAAGAACACGCTTACTGCGCAGGTTTAAGTCCTGCATTCTTAAAATTGCCATTACTCGGACTATTCCTCGTTATCTAATTTTTGAATTAACTGTGCCACATCAAGCATGCGATTCGCGAAAGCCCATTCATTGTCAAACCAAGCCAAAACTTTCACTAATCGTTTACCACTGACTCGAGTCTGACTTAAATCGACAATGGCCGACCTTGGGTCATGATTGAAATCGCAAGATGCCAATGGCTCATCTGTACAAGCTAAGACCAAAGGCAGTGAATTTTTCGCGCCTTCTCGTATCGCTGCGTTTACTGTATCGATACTGACATCGGCATTGACCACGACAGTTAAGTCGATTGCTGAAACATTCACTGTCGGCACGCGCATCGCTTGCGCAGAAAAACGCCCATCCAGATGAGGCAAAATGCGGCCGATGCCTTTGTCGATTTCTGTATTTACCGGAATGATTGACTGCACCGCACTGCGGGTCTTGCGTAAATCATGGTGGTGAAAAGCATCGATCACAGGTTGATCATTCATCGCTGAATGGATGGTAGTAATCACACCACTCTCAATACCGAAACTATCATCCAAACACTTTATTACTGGAACAATACAATTAGTGGTGCATGAAGCATTGGAAATAATTTGATGCTCAGCGCGCAGGCTATTGTGATTCACGCCATAGATAACGGTGGCATCAACATCGCTTTGTGCGGGCTGAGAAAACAGCACGCGCTTTGCACCACTTTGCAAATGCAGCGCTGCAGTAGGGCGATCTGAGAACGTCCCCGTGCACTCCATTACTAGATCAATATCTAGCGCCTGCCATGGCAGGTTTTCTATACGCTCTTCAGAACATACAGCGATCTCTTTCCCGCCTACAATTAACGAATTTTTACCGCTATCTATTTCGCCCGGAAATCGCCCGTGCGTACTGTCGTAACGTGTTAGATAGGCCAATGAATGCGTATCGGTTAGATCATTGATCGCGACGATGCTTAAATCTTTGTGTGCGTTTGATTCATGCAGGGCGCGCAATACGCAACGCCCAATCCGTCCATAACCATTTATGGCAATACGATAAGCCATAGCCCTCTCACGTGTGCAGGTGACGCCTGACCGAGTAGTTTCACTTATTACAAAGTTGCTTGACGGTGGCAACCACATTTTCAGCGGTGAAGCCAAACTCTTCCATCAACGCACCACCTGGGGCAGATTCACCAAAACTCGTCATGCCAATGACTTGCCCATCAAGACCAACATACTTATACCAATAGTCGGCAGCAGCGGCTTCTACCGCAACGCGCTTTCTTACCCCTGATGGCAAGACGCTCTCTTTATAAGCCTCATCTTGTGCTTCAAAGACATCGGTAGATGGCATCGAAACAAGACGCACGCGCACGCCATCACTTTGCAGTTGTTTGACTGCGTCTCGGCTGATTTGCATTTCTGAGCCTGTGGCGATCACGATTGCCTCTGGCTCACCATCGCAATCTTCAAGGACGTAAGCACCGCGGGCGATTGCAGCAACTTGCTCAGCCGTGCGCTCTTGATGCGCAAGACCTTGGCGCGAGAACACCAATGATGTGGGGCCAGTATTACGCTCTAGCGCGACTTTCCATGACACGGCGGTTTCCACTGCATCACAAGGGCGCCACACTGACATATTCGGTGTCACACGTAAGTTTGCCAATTGCTCGATTGGCTGGTGCGTTGGGCCGTCTTCACCCTGACCAATAGAGTCATGGGTATAAACAAACACACAGTGCTGCTTCATTAACGCCGACATGCGCACTGCGTTGCGCGCATATTCCATGAAGATTAAGAAGGTGCCGCCGTAAGGAATAAAGCCACCATGCAGTGCTATGCCGTTCATGATGGCGCTCATACCGAACTCGCGCACACCGTAGTTAATGTAATTGCCGTCTGCAGCTTCGGTGATAGGGCGCGTACCTGACCAAAGAGTCAAATTGGAACCAGCCAAATCCGCAGAGCCGCCGATCATCTCTGGCAATAACTGCCCGAACTCGCCAAGGCAGTTTTGCGACGCTTTACGGCTAGCCAATTTTTCGCCTTTCTCTTGGCAGGCTTGAATATAGTCTTCGGCCTTTGCGCTGAAATGACTAGGCAGCTGGCCCTTCAGGCGACGAATCAACTCCATCGCTAATACTGGGTGCTCCTCTTCATAGCGCACCATTATTTCTTTCCACGCGGACTCTGCTGCAAAGCCTTTTTCGCGCGCATCCCATGCGGTTTTGATCGATTCAGGCACTTCGAATGCAGCATGCGGCCAACCCAAGGCTTCGCGCGTCGCCACGATCTCTGCCTCACCTAACGGCGCACCATGGATGCCTGATGTGCCTTGCTTAGCGGGGGAGCCAAAACCAATGATAGTCTTACAACGAATAATCGTCGGGCGCTTGGTATCGGCTTGCGCTTCTTTGATTGCGCTGGCAATTTGTTCTGGGTCATGGCCATCTACTGCCAACACCTGCCAACCATAGGAATCGAAACGTTTAGTCGTGTCGTCGGTAAACCAGCCTTCGATGTCACCGTCGATAGAGATGCCATTGTCATCGTAGAAAACAATCAGCTTCGATAGCGCTAATGTACCCGCTAATGAACACACTTCATGAGAGATCCCCTCCATCAAACAGCCGTCACCTGCAAAGACATAAGTGTGGTGATCGATGACGTCTAAACCAGGGCGATTAAACTGTGCCGCCAATGTTTTCTCTGCGATGGCCATTCCCACACCATTTGCTAGACCTTGTCCTAGCGGACCCGTTGTGGTCTCTACCCCTGGCGTGTAGCCAAACTCAGGGTGACCAGGCGTCTTCGAGTGTAGCTGACGGAAATTTTTGATGTCATCGATTGACACGTCATAGCCGCTTAGATGCAACAGTGAATACACAAGCATCGAGCCATGGCCATTGGACATAACAAAGCGATCGCGGTTGATCCAATTAGGGTTAACGGGGCTGTGGCTCAAAAAGTCGCTCCATAGCACCTGCGCAATATCAGCCATACCCATAGGCGCACCGGGGTGACCAGAATTAGCTTTCTGGACCGCGTCCATACTGAGGGCTCGAATAGCATTAGCACAATCTCTGCGCGAAGGGACACTGCTGGACATACTGAGTTAGCTCCTGTCTTGGGCTGTGATATTTGCAAGGCTCGCTATTTTCCCGCACCTAGGCTGAATATGCTACTCAAGCCTTGCCTTATTTTGCGTCTAATTCACGCCCAAAAGTGGGGGTATGGCGCAAGAAAGGCTTAGAATACAAGACCAATGGCAGCTATATCAATTTATTTTGATATAGATATATTTTGCTGATATAGTCCTGCGTCACGTTCAAGCAATCTATAGGCACCGCATTGGCACTTAGCGCGATTTCAACAAGCAACAACCCTGCGCAGGATGAAGCAGAAGAGCTCACAGCTCTATGCAAAGCCTTAGCCGATGCTTTGCGGCTCGAGATTCTGCGCTTATTGCGCGTGAGCTCCTTTGGCGTTCTCGAGATCTCTCAAATACTCGATATCCGTCAATCAGCCCTCAGCCACCATCTTAAGATTCTTGCCACGGCAGGCCTTGCCAGCACGCGCCGCGAAGGCAATAGTATTTTTTATCGCCGCCCCCTATTAACGGCAGACGATCCTCATTACGCGCTTAAGAAAAGTGCCTTCGAAGCAATCGATAAAGTTGCACTTAACCCAGAACTGATTGAGCGGCTCAATGTCGTACAGCAAGAACGTTCAGAGCAATCACTGCAATTCTTCACTCGCCATGCTGACAAATTCCGTGAAAAACAGGGCTTAGTGGCGCAGCACAGCCAATATATGAGCAGCCTGCTCGACTTATTGAACAGCCTTGACCTCACGGCGCAACACAGCGTGATGGAAGTTGGCCCTGGCCAAGGCGAGCTACTCACTGAACTTGCAAGGCGTTTTGAGAAGGTTGTGGCACTGGACAATGCTCTAGAGATGCTCAACCTCGCCCGCCAATCCGTTGCGAATGAGGGGCTCAACAATGTTGGCTTCATTCATGGGGATACACACAAGGCCTTAGAGCTGCAAGAGCGTTGCGATCTCATTCTATTCGACATGGTATTGCACCACTTGGCATCCCCACATGAGGCATTCGAGCACGCGCATAGTCTTCTTAATGACAATGGCTTGTTATTGATTGTAGAGCTGTGCCGTCACGATCAAGACTGGGTGAAAGAGTCCTGCGGCGACATTTGGTTAGGCTTCGATCAAGATGAAATGAATGACTGGGCAGAACAAGCTGGCCTAAAAACAGCACAAACGGTTTTTCTTGGATTGCGCAATGGCTTTCAGATCCAAATGTGTGTGTTTAGCAAAATTTAGCAAGACCCGTTTTAGAACAAACTGATATTAATAACTCAACGAATGAAAAGGACATACTATGGCTACATCACTTTTTACTTCAGAATCCGTTTCCGAGGGCCATCCAGACAAAATGGCCGATCAGATCTCTGATGCGGTACTTGATGCCATTCTTACAGCAGACCCTAAAGCACGCGTTGCCTGCGAGACCCTCATTAAAACAGGCATGGTGTTAGTTGCTGGCGAAGTCACAACTGAAGCTTACGTCGATATCGAAGAGATCAGCCGCAAAGTAGTATGTGATATTGGTTATGATCATTCTGACAAAGGATTTGATGGCAACTCATGTGCCGTTTTAAATGCGCTAGGCAAACAGTCCCCGGATATTTCACAAGGGGTTGATGATACACCGGACCACGAACAAGGGGCTGGCGACCAGGGCCTCATGTTTGGTTATGCCACCAATGAAACCGACGTGCTGATGCCAGCGCCTATCACTTATTCTCACCGCCTTGTGCAGCGTCAAGCCGAAGTACGCAAAAATGGCCAATTGCCTTGGTTGCGACCTGACGCCAAAAGCCAAATCACTTTCCGTTATGACAACGGCAAGCCAGTGGCCATCGATGCCGTTGTTCTTTCAACTCAGCACAGCGAAGACATTAGCCAAGCAGATTTGAAAGAAGCTGTGATGGAAGAGATCATTAAGAAAGTGCTGCCAGAGCAATGGCTAAACAAAGACACAAAGTATTTCATTAACCCCACGGGCCGATTCGTCATTGGCGGGCCACACGGCGACTGCGGGCTAACTGGACGAAAGATCATTGTAGACACCTATGGTGGTATGGCTCGCCATGGCGGTGGTGCATTCTCTGGTAAAGACCCTTCGAAAGTAGACCGTTCAGCAGCGTATGTTGCACGTTATGTTGCGAAAAATATTGTTGCTGCTGGGATTGCCGAGCGCTGCGAGATTCAACTCTCTTATGCCATCGGTGTCGCCGAACCAACTTCGATTAGCGTTGATACATTTGGCACTGGCAAAATTTCTGAGGATCGCATTGTTGAGATTATACGCGAGCACTTCGAACTGCGCCCTAAGGGTTTGATCAGTATGCTAGATCTTTTGCGCCCGATTTATTTGCCTACTGCCGCTTATGGGCATTTTGGTCGCGAAGAGCCTAACTTCACTTGGGAAAAAACTGACAAAGCTGCAGCGCTACGCGATGCTGCCGGCCTTTAAACATACATTCAATAGACGACAACAGGATTTTTAAATGAGTAATACAGATTATAAAGTTGCAGATATTTCTCTTGCAGAGTTCGGTAGAAAAGAAGTGGTGCTAGCCGAGGCAGAAATGCCAGCACTAATGTCGCTTCGCGCACGCTATAGTGCTGAAAAGCCCTTGGCAAACGCCAAGATTCTTGGCTGTATCCACATGACTGTGCAAACAGCAGTATTGATCGAAACACTTGTCGAGCTCGGCGCAGAAGTGCGTTGGTCTTCATGCAATATCTTCTCTACACAAGATCACGCTGCCGCGTATATTGCCTCTAAAGGCATCGCAGTCTATGCATGGAAAGGCCAGACAGAAGAAGAAGGCGAATGGTGTATTGAGCAGACTATCCTCAAGGATGGCGAGCCATGGGATGCCAATATGATTCTTGATGACGGCGGTGATCTTACTGGCATGGTCCACGATAAGTACCCACAGTTGCTCGACAATATTCACGGCATTACTGAAGAAACAACCACTGGTGTGCATCGCCTGATTGAGATGATGGAAGAAGGTACTTTGAAAGTGCCTGCAATCAATGTGAACGATTCTGTCACTAAGTCAAAGAACGACAATAAGTACGGTTGTCGTCACAGCCTCAACGATGGCATCAAGCGCGGTACCGACATGCTGCTATCTGGCAAGCACGCGCTAGTTGTGGGCTACGGTGACGTGGGCAAGGGCTCAGCACAGAGCCTGCGTCAAGAAGGCATGATTGTGAAGATCTCAGAGATCGACCCTATCTGTGCAATGCAAGCATGTATGGATGGCTATGAAGTTGTCTCTCCCTATAAAGACGGCAACAACACTGGCCGCATCGAAGATATCGACACATCAATTCTTGGCAAGATGGACTTGATTGTTACTACTACAGGCAACATCGACGTCTGTGACAAGAACATGCTGCAAACTGTTAAAGCCGGCGCCATCATTTGTAATATCGGTCACTTCGATAATGAAATTGATACGGCGTTTATGCGTAAGAATTGGACGTGGGAAGAAGTGAAACCACAAGTTCACAAAATCTACCGTGGCGATAAAGACACAGACAGTGGCAACTATTTGATCCTGCTTTCTGAAGGGCGCTTGATCAACCTAGGCAATGCCACTGGCCACCCATCACGAATCATGGACGGCTCTTTTGCTAACCAAGTTATTGCCCAGATCTACCTTTATGAAAAAGGCTTTGCTTCATTGTCTCCTGAGTTCAAGAAAGACAATATCACGGTAGAAGTATTGCCTAAGCATTTGGACGAGCAAGTAGCTGCGTTAATGGTAGGCGGTTTTGGCGGCGTTCTTACGAAGCTAACACCACAACAAGCCAAGTATATTCATGTAGCTCCAGAAGGCCCTTATAAGCCAGATAGTTACAAGTACTAATATACTGAGAAACTGTAAACAAACGCCTCGGCTATTATGCTGAGGCGTTTGTCTACACGCTTAATCTAAAATACACTGCAAGAGAACAATTAGATGAGTACGACAAATAAAAGCAGCGCCACAGATACGCGTTTTAGCTTTGAATTTTTCCCGCCTAAAACGGATGTGGGTGTGCAAAAGCTTGCACTAGTGCATAAGCAATTGGCTTTGCTAAACCCCGATTTCTTTTCGGTAACTTATGGCGCTGGCGGCTCCACTAGAGACGGCACTCGCCAAGCAGTGCTTAATATACACAATTCCGGATCCAATGCGGCGCCACACTTATCATTTGGCGGCTCCTCTGAGCAAGAAATAGTGTCTCTCATCAACGACTATAAATCGCTTGGGATCAATCGACTCGTGGCGCTTCGTGGTGACATTCCCTCTGGCACCGGTGGCACGAATAGTTTTTATTATGCCAATGAGCTTATCGAACTAATTAGGCGTCACACTGGCGATCATTTTCATATCGAAGTCGCATGTTACCCTGAGATCCACCCTAAGTCAGACAGCTTTGACAGCGACATTCATTATTTCAAAAAGAAAGTCGATGCTGGCGCGAACAGTGCGATTACTCAGTATTTTTATAACCCAGAGGCTTATTTCTATTATGTAGAAAGTGCTCGTGCAGCCGGAATCGAGGTTCCGATCGTGCCTGGCATTATGCCCATTACGAATTACACAAGCCTTGCACGCTTCAGCACAAACTGCGGCGCGGAAATTCCACGCTGGATGCGTCAACGCTTACAAAGCTACGGCGACGACACACAAAGCATTCAGGCTTTCGGCATCGAAGTTGTCACGCAGCTTTGCGAAAAATTATTGGAAGGCGGCGCGCCTGGCTTGCACTTCTATACAATGAACCAAGACGGACCTGTTAGCGCTATTTGGAATAATCTTCGACTAAGCGAAAAATAATATGCGCCTGTCACGAATCTACACTAAGCAATCACTCATTGTTGGTTCTGAAACACAACTGGATGACAGCGTTGCACACTATGTCAGTAAAGTTTTGCGCATGCGCTCAGGCGAACAGATCGCGTTGTTCAATGAACGTGACGGCGAGTTCTTAGCCACACTGCAAGCCGTGGAGAAAAAGCGCCTCACCGTCTTGATCGAACAAGCTGTTCACAATGAATCTGAATCACCTCTCACCATCCACCTCGCTATGGGAATTTCCCGTGGCGAGCGGATGGATTATGCGATTCAGAAAGCGACGGAACTCGGCGTTAATTGCATCATTCCGCTATTAACAGAACGTTGCGAAGTCAAGATTAAAGCCGATCGCGTAGACAACCGCATGAGTCATTGGGAGCGCGTAGCGATTAGTGCCTGCGAGCAATCCGGCCGCTGTGCAATCCCAACAATTATTCCCCCGCAGCCTTTAGAGCAGTGGTTAGCACAAGAGCACACAGGTGAGTGCTTTGTCCTAGATCATCGTGCTGAAAATTCCTTGCCTAGTGACCGCACACCAAACTCAGTGACTTTTTTGATTGGCCCAGAAGGGGGCTTGTCAGAAACAGAAGTCACTTGTGCCAATAAGTTTGGTTTTTCTTCTCTGCGCCTTGGAGCGCGAGTATTACGGACCGAGACTGCTCCGGTAGTCGCCATTAGTTTAGCGCAGCATTTATGGGGTGATTTCTAAAATTTAGCGCAAAAAAAAGCGCCCCGAAGGGCGCTTACGTTAATATCTACGTTATTGAGAGTAAAAACCTTCCTACGATATTACTTAGTGAACTCTGGGTAAGCCTCAAGACCACACTCAGATACATCCACACCTTGCGATTCCTCTTCCTCACTTACTCGAATACCCATGACCATTTTGATCAGAGTCCAAACGATCAAGCTAGCAACGAATACCCAGATGAAGATTGTTAGTGCACCAATGATTTGACCGGAGAACGAAACTCCATCATTCGTGATCGGCACTATTAGAAGACCTAGAAGACCACAGCTACCGTGTACAGAGATTGCACCTACTGGGTCATCGATTTTCATTTTGTCTAAGAAGACGATGCTGAATACTACTAGTACGCCACCTAGACCACCAAAGATCGTTGCTTGCAACGCTGTAGGAGTAGAAGGCTCAGCAGTAATGGCTACTAGCCCAGCAAGTGCACCGTTCAGTGCCATTGTTAGATCAGCTTTGCCGAATAGCGCATGAGCGACTAGAAGTGCAGCAACCAAACCACCTGCAGCAGCAGCGTTCGTGTTCAAGAACACCATCGCAACAGCGTTCGCACTACCCACGTCAGCAAGCTTCAATACAGAGCCGCCGTTGAAACCGAACCAACCCATCCAAAGGATGAAGGTACCAAGTGTCGCCAATGGTAGGTTAGCACCTGGGATTGCTTTGATGCTGCCATCCGCTGCGTATTTGCCTTTACGTGCACCTAGCAAGAGAACACCCGCTAGAGCCGCTGCAGCACCTGCCATGTGGACGATACCGGAACCGGCGAAGTCAGAGAAACCAAGGTCACCTAGGTTGAACATGCCGAACACGTCGTTGCCGCCCCAAGTCCATGAACCCTCTAATGGGTAAATAACACCAGTCATTACTACTGCGAACAATAGGAAAGCCCAAAGCTTCATGCGCTCAGCTACTGCACCTGAAACAATCGACATTGCCGTTGCAACGAATACTACTTGGAAGAAGAAGTCAGAAGCACCGGAGTAAACCGACCCACCGTCAAAACCTTCTTCAGCCTTAGAGGCTAGTGCGTCTGCAACGAGCGTGTCGCCGCCTTCGATTCCTGATAGGAAGAATGTACCACCGTACATGATCGCGTAACCGCAAACCAAATACATGATGCATGAGATCGAGAACAATGCGACGTTCTTGGTTAGAATTTCTGTTGTGTTCTTTGAGCGAACAAGACCGGCTTCTAACATTGAGAAACCTGCCGCCATCCACATCACTAGCGCGCCACAAACTAGGAAATAGAATGTGTCCATCGCGTACTGCAGTTGAAAAATTTGGTCTTCCACCTTTACCTCCAAACCAGGTCTGTGAGTCTTACTTCCTGGTTAACTTTATAGTCGTTGTTTGTGATCTATTCGATCTATGTATCTTTTGCTCTAAACTGCTTCTTCGCCTGTCTCACCCGTACGAATACGAATTACTTGCGACAAGTCTGAAACGAATATTTTCCCGTCTCCGATCTTTCCAGTGTTAGCGGCTTTAGTAATAGCCTCTAATGTTTGATCGAGTAGATCGTCCGCAATAGCGACTTCTATTTTCACCTTAGGTAGAAAATCAACTACATACTCCGCACCGCGGTATAACTCTGTATGCCCTTTCTGTCGTCCAAAACCCTTCACTTCGGTTACAGTGATCCCTTGCACGCCAATTTCTGATAATGCTTCACGGGCATCGTCCAATTTGAATGGCTTAATTATTGCCGTTACTAACTTCATACAATTGCTCCTTACCAATTTATATCCGCTCCGCCGATTCAGTGCAGATACACCTGACTATGCTTAATGCACGGGTCGTGCCAACAAGAACATAACGATATAAAACAATAACTTACGGAAGTTTGCAGAAAATATCTCTCGTAACTACCGTTCCAATCCCACAAAATTGCACCATAATGGTGCTATGCACCACATCGCGCACCAATTGGTGCCATAGAGTTTTTGGCCCAAATAACAAAGGGCCCGTCAGCGGTTGCCGACGGGCCCTTTGTTAAGACAAGCAATGCACTAAACGTGCGCACTTCGGGTTTTAGAACGATTTACCCATTGCAAATACGACTGTGCTATCGCAGGCTGTTGGGCTTCCACAGTTCGCATCACTAAGATCCGTATCTGTATACATCAATGAGAAATCCAAACCAGCGTATGATTTAGACAAAGACACATTGTATTCAGAATAGGCGTCTTCTGTGCCCCAATAGTCTAGATCATAAGTCTGTAATCCGTAGTGCAAACCAAGTGCAAAGTCGTTGCCTAAGTCAAAACCGTAATCAAGTGTGTAGTACAACGCCTTGCCAACTGACGCATAGAAATCATTAGAGTAGTTGATAGAGGCAGACAAACCGCCATAGCTCAACACGCCATAGAATTCTAAAAAGTCATCAGTGCTCATTCCTGGATAGTCATAATAAATGAAACCAACGTCATAGCCGATCTCGTCCGTCAAGCTTCCTGAATATCCACCGTAGTAATCAATTTCGATGTAATCATCATATGAAAGGTTTGATGCCCATGTACCCACATAGAACCCTGACTCACTAGCATAGTCAAAGCCGCCTTGTATCGCTGCGGCGCTGCTAGTTTGCGACACACCACGATAGATGTAGTCAGTTGCCAGCGTTACATTTGCGCTGATTGGACTCTCTTGGGCCTGTACAGCAAAAGTAGCGCTTAGCAATCCTGTGGCAAGCAATGCCTTAGTAAGTTTTTTCATTTTCTAAATCTCCTAGACGTTGTAGTAAGTATTTTTTTCTTGTGGGTTCTGTTCCGAACTAGTCGCGATTGCACTTTTGTAAATCGCGATCTAAAACTGGACAATTGGCTTAAAGCACAGAGCGTGCCTATTATTAAAATTTCCCAAAAAATATTTTATTTACTAATAAAAACATCTACTTAAAGATTTTTAGAATTCCAAAACCACTCTCATTTTAAAATTTCTTTCTTGCGTATAAATTTGCTTTATGCACCTTTATGGTTCGTTTTTTTTGTGATGCCACATTCTGGTTCACTTCGGCTGCTTAATTTGTGTGCAATATGACCCTTAAGGGTTGCACTGAAATTGAGCGATTGAGCTACAATGCTTAGCAATGAATTTAACGCAAGGGCTATCACGATGATCGACAAGCGAATTTTTGAAGAAATCAGCCAACAGATTTCCAAACTCATGCCACAAGCAGAAGCTGCTGGCGATGACATGAAAAAATCTATGACTGCGGCTTTGCAGAAAGGATTCTCCAAACTGGACCTGCTAACCAGAGAAGAGTTTGAAAGCCAACTAGCGGCACTGGCGCGTGCAGAAGAAAAAATCAGTGCATTGGAGGTGCAAGTAAAAGTGCTAGAGGAACGCCTTGCAAAGCTTGCGCAAGATACTGAACAGCCACAAGCACCACATTAAGCACGCGGGTTCAATATTTGCAGGTATCGGCGATAGGAGATGGCTTCGGCGAGGTCCGCGACTTCTATTTGCGTTCGTGCTTCTAAGTCCGCAATCGTGCGCGCCAGCTTAAGAATTCGATGACTTGCACGTGCAGATAGAGAAAGCTTTCTGACAGCCTCTTTGAGCAACGCCTCACCACTGGCATCAAGCTCACAATAGATCTCGAGCTCTTTATTGTTCAGTTCTCTATTGAGCTTGTCTGCACGCGCCACTTGCATACTTCGACAATCGACAATCCTTTGTTGTAGGTCTGACTCCTCACTACCTGCCTGATCTTCACCTTCTATAGGAGCGCGCAGCTCTTCAAATGGAATCCTTGGGACCTCTATAATGAGATCGATTCTATCGAGCAAGGGACCAGAGACTTTATCTAAATAGCGTTGCACGCGCTCTGGCGTGCAACTACATGCACCGTGTGGGTCACCATAAAAACCACAAGGGCAGGGGTTCATTGCGGCAATCAGTTGAAACTGAGCTGGTAGTTCGAGCCGATAGCTCGCTCGGCTAATAGTAATGACTCCTGACTCCAAAGGCTCACGCAGACTTTCTAATACGCTGCGCTTAAACTCCGTTAGCTCGTCTAGAAACAACACTCCCTGGTGCGCAAGGCTTACTTCGCCTGGAAAAGCATGAGCACCACCGCCCACAAGGGCGACATTGGTCGCCGTGTGATGAGGCATCCGAAAGGGGGCTTGGCGCCAATTGGCAGGGTCTAGTGACTGTTTCGAAATAGAGCGAATAGCGGCAGCCTCTAACGCGGCGGTTTCATTTAACTGTGGGAGTAAATACTCCAAGCTCCTAGCGAGCATGGTCTTGCCTGTACCAGGTGGCCCGACAAGCAACATATTGTGCGAGCCAGCTGCCGCTACTGTCAGCGCTCGCTTTGCGGCACTCTGCCCGCGAATGAGATCGAACTCCCCCTTTCTATTCGCTTCGCTTGAATAGCCAAGCACAGGTTCGCACAAAGTCATACCTGACCCAGTTTGTAACTGCCGACATACATCTACAAGATGGTTTCCAGCAAAGGCATTGGCGTTCGGCAATAATTGTGCTTCGCCTCTGTTGGCTAAAGGGATCAGAAGTGAGCGGCCACAAGCGCGTGCATTGATTAAAGCCGGCAGCACACCATATACGGACCTCAATGTGCCCGTCAGCGCTAGCTCGCCCAAAAGCTCAACGGACGCAAGTGCTTGTATCGGAATTTGACCCGACGCCGCCAGAATACTAATGGCAATCGCGAGATCGAATCGCCCACCACTCTTAGGCAGGTCTGCAGGCGCAAGATTAATAGTAATACGGCGAGTGGGAAACTCTAGCTGGCTATTGAGAATCGCGCATCGTACCCGCTCACGGCTTTCGCGCACTGCAGTTTCTGGTAAACCGACAATCGTGAAACTTGGCAAGCCATTGGATAAATGGGTCTCGACAGTCACTAGTGGCGCATCAACGCCAACATTGGCACGAGAGTAAACAATGGCGAGTGACACAGGCCAGTCCTTGGCAAACGAATTTCAATACTCAATGTTTAGTACAGTTTTTCGTTTCACGCCAATAACAGGCTGACCTTACTTCGATTTAGTGGGTAATGCTTGCATTGATATTATTGGTTAGCAGCTCGGAATGAGAGAGGAGGTTTTTTACAGAGGAGAAAGTCACAGGCTTGCTGTAAAAGTAGCCTTGCACTTGGTCGCAACTATTCTCGGAAAGGAAATTCACTTGCTCAGCCGTCTCGGCTCCCTCAGCGATCACTTGCATATTCAAGCTATGGGCCAGACTGATAATGGCTTTGACGATCGTGGCATCGTCCTCGTTGGAGATAACACTGCCAACGAAAGAGCGGTCAATCTTCAGCACTGAAATCGGCAAGCGTTGAATGTGCGCGAACGAAGAATAGCCCGTACCAAAATCGTCCAAAGAGATATCGATGCCTAGTTCATTGAGGCGACGCAAACTTTGATCCACGGCGTGCCCCTCGATCATCATCGTTGTTTCGGTCAACTCAAACTCTAAGCGGCCCTCGGTAATTCCCTGGTTGCCGAGAATATTGGCAACCGTCTGTACAAAGTTCTTATCTTGGAATTGCCTAAAGGACACATTCACCGCGAGTTGCACCTGATGGTGGCCAAGCTCTGAAAGAACATTGAGATCTTTACAGGCCTGGTGAATAACCCAATACCCTAATGGCACGATCAAACCACTTTCTTCGGCCACTGAGATAAACTCAGCTGGAGGTAATAGCCCACGGGTAGGATGATTCCAACGCACAAGCCCTTCGGCGCCAACAATTTGATTGCTGGCCAAATCAATACGCGGTTGATAGAACAATTCAAATTCTTCGTTGCGAATACCGCGTCTTATTTCAGACTCTAATTTGAGTATTTTTTGTGCGGCCTTCGTCATGTTCTGCGTGTAGAACTGGTAATTATTGCCTTTCTCACCTTTAGCGATGCGCATCGCCATGTCAGCATTTGCTAACAACACATCGACAGTGATCTCTACTTCTTTATTCAATGCGATGCCAACACTCACGTGCATACGAATTGCATGCTGAGCAACAGGGAAGGGTTTTGCCATCGCTTGGATAATTTGTTCTACGCAGTTGCGGCATTGTTCCTCAACCGATTCGCTACCGTTTTGAAACACCACTGCAAATTCATTGCCGCCAATGCGAGCAGCGTGCTGATCTTCAGATAAGCAATTGCGTATACGCGCGGCAATCAACTGAATAAGTGCGTCACCTGCTCCCTGACCATAGGAAGCGTTCACTTTCTTAAATTGATCGACGTCTACTAAAAGAAGGCCAACAGACTCTGGAGACTTCGCATCGGCTAGAATACGAGCAAGCTTATCGCGAAACTCCTGTCGATTACTTAAGCCCGTTAAAGGGTCTGCATTGAGAGATTCTATATTCTTGTGCAGGGGTATTAGTCTTGAGCATACAAAATTTATAGACCGTTCTAGTAACTGGCCAGTTAAGGAAGAGCGCAGCAGGATGTCTGACTCCCCACGCTTGATAGCATCGCGGTCTGCCCCTGGTGGGTATTGATCGCTAATGGCAATGACGGGAATATCGATTTGTTGGCGCTTGAGCTCACTAAGCAATGCTTTGGATATTTCAGGGTCTGAGATGCGGCCCCAAATAATAGCCTTATACGCTGAGACCTGCGTCGCTGCCAACGCCAACACATCTGCCTGACACCACGTCAGCAGATAAGGGGAGTCTTCAACATTCTTAAGCAGGCGCTCAATCAATCGAAACTCAGCATCATGTTCAGCGATCAGCAGTATTTGCACTGCGCGGCTCCACGTTTTAACAGTCCATTAAATACTGTTATCGGCAGGGTAAGTGATTTACTCAAGTTACTTTCATAAATATTTGATGAAAGAATAAACAAGTAAAACCCAATCAATTCAAGGAGTATGGACTAGGCTCGTATATAATAGAGAACACCCCAACCCATTACTAGTAAAGACGAAAATCAACCCCTGTGAAGAAACTCAATAGCCGTCAAAAAGAGGCGGTCAAATACATAAGCTCCCCATTGTTAGTCCTCGCAGGGGCTGGTAGCGGCAAAACGAGCGTTATCACGCAAAAAATTAGCTATCTTATTAATGAGTGTGGTTACCCCGCTCATAAAATTGCCGCAGTCACATTTACCAACAAAGCGGCACGCGAGATGAAAGAACGCGTCAGCCAACTAATTCGCAACACCGCACAGGGTGCCAGTGCGCGAGGCTTAACGATCTCGACCTTTCACCATCTTGGCCTCACCATCATTCGCCGTGAACACGCCAAACTCGGTTACAAATCGGGCTTTTCTATCTTTGACAGCCAAGACAGTCTCGCGCTTTTGAAGAGTTTACTGCACAAAGAGGCCGAAATTAGTGACGAACAACTCAAAAACACACAAAACACGATATCTTCTTGGAAAAACCAGCTATTAACACCTAAGCAGGCAGAACTCGTTGCCGAAGACGCCGAGGCGGTATTCGCTGCACGGGTATACACCGAGTATCAACGCCATCTTCTTGCGTTTAACGCCGTTGATTTTGACGATTTAATTCGCTTACCCGTGCAACTCTTTCAAGAACAACAAGACGTCCTGGAGCGCTGGCAAAACCGCATCCACTATCTTCTTGTCGACGAATATCAAGACACCAACACTGGTCAATATTTGCTCGTAAAACTTTTGGTTGGTCCTCGCAGCGGCCTTACCGTGGTCGGGGATGACGATCAGTCGATCTATTCTTGGCGTGGCGCGCGCCCTGAGAACATGGTGCAATTAGAGAAAGACTACCCGAAGCTGAGACTCATTAAACTAGAACAAAACTATCGCTCTAATAATAATATTCTGCGCGCCGCGAACACTCTGATTGCCAACAACCCCCATATCTATGAGAAACAGCTATGGAGTGAGTTAGGGCTTGGTAATCAGATCCGCGTGATTATGTGCCCGCACCAAGACGGTGAAGTTGAACGCATCGCGCTCGAGATCCTCAGCCTATGTATTAACAAAGGGCTGCGCTTCAGAGATTTTGCTGTACTGTACCGAGGCAATCATCAGGCGCGAGCATTAGAGATTCAACTACAAGCCAATCAGATCCCTTATCAAATTACAGGGGGCACGTCTTTCTTCTCAAAGCCAGAGATCAAAGATATCATGGCTTATTTGCGCCTGCTGATTAACCCAGATGACGACAATGCATTTTTACGTGCAATTAACACCCCGCGCCGCAAGATTGGCCCTAGCATTCTAGAGGGGCTCAACAGCTATGCGAGTGAACGCGAAACTAGCCTACTCAACGCCTGCAATGAGATTGGACTTGGGCAGTTTTTAGAAGAGAAGAAAATCGAACGCTTAACGCGGTTCGCCTCTTGGCTTGACAGAATTCGCGAAAATTCCCAACGCGGTGACAGTATCGCCGCAATTCGAGAAATGCTCAGCGACATGGATTATGAGGGTTGGCTGCATCAGAATGCCAAAACGCCCAACGCGGCTGAAAGAGCCATCGGCAATGTCGAAGTGCTGATTTCATCGCTACAGAAGAGCCTAGCCAACAAAGAGGACGACGCCGATGAAGACATCGAGGCGGCGATTAACAAGTTGATCCTACGCGATATGATGGAGAGACAAGAAGAAGAGGATATCGACAACCAGGTTCAGCTCATGACACTGCATGCCGCAAAGGGTTTGGAGTTTCCTTATGTGTTCATCATGGGCATGGAAGAGGAACTCCTGCCCCATCGCAACAGCATAGAGAACGATGACATCGAAGAAGAAAGGCGTCTTGCCTATGTGGGCGTCACTCGTGCGCAGCAGAGTTTAACGTTCACCTTAGCGCGCAAACGCAAACAATTCGGCGAAACAATCACAACCACACCCAGCCGGTTCTTGGATGAACTACCGCAAGACTTATTGGAATGGGAAGGGCGCTCAGAGGCAACCGCAGAACAAAAACAAGAGAAGGGTGCCGCCGCAATTGCGGGGTTAAAAAACCTATTCAATTAGGCACAAAAAAGGGCTCCTAAGAGCCCTTTCTACAGTAGCATCACGCCACTTATTGACTGCTATCTACCATGTACTGGATAAGATCTTTCAGATCGTCGTCAGTACAAGTGAAGCACAAGCCTTTAGCTGGCATTGCATTAATGCCGTTGATGGCATTTTCAAGCAATGTATCCATGCCTTTTTCGATACGTGGCGCCCAATCTGCTGCCACGCCTACTTTAGGAGCACCAGCCGCACCGCTGTTATGACATGCCCAGCAGCTTTGCATATATACACGTTCTACTTCAAACCCGTCAGAATTCTGGGCCAACTGCATTACTCCTGAAGTAGGAGTATCTGCCGAAGTAGTACCAGACATAATGATGAGTGTAGCAATTGCACTTAGTTGTACTAAACGGGACTTCAAAATATTGATCAATTTCACGACGTCTTGCTCCTATTACTGTTACCGGTATTACACCGTTACAAATTCAGAATAACTAAACCAAGCTTAACCAGCAATGAACAGCCTTACTGACCTTGTCCTGATATGTACTCAACTAGCTCTGCAATGTTTTCATCACTACAAGTCATGCACATTCCTTTCGCAGGCATTGCGTTGATCCCATTGATCGCATTCGCTACCAATGTTTCCATGCCTTTATCCGCCAAGCGCGCTTGCCACTCAGCCGCATCATCAAGCTTTGGTGCACCGGCCATGCCAGAGGCGTGGCATACGTTGCAGTTTTGCTGATAAGTCTGTTCAACATTGAATTCACCGCTTGCTGCAGCTCCGGCCGCCGCCATAGGCGCCGCACCGCCACGAGCGCAAGACTCGCCAGCAACACAGACTTCACCAACTGGCTTGATTCGCTCTGCGATCAATTCCTCGCTAGTCTGAGCGGCAAGTGAGCCCATAAACACGACGCTCAGTGCCAGCACGCTCAATCGAGCGACGCGTATAACGATATTGCTGTTGAAAACTGCCACGCTAAAATCCTCTTAAAGTAATCAAATTAAACTCTCGCATGCCTATAGCGCAAAATTGACAACACACTGCCATATGCAAGATTTCACGAGATGTGCGCGATTATACAGTGACTCAGGGCCCGGAGTAAATTTGCATTCGCTCCGTTTGCCATTAAGGCGTCACCGTGAGGTTAATTGGCGCCGCATGGAAATAGAGCTCATTCGGATCGCTATCAACGCCATAGCCAATCAAAAAATCGACGACAATACTGCTAATCCCCAATTGTGCAGGCACCGTATTGCTTAGCACCGCGACGTTCTCCACAGCTGCCAAGGTCTTCGATTTGAATTTAGGGATATTGCCAGATTGCGGGTCATAGCTGATTAATTGGCCAATAGAGTCGCGTAGCAGAATCTCACCATCATCCAATAGTGCCGCCACCACGATAAAACCGGCTTTCCCACGGTGAACAGGGTCAACGGTGATCTGCCCTGTGACATCGACCGATTGAGTTGAACGCACGAGATTGCTGTAGCTTTGCCCTTTATTGCTGGTAACAGCACCAGAGAAGCTCGCATTGGCATTGCCCCCTTGCAGGCTCGCACGCCCTGGAAGGCCTAAGAGCCCATTACTTGCATAGGACATCGTGAGTTCATAGGGGCCAAAGGTGTCGCCGCAGTCCGACTCTCCGGCAAAGGTGTTGGCCAGCACGGCGTAATCACCTGCCGGTAAAGTGCGGTTGATGCGAGAGTTACAAGCGCCAGCACTATCGTCGTCGATTTCAATGACTTCGGACTTGCCCGTCATCAACACCAAGACTGAATCTAGTGACGGAGAAGTCATGTCGATATTGACCGTGGTCGCCTGCTCTAAGCTAAATTGGTACACATCGACCAAACTAGGGTCATCGCCACCGCCCATCAACTCTTGCACGGTGCAATCGCCCGAACTAAGGCTGCCGTTGCGCCGCCCAAAACTTAAATCTGTAAACGGGCAATTTCGATAACCGTTGTACAGAGCCGTTGCGCCGGCGATATCATCGTCTTGCAGGGTAAACGAGTTGCCGATGGTCGCGCGCATAATCGATGTGGCAGACTGTTCGTGACTCATCCCGATGACATGACCAAACTCATGCAAGGCGACTCGTTCGAAATCGGTCCCTCGTGACTGGCTCATCGTGCCGTCATATATATCGAATCGAGAGTTGGCATTAAAGACCACATCCGCCTCGGTTATATCGAAGGCACCCAACAGATTGGATTCGGTATACACCAAGGTAACAGCCAAGACATTAGTGCCATAGTTGTTACCACACACCGTTGTCGTAAAGTCAGTACCGTTTAGCCCATCGCCTTGGCCATCAGGAAAGCCCGACGCTTGGCTGTTCACACTGTAGCCATTGCAAGGGTCTTTGTAGCTAGAGATGGTATTGAAGGTAAACGGAGTATTGGCCGTCCAATCTAAGGCTGAGCGGCGCAAGGCCTCGCTCCAGGTCACACCACTGGGCGCGGTGCCGGGTATGCCAATATAGAGATGCGTCGCAGCGCCGGGCCATTTGGTTCCTGAGACGTTATAGGCATAAGTGGTCGCGCAGCTCAGCCCAAGCACCGCTATTAGCAGTGTTTTTTTGCTCATCTTCACAGGCCCCTTCATCGCGCTTGCTCTGCGACATCACGCACCGCGGCCTTGAACTGCTCAACACTCAGCGCTTGGCTAAGTGCGCTAAGTTGGTTTTGCTGTTGGATGAGCACGCCCTTAGCCTTGCCTTTGCTAAAGCTATTCATGGCACTCGTAGTGGGCGCTTGGCTTGTTGGCGCATCTAAAGCAATGACCGTCTCATTCGCCACTGTGGTCACCACTCGGCTATTGTCTGGCAAGGTCTCGATCAAGTAATGACCCTGGCTCCAACCCACGAATGGATTCACCTGAGCTTGGCTAAGTGACTCAACGAAATACAAGCCTGTTTCCCCCACCAGAGGGATCTTCATATCCGTGACAAACATGCCTTTGCCCGCAAGCTCGCCGCCCAGAAAGCTCAATTGAATTTGCGTATCGGTATAAGCTCCTTTGACGACATCGAGGATTTCGAATTCAACAAAGGTGTAAATTCTGCCATCGCCCAATATTTGCGGCTCTACGCTTTGTACTCGCCCCTCAAACACTAATTCAGAGTGCTCAACGACCTGTGCGAAGCTCATTTCAAGGACGGTGCTGGCACTAGCGGCGCCAGCGTACAGACAATTCAGCAAAGCAATGACGAAAATCGCTTTAAGCAGTGGATTTGCAAACCTCAGCATCACAGGGTCACTCCTTATTAATCTAGTGTTTTCACTGCGCCAAGTATGTCACAGATTCTCAAAATTCTCGTGAGCCAACTAGCAAAACCCGCTATGCTGCAAAACCCGCGACATTCAAGATTCATCAGCTTCGGCCGATAAACCGCGGTATGCTAGCAACTAGTTTGAACTCACTTTCTATGGCAAACCTTATGACATTGTTTTCCCGCAGCGCCTTATCTCTTCTGCTTCTTTGTGCCTGCACCTTCGCACAGGCCGGTGTTATCGAATTTAACGCCACGAGTTTCAGCGTCTCTGAAGCTGCCTCCCCAGCCACCGCCACCATCACTCTCAAGCGCACGGGAGTGACTACTGGCGCTGCTACTGTACTGGTCACTAGCGCCGATGGCACTGCGACTGCGGGCACCGATTACACGGCATTATCTGCCACTGTTTCCTGGGCAGCAGGGGACAGTGCCAATAAGACTGTAACTGTCGCCATTCTCGATGATGCCGTTGTGGAAGGCACCGAAACTGTTGCCCTAACGCTATCGAGCCCCACTGGTGACACCATAGGCGCAGATGCAGCAGCCACGTTAAGCATCCTCGATTTCGAGGCGGGCAAATTGGAGTTTTCAGCCGCTACTTATAGCGTGGCGGAAAATGCGGGCAATGCAACGATTACCGTATCAAGAATAAACGGCAGTAATGGCGAGGTGACCGTCAAATACGCCACTAGCAATGGTACTGCGACCGCTCCGGATTTTTATACAGCCGCTACCGGCACCTTGACCTTCGGCGAAGGCGTCCTCACGCAAACCTTTACCGTGACAATCGTTGACAATTCCGTTGGCCAAGTCGACAAAAACCTAACATTGACCTTATCAGCCCCAACCCTTGCCACACTGGGCGAACAAGCCACTGCCACGCTTACCATCGTCAACGATGATGAGGACTTCACCCCGAACCTCACGAAGATTACCCCCGCGGTAGACAATATCACGCAGGGTCAGGTACTAAGCATGACTCAGGCATCGCCGTTCAACAGTGCCAACACAATACTTACCACTATTAATCGCATTCCCGAATTAAGCATTACTTCACTAGAGGCCACGCAAGCCGCCGCCACCGGCATCGTCACGATCAAAGTGGGCGACAACTCCTTTCACTTCTACCCATACACCGCGGGCAAGGCAAGTACCGGCGCAAGCAGTGCCGTATTTCTCAATCAAGACCAAAGCGGAAGAATGATCAATGACGAAGGCTTGCAGGTCAATTTTCAACCCGCCCTAGCCAATACTAGTGTTTTACAGTTTGCGCTCAATGCACTTTCCATTCCTAAGATGGTGATTACCGCTTACGGCAACCTCACTGTGCAACGCAACCAAGGGCCACCCCCGCTTGACTTAGATGACGATGGCAAGCTCGTGATTAATAATTCCTTTTATGACCGCTATAACCTGCGGCCATCGATCACATCGAGCGTGGCACCTGGTGGCTCTGTCGAAGGCGTGTATCTACACCCCCATCCAAACCCCGCCTTAGCCGGGCAGGAATATATGCAGGTGGTGTACACCAGCGACAACGTCGTGCGTCAGCAACTGTTTACCACTGCGCCTTCAATCGGCCAGGAATATATCAACGCCTTGTTGGCGCTCAATGGTGTGTCGAATGTGCGCTTCGAGCCATTTGGCATTAGCGCGTTTAGTTTTAACGGCCGCACTATTAAGCTGTATGCAGATTTTATAGTCCGCCGCGTAGACCCTAAAACCTATGCTGGCACAACCTTGAAAACGGGTTTGTTTGGAGTGGGGGACTTGAACGGTGATGGCACCGAAGATTTCAGAATGGTATACAGTACCGGCGACGAACAGTACTTTTATCTACTTCCCTAAAGTAAAACGGCTTCCTTAGAAGCCGTTTTTGTAGGTGCCGTCTTGTATTTTTTCCCACCACTGCTGGTTATCTAAATACCATTGCACAGTGCGCGTCAGGCCGTCGGCAAAACCTACTTTTGGCTCGTAACCAAGTTGCGACATGATCTTTTCAGCATTAATGGCATAACGCGTGTCATGGCCAGGGCGGTCGGTTACATAGGTAATGAGGCTTGTACTAGCACTGCCTTTTGCAGCAGGGCATTGTGGAAAGCGAATGCGTAGCTCTTCATCGGTAGCAAAAAAACCATCGACTAACTGGCAAAGCAATTTCACCACATCGATATTCGTCCACTCATTATTACCGCCCACATTATAGGTCTCGCCCGGCTCACCCTTATTGATCACAAGATCAATGCCGCGCGCGTGGTCATCCACATAGAGCCAGTCGCGAATCTGCAAACCATTGCCATAAATCGGCAAGGGCTTACCATGCAGAATATTCAACAAGCACAAAGGAATCAGTTTCTCTGGAAAGTGATAAGGCCCGTAGTTGTTTGAGCAATTACTCGTGGTGACGCGCAAACCATAGGTGTGATGATATGAGCGCACCAAATGGTCCGATGCCGCCTTGCTTGCTGCATAAGGAGAGTTGGGCGCATAGGGGGTTAGCTCAGAGAAAGCCGGATCGTCAGGCTCTAGCGTCCCATACACTTCATCTGTTGAGACGTGATGAAAGTGATGGGCCAGCGGCTCCTCTTTATCTAACCAAAATGCCTTAGCGGCTTTTAGCAAACTGTGTGTGCCGATAATATTGGTGTTAATAAAGGCATCTGGCCCGGTTATTGAGCGATCCACATGGCTCTCAGCGGCAAAGTGCACAATGGTGTCTATACCGTGCTCTGTCAGCAATTGCTCGATAAGTGCTTGATCACAGATATCGCCTTTCACGAAGGTCAAGGCTGGCTCGTTCCACACATCGTGCAAGTTCCAAGTATTGCCCGCATAAGTCAGCACATCTAATGCGACGACTTTATCTGCTGGGTATTTCTTCAACCAGTAATGAGTGAAGTTTGCTCCGATGAATCCAGCTGCGCCGGTGATTAAGACTTTTCGCATTTTGTGTGTCTCGCTTTGGAATTATCGTTATAGTCAGTTTCGCTTGCAGGCAAGCTCCTACATGGCAATCTTTTTTGGCCTCTATTTTTCTGTCAATGTGCGCAGGACATCTCGTAGGGCTTCGCGCCAATGGATCTGTGGGCACTGCAAATCTAATAAGGCTTTGGATTTGTCGAGCACGCTGTAGGGCGGGCGCACTGCCGCCGTTTTATATTTTTCAGTGGAGATTGGATGAATAGGAATGGCATGGTCTAAAAAGGACTTTGCTAGGGCCTCCTCTTGAATCGCCACTGCAAAGTCATACCAGCTTGCCACGCCGGCGTCGGTCCAATGGTACAGTTTGCCTGGCTTTTCAGCCATCACAAGCCCATGCAAACAGGCAGCGAGCCCTGCCGTTGAAGTAGGCGTTCCAATTTGATCGTCAACCACATTGAGTTCGTCGCGCTCACGCATCAAGCGCAGCATCGTTTTCAAGAAATTATTATTGTAAGGAGAGTACAGCCAGGCCGTTCGCACGATGGTGAATTTACTCGGTAAAATCTCTGTCAACATTTTCTCGCCAGCCAATTTGCTTTGACCGTAAATGCTCAAAGGGTTGGTTTGCTCGTCGACACGGTAGGGGCGATTTTTGTCGCCAGCAAACACAAAGTCAGTAGACACATGAATGAGATGACAAGGCTTGCCTTTACACCAACGTGCCAGATGCTTTACCCCTTGTTCGTTAATGCTGTAAGCATCTTCGGGGTTCGTCTCTGCCGCATCCACAGCCGTGTAGGCCGCCGCATTGATAATGACATCGGGCTTTAAGGCATCGAGCTTGGCTGAAACCTCGGATTGGATCGCAATGTCCATGTCTTCACGCCCAAGCGGCAACAAAGTATGAAGCTCAAACAACGTCGAACGCATGAGAGTTTGGCCTAACTGACCATTTGCCCCAGTAATGACAATGCGTTTTCCCATGTATTGTTGCTCCGTGCTTTCGCTTATTTAACTGTTTTCGTACACAACGGCATCGGCAAATAATTTGCCTTCGCGATCTTTCGCAGAGAGAACCGGTTCTGCCATCCCTAAATCTTGCAATGGCCAGTCGATTGCTAATGCTGGGTCATTCCAAAGCAAGGAATGCTCATCCTCTGGCGCATAGTAGTCGGTGCATTTGTACACCATTTCGGCGCTTTCGCTGGTTACGACAAAACCATGGGCAAAACCCGGTGGCACCCATAGTTGCCGATGATTATCCGCTGACAAAGTCACGCCAACCCACTGCCCAAAGCTTGCCGAGTTGCGACGCATATCCACAGCCACGTCATAGATCTCGCCAGCAATAACACGCACAAGCTTCCCTTGTGGCTGCTTTAATTGGTAATGCAGGCCGCGCAGAATACCTTTGCCTGATTTGCTGTGATTGTCTTGCACAAATTTCAGGCCAGGGGCGATAGAGTCAAAGGTCGACTCACGCCAAGTTTCAAGAAAAAAGCCTCGGTGATCCCCATGCAAAGTGGGTTCGAGAATGACGACATCGGCAATAGTAGTAGGGGTGATTTTCACGCTGGGCCTTTTTAAGTATCAATTTACTGCTTAACGAGCCATTACTGCTGGCGCGCGGCAATCTGTTGCAAAATCTCGGGAAGTTCATAGCTCAATGAGCTCGCCGGATTATAGCCCAGTTCCTGCTGTATTTTCTCGCTTGAGACCACCGTATCAACGGTTAAGACCCGATAGGAACGCAAGCCAGGGGCATTGGGCAAGCGCAGCACTTTGCCTAGCAGTTCTAGGGTGGCAAAAGCCAAATAAAATGCCTCTCTCGGCAACTGCCACTTGAAAGGCGCCCGCCCTAGGGTGCGACGCGCCGTCAGCTCAATGCCCTTCATGGTATAGGTTTTACCGTCGGTCACCGCGTAGATTTGTTGGTTCGCATTGGCTGAGTCAGCCGCTAGCAACGCCGCCTCGCAAAGGTCTCGGCTGCCCACTAAGCTCAAACTTGCGCTCGGCAAGGGCAAGGGTGGCAATACCCCACGATGAATAAGCTTCAACACACTTAATAGATTGCCCTTCATGCCTAGACCATAGACATTGGCAGGGCGCAGACAACACACCTCGATCTCACCCGCACTTGCTGCCGCTAACAACAGGTTCTCTGCATCTTTTTTAGCCTGCCCGTAGTCGGTAAGTTGGGGGTACAACTCACTATCGGCCAAGATGCTACTGAAATAGACGATGCGCTTAACACCTGCGCTTTTGGCAGCGGCAAGCAAACTGCGTGTTCCCTCGACATTCACAGTCCGCATGGCTTGGGCATCGTGTTGATTCACATGGGCATAGGCGGCCAGATGATAGATCGTATCGACACCGGCACAAGCGGCTTTCAACGCCACTTTGTCATTGATATCCCCTTGAAAGAACACGCTGCTCGCCACATCGGGGCTAGAACTGGGTTCTGAGCGCGCCAGTATATGCACTCGGTATTGCTTTTCTAACAAGCGCTGCCAAAGGGCACGCCCAACAAAACCCGTGCCGCCAGTCACCAAGACAGTTTTTTGTGCTGTGTGTGTTTCTAGGCTCATAACAGGCGCCAACCGTGAGTGTTATAGAAGCGCAGGCCAGAGCGCGCGAACATGCCAATGTGCCGCAGACCTTTTTTAGCGCTATTGCCGCCAAGGTGGACGATCTTCATGGACGGCAAATAGGCCAATGCACCTTTACAGTGCACACGTAGTGATAGGTCAAAATCTTCAAAATAGAGGAAGTAGCGATCATCGAAGCCCTCTACGCCCTGCAGCGCCTGGGTTCGAAACAACATAAAACATCCACTGATGATGGGGATGTCGGTACTAGGTTCTTGCTCGGGCAAGTCCTGCATTTCGTAGTGGGCAAGGCGCTTGCTAAACCAGCCCTTTACAAAATTAGGGGCGAACCCGCGAATCACAAAGTCCAGCACCGAAGGGTAGCGTTTGCACACATACTGCTTACTGCCGTCTTCGCCCACCACCGCAGGGCTAAGTGCCACGATCTCTGAATGGTCCGCCATAAAGCGCAGCCCTTGGCTAAGCGAGTCTTCGACAAGCTTAACGTCTGGGTTCAATATAAGGTGGTAATCACTACTGGCCGCTAGCACCGCCAGATTATGGCCGCGCCCATACCCTATATTGCCATGGCCTTCTAATAGGCGCACTTGAACCTCTTTCTTTGCCGCACGCTGGGTAAAATCTTGTATCAATGCACTCAATTGCGGGCAAGGCACTGCATTGTGCACGAGGGTGATCTGCGCCGAACTAAGATCGCCATCCTCTAGCGAATGGCTAACAGAACTTAGAAGGGTAGACAGGGTTTCACTCAACACCTCTAGCGCTGAGCGATAGATAACGATTGAGATCGAAAGAGAGGGGCTAGTAGAGGTTTTAATAGTAGTCACAGTGCCGCAGATTATATATCAACGAGTCTATCACCAAACGGCGTGCGAACGACGCGCTTGCCAGGCGGAACATCCTCTGGCGCTATTCTTTGCACCTCGAAGCGCTCGCTGATCGGCCGACCGCGCCCGCGAGTGGCTGCTTCGTTCTGTGCCGCTGCCCGAAGCGCCGCCGCAAAGGGGTTGTCGGGCTCTTCTTCGGCATTGGCTGCGGCTATTTCGTCGTTATTCTGCTGTGTTTGCTCTGCAGTAGATGCGACTATGATAGGAGCCGCCGTAGTGAGGGATAATTCCGCTAGGCCATCGGAGCCACAAGAGACACCTTTATCTTCAAAGCCAATGCACGGCGTATTCCCAGGCAAGCTGATTGCCACTTCACGCGAACCTACCCGCACCAATCTATAGCCGACATGGCCGGGAATTGGGGTAGAAGCTTCGTCGCCCATCTCCACCCGAATAACCTCACCATTATTATCGACTAGGCTGGCTTTTAGCTTGCCGCCGATGCGGCTGGTGCCAAGCAGAGTGAACGTTGGGGCGTTGGGGAGGGCGCGTTGTTCGCGGGCTTGGTCGCTACTAATAGAGTTAATGGTATTTGTTGACTCTACACGCTCGAAGAGATTGAGCTCTACTGCGCTTAATGCTCTTTCGCTGGCTATGCCTACGACTAAAATTGGGATTACTACTATTTTAAAAAAAATCATGTGCAGAACCTCAGTATTATAGCCTGTGCTTGTTTTGTCCATAGTTGCAATGCGCTTCTTAGTCGTCAGATATAGTTTTTTAGTTTTATTTGCTTATCTTAAGATAGGGTTAGACATTGCGTCATACCTATCGTGACTCTAAACTCTATTAGTTTGCACGATGGAGTCGAATGTTGAAGAAATATATACCATGACTAAACTAATCAAGCTTACGACTAAATATAACGACATAGAAGACCGAATAGAAATAATAGGTGAAACTAGTCAGAATGACTACGTAACATTTTCCCTTACTCAAAGATTATTACTACGCTTATTACCAAGTCTTTTTACCTGGCTAGAAACTCACAATAGCTTATGTAAAGGCAATTTTACGAACCAAAATTTAAAGCTAGATGAATGCATCGAGTCAGAAGTAAAACCAGCAAGTATTACAAATACTCAGAACTGGCTAGTGGAAGAAGTCGATATCACAGCAAACGTCAGTTATTTATCTCTACGTTTTCGAAAATCGCATACTGAGCAAACACTTTTAAACCTAACTGCGCCTGAGCTTGTTCAATGGCTCTTAATATTAAGGTCTTTGTGGAAAATTTCAGAATGGCATTCGACTGTATGGCAACAATACCCAGTAGACAGTGATTTCAACAAGCCCCCCCCCGAATCAGAATATCGGTATCATTAATGTTCAAATACTCTAGCAGGCAATTGTTATGTCAACATATGAAGTAGTTTCAAAAGAGCTCCATAAGAATTTACGATGGAATCCAACTAATAATTTTGCATTTGCAGCTAATGAAGCTATGTGTCCTTTGGTGACTCTAGAGGTCCCTAAAGCTGCACTGCATATTCCTATAGTATTTAGTCGATCGAACAATGGTTTTGGATTGTTTGCTCTACAAAGTTTAGAAGCGGGTAATAATTATTTTGTCGATAGTACAGGGAGTTGGTTAGCAGGGTATATTCCGGCTGCTTATCGTGGCTACCCATTTGCATTGAATCATTTAGAAGAAAATAAAAAAGCTTTGTGCGTAGATAGCTCAAGTGCTTCTTTAAGTACAACTGAAGGGCATCCTTTTTTCGATAGCGAAGGTGAACCAAGCCCATCGATTAACGATATTCTAAATTTTTTAATTCATGTTTTTGAGAATCACGTTGTTACGCATTCAATTTGTAATTTACTCAACGAATTAGATTTGTACGAGAGTTGGCCTATAACTGTAAAAAAAGGCGAACAAGATGTATTGGTAGAGGGCATTTTTCGAATTAATGAAGTTAAGTTTAATTCTCTGGACTCCAATCAATTAACCCGCTTGCGCGATGCAGGAGCCTTACCTTTGATCTATTGCCAGTTACTTTCGATGCAAAATTTAGAAGTTTTAATCGATAGCGCTGCGAAGTCTCAAAGCAACCCCCCAAGCGTCAAAGACTTACAGTTCGGGCTTTCTGGTGACGAAGGTAATATAAACTTTGATGGCGTTTAGTGTTTTTATGCAGCACGAGTAAATCGCAAACTCTAAAATAAAAAACCCCCTACCACTTTCGCAATAGGGGGTTTTTTTACATCAAGCAACTACGTGTACGTAGTTGCTTTCAGTAAAGGACTATTACACCAAAGTTAGTGCGTTAGTCGTTGCGTCGTAAGTTGCAGTAGACAGATCAATTAGACCAGTTAACTTAACAACGACATCGTCAGTGCCAATTACAGCTGCATTTGCGCCCAGCTCCTGAACAACATACGTGTCACCAGCATACTGGAACCAAGTGATTTGGCCGTTTGTACTAGAGTCTGCAGCTGCAGCCGCTAAGTCTAGGGCATTTGTTGTACCGCCAATCAATGCAGTTGCTGTACTTACGTTAATCTTAGTAGAAGTAAATACTTCTGTACCTAAGTCAGCGAAGATAATCTTATCACCAGCTGTTGCATCAGTAATTGTAGTAGTTACCAAACCTGCAGGAGTAGCAGTGCCAACAAGAGCAGCTGCAACATTGAACGAGTCTGCACCAGCACCACCAGTTAGACTAACAGATACTGTACTAGCAGTTAGCGTGTCTGCTGCAGAACCACCTTTGATTGTGAGTCCAGCAGTTGCTTTGCCAATGTTAGCTGCATTGATAGACAAGGCACCAGTTGCTGCAGAGCCATCAATTGAAGTAACACCAGATGCACCCGCAGTACCAAACGCAGTAAATGCTAAATCCAGTTTAGCGTCACCCGTAATGGTAACTGTTTTCGCTACAGTGTTTGTACCAAGAGTCAAGGAGTTCCAGGCTTTTGTCCCACCAGAAACGATACTGAAGTTCTCAATACCTTGAGCAGCAACTGTGCCGGCGCCCACTGTTGCACTAGTTGGAGTAGAAGCACCAACACCTGCGAAAGTGATGCTGTAAGTGTCAGAAGTTCCACTTGCGTCAGAGAAAGTCAATGTATTTGTGTTTGTGTTTAAACCCACATAATCAACAGTCAATGAGTTGGCAAGCTTTACATTCTGATAAGTTGCGTTAGCAGCAGCAGCGCCACTGATAGTCAAACCAGAAATAGTGTTACCAGTCAACAAAGCAAGATCAAGACCAGTAGCGCTATCTAAGTTCACTTTCTCAAAGTTTACAAACTGAGTCGCATTTCCAGCATTGATTAGGTTAGCAGATACAGAGTCGTCACCGTCTCCGCCATCAATAACTGTTGAAGTTGAAGTTGCAACACTACCACCAGTGCCGAACAACACTGTGTCGTTGCCTGCACCTAGAGTGATTTTTGAAGCTGCAGCAAGAGCAGATTTTAATGTCACTGTGTCGTTACCAGCTCCAGTAGTTACAGTAGCTGCCGTTGTTGCTTGAACAGCTAGAGAATCATCGCCCGAGCCAGTAGTAACTGTAAGAGTACCAGCGTTCAAATCGCCAAGAGTCAAAGCGCCTGTTGCGGCAGAGCCATCAATTTTAGTCGCAGTTGCAAGAGGACTGGCCAATGTTAGTGCAGCACTACCAGTAATGTTCAATGTCTTTGCGGCAGCGCCTGAAACAGTAACACTGCTCTTATTGCCAGTAGCATTTAGGTTGATAGTTGCAGCAGCTGAGCCAGCAGCAACAGAAACGGCAACTGGTGTAGTACCACCAACAGCAGTATAACCAACGCCATCAACGTTAACAGTTAGCGCAGTTGATGTTGCATTAGTCACAGTTGTGGCCAATGCAGAAGTCTGGTTTTTAACAGTAACAGTTGCACCACCAGTAGAAGTAAAGCCCGCAGTTGTACCAGCGATAGCATCCAATGTTAGGCTCTTCATGCTATTACCAGATACAACAACATTACCACCACCTTTAACAGAAGCAGAAGAAGTACCAGAAGCCAAACCAGCGATAGTAGTTACACCACCAGTGCCTGCATTTACATGTACATCCTTACCACCATTAACAGTTGCAGCATTTGCGCCTGCAACAGTTAAAGTAACATCAGTAGTTCCAGCTGCCTTTATTTCACTACCAGTCGCAGTACCTGCACCAGCAGCAGCGCCTACAAATGAAGTCAAACCTGCAATAGCAGACACGTCAAAGTTAGTACCAGCCAGTGTGCCTAGGGCGCCATTAGTTGTAACTTTCAAAGTTTCTACATTCTTTATTGAAAGTCCAGTTGGAAGGACGTAATCCGCGTTGGCGGCTACTCCAGTCTCCACTACATTCATAGTGTCGTTACCTGCACCGCCATCAACAGTGTCAAGCGCACCCAAAGTTGCAGAGGTACTAGTTACTGTAGCATTGAACACGTCATCAGCAGAAGCGCCGACGAGTGCATCCACACCGGTAGTGAATGAGAACGTAGAACCTGGATTCTGTACGTTGTCTACAGATGCTTTCGCACTAGTTACTGAAGCTGCGCTGCTAGTAACTGAAGCCACTACGTTTTGAAGCGCTTGCAAAGATGCACCACTTAGTTGTTTTTCAACAGAGTAGTAAACTGCGACTTCGACTTTGTTATCGAACGCAGCACCGGCATTTGCCCATGCAGCGTTAGTAGATTGTAGAGCGTCAACAGCAGCGATTGCGTCAACGAATACATCTGTGCGGCTTGCGCCACCGTTTAGCATGCCTACTAGAGTAGTAACGGCTGCGTCTTTTTCAGCTTGAACAACTTCGCTACCAACTAGTTGATTAACAACTTTAGTTGCAAACTCTTCGTTAGTAAGGAAAGTTGGGAAAATGCCTGTGAATTCAGTAGTGTTCGCAAGGTTAGCTGCGATTTGCTTGATTGTTGCGCCTGCTTCGTAAGATGCTACTAGGTCAGACAAAACACTTGCACCTGGTGCAGCACCAAACATACCTACTACGAGGCCTACGAGATTGGTACGAGCTTCGACGGTAATCGCCATTGTTAGAACTCCTTAAAATTTTAATCCAATTTGTTTTATCCGATTGTGACACGCCTACAACAGCGGATGACCCCATTCGGTTGTGCCAAGGATACGCAGTTCGCTTTCACTTCCCTGTGACTACAGTCACATAGACGAAAACTTGCTGAATATTCCTAGTTGAACCCACTTAAATGGCATAGTGATTCCTGACCACAAGCGGACATGGGCGAAGATACTACTAGGACTGCCTAGCAATTACAAGCTGTTTGTTTCATTAAGATGCGGCCGTAAGCTGCTATTTTTAAACAATTAACTTTGTTTTTAAAAGCTAGCGCTTATGCCAAGTTCGAGGGTGCTGTCGACGCTGTCAAAAAGTTCGATATTGCTATGCTGGTTTTGATGATAAATATTGAACATAAACGCCAAGTTAGGCTGCAGCATTTGCCTGTATTGCAGCAGCGCGAAGCTACGTTTTACCCAGCGTTGTGCGCCGTCATCTAGCAAGGCGCTATAGCCCTTTTGGTCGTCCAATTCTGTATGGCTAAGCTGGCTAGTCAACATGCCGCCTAAAAGCGGAAACTGCCAAGCAAGATTGAATTGCCAGCCCAAGCGGTCCCCACCAGGGCGGCCATCTTTGAGGGCTGCGCTATGGACTATGGCCAACTCGCCGCCCAACAAGGTAGGCAAGCCCAAAGCCTGCACTGGGCAATCCAAGCCTGCACTAAGCTTGCTCTCGATCGAGTTCAAACGGCTTTGATCGTTGTACAGCTGATATTGCCCAGCCAACTCATACCGGCGGGTACAACTCCTGGAAGTTATTTTTTGATAGCGAACATTGCTATCCACGGCGGTGTAAAGCGGGTTGCCACCGAAGAATAGATGGCTCATCCCTCCACCAAACTGCCAAGCATTGTCCCGTTTAGGTAACAAGTAATTGTAATGGGCAGAGGCCTGAATGAGGTCCGAAGCGGCGTCTTCACTGATTCGGCTTCTTATCTCCCCCGTTACATTGTGTTGGTGGTCAGAAGCCAGCTGTTGAAATTGCCCGCCCAATCGTAGGTTTAGATAGGGCCCGCTAATCGCCTGAAACTCTGGGTTGAGTGTCAATATGACTGGCTCGCCTGAAAGCGTAAGGGTAATTTGATTTGGGTCTGGCGCCCCGTTGAGGTTGTTGTCAAAACCGGCCAGCACATCTAGCTGCACCCCATAAGCACGAGTATCACGGCGCCAGCGCTCTTCGCGCTCTGCGACTAGAGTTGCGATATTGGCAGGCAGATCTTGGCGCTGGCTGAGTTGCTGATTGAGATCGAGTGCCGAGAACAATTGTCCGCGCAAGTATAGCGCTTGCGCATAGTCGATCAGCGCAGAGCCATTGTTAGCGTCAAGCAATAAGGCGCGTTCGAGCATCTCCAGCGCAACTGAGAGCTTGCCCGTCTCCATTAAAGCCGCGCCGTAAAGCGCAAAAAATTCAGGGCTGCGCAAACACTCACTCATCAAGGGAGCTAAAGCAGACTCCAACTCAATTTGTGACTCCACGTCGTCATCATATTGATAAAACGATTGCAGATCGGGGCACGCGTGCGCAGATAAGGGGAGCAAGAAACTAAAAGTGAGGATTGACCAGCGCATAGTGTCTGTGGGTCCGGCTAGGCGACAGACATATCGAAGCGTATGTCATGTAAATTTATTTGCGCAATTATCATGAAACAAGGCGCCACAAGCAATAACAAAACACCCTTTTATGTGACGGGAATCTGTCTTGAAAATACCTAGCTAGAATATCAGCGCTTGCCGCCCGATAATACTGTGAGCGTCACAGATTCAGACTTTGCGCGGCGAACAGGAAGAGCGTCTAGCGGAGGCGAAAACAACACATGGGGCGTATTCAAACCAGTCAAAAGGTAACTACCTTGAGATTCAAGCTTTTGACCTTGCAAATTGCGCGCAGCGCATTCGCCCACCAAGATCGGCAACGCAAGTTCGGTTGTCATTTCCTGAATACGCAAAGCGATGGTGACAGTATCGCCCAATAAGGTATGCGTTCGGCGCTGTGCTGGGCCAATAGAGCCTATCAACACTGGGCCTTGCTCTATACCAATCCCTAATGCCAAAGGCTCTAAACCTTCCGGCGGGGCTTGCGGCATATCACGAGCGATTGAGCCCTCCATTGATTGGGCGGCACTCAAGGCTTGTTGTGCGGCGCGCGCATCGTGGCCATCCCAAACAGCCAACAGACCATCGCCTTTAAACTCATGAATACGCCCGCCATGCTGCTCGACAATCTCAGCAGCACGCACGAAGAAGTAATGCAGCAGTGCGGCTGACTCTTCTGGGGGACGCGCCTCGCTAAAGGCAGAGAAGTTACGCAGGTCGGCGCTCAATAAGGTGACTTCACTGCGGCGCGCATTGACGCTAGAGCTGGGCAAACTAAAGGCAATTTCTTTGGCCACATCGCTTGGCAAATAGGCATTGAGATTGCCAAACACACGGCTGCGCTCATTGCGCACTCTTGCCTGCTCAAGCAACATCAAGGCACTTGCCGCGCACACGCTGAACAGGGCGGGGGATACCCAACCAAGCCATATATTGCTCATATTAAGCAGTTCGATATGCAGGCCTAGTGCCAGCAAAGGCAAAACAGCCCCCGCTATAGGCAGCCCATAACTCGCAAAGCGCTCGCGGGCACCGGCCAAGGCAAAGAGGACGGCCGCACTGATGGCGCATAAGGCCAGCAAAAACAGCCATGCGCCGCTTGGCGTATAAGGCACATTGGTATCGAGCAAGCTGCCCAGAATACGTGCTTGCAACTCAACACCCTGAGTCGCGCCGCTATAAGGAGTCGGAACGATATCGCCAATGCCAAATGCGGTAGCGCCAATCAACACCCAGCTATTTTCGAGCATGCCCGCGTCAATATCGCCATTGAGCACATCGGCTGCGGAAATTACGCGATAGGCACTAGGGCTATTGCGGTAAGAAATACGTAGATTGCCTTGCGCATCTAGCGGAATACGTAAACCTGGGTAGGCATCAAGCTGCAGCGTTTGCGCAGGCCCAAATAACGATTCAGTTGGGCTAAGCGTGGCTGCCCATACTTGCGTGTTCAAAGCCTGTAAAAATGCACTAATTGGCAACGCGGGATAAGCCTGCCCATCAACACAAATCAAGCCAGGCATCTTGCGGATGGCGCCATCTGCTGACACGATCGGTGCGATATGCCCTTTCGGAATATTCAAAAAACTAGCGTTGTTGCCAAGGTAATTAGAGGTCGCTGGCAGGCCACTTTCACAATTAATGCCAGTGACTGCATGGGTCAAACTGCCGGTGCGCAGCACTTGCTCTGATCCTAACACCGGTAGTTGCGCTAGTACCGCACCCGGGGCGGCCTGCAAAGCGCTGGCCAAGGCATCATCACCGGCAGAAGACTCAGGGAAGACAATATCGTGCAATTGCAAAGACACGCCGGCTTGCGTTAACGAGGCGACCAAGCGCGCCATGGTGTCACGCGGCCAGGGCCAAGCGCCTTCTTGAGCCACACTTTTCTCATCGATAGCAATAATGCTGAAACGCTGCTCTAAGGTGTTATCGACGTTTAAAGTCCAGCCCAGGGCACCCAAATTTTCTTGCAAGGTTTCTAGGCTGTCATCGAACACAGTCACGATCAACGCCGTCAATGCTGCCGCCAACGCCAGCATCAAAAGACGCGCGTTCATGGGCACTAAGCGCACTAAATACGCAAGGCCTTGGCTAAGAGGATTAAGTCGGCGAGTGCTGCTCATGACTACGGCGCACCCCACAAGGTGATCCCTTCAACGCTAGTGTCAGTACCGAGTTGTTTTTCGAATACATAACCCGCCTCTGTGCCATCCAAACTTACCGCACCGCGAATAATCTGGGTGTCGGAGTTGTTATAGAAGAAACCACCATCGACATAAATTCCCGAAGCAGAGAAATCGACTGCCCCAGAGGCTGCAGAGCTAAGCCCCAACTGCGTAGCGAAACTTTTGGCCCAAAAATTGACCTGCAAAGAACCGTTATTAACCTCCATGGCCATTACGCCAGAACCTGAGTGATAGAAGGCCTGGGCACTGTTCAAAGCAAAGCTCACCACATTGAGATTAGGGTTAACTAAGGTGCTGCCATTACTATCGCGGAACAAACGGTAGTTGTCGTTTAGAATCATGATATCGCGCCCGGCGCTTGCCACTTCTTCAGAGACAGTGATGCGCTCCAAGTCGCCATAGCCTTCGTCACGGCCTGACCACCGCCCCCAAATCAAGTTATTGCTTTCAAGTGCCGAGGAGGCAACAGCAATCTCTGGGGTAAAGTCAGGCAATACAGTCACAGGTGGCGTCACAACCGGTGGTTTAGGCTTGGCTGCCGCAACAATATTGGCCTCTTCGGCCACTTTTAAGGAAGTGACGTTTTCTAGGTAAACATCTGAGCCTACGGCTTTGTCTTCAGTGCGAGTGTCCGCCTCTGCAACAGCCACTTCGCCAGCCTCAGATAAATTGCCACGCTCGTCAGAGGCGGGCATTAATCTTGGCAAGGCGACGTCACCCTCGATGGCGACCATCTGCAAAGAATCTTGGGAAAGCTCAACGGCATTCGCCGCACAAGGCCCAAATGCAGTTGCTAAGCAATCGTTGGAGAAGGGCGCCATGACAATGGCTCCCTCATTGACTAGAGCACGAACGGATTGGCTCGAAGCACTAACGACGAAGTCTGTGCCACGCACACCAATTGCAGCAATAGGGGTGTTCATGCGGAAACGATCGCGCGCTGCATGGGCGCCATCGCCAGAAATAGAACGCGCGATACCCTCTAGCAGGTTTAGTTTAATAGAGGAGTTAGCAGGATTGGCTGCATCGAAATCATAGCGTTGAATTTCTAACTTGCTATCAGGGCGAACACTGACCAAGGCGTCATCGACAAACTGAATATGCACATGGCCATTGGCTTCCGTGATAATTTCATCGCTCACGCTGACTTTCATGCCAGCGCGCACACGCTCTTGGCTATCGCCTGATTTGATATAGGCCTTGCCAAGCACCAAACTGACTTCACCCACGCTGCTAACGGTTTGCGCATTCACCGTGTTAAAGGCAAACAGCAATGGCAGCAGCGCAAAGCGCAACGCGAATTGTGGGCGAACTGCTTGTAATGTGAGTTTCATATTCTCTTCCCCCGCTTGGGAGTAAAGGGCCAGTAAAACGCAACTGACCTAGATTGACTTTGACAATGATACGGCAAGCTAATTCATCACTGGGTGATTACAGTCACACGGCACGCAAGTACTGGCGTTTGCTATTCATCAGCAACCTCCTATAATGCCGGAGCGTCGCCGAATCCAGCCATCAGGGACAAAAACTGTATCGTGGTAACCCCAGAGCTGCTAAGCACTTTTCCAATATTAAAGCCCTTGCCTCACGAAATATTGAGTGAACTTGCGCCGCTGGCTAGCCTGCGCAAATTTGCCCGCCGTGGCATTGTATTAAATGCGGGAATTCATGAAGACGCTGTGTGCTTTTTATTTGAAGGGCGCTTGCAGGGGGTAGATTTTACCATTGATGGCCGGGAAGTGGGCCTTTATTTCGTGGAACCAGGCGACTTTTGCGGCGAATTAGGCTTATTTGATCACGGCACGCAGCCCGAGTATGTCATCGCCTTAACCGCAGCCGTCACAGTGTTTATTCCGATGGAAAGCCTGCGCGAAATTATGCTGAAACAGCCAAATATCTTTAAGGTATTAGGAGAAAGGCTTGCCGCGCGATTGCGCCAAATGACGCGACAACGCTCGCTCTTGGGCCTGCCCAACATCAGCCAACGGGTGTGCTGCCAATTGTGGATGTTACTTACTGCCAAAGAGAAAAATGGCCAAGTGCCATCGATGATCAATAATCCGCCAACGCATATGGAGATTGCCATCATGCTAAGCCTGAGCCGCGAAACCGTCACGCGGGTGTTTCAAACACTACAGGCCAAGCAAATAGTGAAACGCGACGGGCCCGGTTGCTTGCTCATTATTGACCCCGACACCTTGCAAGCCTTAGCAGAAGGTAAGCAAGAGCTATAGGGTTGCGCGCCCTAACAGAACAGCCGATGAAGGTGTACAATCGCGCCCTTAGCCTAGCAAAAGCTTGAAAAGGCAGAATTTGTGCCCCACTTAGCTGACTCAATAAATTAAAACTTAATGCAAAAGAAGCCTCAATGAACGATCCAAAAAACAAAGTTAGATACAAAGAGCTCTACGAGGCTTTCAAGGCCGTCCGTCATTATTTCATCTATGCGGGGGCATTCAGCGCTGCCATCAATATCTTGATGCTTGTGCCTGTTCTGTACATGTTGCAAGTATATGATCGAGTGATGTCTAGTGGCAGCTTATCCACTCTTGGCACATTGACAATTATTATGGTGTTCTTGCTTGCAGCGATGGGCGGTTTCGAATGGGTTCGCACCATGATACTGACAAGCGCTAGTAATAAAATCGAGACTGGACTGCGCAATCGCGTATTCGACGCCAGCTTTAAGCAAAACCTTTATTCAGGCGGCATGGGCGGCGGAGCCCAACCCAATAGCGACCTATCACAGTTGCGCCAGTTTATGACTGGCAATGGGCTATTCGCATTTTTCGATGCCCCTTGGTTCCCTATCTATATTGCCGTGATGTTTATGTTTCACCCATGGTTTGGAGTGGTGGGAATCATCTCAGGCATTGTGATGATTGCTTTTGCCTTTGCCACTGAAAAAGCCACTAACGAAAAACTCAAAGAAGCCAACGTAGAGGCAAACTGGGTTAATAACCAGATCAATGGCAGCATGCGCAACTCCGAAGTGATCGCAGCCATGGGCATGATCGATGGCATCCGTCATCGCCAACAAGAGCGTGCCGACAAAGTATTGTTCTTGCAAACTGACGCTAGCCGTCGTGCTGGGCTACTTGGCACCTTCTCTAAATCTTTTCGTATGATCACACAGTCTTTGATTCTTGGCTTAGGGGCTTTGCTCGCCTTGGAACAAGAAATCTCCCCAGGCATGGTGATTGCCGGCTCGCTACTTCTTGGCCGCGCTCTAGCCCCAATTGACCTATTAGTAGGCACCTGGAAGGGCTTCTCTGTCGCGCGCGCTCAATACGAACGCCTCGGTCAATTATTAGAGCGTATTCCTAAAGATGAAGAAAGAATGTCATTGCCTGCCCCTACTGGGCAGATCAGCGTTGAAGGCGTATATGTCACACCACCAGGCGCAAAAGCACCCGTGGTGGCAGGCGTTGGCTTTGAATTAGATGCTGGCGATATTCTTGGCATAGTCGGCCCTAGCGCCTCTGGAAAATCGAGCCTTGCTCGCGCCCTTTTAGGGATTTGGCCAACCGGCGGTGGCAAGGTCCGCTTGGACGGTGCCGATATTTTCGCTTGGGATCGCCGCGAGCTTGGCCCGCACATCGGTTACTTACCCCAAGATATCGAACTTTTCGATGGCTCCATCTCAGAAAACATCAGCCGTTTTGGTGAGCTAGACCCTGAGAAGGTGGTGCAAGCAGCACAGCTTGCCGGTGTACATGAACTAATTCTGCGTTTACCTAACGGTTATGACACGGTCATTGGCGGTAGCGGTGGCATTTTGTCAGGCGGACAACGACAGCGTATTGGGCTTGCCAGAGCAGTTTATGGCAACCCTAAATTATTAGTGCTCGATGAACCGAACTCCAATCTCGACGACCAAGGCGAACGCGAATTGGTGCTGGCACTTCAACGCGTTAAAGAACAAGGTTGCACAGTCATCGTAATCACACACCGCACAATGGTGTTGATGGTCACCGACAAAATTTTGGTGATGAAAGACGGCACGGCGAAGAGCTTCGGCCCGCGCGAGCAAGTGCTTGCCAGTCTCATGCCGCAGAACAAAGCCGCGCAGGCATAGCGCACACACAGAATTTACTAGTTTGGGATATAAACAGTGACAGATATTAAAAAGGCTCAGGACAATTTGCCCGCGATGACGGCTGACAAGCCCAGTGCTCCCGCGCGCGCGGCCCAGACCATAGAAGTTGAAACAAACATGGATTCGCCGCGCCGCATCGGACTGATCATTGTGTTCCTTGTGTTCGGCGTTTTTGGCGTATGGGCAACCGTGGCACCTATTGAAGGCGCAGCACACGCACCAGGCTCTGTGACCGTTCGCTCCTACAAAAAAGTTTTGCAGCACTTAGAAGGCGGCATGATCAAACGCATCTATGCGCGCGATGGTGACTATGTTGAGGCAGGCGCGCCTTTAATCGAACTAGACAATACACAGTCGCAAGCGCAACTTGAGATTGCGAGTGCGCAGTTCATTGCCTTAACAGCACTAGAGGCACGCTTGATTGCGGAGCGGGACGACCTCGAATCAATCAACTATCCGGCATCGTTGTCTTCAAGCAATCCGAATGCCGTCGCCGAGATGGCGGCACAGGATCAAATTTTTCTAGCGCGCAAAAGATCACGAGAAGGCAGTATAGCCGTCTTGGAGCAACGCATAGAACAACTACGCTCACGCGTGAGTGGCCTGCAAGCGATGAAACAGAGCAAAGAGGCACTGGCGACCTCATTCGGCGAGGAACTAGCCGATGTGCGTATCCTTTTAGAGGAAGGGTTTTCGGATAAATTGCGCTTGCGCGAATTAGAGCGCAGCCATGCGGCCTATAACGGCGAAGCGGCCGAACTTGTCTCCACTATCTCATCGACAGAAATGCAGATTGGTGAAACCCAGTTACAAATTCTACAAACAGAAAACGAATTCCGCTCAGAAGTCGTGACACAATTGAGCGAAACACAAACGCGCCTGAAAGATATTCGCGAGCGCATGATTGCTTTAACCGACGTTGTAGACCGCACAGTGATACGTGCACCCGAGGCTGGCATCGTCAGTGGCATGCAGTTTCACAACGAGGGTGGCGTCATCGGGCCAGGTGCCCCCATTGGTGAGGTCGTGCCTCAGAGCGACGAATTAATCATCGAAGCGAGAGTTTCACTAGGTGACATTGACCGTGTGCAGACTGGGCAAGAGGCAACCATTCGTTTTTCTAGTTTTGGCAGCTCTGTGCCTACGATTACCGGCAGTGTCATTTCTGTCTCAGCCGATGCGATGAGCGATCGACAAACAGGAATGACTTACTATTTGGCACGGGTTGCTGTGACACCAGAGGGAATGGAAGATCTTGATGGCCTAATACTAGTGCCAGGCATGCCTGCCGAAGTCTTTATCACTTCCGGCTCACGCACTTTCTTGCAGTATGTGATGAAACCATTCTCTAACGCGCTTGCTCGCAGCTTGCGTGAAGATTGATGTCTATGAAGCGATTAATTATTCTAGCCCTTACTCTAAGCCTTGGCGCAAGCCTGCTTACGCCAATGATGGCAGCGGAGCTTGAAGAGCAAGCCGTGACGCGCATTATTGTGCAAGGCAGCACGCTAGAGGATTTCTTTACCTCGGCATTGGACTACAGCCCTGAGCTGCGAATATCGCGAGAGCGCTTGAATATCAGCTCTGCAAGAAAACGAGCAGCGAATGGGCAGCTAATGCCACAGGTCAATGCAAACGCTAGCGTATCAGATAACACGCAAACCCAAGATGCAATCAATCAAACCACAAAGTATCGCGGTGAGCGCTATTCCTTACAGCTCACCCAAGTATTGTTTAATTGGCAGGCCTTTAATGCCCGCGGCAGAGCCTATTTGATAGAGGAGCAATCCGAGGCGGAGTACTTCGGGCAGCTGGCCTTTGTGCTTACCGATGTGGCTGAGAAATATTTCGCTGTTCTACAGGCTCAAGACGCCGTGACTTCAGTGACGGCGGAGCTAGATGCGGTCAATCGCCAGCTTGCGCAAGTCGAAAGCCTGTACAATCTGCAAGCTGTGCAAATCACCGATTTGTATGAAGTGCAGGCCAGACAGGCCGCCGTGCAAGCCGAACAGTTAAATTTAGAGAGTGAGCTAGCCATTGCGAAAGAGCAACTGCGCGCCGTGTCTGGCGTTACTGTTGGCGAACTCTACCGCCTTGATGAAGAAATCGATATTCCCGCCTTAGAGGGCAGCATTGAATCATGGTTAGAGCGCGCACGTAGCGGAAACCATCAGATACTGGCCCGAGAGTTTGCCGTGCAGGCTGCCGACAAACGTATCTCTGAAAGCAAAGGCGCCTATATGCCTCGCGTCTCTTTGATCTTAAACAAGCAGGATTCGAATATTGGTTTTGACAACGCCTTGCAGGCCAACCGCACAACCACAGACTACATCGGCGTTGACGTACAAATCCCCATCTTTACCAGCGGCCGTAGTAAAGCTGGCGTAAGCGAAGCGCGCAGCCAACACCGCATCGCCGAAAATGAACTGCGCCAAATCGAATTAGAAATCATTGAGCGTACGCGTACCGCCTATTTGCAAGTCAAAGCCAGCGAGCTGCGGGTGCGCGCAGCCGAACGTCTCGCCGAGTCCACCGCGCTTTCGTACACGGCGCAGCAACGTGGTTTTGAGCTTGGCACAGTGACAAGTGTCGATGTATTGAACGCTTTGGGCGCACGCTTTCGTGCAGAACGTGATTTACAACGCGCAAGATACGACCACATTCGATACAATCTGCTTCTTAAGCGCGAAGCGGGCACACTCAGTGCCGAAGACCTGTCCGAAGTGGGCGATTGGTTAGTTGCTCCGCAGAATTAATTAGACGCCACTTTCAATAGGAAGTCTGGATCCCCGAATGTTTTTCTCTCTGCTTCGTCAGTGGCTGTTTGCCCCCATTGTTCATTACCGGCTCTTTCATAATTTTGTGCGCCAAGATTTTACGGGGCAGTTTGCAGGCTCCTTCGGGGGCATGGTGTGGTTGTTCATCACGCCTATTGTCAATATTCTTATCTACTCCTTTGTATTCAGCGTGGTGTTTCGCGCACCAATGCCAGTGGAGTATGGCAACACCCCATTCGTTGTCTTCATGATGATGGGCTACCTGCCTTGGTTTGCCTTTGGCGATGCCATGGGGCGGGCCAGCGGCTTATTGTTAGAGAAAGCCCCATTGATTACCAAGGTGATGTTCCCGGTGCAGATCATCCCAGGCGTAGGCACAATCGTGCCTTATATGATCCACGGCATTGCCTTGTCGCTGTTCTTGGTCTATTTGAGCACGCAAGGTTATTTCAATAGCCTCTGGCTGCTCTTGCCTATTGTCTTCTTTTTCCAATTCTTGTTCACGATGGGGTTAGTGGCAATCCTTTCAGCCTTCTGTGTCTTTCTGCGCGATATTCAGCAGATCGTGTCACTCACGCTTACCGCTTGGTTTTTCCTAACGCCTATCGTTTACCCAATCTCTTTGATTCCCGTTGAGTATCAGCCTTTATTGCTGCTTAACCCCATGCATAGCTTTGTTGAGATGTATCGAAATCTAGTGCTACTTGGCACTTTCGATATGACGAGCTTTCAAATTATTGTTCCTGTGTCACTTTTAACTTACTGCATCGGTGGCTGGGTGTTTATGCGTATTCGACACGCCTTCGGGGACGTGTTGTAAATGTTAGAGATCTAAAGCAATGCACAGCATTTCAGTAGAGAACGTACACAAAGATTTTAGGATCTACGACCGCCCACAAGACCGGTTGTTGGAACTATTGCTGCGCAAGCCACGGCATAAGAATTTTCATGTCTTACAAGATATTTCTTTCTCAGTGCTAGAAGGGCGTAGCCTTGGCATTATTGGCGACAACGGCGCTGGCAAGTCCACTTTAATGAAACTCTTAGTCGGCACCTTGCAGCCAAGCTCGGGCAGCATTTCGATAAAGGGCCAGGTTGCCGCGCTTCTTGAATTAGGGGCCGGCTTTCATCCTGAGTTTACAGGGCGGCGCAACATCTACCTCAATGCCGCATTGCTTGGTGTTCCCGATGCCGATATTGCAGGCTTAGAAAAAGAGATCATCGCGTTTTCTGAACTTGGCGACTTCATCGATCGCCCTGTAAAAACGTATTCCTCTGGCATGTATGTGCGCTTGGCATTCTCCATTGCCACAATGGTAAACCCTGATGTATTGGTAATCGACGAGGCTCTTTCCGTTGGTGACATCGCGTTTCAAAAGAAATGCGTCGAGCGCATGAATGAGTTTCGCAAACAGAATAAAACCATGATTTTCTGTAGCCATTCGATGTACCACGTGCAAGAGCTGTGTGACACGGCAATCTGGTTAGAGAAAGGCCGTATCCGCGAGATTGGCGAGAGCCATCACGTTGTGGCACGGTACGAGGATTACTGCAACAGCAAGAACGTTGAGCCCCATGAAGCGCCTGATATCAACACAGTCGACGATCGCAATATTAAAGACTGCCGCGTGTTGTACACCGTAGTGAAGAATCTCGATGGCGAAGAGATCGAAGAGGTCGAGCCCCTAAGCGATATTATCCTAGAGTCGAAAATCGAGATTCGCAAAGACAATCTAATGTGTAATTTCGGCTTCGCCATCATGCGCACCCTCGATGAAATTATGTCCGCTTACCTAACGACCGACCGTGACGACGTGCCTAAGGGCCCCTTTAAAAAGGGTGAGATCATCACCGCGCGTATACGCGTCAATGCCATCTCGATGCGTGTAGGCGAGTTCTATGTGATTGGCGGGGTAGCAGAGGAGAGCGGCTTGCTTTGGTACGAAACCAAGTTGAGCAAGCTTATTCAAGTCAAACCCAATAAAGGGGTTGGCTCAGTTGTCATGCGCGTCGATTGGGATATTCAAAGACCCTAGTCCTCGACTCTTGCAGGCGAGGTGTCGGGTAAGCGCCCGTAAGGGTCTACTTTATAGACCCGCGCACGATCTCTTGGCCCCCGCACTTCTACAATTTCCATATAGGCCTGCTTTACTGGGTCTTGCCCACTGGCAAGCTCTTCATCAGTGAGCTCTGCCTTCGGGTATGCAAAGACAGAGTAATAGCTAGAGGTATTGGTGCCAATCCAATTGGACAGCTCCACAAAACTATCTAAAGGAACGATATTGCCAACGTCTGATTGGCTCCGAAAATCTTTGCGCTCCCGGTAGGCGATAATCTCTTCTATAAGCTCATCATCCAATCCTGGCAACAACTGCATCGCCTCTCGGGTTGCGACATTAAGATTTACTCTGCTCGTACTGCCATAAACGGTAAACGCTGCCTCTAAGTTCACGTCTTTGAACAGTTCATCGAAACCGCGAATCAAGCGAATCTCCTCGACGCTGTCTAACTCAGAATAATTACGCGGAGAGTAGGGTGGGTCTAAGGACTCATAATAGTCTGTGTCCGCCCCATTGATATTGGCGGCATCGTTCAAGTCAAACCAATCCACCCAAGCCATTAATAATTCTTGTACGCGATCAACATCGACATCTTCACCCATTCTATTTTCAATCAATAGGCGAAGGTTCTGCTGAGACATGCCATTGAGATTGATCTTGCCGGCATGATCGTAGATGCGCACGATCATATCTTCGTCTAATGGGTTAAAAAGCGACAGGGCTTGGCCATTGAAGCGGTAGGCATCGATGCGCGAATTGCCGTCTTCATCTACTTCGATTTCTTTATCGATAGGGGCTGTCATTTTTTCTAGGATCAGCTCCATTTCGGCTTTGTACATGGCCGAATTAGTACTGGCCATTGCCGCCACGGCAGAGGCGTTATGAAACGCAGTTTTTGCAGAGAGTTGCACCTTGCCCGCCATTACAGTCACTAACACTGTTAACAGTACGGACGTCCATAGCACAATGATGATCACTGAACCTTGTTGCCTACGCATATCACTGACCCCCTATTTGCGGGCTAAGAGACGAACCGGAAGTTAGTGAAGGGTTGCCGCCAAATGCAGGGCGTAAAGAGCGATGGGTGTTAGCTCTGATTCTTGCGATGATATCGAGCTCTTCTCTACCTGAGTCTGCATCAATAGGTGTCAGGCGTACATGCACAGCAAGCGGCAGCGTCATTGTTTCTGTTGCACGCCAATCGTCGCGCCATTGTTTGCTGAAATCTAGCTCTTCATACAGATAGGCGAAAGTGGCCGTGTAGTTAGGCAGCAGAATTCGTGGCTCGGCATTCTCTAAGCGCTGTGAAGGATTATCGCTAGCCGCTGCGGCTAGGCGCAACGACACACCCTCTTCATTATTCGAGTCTAAGAACCATGCCATTAGGCCGCCACTTCTTTGCGGGGAAACAGTCGACACCCAAGTTAGCGTTTCACGCTCGCCTTCAAAATAGACATAGCGGGCTAAATTTTCCATGTCCCTGTAACTGTGCGCAAAGGCCCCTTGTAGAGCCCGCTCAATTTGCAAAATGGCCACTGTTTCATCGAGGCTCTCATCGAGCGATTGCGTATCGCGCTCCCAGTCATTCATCACACTATACATACCGGTGCTTAAAAGACTCAATAGCATTGCGGTGAGCGCCAAGGCCAGAATGATTTCGATTAGTGTAAAGCCAGCTTGATGTTTAGCGATAGCCATTAGCCGCTACTCCGCCAACTCAAGACGCACCCAACGCGTCCCTTCGATGCGTTCGTCAGTGCGCTCATCGATCACTGCATAGTGTTGAAGTTTGTATGAGAAAGGTTCTGTTTTGCGGTGTACAGGGTCTAGATAATCTTCAGCGCGGATATCGAAACGCTCGTTATCTATAGCGGGCTCCACTTCGGAGTATTCATCTTCGAGTAGGGCAAAATTAACGGCGGCGCGCGCCTGCACTGCAAGCTGCAAACTTTGATCAGAACGAAACGCGAGTTGTTTACTACCGGCAGCTAAAGAAAACAAACTTCCCAACACCATCGCCGTAATCGTTAGAGCAACGATCACCTCGAGCAAGGTAAAGCCTTGTTGACGAGACTTAATCATCTAAAATCTCCGCCCGTACTTTGCCAGAAAATGGGTCTATAGTAATTATTGCTTCGCGCTCTTCTAGGCTAAGCACCAATGCCCCGCCAGTGCTACCGCCTTCAGGAAAGAACGTTACTTCTATGTTGTCTTCGACGAGTACCGTTTGGTCCGTGCTATCGCGGTAATATAGCTCAAGACCTCTGGCCGTCCATGTGTCATCGCGACCTAAGTCAGAGCGAGCCGCTTCGATTTCGCTTTGCTCGTCTTCATCATTATTGCTGGCGTAAAAACTCGCAGTCGCGGGTTGCCCTAGGACCACTGCGTTGCGGCGAGTATAATTAAGCAGGGCCGTCGCTTCACGCACTTGCGCATTAAAGGTGCGCCCACTCATGCCCCCTAGATTAGGAATCAACAGCGCGCTGCCCATCGCCAAGATTGCCAAGACAATCATCAGCTCAAGGAGTGTAAACCCGCGATGCTTGCGACTAATTGCTGACGTCGGCGTCATTGCCCTCACCGCCAGCCCGTCCATCAGCCCCGTAGGAGATAAGCGTGTAACTGCTGCCATTAGAGCTATATTGATATTCATTGCCCCAAGGGTCGACAGGCACTTCTTTGTTCAAGTACGGGCCATCCCAAGTCGAGCGCCCCGTAGTATTCTCCATCAAGCCTTCTAGTTCATCTGGATATTGCCCTACGTCTAAACGGTGCGTCGCTAAGGCAGACCCGATCGCAGAGATTTGCGACAGCGCTGCATCATGACGTGCACCATCTGCTTTATTGAATAGGTTTGGCGCGACCATAACCGCCAACATTCCTAGAATCGCCATCACGATTAATAATTCGATAATGGTAAACCCGCGCTGCTGACGCACTTGTGTTGATAGATTCATGTTGTCTCCTTATCTGTTATTGACTAAAGCCCTGCCTCTTCAAACATCTCAACGGCCAATTCGAAGCGACTCAATATCTCCTGATATTGCACGCTGTTGATGTCATTTAGGTCGATGATCTCTGGGCGTAAAACGATGAACAATTCTTTGCGCTCTTCACTGTCTTGCTGATAAGAGAAAAGCTTACCCACTACCGGTATACGATTTAGCCCTGGCACACCGGTGTTTAAATCCGAATTCGACGATTGTATCAACCCACCCAGAACAACGTTTTCACCATCGCGCACGACGATGCTAGTGGTAATTTCTTGATTGTCGAAAATGGGGTTTCCTTCAATCCCCGCAGCCTCTTGGATTGACGAGAGCCCTTGCGAGATTGTCATATTCACCACGCCATCATCATTGATCCGTGGCGTAATTAGCAATTCAATCCCCGTGTCTAGATACTGAATATTGCTAATGATGTTGTCGCCGGTTTGTGTGGTGGTCGAGCCAGATTGCACAGGCACACGAGAGCCGATTTTGATCTCGCCTTCCATATTATTAATAACAGTTAACGATGGTCGTGCTAATAGGTTCACCTCATTATTAGAGGCGATGGCCTCTAGAGTGGCTTCAACGCGCGCCGCACCATCGACAAAGGATTTTGTGAACAATAAGCCGCCAAGACCGCTGGCAGGAAGAAAGCTGGTGTTGCTTGTGGTAGAAATATCGTTTGTGATGGCGTTGTCTGCAATGCGCGACCAATCTACGCCAAAACGGGTTTCATCTGTCAACGTGACTTGGGCGATCACCGCGTTGATCATCACTTGCAAAGGAACCGCGTCTAATTGACTAATCGTGGCCAGTAGTTGGCGATAGTCCCTTGGGTTTGCACGGATCAACAAACTATTCGTCGCTTCGTCTGCAACAATATTCACTTTCAAGTCGGCAGAAACAACTTGTGGACTGTCACCGCCAACCGAGGCGTTTTGCGCAGCAGGCACCGTACGGCTTATGGTATCGCCTTCTGGGGTCACCACTTCAACCGTCTCAGTAAGATTATTCTGATTAGGGCGACGCAGATTTTCATCGTCCTCGTCGATCTCAAACACCCTCGTCAAGGTGTCTGCCAGCTCCAGCGCCGTTAAATTCTTCACGCGATAATGAAATAATTGTTCGGCTTGCTCTTGGCTGTCAGCATCCAAAAGCTTCACCCAGCGTGTTATTTCCTCGAAGCCTCGACTTGCTGGCGCGGTAACGAGCAGGGCATTGATGCGCTCTAGACCTTTGACCTGATAAGACGGGTTTTGACCTTCTATAAGCTGCAAAATTTCTGCAAGCTCTGTGGCCAAGTCGGCTGCACTGGCATAAGTGAGCGGATACAGATGCAGGCCTTGGTTCTGAAAGGGGTCCGCATCTACTATTTCTAACAATTCATTGATGCGACTTAGCTGTGAAGATGTAGCGGTAATCGCCAAGGTATTATTGTTAGAGACTCTCACCACTGTGCCATCGCTGCCCACTAACGGGGTCAGAATTTCAATTGCAGACTCTATAGAGATATACGTCAATGGTGTGATCTGCATGATCACGCTTGCAATAGCGTTAGCGCTTGTTGCGGGCGTGGTGATCTCAACAGGGATTGTGCTTTGTTGGCGGCGAGCATAATAGATATTGCCAGAACGCTCTAAGCTAATACCGGCCTGACGAGTCAACAGCCTCACTAACGGCCAAATATCACTTTGGGTGAGTGGACGGTTTGCCGATGTACGAATACTCACTCGATCGTCGATGCTTGGATCGATGATGATGCTTAGGTCTAATGCGTCCGCTAATTCTTCTAGTATCACCCGCAAATCAGCCTGCTCGTAATTTAACTCGACAACATTATCTGGCGCTGCATTGACCGGAGTAGGGCGAGTATCGGTGTAAGCAGGAATAGCGCTTGCCCCGCTGCGATTGATCTCAGAAATCAGTTGGCTTTGTTGAGCCTCATTCGTTGCCTCTATCGCCATTGTTGACGCACTGGTCGATGCAGTCGTTTCGTTACTCCCTGCGCGCGCGCTGCTAGCCGAATTCTGAACGGAGCCACTCGTGTTGCTATTGGGCGTATTGGCGCATGAGGCTAGCGCGATTGCTAAACTAAGAAGTGCCAATGGTCTTATTACATTCACAGTATCACTCCGGTGCAAATATTAGAAATCTACGGCATTCATACTGAATACCGCCGAAAGCATCGTGATGGTAATACCACCCACCGCGATACCAAGAAAAAGGATTAAGGCCGGCTGCAAGGCCGAAACGAGACTCGACATTTGATTCTTTACATAAGTATCAAAACTCGCCGCTGTTTTTAATAAAATACTCCCGGTACGGCCAGACTCTTCACCGACTGTCACCAGTTGATGCAATAGCGTCGGAAAGCGATTGGTTTTCTCTAGTGAGATTCCCAAACCAGCACCGGAGCGCACGTCGTCTTCGACCTGCTCTAAATGCTGTGCGATGTCGGTATTACTGACAACTTCACGCGATACTCGCAACGCCCGAATCAATGGGATGCCTGCAACTAACAATGCCCCTAGCGTTCTAGCGAAGACGGCGCAATCTTTGTAGAGCAACAAAGCCCCAAGCAAAGGGACTCTTAGTAAAAATTCATCTTTTTGCAATTTGCGACCAGGGTCTTGATCTAACCATTTCCACCACGCAATAAAACCAAGGACAAAGACAATCACCAAATAGCCATAACTCTGCACGCCCTCACTTAACGCAAGTAAAAAAGCAGCAGAGGCGGGAATCTCAGTCCCCGCGTCTTCAAACATAATCGCGAATTGTGGCACCACGAAAGCGAGCAACAGAAACACCGAAATAATGCCAGTCACCAGAAGCACGATAGGGTAGACCATCGCCGCAATGATGGCTTGACGATTCTTAGCGTTAGTTTCGAGAAAGTCTGCTAGATCTGGGAGCAGTTGGTGCAAAATGCCGCCTTCTTCTCCGGCGCGCACAATATTGATATACATCTTAGAGAACACATCAGGCCTAGCTTCCATCGATTCGGCAAGACTTCTGCCTTCTTTGACATCTCTGCGCATCGTGATCACCAGTTGTCGCATCGCGGCAGACTCGGTGATGCCTTCCAGCAGTCGTAAGGCTTTATCTAAAGGCACCCGGGCTTCGACCAAAGTGCAAAGACCGGTAGTGAAGTCGAGCAGGTCACTGTTCTTAATACGCCGACTAGTAATTCCACGCTTACCATCTTGACCGGCACGCGAAATCTTCACAGGAATAAGCTTCTTGCCCTGTAAGATTTTAAGCGCTTCTCGCTCAGACTCTGCATTGACCTGACCGGTCTGCACATTGCCCTGAGCATCGTAAGCTTGGTATTGGTAATAAGCTGCACTCATATCGCGCGTGTTACCCTCACAACTTCTTCTGGCGTGGTAAGCCCAGCGGCAAGTTTTTCTAGAGCATCTTGGCGCAGTGTTTTCATCCCTTCTTTTATCGCTTGTTCGCGAATCACATTGGCATCGGCGCCTGTGGCCACATGGTGGCGAATCGCATCAGACATCACCAATAACTCATATAAACCAATACGACCACGATAGCCGCTTCCGCCACAGCGCTCACAGCCTTTGCCCCGGGCCAGTACTGGATAGTCCTTCGCATCAATATCTAATACATTGGCTTCATCGGCCGTGAGAGGCTGCTCTACTTTGCAATCGACGCATACGCGTCGCACAAGTCTTTGCGCTTGGATGGCAAGCACACTGGAGCTAATTAAATAGCCTTCAACGCCCATATCTTGCATTCGCGTTACAGCGCCTGCAGCATCATTGGTGTGCAGTGTTGAGAAAACTAAGTGACCTGTAAGCGCGGACTCGATAGCAATTTCGGCAGTCTCGTGATCGCGAATCTCACCGACCATCAACACATCAGGGTCTTGGCGCACGATTGAGCGCAAACCCGCCGCAAAACTTAAACCGATGCTGGAGTTCGCTTGTATTTGAGTGATGCCCTCAAGTTGGTACTCGACCGGGTCTTCCACCGTAATGATTTTTTGTTTTTCGCTGTTTATTTTTTCTAGCGTGGCATACAGCGTCGTCGTTTTACCACTGCCGGTAGGCCCAGTAATGAGAATCATACCGTGGGGTTGTGTAATCAACTGTTGGTATTTGCCGAGAATTTCTTCGGGCATGCCTAGTTGCTGCAGGCTAACTGCCGTATCGCTACGGTCCAGTATACGTAGCACCACTGATTCACCATGCACACCTGGCAAAGTAGAAACACGCATGTCTAATTGCTTATTACCAATACGCGAGTCGATGCGGCCATCTTGTGGCAAACGTTTCTCGCCGATATCCAAACGTGCCATTAGTTTTAGTCGGGAGGCCACAGCCGTATGAATCTTGATAGGCAAACGTTCAATTCTTGTCATGATGCCGTCGACACGGCAACGCACATCCAGATGATTTTCGTTGGGCTCAAAGTGAATATCACTGGCATTCAAATCCATTGCCCGTGCAAACAAGTGGTTTACCAAACGAATAATTGGCGCCTCGGAGGCTAAGTCTTTTAACTCTTCGTCATCTTCGAAACCTGATACAAATACATCATCGCCTTGTTCAATCTGCGGCGACAATTCAGCACGCCAGTACTTCATCAAACGGGACACTTCGTCGCCTTGTCCTCGACGAAACTTTACGTACTCGCCCATAATGAAACGAATCTTTGCACGCAACTCGATGCTCGGCAATGTGTTGCATACTAGCTCGAATGTGGTCGAGAAATTTTGAGCAGGAGCAATCCCTTCTGGCTCTAGAAGCTGGCCAAACATAGGAAGACTAATTGTGGCATCTGACATAGTGTTAGTCCGCTGCTGCATTGGCATTATCACTTCGGCTGAAGCCAACAACTGTGATAGTGCCTGAATATTGGTTTCGATTACGACGCACGCTGAAATCACTAACCCCTAATAAAGGGTCTGATGTTTCTATGCTATTGAGTAGATCCATAATATTGCCTTGGCTGTCGGTCAGTATCGACAACTCTTGCTCTACCAGTAACCAGCCATCCGCGGACATCGACTCCGCCAGTTTTGTAGAGGTGATATTTACGCCAGCTTCGGTGGCATATTCACGCACTAGCCGTTGAATATTGGCGCTTATAAGGGGAATAGAGTTTTCTTGGAAAAGTCGTTCCCCTAAATCGGTGCTGCGCAACTGCACAGCCTCACGTCTTTCACTCCAAAGCTGCGCATCTTCAATTAAGCGCTGCTGACGTTGCACGTCAGTTTCTAATTGGCTGATTCTGTCGTTTCGATCGCCGTAAAAGCTTTTGATGCTTGGCAGCCCTTGCGTCAAGATAAAAACGACACCTACGACAGAGGCAAGAATTAGAATATTTTTTTCACGTTTAGTCATGTCGTATTCAACGCCTCACATCTGGAAAATAGCGCTGTCGGTAAGCATCATAATCAACCGTGCTTAAACGCATCTCAATATAATAACGGTTGTTATTGGTAGCTCTGGCAAAATCGACACCCGTAAACATGGCGTCCTGTTCTAATAATTGCAGCAAACTTTGTGGGTCTGCGCTTTCACCCTCTATTTCAATACTGCCTTCAGAGATCTCTATCGAGGTAAGAACATTCGGTGTAAGCACAGTCTGCAGCTGCAACAGCACGTCGGGAATGTGCTGCCTGGGGAACTCGTTCAAAACACCCCAGGAAATTTCAAAATCGCGCACCGCTGCTTGGTCTTCCCGTGCCTGAGTTGAAGCGCTTTGCAAACTAGAGAGCTGAGATTCTAGTCGCATCAACTGCACGGACTGAAGTAGGAAAGGGGAGGTTGCGAGAAAAACTAAGAACACTGCAGCAACCGCTGCGTAAACAATCCGTTTGCCTTTTTCTTTTTGTTTCAGTGCAGCGCGCGCCCCTTGCGGAATGAAACTGTATTCGGTATGCGCTAAGTCATCGCCTTGCAAAGCACAGTATTGTTCGGCGCTAGTCAGTTTTATCTGTTCATCAACGCCAACCTGCAAATCTGTTACTGTTTCTTGCCACTGCCTAGCAAAATCTGGGTCCTCTAGATCGGCGCGTTGCACTTGCAAAAATTCACTTAACACTGCGTCTTTGTAGACGAGTAAGCTAAGACTATTGCTGTCTTCGTCGACAAGAAGTAATTTGCCTGTAACATCGCTGAGCTGGGCTGCAGCCACATTGCGTGGCATAACACCCAGCAAAAACAGATCCTGTTCTGCGAAAGCCGTGAAAAGCTCATCAAGAATACCTTCGTCGCTCCAAACTACTACATCATGGTTCGCACTCGGGTCAGCATGAGGGTTTACCGCAAACAACAAAGGCGACTCATAGCTAGGTAGCAAAACCGATGATTGCAACTGCAACGCAGAGCGCAAGCTATCTTTGCTTATACCCGGCATATTGACCTGTGTGGCAATAAACTGTTGGGCAGGTAAAAGCAGTAGCACCGAAGTAGGCTCTTCACGCTGACCTAACAACTCACCGGCGGCCTCAGCAATGACGCTGTAAAGACTTTTCTCATCGGATTGGTGGACGCTACGCCACTGGCCATTGCCTAGGTTATATAGCTTGTCTTCATACACCAATAAAATGACGTCAGCGTTTTTCAACAGTCGCGCGTTCTGGTTACCTTGTAATAAGGCACGGATATTATCCGGGAGTTTTCCGATGAGGGTTTGCCCAAAGGTTTGTAAAGTGAACGACGGTGTACTCATGAATTCCAACGCGATAAGGGTAAATTTGTTCCCGAAACGAGACTAAGACTGTATTTGTCGAAAAATAGTTTGGTTCTTGGAAGGAAGATACTAGGGTTTAGCAACACAGACTTGATTACGGCCGGCCTTTTTCGCTTGATAGAGCGCTTTATCTGCTTTTTCAAACACTTTTTCGGGGGTATCGGTGTCTTTAAACTGAGCAAGGCCAAACGACATCGTGATTTGCACTAGTTTCTCTTTAAAATGGAATGGGCAACGTTCAATCTTCTCTCGCACTTGCGTTAGTAACATCTGGGCTTCATCTAGTGACTTATTAGGCATAAGAATCGTAAATTCTTCGCCGCCATAGCGCGCCACGAAGTTTTCGTCCCCCAATTGGTCCGATATTTGTTTTGCCAATATTTTCAAAACTTTATCGCCAGCTAGATGCCCATAGGTGTCATTGATATTCTTAAAATGATCGACATCGCATATGCCCAAACACAAGCTTGCACTTTGGTCCTCTGCGTATTTTGTGCGCCATTGCGTAACCTCTTCAACCACGCGCTGATCATAACTGGCTCGATTAGGTAGCTCTGTTAGGGCATCGCGATTCGCTAGTTTTTCTTGTCGCGCTAAGTGCAAACGCAGCTCTTTGGATTCTTGCTCCAACCCTGCCAAGCGTGCCTCAAGCTGTTGGCTATGCTCATTCGCACTTTGCTGCTGCTGGCGCTTCATCTCTTTGAAGGTATCCATAGACGAAAGAATGCTGCCAAGTTGGTTTTGCACGGCAAGCTTCAGATCACCGATGTTTTCTGCAACCTGCACAGAATCATTAATCTCACCTATCTGCGAGCGAACCGCTTCATCCAAAGCTCGCTCTGACTCACGCGCTGCGCCCTCTTGCTCTTTCGAGAAATGCACATACTCTTGCACTTGCCCTAAGCTTTGATTGAGTTCATTGAGAAAGCGTTGGAATTCAGAACGCTCCTCTTCCATTGCCGCGCTAATGAGAGCGTAAATATCCTCTAAAACCGCGACAAATTCGTACCAATTTAAGCCTTTTTCGATTCGCGCTTTTACTTTGGCTGCAAGCGCATTGGATGATTCTGGTACATAGATATTTTCAAGAATGCGCAAAAGGGCGGGTTCGGCATGGTTAGCAATAACCGAGAAAACTGGCTCAGCCTCTGCAGGCTCGCTGGCCTCAGCTTGCGATTGTGTCTGTGCTACTGCAGCTTCACGTTCTGGCTCGACAGTTTTCTCTATAATAGGCTCAGGGGTAATATCATTACTGTGCGACTGTAGGGCAGTGTCTTCGTCTGTCTGTTCTACTACGGCGCCCGTTTTCTGGTCAGGCGTCCTGCCAGCGGCAGCGTTGACTACTTTTGGAGCCTTACCTAACACATCCGCAACGAACTGCTCTGGTTCACTGTCTTGCGGCGCCTGATCTTTATTATCGGTTTGTACTTCTTTTGGAGCTGGGGCACTACTAGCCGTTGCCGGCACAGGCTCAGCCACTGACTTCTCGGTGCCACCGGCAAAAAGACGAGCCCAAAACCCAGACTCCTGCTGTGATGCCTCAGGCTCAGTAGTCTGCGCCAATTCACGAATCACCATACGCAGCAACTCGAGAAAATCCGTGATTAACACAGGATGGCTTTGGGGATCTTTGATGTGTTTGTTGAGGTTCTTCGAATATTGCTTAACAGCGCGCTTTAATTCACGCGAAAGAGACAATTCTTGCAGTTGCTTTACACTTAAATTCAGCGCTTTTTGCGTCGAATAGATACTTTGCTCTTTGCGGGAATCTAAACGTAAAACTGACTTCTCGATTCGCTCTAAAAGGACTTCGAGGCCAGATTCAGTATCTTGAGAGCGCAGGGTAGCGCGAAGAGAAGAGAGCTCACGATCAAGCCCGACGTCCAAACCTTCACCGGCCAGGCTAACGCCTACTAGGCCTCTACGAAGGAGTTTAATACGATTATTGAGGGATTTTTCACGAGTGTCATGCACTTCTAGTGCATCTAGAAATTTCTTTTTCCAGCGATCAACTTCTATGCTTTCGCTATCCCTATGGCTCATTGATTACCGCTCTTATTTGGGGCGTCCTTGAACTTCAATGTCACCGTGTATGTTGGCGCCGCCTTTGTTGCGGCACCAACACACTACCGATTTGGCAAATCAGTGTTTCTATCAGCTAGAGCTTCTTTCTTTGTTCACTAGGAAGTTAACCACTTCCAACATTTCTTGCTGAGTGCGCACCGCGTCACCAGTAGAGATGAGGTATTTGCCATTCACAACCATATTCGGAGTGCTACGAACTTGATATTCGCGCATCTTCGCTTCTGCTTGGTTCACTTTCGTGCGAACTGAGAATGAGTTAAACGCTTTACTGAAATCATCAGCACTCACACCATGTTTGGCGAATAGCGCAGAGATTTGCTGTTCGTTCTGGAGTCGGTTGCCTTCAACGTTGATCGCATTGAACAATGGATTATGCAGAACATCCACTTTATCGAGCGCTTCAGCCGCATAGAAAGCCTGTGCGTGAACCTTCATAAGCTCATTCCACATGCCAGGAAAGCGCACAAAATCCACATCAGCCTGCAAGTTCGCTTCCCAATCTTCGATTAATGGCTCAAAGCGGAAGCAGTGCGCACAGCCGTACCAAAAGACTTCGACCACTTCGATCTTGCTTGGGTCATTCGTTTTCACTTGGGCTGGTAATACAGTGTAATGCGTACCCGCTACATACTTTTCAGGCTGAGCAAGCGCAGAAAACGCCAATGGGCTTAGCAGTAAAACGACTAATAATTGCTTAATTAACTTGTTCATGTTCTTGCTCCCTCGGATTCATGTCTTGTATCAATACTATACAGTTGATCTGAGAAAGACCGTGATAGCGAAAATAAACTTCGCTATCACAAATCTTAATTTAGCCCTGAAATATAGCTCGCCAAGGCATCAATCTCACGGTCTGTAAGACGCTCAGAGATAATACGCATAGGCGCTGCTGTTCCGTCGTTAGTACGCTCACCAGAGCGGAAAGCTTTAAGTTGCGTAGCTGTGTACTCAGCATGCTGGCCGCTCAATGCTGGGAAACCTGCTTGTGGATTGCCTTTGCCAGTAGGCGAGTGGCATGCAGAACATGCGGCTACGTTCAATGAAGCGATACCAGAGCGGTAAATGCTTTCACCTAGTTCAACCAATTCAGGATCTGCGCCTTCAAGGGTCACTTCTTGTTCGGCGTAGTAAGCTGCCATGTCGGCAATATCTTGGTCGTTAGAGTTATTCAAAAGCCCAGTCATCAAAGGCACAGAGCGCGCACCTGACTTGATCTCGTTCATTTGTTTGATCAAATAAACAGCGCTTTGACCTGCTAGTTTAGGGTTAGCACCAATAGTGCTTTGGCCTGCAGGGCCGTGGCATGCAGCGCATACTGCTACCTTGCTCTCACCAGCGGCAGCATTGCCCTGTGCGTGGCCGAGGCTCGCAAAGGCTACAAATATAAGACTAGATACCAGGGTCAGTGCATTCTTCGTGGCTAGATTTTTCATGAATAGTCCAACTTTCCTATAGTTCACAGAGTGCTTGTATTGTCAGTACGGTCAACCGCCGCCGCCCCGCGGTTAACCCCTGTTAGGGCCTACACTTTGGCATGACGGGCGAAATTAATCAGACGAACGGGCGCGAATTATAGCGCAATACATCTGATTACTCTATGTATTGCAGCCACTTGAAACGTATTTTGTGCCTTTAATAGGCGCTTTTTTCGCAATTTTCAAGCCTCACAGTGGTGCAGCACGCTTGCGCAAATAGGTTTCTTGCTGTATCTAGTGCGCCCATGAATTATAAATTAGCAAGTTTCGTCACCAGTGCCGTTGGGCTTAACGACTGTCCGAGCGACAGTTTACGCGAAGTCGCCTTTGCAGGACGCAGCAACGCTGGGAAATCCAGCGCCATCAACGTGCTTACAAACCAAAATCGCCTCGCCCGAACAAGTAAGACTCCCGGCCGAACTCAGTTGATTAACTTTTTCGGCATTGGAGAGGGGCGCTATATCGTCGATCTGCCAGGCTATGGCTATGCGAAAGTGCCATTGAATGTTAAAAACCAATGGCAAGAACATCTAGAACTTTATTTAAATCAAAGAGATGCGCTAGCCGGCCTCGTACTGCTGACCGATGTAAGACACGCCTTTAAGGAATTCGATTTGATGATGATCAATTGGTCACACGAATCTAACCTGCCGATTCATGTGCTATTGACCAAATCGGACAAATTAAAGCGCGGCGCTGCACAAAATGCCCTGCTAACAGCGAGGAAGCAATTGGACCAGTACCCCAATGCGACGATTCAGTTGTTTTCATCACTGCAAAAGTCTGGCCTCGAAGGGCTCGAGGCTAAACTGAACAGCTGGTTAGAGGAAGAGGCTAGTGAGCCTCATCCCAATTAAAACCAACGCCGACATCGACAACTAAGGGCACACTCAACGCCGCGGCGCTTACCATACGGAAACGAACGCCTTCGCGCAGCAGCTCGACATCAGCTTCGGCAACTTCAAAGACGAGCTCATCGTGCACCTGCAACACCATGCGAGCATCTAGCACCCTACTGCTAAGCCAGTGATCGATATCGATCATCGCCTGCTTGATGATATCGGCAGCGCTGCCTTGCATTGGGGCATTGATAGCTGTTCGTTGCGCCGCTTTACGCAGCATGCCATTGCCGGCATGAATATCGGGCAAATATAGCCGGCGCCCAAAGATGGTTTCCACAAAACCGTGCTCATCGGCAAAGGCCTGTGTTTGCTCCATGTATTTCAAAACCCCTGGGTATTTCTGAAAATACAAATCCACATAGTGCTGCGCGCTTTGTCGGTCGATCCCTAGCTGCTTAGCCAAACCAAACGCAGACATCCCATAGATTAGGCCAAAGTTAATCGCCTTTGCACGCCGACGCTGTTCTTGAGTGACCTCTTCGAGCGGGGTGGAAAACACCTCCGCCGCCGTGGCTTTATGCACATCTTGCGCATTAGAGAATGCTTTTAACAAACCAGGATCGCTAGACAAATGCGCCATTATTCGTAATTCAACTTGCGAATAGTCTGCTGCCAGTAATCGGTAACCTGTCTTGGCGATAAACGCCTGCCTGACCTTACGCCCTTCAGCTGTTCGAATTGGAATATTTTGAAGGTTAGGGTCAGTAGAAGAAAGGCGACCTGTTGCAGCCACCGCCTGTTGAAAACTCGAATGAATTCGGCCTGTGCGTTTATTGATATCCAATGGCAATTTATCAGTATAGGTCGACTTCAACTTGCTCAGGCCACGGTGATCCATGATCAACTTTGGCAATTCGTATTCCAAGGCGAGCTCTTGTAAAATAGGTTCGGCGGTCGAGGGCTGCCCCTTAGGCGTTTTCTTGAGAACTGGCAGCTGAAGTTTTTCATAGAAAATTCGCTGCAACTGTTTAGGCGAACTAAGATTAAATTCTTCGCCTGCCATTTCAAACGCCGAGCGTTCAACCTCAACAAGTCGCTCGCCAATCGCTTTACTTTGTTTTCCAAGCACTTCGGCATCAACTAAAATGCCGTTACGCTCCATAGTCTGTAGCACGGGAATTAGCGCCATCTCATAGTATCGATGCAAGCCATCAAGCTCGCCGGTATTTTGCAATGCTTTTTGCAGATGTTGACGCAAGCGCAATACGAGGTCGGCCTTTCTACCGGCATAGGCGCGGGCTGCATCAAGGTCTAACTGACTAAAGGCGAGTTTTGTTTTGCCTTTACCTAGAAGCTCTTCGGGTGATTGTAAACCGAGGCTCAAGTAGTAATCAGAAATTTTATGCAGCTGGTGGTCAAGCACTACTGAATTCAAGACGTAAGAAGCGGTCAAAGTATCGAATCGCAAACCGGCCAATTCAATCTCATAGTTCGCTAAGACATGAATGAGGCGTTTGCTATTGTGGGCAATCTTGTCTAATGCGCCATCTTCTAAAATGGGCTTTAAGGTATTCATTACCAATTGGCGATCAAGCTGGGTTGGAAACTCTAGCGAATCATGCGCCACCGGAATGTAAAATGCAGCACCGGCTTGCACAGCGACTGCCACCCCTATGATTGCCGCCTCCATATAATGCGCACCATCTGTTTCTAATGAGACGGCAATTGCTGGCGCTTTCTTTAATTGCTCACAACACGCTAATAGTTGTTCTTCATTGAGCACTGCTTCGACAATCGTTTCTTGAGGCGCTTTATCACCTTCTTCCTCTGGCTCATCTTGCGGCGCTTGGCTCGCGGCGCTCTCTTGCGGGGTTGAGCCCACAGCGCCTTTACTTTCGACTTCTTTTATCCAAGATTTGAATTCGAAGGTCGTATATAAATCATGTAGGGCTTCGTAGTCTTCATCGGCATGAACCAGTTGATCGATCTCAACATCAAGCGCCACGTCACGCTTTATAGTCGCCAGCTCATGTGATAGCCACAGTTGATCGATATTCTCACGCAGGCGTTCGCCAATTTTGCCTTTTACTTTCTCGGCATTTTCCAACAAGCCGGCGAGAGAGCCGTACTCCTGCAACCATTTCACAGCTGTTTTAGGGCCAACACCAGGCACACCCGGAATATTGTCGACTTTGTCTCCCATTAACGCCAAGTACTCCACTATTCGCTCAGGAGCTAAACCAAACTTTTTTACCACACCCTCTGGGTCGAGTGATTCATTGTTCATGGTATTGAGAAGGGTGACATTCGGGGTCACTAGTTGCGCTAAGTCTTTATCGCCAGTGGATATCAATGTACGAATTTCAGCGGCATTGGCACGTGTGGCTAACGTTCCAATGACATCATCAGCCTCAACGCCATCGACTACCAAAATCGGCAAACCCATCGCTTTGATGATGGCGTGAATTGGTTCAATTTGAGATCGTAGCTCATCCGGCATTGGCGGGCGGTGCATCTTATACTCGGCATAAATATCATTGCGAAAGGTCTTACCCTTCGCATCGAATACAACGGCAATACGACTGTCAGGGTAATTTTTTACTAGGCTGCGAATCATATTGATCACACCCTTAATGGCACCGGTATGTTGTTGCTTGCTGGTGATAAGCGGCGGCAAGGCGTGGAAGGCACGAAACAGGTAAGACGAGCCGTCCACAAGTATAAGATCGATCGCCGCTGGCGGATTGGATTCCATAGTTCTTTATTCCTTATGCGTAGCTCTGCAGAGTTTCATTGTGGGCTGACACATTGCTGCACTGATTGAGCAAGGTTCTCGATTAGTTGCAGGTAGGCATCACGGCTGACGGCAACCCCATCACCCAAGGTATCTAACGAGGCTTGACGAATATTTGAATTTTGAAACACCGTATTTATTGTTGCTTGGTTGGCATTGATATCGGTAAGCAAACAGCTCGGTTGAAGCGCGGCAACCTGTTCTCGCATGGCGATTAAGTGACGTACGCCTGGCTGTTGCTCGTGATCAGGCACTAGTACGAATAGATGCTGTAAGCCAAACTGTTGTTCGAAATAATGAGTTCCGTTGTGATACACGGCGTATTGGCTAGAAGCCAACGGCAATAATCGCTCATGCAATTGGGTAGATAGAGCATCGATCTGCGTCTGAAATCGGTCAAAATTGCGACGATACGACGGGGCATTTGCAGGGTCGCTCTGCGCTAGCTCAGTCACTAAAGTCTGAGCAATAAGCAGGGCGTTATCAGTGTTGAGCCACAGATGTGGGTCATAAGGCTCATCTTCAGCGTGTTCATGCTCATGATCGTGGCCGGCTTCCTGCAAATCTAAAAGCAATATGCCATCGATTTTGGCAGCCTCTATAATTTGTGCGTCTTTCGCGCTTTGAGCAATGACCCGAGATAGGTAGGTTTCCAATCCTGGGCCCACCCACAATAGGACATCAGCTTCAATTACGCGGCGCACGTCAGAAGGGCGCAGGCTGAAGTGATGCGGCGATTGATTGGCGGGAATGAGCACGCTAGGCGTCGATACACCATCGGTGATCGCCGCAGCAATGAGCTGTAAGGGCTTAATACTGGTCACAACCTTGGCTTGCGCCAACGCATTGGCCGAAGACAATATGAACAGGAAAGCCACTAATAGAGGTAATCTGAAGACTAATAACATGCACTATATCTTACGCTGAGCTAATGAAAGTAATGCTATGATATACCACTTATCGAATTCCAGTGTTCTCCTGCGTTTTTCCGCGGAGCCGAAGGACCATCTCCATGGACAATTCATGCCTGATCAAGGCAGAAGACATCAGTATTCAGTTTGGCGATCGCCAAGTTCTGCAAAATGTCAGCCTCACCATAAAACAAGGGCAAGTGCTCACGCTAATAGGCCCAAACGGCGCGGGCAAGACCACACTAGTGCGCATCATTCTTGGTTTGCTAAAGCCTCAATCGGGGCGTATTGAGAAACCACAGAATTTACGCATTGGCTATATGCCACAAAAATTGCATGTTGAAGCTACGATGCCAATCACAGTACGACGCTTTCTAGAGCTTGCGCGCCATAAATCTAGCGCGCCTATTGATGAAATATTGCAAGAAGTACAGATCACCCATCTAATGCACCATCAACTACGCTCAATCTCCGGTGGTGAGATGCAACGCGTACTTTTGGCGCGGGCTCTGTCGCAACAACCACAGCTGTTGGTATTGGACGAGCCCGCACAGGGAGTCGACGTGTCGGGGCAGGCCGAGCTCTATCAACTTATCAACGATATCCGTGCTCGGCATAATTGCGGGGTCCTCATGATCTCCCATGATTTGCATTTAGTGATGGCAAAGACCGATGAGGTGGTGTGCCTTAACCACCACATTTGTTGTCACGGTCGCCCAGAGCAGGTCAGTGTCGACCCTTCCTATCTGGCGCTGTTTGGCAAAAAAGAAGCCAAGAACCTTGCCGTTTACACGCACAATCATAATCACCACCACGATTTAACCGGTGAAGTAGTAGAGCACAAGCATGACTGATTTTATTATAAACGCCCTTGTAGCAGGACTGTGCATCGCATTCGTAGCCGGGCCACTTGGAGCCTTCGTTGTTTGGCGCCGCATGTCTTATTTTGGCGATACCTTGGCGCATTCATCCTTATTAGGGATTGCGATCGGTATTCTAATGGATATCAACCTTCAAGTTGCCGTTATTGCTAGCTCGATATTTTTTGCCGGGCTGCTTATTTTTCTCGAGCGCAACAAGACGCTTTCTACCGACACACTCCTGGGAATTCTTGCTCACGGCACCTTAGCATTCGGCATGCTTATTCTATCGCTTTCGAATACTGTTCAGATCAATTTGATGGGGTATTTGTTTGGCGACTTATTAACAATCGGCACACAAGACCTATGGTGGATTGGGGGCTGCTCTGCATTAGTAGCGTTGCTGCTCTTAAAATATTGGAACGGTTTTTTAGCCGTAACGGTACACGAAGAACTCGCTAAAGTAGAAGGCGTGCCAGTCGGAAAACTGCATGCATTGATGGTGCTGATGGTCGCACTATTAATTGCAGTTTCTATGAAAATTATCGGCGTGCTGCTGATTACATCCCTATTGATTATTCCACCAGCAGCTGCAAGAAAACTCGCAGAAACACCGGAACAAATGGCAATAGGGGCAAGTATAGTTGGGGGGCTTTCTGTTTGCGGCGGCTTGCTACTTTCTTATTTCTGGGACACACCAGCCGGGCCATCCATTGTGGTCACCGCCTGCGGCTTTTTCCTATTCTCTTATCTAGCACCCGCGCTGCTCAGAAAGTCTTAGTAGTCTGCTCGAATTGATTGATAGGCTGAGAAAATTTCATCGTCTTGAATCGCTGTATCAAAAAATCCTGTATACAAACCTTCTGGATTTATTATCAGAATATTTCCGCTGTGATCGATTAGATAATCATCGCTTGCTGCGTCACCATGACCCGCATGCGGATCTGCCATCGCTTCCATAGCAGGAGGAGGGGTGTGCGCAATAAACAGCTCTTTCGCCAAATTCGCTATGACTTGATAATCACCATTGAGCCCAATGAAATCTGGGTGAAACGATGTCATATATTCTTGTAAGCGCTCAGTACTATCGCGCATTGGGTCAACGCTGACCATAACGACTTGTGTATCTAAATTAACACCCGCGCTTTCTAAGTCGCGATAAAACTGGCTAAGCTCTGTCAATGTTAATGGGCAAATATCAGGGCAGTTGGTGAAACCGAAAAAGAAAAGTGTCCAGATCCCTTTCAATTTTTCCTGGTCGAATACATCACCGTTTTGATCAACGAGACTGAATGATGACAATTCAACGGGCTCGTCATAGACCAAGGCCCCCAACTCACGCAGCTCTTCAGCGTTGTAAGTTTGCACGGCATTATTGCCCGTGATACGAAAATAGGTCAGCACAAAAACAAAGGCGACAAAGACGAGGCAAATGATGACTGTCAGTTTGATATTACGATTCATGAAATTAAGCTGCCGTAGAGTTTATGGATTGCTACAAATAGTGGTCAGTCAGCAGTACAACAAACAACACCATGAGATACACAATCGAGTATCGGAAAGTATCCATTGCTGTGCTCGCCTTGGGCTTAAACATCAAGAGCAGCGACCACGCCAAGAAGCCTAAACCTAAGACAACCGCGGCCAATAAATAGATTGGGCCACTCATGCCTGTCAGGTAGGGAAGCAGGGTGATCAAGAACATGATCACGGTATACAAAATGATATGTATTTTGGTGATGTGCTCGCCGTGTGTCACCGGCAGCATTGGAATGCCTGTCTTTGCGTATTCTTCTTTGCGATGAATCGCCAAAGCCCAAAAATGCGGAGGTGTCCACGCAAAGATGATTAGGACAAGAATCAATGCGCCAGGTTCGATAGTGCCAGTGACGGCTGCCCAACCTAGCAATGGAGGCATTGCACCAGAGAGGCCGCCAATCACAATGTTTTGTGGAGTAGCGCGCTTTAAATAACCGGTGTAAATAAAGGCATAGCCAATGAAAGAGGCCAGTGTCAGCCACGCACTCAATGGGTTAACGAGAAACAATAGAATCAACATGCCAGCAATGCCGATTCCGGCAGCGAAAAGCGCCGCTTGTTTTGGGTCGACTCGCCCCTGAGGGATCGGTCTATTGTGGGTGCGCTTCATAAGCGAATCCACTTTATAATCAATAAGATGATTGACTACGGCGCCAGAGCCCGCGACCAGAGCAATGCCAATATTACCGAAGATTAGGATATCCAAAGGCACCATGCCAGGAACTGCGAGGAACATACCGACAAGGGATGTCAGTATCATTAGCATCACGACACGTGGCTTACACATTTCGTAAAAGTCGCGCCAGCTAACCTCTTGTTTATTAACCAGTTCTGTCACCGATAGCCTCTCTTCTCTACAATACGCCCACTCTTCATCATGGAATTTCACAAATTCCGAGTAGCCTACACCTATGGGATGGCGAATTATACTAAATTTCTTGCCAATAAACCTCTCGAAAATTCCTTCGATCGAAGCAAGAATCAGGTCTTCTGACCGCTTTTACTGTCTTATGACCTTGAAAAGGCTTGCGTACACCTCCAAGTGTTTAGGAAGCGACTCCTAGTTTTCGCCTGTATAGCCACCAATGAGGGGCGATCATTAGGGCTAAAAGCTCATTAAAAAGTTCGCGACTTTCAAAATTGGACGATGTAAAGTATTTTTAAAGCGTGAGATGTATGCGCCTTGGCTCAGAAATCCGCGGGTTTTACATCAATAAGAAGTAGGAGAAGTACCATGAAATGCGTTTACTATTTATCACCTACCCTAACAAGCACTCAACAGATTTCAGATGATTTGCACGAAATCGGTGTGGACGACTGGTTCTTGCATGTTGTCAGCAAGGACGAAAGCGGCCTCAGCAAGGAGAAACTGCACTCAAGTAATTACTTGGAAACACTCGATCTTATTCGCAACGGCCTGATAGGCGCCTCACTAGGGTTTGCAGCCGGCATCGTCGCCGCCATGCTCACCATGGCAGTGGAACCCTTCGGCCCTGACATGCACTGGTTTGGTTATATCGCCATTGTCTTTGTCTTAAGCTGTTTTGGTGCTTGGGTTGGCGGCCTTGTCGGGATCGCCAGTGACTGTCTCTTATACACATCTGACGCTGCCGACGAGCGATCTAGTGTAGAT
>CAJXSF010000009.1 GCA_913061515.1 uncultured Gammaproteobacteria bacterium | reverse complement strand
TCGTCGGCAGCGTCAGATGTGTATAAGAGACAGGATAAAATCCTTCAACGGGCTTTTCTTCAATCGCAAAACCCCAGTTTTTACTGATCGTTAGCGCGAGGGCTTTGTCGCTTTCAAAGTGGGTATCGCCTTCGGTGCTAGCAATCACAAGAGGCAAAGTATTAAGCATGGCCATATTGCTCCTTGTGCCCTATCCAGCGGTTGATAATCGCTTGTGCGTGGGAAGGATATTGTTCCCATAAGGTATACGCAATTTCTTGTACTTTGGGAATAAGCGCGGCGTCTCGCACTAAGTCGGCAATTTTAAGTTCCGCCATACCGGTTTGACGAGTACCCATAAACTCCCCTGGGCCACGAATTTCCAAGTCTCGCTGCGCAATATAAAACCCATCATTAGACTCACGCAGTACGCTTAATCGCTGAGTTGCCGTTTTAGATAAGGGGCTTTGGTACATGAGTACACATTGGCTTTCTACTGCGCCACGCCCTACTCGACCTCGAAGCTGATGCAATTGGGCTAACCCTAACCGTTCAGGGTTCTCAATAACCATAAGGCTGGCATTGGGCACATCGACCCCGACTTCGATAACAGTGGTGGCGACCAATAGTTGTAAGTCTCCACGTTTGAATGCGTCCATAACAGCCGACTTTTCAACAGCCTTCATACGACCATGTACTAGTCCGATGGCCAAGTCTGGCAGCTGTTTGCTCAGCGCCTGTGCTGTTACCTCTGCTGCCTGGCATTGCAATGCCTCGGACTCTTCGATGAGTGTGCATACCCAATAAGCTTGGCTGCCATTGGCACAGGCATTGTGAATGCGCTCGATGACATCGTCTCGGCGGCTATTGGAGATTACTAAAGTACCAACAGCAGTGCGCCCAGGGGGAAGCTCGTCGATAACGCTACAGTCTAAGTCTGCATAGGCACTCATGGCCAGTGTGCGTGGAATGGGAGTGGCGGTCATTACTAGTTGATGGGGTAAATGGGTAGAGCTGGCACCTTTTTCGCGCAGCGCGAGTCTTTGATGAACGCCAAAGCGATGTTGCTCGTCGATAATAATGAGCCCCAAATTAGCGAACTCGACCCCGTCTTGAAACAGCGCATGAGTCCCCACGATGACCTGCGCACTAGCGTCGCGAAAGCTTTGTAACTGCGCCTCTCGTTTCTTGCCTTTAAGTTTTCCGCTTAACCAACCCACTGTTAAGCCCAGAGGCTCTAACCAATTTGAGAAGTTCAAAAAATGTTGCTCGGCCAATAACTCAGTTGGTGCCATGACTGCGGCCTGGTAACCATTCTCTACTGCTTGCAGGGCAGCTAGGGCGGCCACGATGGTTTTGCCTGAGCCAACATCGCCTTGCAATAGTCGCAGCATGGGAGTGCCGAGCTGTAGATCAGCGTCGATTTCATTCGCAACTCTTTGTTGTGCTTTGGTAAGTGCAAAGGGAAGTTGTGATTTAAATTTTTGCCGCAGTTGGTCAGGCTTTATGAGAGTAGGAGCATTAAGCTGTACAGCTTGTTCGCGCAATTGCCGCAAGCACAGCCGATGACTCAATAGCTCTTCAAAGGCTAGCCGGCGTTGACTAGCATGCTGGCCAAGCGCTAATGCCTGTAAGCTGCTATAGATTTGTTCACCCGCTGGAGGGCGGTGTAAAAACACAATCGCTTCGACAAGTGTCGTGAACCCCAGTGTTTCACGTATGCTTGCGGGTATCCAATCACGCAGGCCGATTGTCACATTTAACCGGTCCAGTGCTTGGCCAATTAAACCGCGTAGGCGTGTTTGTTGTAAGCCTTCAGTAGTCGGGTATACAGGTGTCAAATAAGCCGGGAGCGTTTCCGCGTCATTGTTGTGCACGAATTGGTATTCGGGGTGGTAAAGTTCCAGGCCAGTCTTGCCGCCGCGTACCTCTCCGTAACAACGCAGCCGAGTGCCTGGCTTCAAGGCATTTTTTTGCGCTGCACTGAAGTGAAAAAAGCGCAGGCTAATGATGCCGCTGTGATCCTTGATCCGACAAAGCATGCTGCGGCGTCGACCAAAGGTGACTTCCGCGGCAAGCACTTCTCCTTCAACAAGCGCCTCGGTGCCTATTCGGCAAGAACCAATTGGGCACAGGCGCGTGCGATCTTGATAACGTAAAGGCAGGTGGAACAATAGGTCTTGAATGCTGTGCAGTTGCAATGCTTCTAGGCGTGCAGCCACACTTGGCCCAACTCCTTTGAGTTCGGTCAGAGGTGTTTGCTCTGGCAGCATGATGAGATCAGCCCGAGGTGGGCAAAGCCAAGATGGCCTCTATTTCGATATTAACGCCCCTAGGCAACGCAGAAACTTCAACAGTAGAGCGTGCAGGGTAGGGTTCGCTGAAATAGCCTTTCATGGTTTCGTTAACCACGGTGAAGTCTTCTAAATCCGTTAAAAAGATTGTTAACTTGACGATGTCTTGCAACTGAGCGCCAGCGGCGGTTGCCACGGCTTTCATATTATCGAGCACGCGAATCGCTTGGGTTTCAATACACCCTGTCACGACTTCCATCGACTGTGGATCGAGTGGGATTTGGCCAGAAAGAAACACTAGATTGCCAACTTGCACAGCTTGTGAATAAGGGCCGATGGCGGCTGGGGCAGAAGTCGTGCTGATGATTTTCTTTTCGCTCACAACAATATCCTCTAATGCGTCAGAACTCGGCGAGTGCTGGCTTATACCTTTAGTGTTTTTGGTTTTACAATCTTACGGCTCTTAACGCGCGTCACTTTGCTCACTGGCTTGATGAGTCGAATGCGTTTCATAACACGTGCTAAGTGGATACGGTTGCGCACATTCAAAGATAGGTTCACGATGCTGAAGCGCGCGTCGCGCTCAACGGTGCTGATCTTTTCGATGTTGGCCTCAGCGCCAGTAATCGTAGTGGCGAGTTTGGCGATAATACCCCGTTCGTTCTCAAGTTCTACGCGAATCTCAACAGAGAACTCTCCTTCGACGTTAGGGTCCCAGCGTACCGAAATACATTTGTCTGGGTTGTCGCGAATCTCTGCAATATTGTTGCAACTCTCTGTGTGGATGACCATACCGCGACCGCTGCTGATGTGGCCGATGATTGGGTCGCCAGGAATAGGGTGACAACAGCGGGCAAAATTCATCACCATGCCTTCGGAGCCGCGAATTGCCAAGGAAGAGCTCTTGCTCTCTTTGCCGACTTCAGGTTGAAGTTCGATGTCGTCTTGTTCTGGCACCATCAGGCGTGCGACCACATGGGACATGCGATTGCCAAGGCCAATGTCTTCGAGCACATTGTTCAAGTCTGGGCTATTCAAATGCTGCAAGGTCGCTTGAATTTGCTCGGGGTCTATTTTCTCTAGCTGGGTGCCGAAGCTGCCCAAGACTTTGTTCAATAATCGACGGCCAAGTGCCACAGACTCAGAATGTCGCTGATTCTTAAGGAAGTGGCGAATATTACTACGCGCTTTGCCTGTAACCGCAAAGCTAAGCCATGCTGGGTTAGGCTGCGTGCCCGGTGCGGTAATGATCTCGACAGTCTGCCCACTCTCTAATGGCTCACTCAAAGGTGCTAGGCGACGGCTAATGCGACAAGCGACACAGGAGCTGCCCACGTCAGTGTGCACTGCATAGGCGAAGTCCACCGCAGTCGAACCTGCCGGTAGCTCCATAATCGTGCCTTTGGGCGTGAACACATAAATCTCGTCGGGGAACAGGTCGATCTTCACATTCTCGATGAACTCGAGCGAGTTGCCCGCGTGCTGTTGCATTTCGAGCAAGCCATTGACCCATTGCCGTGCGCGGATGTGGGCGTTGTTCGGCGTGTCGTCGTGGGATTTATAGAGCCAATGGGCGGCAATACCATTATTGGCCATGGCTTCCATCTCTTCTGTGCGAATCTGAATCTCGATAGGCACGCCGTGCATCCCGAACAGAGTCGTGTGCAGAGATTGATAGCCATTAGCCTTAGGGATGGCGATATAGTCTTTGAATCGCCCGGGGACTGGTTTGTACAAATTATGCACAGCGCCTAAGACGCGATAACAGGTGTCGACCTTATCAACGACGATTCGGAAGGCGTATACGTCCATAATTTCTGAGAAAGAGCGGCGTTTTGCGCGCATTTTCTCGTAAATGCTAAAAAGGTGTTTTTCACGACCAAAAATGCGGCCGGGCATGCTTTCGCGCTCTAGGCAGGCCTCTAGGGAGCCTTGAATCTGTTTGACGATTTCTTTGCGATTACCACGAATGCTCTTTACGGCGGCATTAATGCGGCGTTTGCGCATTGGGTAGAGCGCATCGAAACCCAATTCTTCGAATTCGATGCGAATAGAGTTCATGCCAAGGCGATTGGCTATCGGCGCGTAGATATCGAGGGTTTCCCGTGCCACACGGCGCCGTTTCTCTGGGCTTAGCACGTCGAGTGTGCGCATATTATGGAGACGGTCAGCCAGTTTCACGAGAATGACTCGAATGTCTTTAGCCATGGCCAAAGCCATTTTTTGGAAGTTTTCCGCTTGCGCCTCAGCGTGGCTACTAAATGCAATTTTATTGAGTTTGCTGACGCCGTCGACCATCTCGGCGATGGTCTCGCCAAACTGGCTTTTGACGGCTGTCTTGCTAATTCCAGTGTCTTCGATCACATCATGAAGCATGGCCGCGACGAGCGACTGAGGGTCCATGTGCATTTCACTGAGAATGCCGGCAACGGCAAGAGGGTGGGTCACATATGGGTCACCACTGCGTCGGAACTGACCATCGTGGGCCTGTTCCGCGTAGTAGTAGGCTCGGCGAACAAGGTTGATCTGCTCGCCTTCCAAATAATCGGATAGGCTAGTCGCCAGAGAGTCGATTGTAGACAAGCCGACTCCTTCCTCGATTAGAGGCTCTCGCTGAATGAATCGTCGTCATCGCCACGCTGTGGTGGAGGAGTCTTCAGCTCATCACGGGACAGCATAGTCACTGGGTTGGCGCTGCGAGTCGCTAGAATCGATGCGTCCACGTGACCTTCTGCGATTTCACGCAGTGCGATAACAGTAGGTTTGTCATTGTCGATTGGGACGAGTGGGTCTTTGCCGCCAGTTTGAATTTGACGTGCGCGCTTGCTAGAGATCATCACCAATTGGAAGCGATTATCCACTTTGTCCAAGCAATCTTCGACGGTAATACGGGCCATAAAAACACCTGTTAATCAATCTGTACTATTAAGGAGACCGGCAATTCTACTAAATGCTAGCGCTATTGCCTAACTTATTCTCACTTATACCCTTTATTTATAGGCATTTAGGGCAATATTCAAGGGTTTTCCAGCAATGCTGCCAATAATGCCTGGTTGTTTTGATGCTGTTGCTGCCGCTCAAGACGTGCGGCGCGGATAATGGCGCGCAAGTCCTCTAGTGCCGAATCGAAATCATCATTGATCACTAAGTAGTCCGCTGCATCGTAATGGGAGATCTCGTCTTTGGCCTCGCGCATGCGGTGGCTGATCGTCTCATTGTCATCTTGTGCGCGGTTAGTCAGCCGCTCGAGCAAGCATTCTAAAGACGGCGGCAGGATGAAGATGCTCTTTGTCTCGCTAATGCGGTGACGCACTTGGTCGGCGCCTTGCCAGTCGATTTCGAGGATCACGTCGATGCCTTTGTCCAACTGGGCTTGCACCCACTGCTGTGAGGTGCCGTAGAAGTTGCCAAAAACCTGTGCCGATTCTAAAAAAGCGTTTTGCTCGCGCATTGCCAGGAATAACTCTTGGGTGACGAAATGATAGTTCACGCCATCGACCTCGCCTGGGCGTTTAGGGCGTGTTGTATGCGAAACCGATACGCAAAGCAGCGGATCTTGGCTTTTTAACAATGCGTTGACGAGGCTAGTCTTGCCGGCACCGGACGGTGCTGAAATCGTGTAGAGGGTCCCTCTGGCCATAGCGTATATCCTGAATCTGAAACTAGTCTCACTATATCACCATCGCGTGCCTTTGGGCTTTACTCGCGAGGCTTAAGTGCCCTTTTTCTTTGCTCGTGCGGTGGCTTGTGCTTGCAAGGGGTCATCAGGCCAGGGGTGACGTGGGTATCGACCTTTGAGGTCTTTGCGCACATCGAAATAACTGCTTTGCCAAAACCCTGCAAGGTCACGTGTGACTTGTACGGGCCGCCGTGCAGGAGACAGTAAATGAATCAAGATGGGGAGTTTGCCGCCCAGCACCGTTGGCGTGCTCACCTGTCCAAACATCTCTTGCAACTTCACAGCCAGAATGGGCTCATCGCCAGAATAATCCAAGGTAATCTTGCTTCCGCTAGGCACTTCCACGTGAGTTGGCGCCAACTTCGGCAAGGCCTGTTGTAGCTGCCAATCTAAGGACTCCACGATGAATCTAGCCAGCGGCAGGCGATCTAATTGCTCTAGGCGGGTTAAACCCGGTAGGTGAGGCGCTAGCCATTGTTCAAGAGAGTTCATGAGCGCTTCGGCGCTGACATCGGGCCATGGTGGGCCTTCATGCCTAAAGACAAGACGCAATCGTCCCAATAATTGTTGATCATCTTTTGACCAATTGAACGTGCCGCGCTGCCGTAGTCCAGCCATCAATGCCGACACTATTGCCTCTGGCGCGAGCTTGCTTAGCGGGCGTCGCTCTAGAACCAATGCACCATATTGACGCTGTTCTTCGCCTATTAAGCGGCCAGCGCTGCTGTCCCAGCGCACGTCTTGTTGCCAATGGCGGCTTTGTGGAGACAGTGCCTCGATCTGCGCTTTGCTAATGGCGCAGGCGTGGAAAATTTTCGCTCCCTGACTCATGCCATCTAACTCCACAGCGAGCAAATACGCTTGCTGGCTTAGTGCCTGCGATGACGCTATTAGTGCTTGGCCGCCCCCCATGAGTTTAAAGCGTCTAAAGCCAGCGTCGTTCTGCTGATCTTGGTTTTGGGCGATGCGGTCAGGGTAAGCCGTCGCAAGCAGGGTGGGAAGTTCATCAAATCGTTCGCATTCTAGCGAGCAATTGAGTTTGTTCGCCCACTGTGATGCCGCGCGCCGCCATGCGCCGAAGGGGCCTTTGGCATTGTTCTTTGGGTGTTGCGCGATAATGATGGCAATGTCTGTTTCGGGACTATTGACCGATTCTTCTAGCCACGCAATAGTCCAGCAAGCTAGCGCAGGCACATTCAAGCTAATGGCTTTTTCGATCAAGACAGCGAGCCGAGGATGGGTCGGCCAACGTGCACAGCGCCGCCCTAAGTCGCTAAACCCGCCTGATGCTTGCACGATGCCTAGGGTTTTTAGCAACTCCAAGCCAGCAGTGTAAGCGGGCGCCGGAGGAGGGGTCACCCAGGACAATGCTGTTGCATCTTCGCAGCCCCAGCGCACCAATTCGAAGGCAAGGCTTGATAGGTCGGACTGCTCTATCTCCGCTTCGCGGTGGTTGGCTAGGACAGTCTCGGATGGCCAGAGCCGATAACATACCCCCTTGGCCTCCCGGCCAGCGCGGCCTCTTCGCTGATCGGCACTGGCGCGATTAACGCGGCGTGTCTCCAGCTTGCTAAGCCCTGAGCGCACTTGAAACACCGGCACGCGTTCAAGCCCGGCATCGATGACGATACGCACCCCTGGAACGGTGACACTAGATTCGGCCACAGCGGTGGAGAGAATGACACGGCGGCGTTCGCGATTGCCCTTCGCTAAAACCGCCTGCTGTTGGGCAAGCGGTAGTTGGCCATGCAAATCCAATATCTCAATGTCCGGCGATAATTGTTCATTTAGCCGGCTGTGCAAGCGGCGAATCTCACCTTGACCGGGCAAAAACACCAAGATATCGCCCTCGTGATCAGTGAGAGCTTCTTTGATGACAGTGGCTTGATGTTTATCGCTGAACTCCCGTGCAGGGGGAGTTCGATAAACCGATTCAACTGGCCACGCACGGCCTTCGCAGTGGATAAGCGGCGTGTTGGCTCCTAAAAGTGCCAGCAGCGCATCGGTGTCCAATGTTGCAGACATAATCAGAATCCGCAGGTCTGCACGCAGCGCCTCTTGTGCTTCAAGCGCAAAGGCAAGGCCGATGTCGGCGTCTAAACTGCGCTCATGGAACTCATCGAAGATAATGCCCGCATAGCCTTCGAGCGCCGGGTCATCTTGCAGCATGCGGGTAAGAATCCCTTGGGTGACCACTTCTACGCGCGTGTGGGTACTAATCTTGGATTCGCCACGTACACGATAACCAATGGTTTGTCCGACCGGTTCGCCCAAGCTTTGCGCCATATAGCCCGCCGCCAAGCGCGCAGCCACGCGCCTTGGCTCTAATAGTAACCAACGGCCAGACTCAGGAGTGAAGGCGTCGAGCAGCGCCAAAGGCACACGCGTTGTTTTTCCGGCGCCGGGCTGGGCGACTAATAGCGCCTTATTATGAGAGAGCAACGCTTGCGTGAGCTCAGCAATGACGCTGTCGATAGGCAGTGGCGATGTGTTAAAAATGGCTTGCTCAGACAAGGGCGGTTCTCAAAAGAAGTCGATATTAGGTTTTGCAATGCTGTCAAAAGCGCTTAAAGTAAGCAAAAGCTATTAATTGTACGATCGAAGGAAAACACAATGAAAACACGACTGCTCATACTGAGCTTCACGGTACTTTTTCTAAGTGCTTGCGAGTCTGCCTATTATGGCACGATGGAACAGTTTGGCGTGCACAAGCGTGACATTCTTGTTGATCGCATCGGTGAGGCGCAAAGTGCACAAGAGGAAGGCCAAGAACAGTTTCGCGACGCATTAGAACAGTTTCGCAGCGTCGTAAACTTTGATGGCGGCGAACTGCAGCAAATCTACAATCGCCTTAATGCCGAGTTTGAAGATAGCGAAGAAGCCGCTGATCTAATACGCGATCGTATTCAAGCGGTTGAGGCCGTTGCCGATGCACTCTTTGATGAGTGGGAAGATGAGCTTGCGCTTTATAGTAACCAAAGCCTGCGCCGCGATAGCGAACAGCAATTGCGTGACACCCGCACCCGTTATGCGCGGTTGATTGCCGCGATGCATCGCGCCGAGGTAACGCTTGACCCAGTGCTAGATAGTTTGCGTGACAACGTTTTATATCTAAAACACAATCTAAATGCTCGAGCCATCGCTTCTTTGCGTGGTGAACTCGACACCATCAATACCGACGTCGACCGTTTAATAGATGCGATGGAGCTTGCTATCGCAGAGTCTGACCGTTTCATTGCAGAGATGCGCCAGTAAACCCCCTCTTTTAGGCAAGGCGCGAAAGCGTCTTTGCCTTTATAACAATTAGGAAAGTCGAATCACGTTTCTATAAGAAATGGGAATTGCCGTGCGCAGGCGAACTTGCGAGGATGCGATAGACGTCACAATTACTACACACAAACGCATGGGAATGAACATGCCCCACTGGCAAGTTGACGTTAGCTGTGTGATAACAGTGCCCGTGATGGCTGCTCGATTAATTGCCCACGCATTATGAACAAGGAGTCAATAATACAACCCGCAACAACTTATGGAGATACTGCTATGAAAAAAGGACTACTCGTAAAAAAATCACTTCTCGCATGTGCACTCGCCCTGCCTGCTTCCGCACTCGCCGCTGAAGGACTCAGCTACTCATTCATCGAGGCTGACTATTTAATTCAAGACATCGACTACTACGAAGACAACGATTTCTTCGATAATTTCGCAGAAGATATTGATGACGGCGACGGGTTTAACCTGCGCGCATCGGCTGCATTGACAGATAATATTTTCACATTCGGCTCTTATTCCTCTACAGAGGCAGACTTCGCCTATGTTGACGATGGCGGCGGTTTTGTAAATCGCAGAGAAGATGTAAAAACCTTAAAATTGGGTTTAGGGTTTAATGCCCCAATTTCTGATACTTTGGACTTTGTTGCCACTGGTGGTTACACCGATGTGGACCTTGGCGACTTTAGTTTAGGCCGCGATGAGAACGACGATCTAAACAGCGGTGACGATATTCAAGAAGCCTTTGATGATTTGAATGAAGATGATAGCGATGGCTACTTCTTTGACATTGGCGGCCGTGCACAGTTGGCCTCTTGGTTAGAGTTTGGTGCCGGCGTACGCTATACCGATCTTGATTATGGCGACAGCACTTCTGTTTTCGGAAATTTCTTGTTCGAGTTGTCTGACAATGTTGGTATCAACCTTGGCGGCGACTTTGGTGATGATGTGAACACTTATTCTTTGGGTGTTCGTTACTCGTTTAATTAATCCCTATTAATTAAATAGTAGATGCGGCACTGCAACACTCGTTGATGCAGTGCCGTATTTTATTTTTCCAGCGCAAAATTATTTTTGATGTGCGCAAGATGTGACTCCAATGCATCCCAAAGCGCTATTGGGTGCAGCACAGTAATCTTAAAAGGCATTTGCGTTAACCAGCGGGCAAACCAATCCAGGCTGTCCGTGCTAGTGTCCATTAGTAAGCCTTCGTCAGTCGCCTTCATTACCCCCTCTAGTCCATACAGATAGTATGAGGCCGATGCTAAGTCGGTGTGCATTAATACCCGCACTGGGTGTTGGCGAGGTACATTCTGCATGCTCTCATTCAAATGCTTTACGGCATCAAACTCCGATGGCCGCAAAAAACTATGTTGCAATGGCTTTACCGACTGCAGCCGATCCAAGCGAAAGGTTCGCAGTGCCTGGCGCAAATGACAAAAGCCCACCATATACCAATGTCCCCGCCTAAAGACGATCCCATAGGGGTCAACATCCCGTGTGCGCTTTGCGCTGCTGTCTGATGCGTATTCAAAGCGCACGCGTTGCTGATCATGCGTTGCATCGGTCAATAGCAGTAGGTCTTCTTTGTTCTCTGCACTATGCGCTTTGGGTAGGATTAAGCTTGCACTATTGTTGATGGCTCGCACTCTGCGCTTTAAGTTTGCCGGCATCACTCTTTCCAGTTTGGCTTGCACGCTTGAAATAGCAGGGGCGGATTCAGACAGCCCAAGTTGATTTGCTGCGAGCAACCCCAGTGAGATCGCCAGGGTTTCTTCCTCGGTAAACATCATAGGCGGGAGTTTGAAGCCGGCCACTAAACGATACCCACCATATCGCCCTTGTTCGGTCATCACGGGAATGCCTAGCTCTTCAAGGGCAGCGATATAACGGCGCACAGTGCGCACGTCCACATCTAAGCGTTGCGCAATCTGCGCCCCCGTGAGCAGGCCGTGCGTCTGTAGTAGCTCCAATAGTGTTAAAACACGAGTGACTGGCTTAGACATAAGGATCCTTTAGTGAATTTTAACTATACAAACTAAACAGGGCATAAATTGACCTATATATTTTGTATTGTGCCTTCGACAAAACAATCTCTCCACAAGCAAGCTAGGATTAAAGGAAATAATCATGAAAACATTGACGCTATACACCAACCCTCAGTCACGCGGGCGCATTGTGCGCTGGATTCTTGAAGAGATCGGTGTGCCCTATGAGTTAGAAGTGATGGAATATGGTGGCAGCATTAAGTCTCCGGAGTATCTTGCCATTAACCCAATGGGCAAAGTGCCAGCGATTAAACACGGCAAACAAATCGTGACAGAGGTGGCTGCGATCTGCGCCTACCTGGCCGACCAGTTTCCCGATGAAAATTTGGCACCCGCAAGGCATGACGCCCAGCGTGGAGACTATTATCGCTGGCTGTTCTTTGCGGCGGGGCCACTAGAGATGGCATTAACCGCAAAATCGAACAAATGGAATGTCGATGGTGAGAACGCCATGTCCATTGGTTGCGGCCTTATCGAAGATACGATCAACACACTTGAGGGCGCCTTGAAAAAGAGCCCCTATATTTGCGGCGAAAATTTCACCGCCGCCGACATCGTCATGTCGAGCAACTTAGGTTGGGCGATAATGATGAATAACTTGGAGCCACGGCCAGTATTCACTGACTACGTTAACCGGTGTGAGTCTAGGCCTGCAGCGAAAAGAGCAAACGAGTTGGATGATGCCTTAATGAAATAGCCATGAGCGAGTGCATGAGAGGGCGGGGAATGCCCTCTTATGCCTTAAACAACACCAATGCCGTCTCGCGTTTTGTACTTAATGTTTGTATATTCTATGCAAATGATAACAACAAAGGGTATGCGATGAAGTGGCCGTTCCTAAGAAGCATCATCATTAAAACACTACTGCTAGCGGCATTAATCCTGCTAGTGCCTTACTTCGCCCCTTTCGCGGTCGAGTTCATTCTTCTCATTGATTTCGTTGGTCTAGAAGCCCTTATCGTCTTAGTGTTTGCCTATTCCAAAACCCTGATGCGTGCACAAATAGCCCAATTGCATCAGATTATGGAAAACATCAAAATGACGTTTGTCCTTATAGCGCAGCTCTATATCTTCAAACCCCGCGTCTATTTTCTTCATGCCACAGCGAGCAGCGTTCTGGCAGTGGTTGCGTGCTCAGTATTTCTAGCCTGCGCGGTTTGGGTGCCGGTGATCTTTATTAGCGCTGGGTCCATCACATAACAACTCTGTGTTGAAGCAACAGCTTTCGAGCGATTCAATTAAGTAAGGGCATATAGAGTGTTTTAGTATTGTGAGCATTTTCACGGAATTGACGGGTCTAACAGTGCTAGCTTAGGAATGACACAGTAGGAACGATGAAGGGTCGCTTCGCCTGTTTCATAAACAAAGGGAGCACGCATGAAGGACTTAGATGACCACAAAAAGATTGCTGTTTTAATCGATGCAGACAACGCGCAGCTTAAGAAGATTAAAGTGGTGTTAGATGAGATAGCCGCACACGGACACATCGTGATTAAACGAGCCTATGGAGACTGGTCCAGTGATTGTTTAAAGAACTGGAAGAAAAGCCTCAATGAACTCGCTATACAGCCCATTCAACAGTTTGCCTACACCACGGGGAAAAACTCCACAGATGCATCGATGATTATCGATGCGATGGACCTACTGTATTCAAGTAAATTTGATGCCTTTGCTTTGGTATCTAGCGATAGTGACTTTACGAAGCTGGCGTCCAGATTGCGCGAATCAGAAATTTTCGTGTTTGGTGTGGGGGAGCAGAAAACCCCTATTTCATTTCGAAATGCCTGCGATGACTTTGTCATTACTGAAAATCTAGGTTTACCTGACCCCGCAGTATCGAATGTGTCTAATGCGACTAAAGCCAAAACCAAGAAGAGCGAGGCCACTAAAGCGAAAGAATTAGTGCCTGTACTTAAAAAAGCATGGGAACAATTTCAAGACGATGATGGGTGGGCGACCGTGTCAGTAGCTGGAAGTTTTCTGAAGCGATCCAAGCCAGATTTTGACCCCCGCTCTTATGGTGCAACGAAGCTCACAGAGGTGATCGCTTCATTAAGTGATGAATTTGTGATGACGAAAATTAAAGGCAAAGGCATTATCAATGCCTATAAGCCCAAAAAGCACCATTGATTCGAGATTTATAATCGCTGCAAAAAAGCTAAAGAATAGGACTGTATTCCCATTATTTTAAATAAATAGGGAATACAGTCCCAAAACAGTCTTTTTCTTGCGCCTTGTTGATGATAGGACTATATTCCTAGTTACGACCAGATAATAGGAATACAGTCCTAAGGCGCGCAGAGTCATGGCAAAAAGAGATTTACATAAAGTGCTGTACCCTAAGCAGGTGAAAGTGCTGAAAACGTTTGGGGAAGACTTGCTGTTGGCGATGAAAAGGCGTGGATATACTAAAAAGCTTATTTGTGAGAGGACAGGCTTCGACAACAAAACGGTGAACAAGGTGTTTGCTGGCGACCCAGGCGTGGCGATCGGTACCTATCTAAAAATAATGGCTGTGCTTGGGATGGAAGAAAATTTCTCAGAGCTAGCCGCCCATGATGAAGTAGGGATAAAGCTACAAAACATCAAATTGCTAGAAGGTGCCAAGTGAGCCGGCAAGTGGTAGGTGTTTATGCTTCTTGGATGCCTATCGAAAAGCCTTTATTGATAGGGCAGCTTACTTTTAGCGACACAACACGGGGCGGCGTTTTTAGCTTCGCCTACGACAAAGCATTTCTTAGCTCTAGCTACCGCGTGCAAATAGATCCACTACTATCCCTGCACAGCGGTGAGCTTTACAACGACTCTTCTGATAAAAACTTTCGTGCATTTCTAGACTCCTCCCCTGACCGGTGGGGGCGTGTGTTGATGCAGCGCCGCGCAGCCATTGAGCATCGTAAAGGCTTACGCCAAACAGCTCAGTTAAACGAATTAGACTATTTATTAGGCGTACATGACTCATACCGAATGGGTGGTATTAGATTCAAAACCAGTGGTAGTGAAGAGTTTCTAGATAACAATGCTGAGTTTGCAGCCCCGCCTATGACCTCGCTACGTGAACTTGAGTTCGCGGCACTGCAGGTTGAAAGTGATGAAAACATAGATAGCAGCGAGTACTACCGTTGGTTGAGCATGTTGATATCACCCGGTTCATCCTTAGGCGGTGCAAGACCAAAAGCCTGCGTATACGATGAAGATAAAGAGCTGTGGATCGCCAAATTCCCGAATCAAAACGACAGCTTTGATGTGGGTGCATGGGAGATGGTTTGTCATGAGCTGGCTATTGCCGCAGGTATCGAGATGTACCCAAGTAGGGTACAAAAGTACTCGTCACAGCATCATACGTTTTTGACTAAACGCTTTGATCGAGACAATGGCCGAAGGATTCATTTCTCATCTGCAATGACGCAATTGCAATACTATGACGGAGAACAGTCAGAAGGGGCCAGCTATCTAGAGATTGCAGAGTTCCTTGTTAACCAAGGTGCCCAAACCAAAGAAGACCTTGCACAGCTGTGGCGAAGAATCATCTTCAACATCGCAATTTCCAATACCGATGATCACCTACGCAACCATGGCTTTTTGCTTTCAGCAAAAGGCTGGAGGCTATCGCCAGCCTATGACCTTAATCCTATCGTAGGCAAGAACGGGCTACACCTGAATATCACAGATAACTCTAATGCCCTAGACTATAGTTTGGCCTTTGATGTTATAAGCTTTTTTCGCTTAAGCGTTGAAGAGGCTACGAGAATATATGACCAGGTGTTGGCGGCAGTGAAAGGCTGGCAGGGCGTGGCAAATAAACTTGGAATTAGTCGTGCGGAGCTGTTGCTTAAGCAGGAGGCGTTTAGGCTGTAGTTATAAAACTTTAAACCAAGGGTAAATGAAATATAGATTTACGTAGAACGTCTCGAGTCAATAAAGGGAATAATAACGCAACAAATCGGAATCTACGAGCAATGTATAACTCAGCTTGTTTCAAGGAAATTAGATTGGAAAAACATGTATATTAGAAACAGAGGAAATTTAGTAAAAACTGGAGAATAAGCTTAAAGTAATTGTTTATGTTCAATTGCCTGGTATTATTGCCAATCATTTGAAAATGGTTGCAATAGCGAGCTAATGAAAACAGGTGAAATTCTTGTAATAGACCTTTTTGCAGGGCCCGGCGGGCTAGGCGAAGGTATATCCTCTGTCACTAATAAAAGTGGAAATCATCCATTTAAAATAGGAGTGTCTATAGAAAAAGAACCATGTGCGCACAAAACGCTAACTACTCGGGCTTTTTATAGAAAAATTAAAGATTCAGAGGCAGGCCTAAAAAGTTACAACGACTATTTACTTGGTAGAGTAACTAGAGAAGAGTTGTTTAGTCGTTTCCCTTTAGACGCCGAAGAAGCTCGGCAAGAGACTTTCTATACGCCCCACGCGCTAGGTGCTGACAATAGCAAGATTCATAAGCGAATCGTTGAGCTTGTAAAAAATCACGGGAACAAGCCTAAAGTCGTTATAGGTGGTCCCCCTTGCCAAGCTTATTCGCTCGCTGGCCGTTCTCGCAACGCCGGTATCAAAGATTATAATGCTGTAAAAGACCATCGACATTTTCTGTACAAAGAATATTTACGAGTGCTATCAATCGCTCAACCGGATGTATTTGTGATGGAAAATGTTCGAGGCATCCTCTCAGCAAAAATAGATGAGAAAATTATATTCCCGAGAATTCTCAAAGATTTGAGTATGCCAGGGCGCGTCACAAAAATAACAACACCAAGATACAAAATATACTCTTTAGTGGTGGAAGCAAAAGATTCGTTAAAGCCGATTTATGATGATCCTTCCGACTATTTATTAAAAACCGAAAACTATGGAATTCCCCAGGCCCGTCATCGAGTAATTTTGTTAGGTGTTCGCGCGGATATTGAAAGAACCCCAGGAACACTTACCCCAATTTCCCGGAGATCGACGGTTGAACAAGTTTTGGCTGATTTACCTAAGTTACGAAGCGGACTTTCAAAACGCAAAGACATAGGAAAAGACTGGGAAAGTATTGTGTCAAAGAACGCTATTACAGTTAAGCGTTTGCTCAAGAAGCAATTCAATCAAGCTAATAGTCTAGATATTGAACCGTTCAAGAAGCTAGCACGATCCGCATCTCAACCTGCAAATAGCCTTAGCCAAATACCTGAGCATTTAGTCGAGTGGTATGCATCGAACGAGCCCCCCTGCGTGCTAAATCATGAAACTCGTGGGCATATGGAAAGTGATTTGCTACGTTACGCTTTCAGTGCTGCATTTACCCAGTTAAATGAAGGTACTTCGCCTAAGTCTTGCGATTACCCGGACGTATTAGCCCCAGCGCATGAAAACTGGAAATCAGGTTCACACGCAGATCGTTTTAGAACTCAAGCAGCAAATAAGTGCTCAACTACAGTAACTAGCCACATCTCAAAAGATGGTCACTATTTTATTCACTATGATCCTAAGCAGTGTCGTAGTTTAACCGTTAGAGAAGCTGCTCGTTTACAAACGTTTCCGGATAACTATTTGTTTGAAGGAAATAGAACGCAGCAATATGTTCAAGTAGGTAATGCTGTCCCACCGTATTTGGCGCAACAGATCGGAAATCTCGTATTCAAACTACTTGAAAGCGATTATTCCAGGTCGTGAAATGTACTGTGCACAGTTAAATGAAATATCGACCATTATCTGATCTCGCAATCTTAGTAAAGGATTTCCTAACCATGAGCTTTCATTAGGGAGTGAGCCAATTTGGTATTTAAAAGAGAGTTGTAACATGTAATCAATGCCATGAAGATTTATATCAGGCACGCGATAAATACCGTTGTGAGATTTTTTATTTTGCTTTCCATATAGTTCGAATTCTGCTTCACCTTCAGGAGTGTGTTTGAGAGGTGTAAGAGCAGCAATTACATATCTGTGCAATTTTATCTTTTTCTGTGCTTGGTCACACTCAGCAGAAATTTCAATAAATCCTATTTTAGTGGCCTCTCTTACTACGGCTCTATTGGTCTCTTTTACAATATTTATTAAGAACTCTTCGTCAATTATAGTGTTAAGGCTGCTGCCAAATCGAGATTCCAATTTCATTCGCTTCTCAGGGTCGTTTAGAACGTCAGATGATAATTCAAGGAATATACCTCGAGACCCTTTCGAATAATCAATGCCCACCTCTTCAATGTGACAGAAGGAATTGAGCTTGGTCGCCACTTCCTTATCGAGCTGTATATTCCTTCCTATAGATGGAACCGCATTTTCCCAATCAACAGAGTCTGCCTCATTTTTAACTGAGCTTATGTGATCATGTAAAACTGGAGTTAAACCGAGCTCTATTGCGCTCTCTGGTTCTGCAGCAGCATTTCGAATACCTATGGTTTCATTGCCTATTACAGCCAGCATAGACTGCAGTTTTTCCGTTGTTCTAGTCTCGAAGTCTGTCAAATCAGTAGGCTCAAGCGCTCTAGCTAAATTATATAATGAATTCGTTGTTTTTTGTGCTGCGGTTGAGACCCGACCTTCCCAGCTGCATAAAGCATCGAACACCCTACTTCCCTTCATATTAGAAGCTAATCGTTCTGCTAGGTTTTGTTGGTCTGATTTAAATTGGGCCTTGTCTAGCACTCCCCAGTGAATAGGGTGTGGAATGTCAGGGTATCGCTCATAAATAACTTTCAAAACTGGCTCGACGGTGGTTGCATTGCGAGACCAAAAGTACAACATGAAAGGACCGTTTAGAGGTAACTTTTGGAGAATTTGAACAATAGGTCCGGCTAATTGTGTTGCGTTGAGCTTATGAAGCTCTTGTAGATTTAGGTCAGAAATGACAATACGAGGTTTTATCATATCCAGATTGACGTGATCTATACCTGACATATTATCGGGCTCATTTCCTTCATAGAGTACTGAAAGGCATGGGTACCCGATGCGTGCAAAACTATTCTGGAGCGTATCTAAATCACTTTTGTTATCGTCGATAAGTACGATGCTTGGCAAGCTACTCATTATTTCTCCTAGCTAAAAATCATTACTACGGCTGCCCCCTGATACGCTTCAGGTAGGTCTAAATCTTCCGGGTTGCATATTTGCAGTCTACCACCGATTGTTTCCATTACTTTATCGGAGTAGTAAAGCCCAACTCCCATACCTCCGGGTCTAGAAGTTTTAAAGGGTTGTATAGCTTCTTCTGGAGTCAAACTAAAGCCAGGTCCATTATCCATAACTACAAGTGCTGGACCTTCATTAAACCAGTTCGGTAAGCTATCTATACGTATAGCCGCTCTATAATCTTTACCTTCTTTTTCGGCCTTGAGGTTTGTCCAGTGTATAGAGTTGTCAATTAGGTTCGTTAGCGTCGCTTGAAGTAAGCCGAATGGTGCTGTTACTTCAAATGAGTCGGACTCATCAGTATTAATTGGACATGAAAGAGTAATATTGTGATGCTCAAAGCGATGTCTATTCAGACTAACAACCTTTTGAGTAAGTGCTTTAATATTAAATGTTTTCTGTTCATTGCGACGAAGGAGTGGAGCAAATCCTTCGAGCAACTCTGCTAAGTGTTCTGCACGTTTTAAAAGAGTACTGTAGTCATCAGATTGACGAATTGCTTCGTTTAGATCATCAACGCCCCTTTCTACCTCATGGAATATTACCGCCAAATTAATTCCTGCGATCCCAGAGCTTAATGTAACCTCTCGCATTTGGAGATAATCGGATTCGATTTGAGTTACCTTGCTGTTCATTTCTTTTTCAAGTTTATGTTTTTTTATTGTTTTCCTGATATCTTTGATGCTTTCGGCGAAGCGAGTTGTTGCTGGTGAGCCGTCCTTGATATCGCCTTTTAGATAGAGGTCAAGGGCTTCGCGATCATTTCTGTGCTTTAGGTGGAAATCTTCTACAACACTAGCCACGACCCAACGAAAACGCTTGTATGTGTCATTTTCATCAAAGCCTTCTCGGTTTGTTTTTTCCTTGAGACCTGAGCTTTCCTCTAGGTTTAAATCAATACCACCTATTACCATGCCGGTATCAATTTTTTGCCCGGGCATATTGATTCGCCCCGCATTCAAGCCGAGCCAGTCATCTTTCCCTTCGCCATAATTAAAGACACGTATTCCATCTCTATATACACGTACTCCAGATTGCTCCCTCAAGTAATCTTTGACTAGTTGAGGCGAGCCAATAGCACTTAACACGGCTCCGCTTTTTATGAATATATAAAACGTGCCGGATAGAGGGCCGATATCATTTAGGTCTTCTGGCTTTAGCAATAGTGATTCACTGATTTTTTTCTCTCGAGTCAATGCTTCTTCTCTGCTAGGCTCTAGAAGCTCTAGTTGTTCGTCAGCAATCTCTATAGAAGAAGAAGCTAATTCTCTAAATGTTTTAGGTGGATTGAAAGAGTAAGTAGACGAAAATCTACCATTTTCATCGATAATAAAATGATATGTCCACAGAGCCTTGTCTAGAATATCTCTGGCATCAAGTAAATCTGCGACTTCTTTTTCTCTTCCCGGAACAGCTAAATTTACATCGAAGTCCGATACAGTCTTGAATGGTGAGACAAGGCTGGTTAACAGCCGTTTTAGGCGTCTTAAATCGCCACGAACCCAATGAGTATTATTCAAATCACCAATTTCAATTCTTGTCCCTGTCTCTGACCCGAAGTATTTAGGTGTATCCAGAGGTGTAATTGTCACTCGCGTATCTTCAATGTACTGAGCTTCACCAATTAACTTCGGCCAATCAATCTTGATCTGATATTCTGCAGAATTTTTACTTCTTGTATTGATTATTAATTGATTGCCTAGCTTGTGCACAGCTAGACGACCAACGCCTTTCTCTCCTAAAGGTAGGCGGCTTAGTGGGGCGGGTGTCCTGACTTTGTTTTTGCTGCGTTTACTGTTTGTGCCGATTTCCATCCACTTGTCTAGGATGTCATCTTTTGTCATACCGAAACCATTGTGATCCCAAATTACAATATGAGGGTTATCACAATCTAAATTCAGCGTAACATCTACTTTAGTTGCGTTGGCATCGTAAGCATTTTTCACGAGCTCAAATACAGCCAAACGATCGTCGCCAATTAATTCATCACCTAAAAGCTTAAGCAAGTGGGCATTTGCTCTAAACGGTCTAATCAGTGGCTTAGTATCTACCATTTTTCCCTCTCGAGTTCGAGTGATCTAGCTTTCGGAATAAGCAGAGTTCCTTTTTTATAAGTGACTCTAGAATATTCTCAGCGCGAAATATGTGGTTTATTGTCATCGTTTTCCTGTTGCAAGTTCAAATAGAGTGCGGAAACTTAGCTCGTAACTCTTTCTTGCTTTTATTTATAGAGAATTGGTCGAATTCTTGAGAAGTGCTAGGCGTAACTGGACACTTCTTATATGAACTAAATGGATCTAGTAAATTTTCGACTACCTTACGCTTTATGGCTTTAGAAATTACAGTAAAAAGAGAGAGCAGTTATTCTCGAATATACTAAAACAAACTTTCAATTCTGTATGGGTGACCTTTAGTCAAATAAACAACTTTTCGTGAATTGAGCTTTCCTGCGGATTTCTTAGTGATGAAAAGTCATCCTATTTTCAAGGAGATGCTATATTAACCTTACTCACTCGAAAACTCAGAAACCTTTATTCAATATTCTGAATCTGCTCATTGAGTAGCGGCCTAGACCCTAACAAACTCAACGAGTTATCGAAAAGAAACCGTTCAAAAATGCCTGTTTGCCCACCAAACTGCCCACCACTTGCCTATGGCTTTTACGAAATCTTAGTGGTTAGCAATGGAAAAACAGTGCCGTTTTTATGCTGCTGTTAGAGCTAAAACATAGCAGTTTTGAAGGGCTTTATCGAGCACGATTTCCGTCAACATAGCTTTGCCATTTTTTCACTGGTTCTACGCGATAGTAATGAGTCAGCAGAAAGCACATTTAGCCTGAAATAGACATTATGGTGTCCATTTTAATAGAAATAAGCTCAACATGGATACTATGGTATCCAAGAGATATAAGACTGAGTGTCGAATGGTAAGCATCAGGTCTACAAATTGTTATCCCTAAGGCAACTTTGTGTAGACCTTCGGGGCTAGGCAACGCGCCTTTACCATCTCTGAGGTAAATACTGCGTGAAATACAAAGGCATCACGATATTGGTTTGTTCTAACGCTGAAGAGCCTTGTGTACCCGTTAACTTAAAGGTTTTACTTGGAGTACATTTTTCAACGTAGGATGCCAACGATTTTGCTCTTGTACGTTTACCACTTTTGACTTCAACAGGGATGATATCGCCTTCATCGGTCGCCAAAATAAATTCGATTTCGGCGCGGGCGTCATTCCATGAATAGCTTGGGTCAACGCCAATAGCTGTGAGCTCTTGTTGCACAAAGTTTTCAGCCACATAGCCTTTGTATTCATAGTTTTGTTGCTTAATCTCTTTATAACTGCTGCCCAGCATATGATTGAGAAGGCCCACATCAAACAGAAATAGTTTAACCATATTGTCTTTTTTATACGCCGCCAACGGAGATTTCGGCAATCCTTCAATAGGGTAGTTTGGTAAAGCTAAGCGGCAACAGTTAAGCCAATGGATCGCGGTTTCAAAATCGCTATAACGAGATTTTCGCTCATGCACATGCTTAAATTTAAAGCGTTTAACCGACTCATCGCTGACAAGTGATAGCTGGGCTGGAATGCTATTAAACACCGATTCAATCAGTGTGGCATCGACCTTGCCCGCGTACTTACCGAAATCGCGGCGATAACCTTCAACTAAATCGGCATGAATTTTTGTGACTTTTTCAACACGCTCTAGAATGCTTGAATCCTTAAACTGATACCAAGCAGAAACGGCTTCCGGCATACCACCGGTAAAAAAATAGTCGGTTAGTTTATCCATCAATTTAGTGTGCACCGCCGGTGTGCTTGCTTGACTATCAAATGCTTTGATCAGTGCTTGCTCGTTGGATGCGTAAATAAATTCTTGGAAGGTCAGTGGTCGTAAATTGTATTGTTCTACCTTGCCCACAGGGAAGGTGTTGAGCAAACCAATATTTGAACCGCTGGCTGCGACAAAATAGGACGGCGCTTTTTCGGCAAAATACTTCAGCGAAGTTACGGCTCGTTCACATTCGCCAATTTCATCTAATATCAGCAAGTCGGTGTCTGGATTGAACGCTTGGTTGGTTAACAACTCAATGTTCATTACTAGCTCGTCAGGTGACAACGAGCCATCGAACGCTTCTTTGTAAGCTGGGTTTTCAAGGAAGTCGATACGAAGGATGTTGGCAAAGGTATTCCCAAACAACTCTTGCAGTAGATAGGTTTTACCTGTTTGTCTTGCGCCATCGATCAATAATGGCTTGCGCACAGGTTGACTTTTCCATGCTATTAGGGCGTTGAGTAAGTTGCGCTGCATTGTCATTTCCCGCCAATTAAGACTGTTAACTGCCTGTAGTATAACTCAGTCTACACTTTTACGCGCAGAAAAGTGCGGAATTTTACATTTTTATGCGCGTAAAAGTGTTGTGGCGTTCTAATTGAGCAAGACTTTCCCTTTTTGAGAAAGCTTTTGGCACTCATCCCTTGGGCTTTTGGGGCGGTCTGGGCAAAGCTTTAGTTCACGCCACTTAGGCACACACTAACCCTGCCCACAGAGCATTTATTGTTTTGGGCACTATCTACAAACTGGGGCAAGTAGCTACCTGTACCCTCAGAAAGCTGCACGATCCGGGCATTTATCTGCCTACTGCGTCCGTTTAGTACTGGCAAACTCCTAACTGAACTTAACAGATCAGTGAGGAAGCAAACGATGAACCCAACCACACAATCACCCACAAACACATTACACCCAGCGCGTCAGCAGCGGATTTTGCGCTTGCCCGAGGTAAAGGCAAAAACAGGCTTTGGCCGCAGTACCATTTATGCCCTGATGGCCAATGGTGAATTTCCCCGTTCCATTCGTATTGGCGCGCGTGCCGTGGGCTGGTTAGAAAGCGATATCGACCAGTGGATTGAAACCCGCCGTATCGGTGCTGCTTATGGCCGTGGATAAACCATCAGCATTAAACCAATTATCTGCCAGTGATATGCCTAGCAACGAGCCAACATTACCGGCTGGTTTTGCCTATAACGCGCAAAACTGGCTGGTGATGCAACCAGCGGGGCAAGATAGCCCAGTCAAAATCTGTTCTTGGCTGCAAGTAGCTGCTCGTACTCGCGATCCGCAAGGGGACAACTACGGCTATTTATTGCACTGGTTAGACGATGACAATCGCCATCGCTACTGGGCCATGCCAGCAGAACTATTGGCCGGAGACGGCAGCGAGTACCGTCGGATATTACTTAGCCGAGGCATGCGGCTGAGTAACAGTGTCAAAGCGCGGCAGTTGCTCTCGCTGTTTATTCAACAAATGGGCGAACTGGCTACGCAAAAGGCCATTAGCGTGAACTGCATTGGCTGGCATCACCACGCTTATGTGCATCCGCGCCTCACCTTTTACCCAAGCGAACACAACAACCCGCGCATGGTGCTGCAAACCATGCACCCGATAGAAGGCTTTATTCAACAAGGTAGTAGCGACAGTTGGCGGCAGCACGTTGGCCGTTATTGTCTGGATAACCCGCTATTGATTGTTGGTGTCTGCGCTGCGCTGGCCGCGCCTTTGTTGCACTTGTGCGGAGTGGATGGTTTTGGTTTACACCTCTACGGTGCCAGCAGTACTGGTAAAACTGCGGCGCTGTATCCGGCATTATCGGTGTGGGGCGAACCTAATCAACTGCGCCACAGTTGGCGTGCCACGGCCAACGGTTTAGAAGGCACTGCGTTAGCCCATAACGATGCCTTGCTGGCGCTCGATGAAATGGGCGAAGTTGACCCAAAAGAGGCAGGCGATGTCGCTTATATGCTTGCCAATGGCCAAGGTAAAACCCGTGCAGGCAAATACGGTGAAATGCGCTTACCAGCCCGTTGGCGTTTGGTGTTTTTATCTACTGGTGAAGTGACGCTCGAAAGCCATCTTGCCAGTATCGGCAAACGCGTGAAAGCGGGGCAGCAAGTGCGCGTGATTGATCTCAGTGCCGATGCCGGATCGCAAATGGGCGTGTTTAACCAGAGTCATGGTATGAACGCCGCCGATTTAGCCGATCATCTAAAACATCAAAGTCGCCAACATTACGGCAGCTTGGCCTTGGACTGGTTGCGGTATTTAACGCAGCACGGCGCACAGGTGCGACCCGTTTTCCAAAACGTACGTCAACGCTTTTTAGCCAGTTTACCTCCCGAGTCAGACGGCCAAGTGCGCCGAGTCGCCGAAAAGTTTGCCTTACTGGCCAGTGCAGGCCTGTTAGCCATTCAAGCCAAGGTACTCGATTGGCCAACCCAAAGTGTCGAAGCTGCTTGTTTAAGCCAGCTAAACCAATGGATACTCGCCCGCGGTGGTGTGGCTGCCAATGAAGACCAACAAGCCATTCGCCAGGTGCGCAGCTTTATTGAGCAGCATGGCGAAAGCCGCTTTACGCCCAAACAAACCGGTTACAGCAGCCAAGTACGCCAACGTGCGGGTTGGATAGACACCAGCGGCCCACAAACCCTCTACCTGTTTTACCCAACTGGCTGGCGTGAAGCCACCGAAGGCCTAAGCCCAGATCGCGCTGCCAAAGCACTGATGGCCGCAGGCTACCTAATCCCCGATGGCAACCGACCACAGCGCAAAGTCAGCCTGCCCGACAACACCCGCCCACGCATGTACTGCGTGAAAGGCAGTATCTTGGATGACTAAAGAGGCGATGAATTCTGTGTAGGCTTGTCGCCTTGCAGTGCACCGCCAGTCAACATAAATAGCTAGCGATGTTTGAAGTCCAACGCAGACAATACCGCTAGAGGCATTCCCGTGAACCGCTAGCGTACCAACAACCAAAACCGAACGAATAACAAATGGGCTCAATTATTTGGTTTTAACTCAAATAAGTTGAGAATAATCATAATCGTGGTAGGGTAAGCAACAGTGAAAAATCCCCAAGTTTATGGTTAAAAAAACACCGTGGAGAGAGCATGATCCGCTGCCACCTAGCCCGATTAATGGGTGAGAGAAAAATGCGCATTAGCGACGTGATGCGAGAAACCGGCCTCAGCCGTACCACCGTCACGCTACTGTACAAAGAAACCGCGCTCAAGGTGGATTTAGAAGCGCTCGATAAGCTGTGCGATTTGTTTAACTGCCCTCTAAGCGATTTGCTTGAGCAGGTTCCTAATTAAAACGATTACAAGGAATGTTATGGCCTTCAATACCAAAAAATTCAATGAAGATAGCCGAGTAAAAATCCCTGCAATTCTTCATTTAATGCGCCTAGGCTACCAATATCTGTCACTTAAAGGGCAAAGCTGGGATCTCGACACTAATATCTTCCCTGACGTATTCAAAACCGCTATCGGCAAAATTAACCCTGGTATTGAAGATGCTGAAGCCGGTCGTTTGCTGGAAGATGTCAAACTACTGCTGGATAACGAAGACCTAGGCAAAGCCTTCTTTGAGCGCCTGTCAGAACGTTCAAATACCAAGCTGATCGACTTTGAGAATTTCAATAACAATACCTTCCATGTTGTTACCGAGCTAACGTGTCAAAACGGCGATGAAGAATTCCGCCCAGATATCACATTGCTTATCAATGGTATGCCGTTAGTGTTTATCGAGGTGAAAAAGCCCAATAACCGCGAAGGTATCTTGGCCGAGCGCGACCGCATCAACAAACGCTTTCAAAACCCTAAGTTCAAGCGTTTTGCCAACATCACCCAGTTTATGATTTTCTCCAATAACATGGAGTACGACGACGGCGACCCAGAACCCGTACAAGGCGCTTTCTATGCCAGTAGTTCTTACCATAAGCCGGTATTTAATTATTTCCGCGAAGAAGAAATCTTAAACTTAACCGCCTTGCTGAAGCCGGTATCGGACGATGACGAGCTAAAAGTCTTAAAAGACAATAATCTGGAAGTGATCCGCAGTAACCCAGAGTTCCAGACTAACAAGCAGCCCGAGCGCCCAACTAACCGCATTTGTACCTCTTTACTCAGTCGTGAGCGCTTAGCCTTTATTTTGCGTTACGCCTTGGCGTATGTGTCCGAGACAGACGGGTTACAAAAACACATCATGCGTTATCCGCAGTTGTTTGCCACTAAAGCCATTGAGCAAAAGCTCAGCGAAGGTGTTAAAAAAGGTATTATTTGGCACACCCAAGGCAGTGGAAAAACCGCCCTAACGTTTTACAACGTACGCTTTTTAACCGACTACTTCCAAAAGCAGCAAGTCATCCCTAAGTTTTACTTTATCGTTGACCGCCTAGACCTACTGCAACAAGCGCAACGCGAATTTACCGCCCGTGGTTTAACCGTGCACACCATCAACTCACGGGATGCCTTTACCCGTGACATTAAAGCCACGCAGGTGATCCATAACCATTCAGGCAAGCCAGAAATTACCGTGGTAAACATTCAAAAATTTCAAGACGACCCAGATGTAGTCAGCACCAAAGACTACAACGTCACGATACAACGCGTGTACTTTTTAGACGAAGTACACCGCAGCTATAATCCCAAGGGCAGTTTTTTGGCCAACTTGAGTCAGTCAGACAGCAACGCCATAAAAATAGGCTTAACCGGTACGCCGCTATTGGGGGATGACTACAACTCACGCGCCTTGTTTGGTGATTACATTCACAAGTACTACTACAACGCGTCCATTGCCGACGGCTACACCTTGCGGCTCATTCGTGAGGAGATCAGCACACAATACAAAATTGAACTGCAAAAAGCCCTCGAAGAAGCCGAAGTGAAAATGGGCGATGTGGATCGCAAGCTGATTTACGCCCACCCAAGCTTTGTTGAGCCCATGCTGACTTACATCGTAAACGACTTTGAAAAAAGCCGTGGCGCATTAAACGATACAACCATTGGTGGCATGGTCATTTGCGACAGCTCAGATCAAGCTAAACAGATGTTTGAAATTTTCAATGGCGTTTACGCTGAAACGCCTATACTGCCGCAAACACCCAATTCAAATAGCCAGCTACTCGAAGTCGCTGAGCCTGCGCCAACCAGTTATGCCGAGTCGGTTAAACAAGCGCAAAAGGTAAAAAACGCCGCCCTAATCCTGCACGACATCGGCACCAAAGAAGAACGCAAAAACTGGGTAGAAGACTTCAAAGCAGGCAAAATCGACTTTTTGTTTGTGTACAACATGCTACTCACCGGTTTTGACGCCAAGCGCCTGAAAAAGCTTTACCTTGGTCGGGTGATCCGCAAGCACAATCTGCTGCAAGCACTCACTCGAGTGAACCGTACTTACAAAGATTTTCGCTACGGCTATGTGGTGGATTTTGCCGATATTCGTAAAGAGTTCGATGCCACCAACAAAGCCTATTTCGACGAATTACAGTCGGAACTCGGCGATGAGATGGAGCATTACTCACAGCTGTTTAAATCTCAGGAAGAGATCAAACAAGAAATTGAGCATATCAAAGACGTGCTGTTCCGTTTTGATACCGACAACATGGAAGAGTTCTGCAATCAAATCAGCCAAATACAAGATCGCGACACCGTACTGGCGCTCAAAAAAGCCTTAGCCGATGCTCGCAGCTTGTATAACTTGATCCGTTTGCAAGGCGAGTATGACTTTCTCGATGAACTGGATTTTGCCAAGCTCAATGTGTTGTATCGTGAAACCAGTAATCACTTGGACTTACTCAATCTCAAAAACGATTTAGAAAGTGGCCAAGACACCACAAATCTGCTCAACCGCGCCTTGGAAGACGTGATCTTTAAGTTTGTAAAAATCGGCGAAGAAGAGCTGGTATTGGCCGACAAGCTAAAAAACACGCTACGCCAAACCCGCGAAGCACTGGCCAGCAATTTTGACCAGCAAGACCCACAGTTTATTAGCTTAAAAGAAGAGCTAGAGCGCCTGTTTAAGAAGAAAAACCTCAGCGAAGTGACTCAAGATGAAATGGTTGCCAACATCGACGCGCTGAATAAAATTCACGATCGCGTCAAAGAGCTCAACCGCCAAAACAACCAACTGCGGCAAAAGTACTTAGGTGATGCCAAATACACCCGTATTCACAAACGCTTGCAAGAGCGCCAGCAAAGCCAAAGCGACATCAGCGAATCGGAGCGCAAAATTTTTGAAGCATTGGCAGGTGTAAAACAAGACGCCGACGAGCAAGTGCTCAACAACAGCCAAGTGCTCGATAACGAAAGTTACTTTGAACGGCAAATGATGCCGCTGGTAATAGCGCGCTTTATGAAAGAACAAAATATCAAACTCAACGCCGACGCCTCACGGTATATTAATCACCTCGTCGTCGCGGAATACTTAAAAGAATTTAATACCGGCAGCCAAGCGTGGTAATGCCGGTAAAACTAATTAGGAAGTAAACAACAAATGGTTGAATTAGAATTTCAGCAAAAAACCAAAACCTTAATTGATAGCTTAAAAAGCATCTGTGCTAACTATGGTTTAGGTAACGACGGTAACGAATTTAAAATCATTACCCAAACGTTTTTGTACAAGTTTTTAAACGACAAGTTTGCCTTTGAAGCCAAAAAGCTCGACGACACCATCGCCAAGGCCGACAAGTGGGAGGAAGCCCTCGCAGACATGAGCGAAGACGATCTCGACATGCTGCAACTGCAAATGGGCGGCGATACCGCTCGCTTAAAACCACAGCACTTTATCAGCTACCTGTTCAGCCAACAAAACGCGCCGGATTTTGCCAAACTGTTTGACGATACCCTTATCGATATCGCCATTAGCAATAACGATGTGTTCGCGGTAAAAACCGATGGTGGTGCAAAAGTGGTGCTGTTCGACCGCATCAGCCAATACATTGCTGACGACTCAAAACGCGATGCCTTCTGCCGCGCCATCATCAACAAACTGGTGGAGTTCAGTTTTGAGCGTATCTTCACGCAAAAATTCGACTTCTATGCCACCATCTTTGAATACCTGATCAAAGACTACAACAGCAACTCTGGCGGTAAATACGCTGAGTATTTTACCCCCCATGCGGTAGCGCGCATTATGGCGGAAATCTTAGTGCCTAAAGATCAGCGTGGCACAGTACGTAACGTGGCTTGTTACGACCCATCAGCAGGTTCGGGTACGTTGCTGATGAACGTGGCGCACGCCATTGGTGAAAACCGCTGTAGCATCTACACGCAGGATATTTCACAAAAATCCTCTAACCTGCTGCGGTTAAACCTGATCTTAAATAACTTGGTGCACTCAATCCCGAATGTGATCCAAGGCAATACGGTATTACACCCCTACCACAAAGACGGCAAAGAGTTAAAACGCTTTGACTATATTGTTTCTAACCCACCGTTTAAGCTGGATTTCAGCGACTTTAGAGATGAGCTGGACAGCAAAGAAAATAAAGAACGCTTCTTTGCCGGTATTCCTAAAGCGCCTGCTAAAGCCAAAGACAAAATGGCGATTTATTCGCTGTTTTTACAGCACATCATTGCTTCGCTTAAACCGGGCGGCAAAGCGGCGGTGGTCGTGCCAACCGGTTTTATTACCGCCCAATCGGGTATCGATAAAAAAATCCGTGAACATTTGGTGAAAAACAAAATGCTGGCGGGTGTAGTTTCCATGCCATCCAATATCTTCGCCACCACCGGCACTAACGTATCCATTTTGTTTATCGACGCCAGCAATGATGGCGATGTGGTGCTGGTGGATGCCTCAAACTTGGGCGAAAAAATCAAAGACGGCAAAAACCAAAAAACCGTATTAACCGCTGATGAAGAACAACAGATTATTGATGTCTTTAACGCCAAAGAAACCATCGAAGATCTTTCGGTAGCGGTGAGTTATGACGAGATCGAAGCTAAAAACTATTCATTAAGTGCAGGCCAGTATTTTGATGTCAAAATCGAATATGTCGATATCACCCCAGAACAGTTTGCTGAAAAAATGCAGGGCTTTACCAGCAATTTAGATAGCCTGTTTAGTCAATCTCGTGAATTAGAAACAGAGATTAAAAAGCAGTTGGCGGGGTTGAAGTATGTTAAATAAACCCCTAGGACTATTCGATATTTATATTAATGATGGTAATTACGGTGAATTATACCCTGAAAAAGAGGAATTTTCAGATCAGGGTATTCCGTTTATTTCCGCTTCTGATTTTGATGGCCGAGAGTTTAACTATAAGAATATAAAGTTTATTACAGAAGGCTTGCATTTCGGCCGGCTAACAAAAGGACACTTAAAAGTTGGCGACGTAGTAATTGTTGTACGCGGAAATGGAATTGGAAAGGTAGGCTACTTCAAAGACGAAATTGGTGAGTGTAACATCAACGCTCAACTCGCTTTTATTCGTACAAACCAAGATGATCTGGATTCTCAGTATCTTTACTATTTGCTTTCCAGCGAGACTTACCTCCGGACAATGAAAAAGTTTGGAAGTGGATCTGCACAGCCACAGTTGCCAATTAATCGACTCAAACTGGTACCTATCTCCGCACCGGATTTACAAACCCAACGAAAGATAGGGCAAGCACTTTCGGCAATCGACAAAAAAATCGAACTCAACAACCGCATCAACGCCGAGCTGGAAGCTATGGCAAAAACCTTGTACGACTATTGGTTTGTGCAGTTCGACTTCCCCGACGACTCACCACAAGGCCAAGGCAAACCCTACAAAACCTCCGGCGGCAAAATGGTCTACAACCCAACCCTAAAGCGGGAAATACCGGATGGGTGGGAGGATGCGCCTTTATCTTCAATTACTAGAGTAAGCAACGAGTCTATTAATCCCGCAGACTACCCCGAAAAACTATTTAAGCATTTCAGTATCCCTGTATTTGATGCAACAAATACTTTCGGTGTTGAGCGGGGAGATACTATTGGAAGTAACAAATTCACTGTTAAAGATACCGACTTGCTCGTATCAAAACTAAACCCTTGGTTTAACAGGGTTGTGTATGCAATGGCAGAGCCTGAACAGATTTGCTCAACTGAATTTGTTGTTTGGCGTTGTCCGAATGCCTCTATCAAAAACTTTATGTATATGATCGCAACATCCCCGCAATTTATTGCGCATTGCACTCAATCGGCGACAGGTACATCAAATAGCCATAAGCGTGTAAATCCAAACGTGATGATGCGATTTGATCAACCATTTAACTTGAAAGTCGCTGAAAAACTCGGACAACATTTAGAGCCAATATTAAAGCAACTGATTGTAAATCAGCGAGAAAATACAAAGCTAGCTTCGCTACGAGACTGGCTTCTCCCCATGCTAATGAACGGCCAAGTCACTGTGAAATAATTTAAGGATGGCGATATGGACATTGAAATTAAAAACTGTAACAACATCACGGTGTCCAAAGTGGCTATCGTGCCGAGTAAGTTGAATATTAAGTTTGCCCCGAATGGAACCGGTAAAAGCACAATTTCTAAAGCCATCCAATATGCTGTAACAGATGACGAAAAAGCGCTTGCTGATCTTTTACCCTTTAAGTTTCGCAGCGAAAATGTAGATGATATCCAACCCGATGTGCTTGGTATTGAAAATATCAAAAGTGTTCTCTGTTTTAACGAAGAGTACGTGAATAAGTTTACTTTTAAGCCTGAAGAGCTAGTTAGCAATAGTTTTAATATTTTTATACGTACAGATGCTTATCAAGAAAAAGAGCGAGATATAGAAACATTCACCAGTTTAGTTAAGCAACAATTTGCGAACAACTCAGAACTGGAAGCGCTTATATCAAATTTAAATGAACTGTCACGGGCATTTAAAGTTACAGCTAGTGGTGGTTTGGCCAAAACATCGACCGGTGCGAAGGCGCTCTCTAGTTCAAATAAAATTGAACATATTCCTGAAGGGTTACAGCCTTATCAACCCTTTATTCAAAGTTCGAATTGTGTAAACTGGATTGATTGGCAAGCGAAAGGGCACAAGGAATTTTCTGATTTATCAGATTCTTGTCCATTTTGTACAAGTGATTCGACAAGTAAGAAAGAGCAAATAGCAAATGTAAGTAAAGAATACGATAAAAATTTAATTAAAAATCTTGTGAGTGTAATTGATGTTATCAACAAACTGGGCGAATATTTTTCAGATTCAGCAAGAGAAAAATTAAATGTCATTAAATCGCTAAAAAATGGCCTCGAAAAAGAACACGAAACTTTCATAGTAACGGTGAAATCACAGATTGATGATTTGATGGCAAAGCTAGAAAAATTGAAAGGTTTAACTGGGTTTGATTTCAATGAAGGGGAAAATGTTGGACAAAAATTATTAGGCTACAAAATAGATCTTCAGTTTTTTGATACCTTAAATTCGATAAAAACCAATGAAACAATAGCCGTTATTAACCAGTCAATTGATGATCTGATAAAACAGGCTGGCCCGTTACAAGGCAAAATTAATCAACAGCGAACAGAGATACAACGACTTATTAAAAAGCATCAAACGGATATTAATGCTTTTCTTACTTTTGCAGGGTATCGCTATCAAGTTGCAATTGTTGGTGAAGGTGAACAGGCGCAGTTAAAATTACGACATATCGATAATTCAACTCATCTTAGCGGTGGAAGTCAGCATTTAAGTTTTGGTGAACGCAATGCCTTCTCAATAGTGCTTTTCATGTATGAATGCCTAGCTAAAAAGCCTGATTTAGTGATACTTGACGACCCGATATCGTCTTTTGATAAAAATAAAAAATATGCAATTTTAGAGATGTTGTTTCGCCGAGATGCTAGCGATTGTTTAAAAAGCAAGACAGTCTTGATGCTTACCCATGATGTTGAACCTATCATTGATACTCTGAGGTCGGTACGTGGGCAGTTTAGTAACCAAGTTTTTGCGTCGTATTTACGCTTGCGAAGCGGAGAAATTACCGAGCAATCCATTTCTAGTGATGATATTAAAACCTTTATCCAGATCTGTGAAAATTTATTTTCATCTACGCAAGACCCAATTATCAAGCTGATATATCTACGCCGAAGATATGAAGTTTTAGGCGACCTTGAGAGTGGATACCAAATTCTATCAAATTTGTTTAAAAAACGAACTAATCCAGAAGATTTTCGCATTCCTAGAAATGCAGAGGGGCTAAATGCGCCGTTATCAGCCATTGATCTAAGTGATGGTATTAATAATATAAAACGCTTTATTTCTGAGCTTCCAGTTGATTATCCTTCCTTAGTTGCTCTGTTCAGTAATAACGAAAAAATAAATGAGCTGTACCTGCAAAGTAATAATGGCTATGAGAAATTGCAACTGATCAGAATCTTGTTAGATATCGATATGGTTAATAATTCAGTAATTAGAAAATTCATCAACGAAACTTACCATATTGAAAATGAGTTTATATTTCAGCTTGATCCTACGCGCTTTGATCTTATTCCCGAGTACGTTGTGGATGAATGTGACAAAATTCTAGAAGAATTTAGCGAGGTTAATTTGAATGCCTAAAGACCTAACCGCATCATCACATGACCGTCAAAATATCCTTAACAACCGCTACGCCCTGCAACAAGCCGAGCAGCACTTGGGCTTGGGAGGAGTGATCTTTGAAGGCGAGACAGTATTCATCAAGGCACAGGTAGTTGCCTTGTATGACGTTACAGACCGTACTATTGAGCGCTATTTATCTAGCCATGCCGGTGAGTTAAAAAGCAACGGCTACCAGGTGCTAAAAGGTAAAAAACTAAAGGAATTCAAGGAATTAATGTCTGGTACCGACATCAATGACGGTACCAAAACCACCGCGCTTGGTTTGTTCAGTTTTCGTGCAGTGCTCAACATAGGGATGTTGCTAACTGAAAGTGAGTCGGCACGCCTTATGCGTTCGCGTCTGCTCGATATTGTACTGGATGTAATGGCTGAGCGTGTGGGTGGTCATACTAAGTTTATTAATCAGCGTGATGAAAATTACCTTGTCTCTGCTCTGCAAGAAGAAAACTACCGTCGTCAGTTCACCGATGCATTGGATAAGTATGTAGAAGTCAATAAATGGACGTATGCACGCTTTACTAACCTTATATATCAAAGCATTTTTCATGAAAACGCGGCTGAATATAAAAAGGTTTTAAACCTAGCAACGAAAACCAATATCCGCGAGACCCTATATTCAGAAGTACTTAATCTGATTGCCAGCTACGAATCAGGTATTGCTCATGAACTAGAGCACGCCAGCAATAAATTAGGCCGCAAGCTTTCGCAGAACGAGGCGGAGGGGTTGTTTGCGAGTTTTGAAAGCCATCCTCTATTCAAACCTCTGATTTTGGATGCCAGAACTAAAATGGCCAGTCGCGATTTGTGCTTCCGTGATGCCTTGCATGAAAAGCTGGAAGCTTATATTCAATCGGTACCCGAAGCTGATTTTGATCGCTTCTTGGGTGAGAAGAGCCGTTCTTTGGAAGAGCAATTGAGTGATCCAGAAACATTAGCTGTACTCAAACGTTTGAAAGATCGATAAGCAAAGGAATGTGGCTATGAGCGATTCTTCAGACACAGGCTTACGGTTCTTCTATTTCGATGTGGCGCATGCGATTAGCGTTCACGATTGGATTATAGAGCATTCTGGCGGGCTAGCAGGCACCAAGGACGTTGGTCAGTTAGCCAGCCCCTTAGAGCACATACAAAATGACTGGTATTACCCAGAAATGGAGGACAAGCTGACTCACTTGGTATTCTCCATTAATAAAAACCATGCTTTTAATGATGGCAATAAGCGATCATCGTTGGTGTTAGGCGCTTACTTCCTTGAATTAAACGGTTTTGACTATGTGGTAAAGCGCTTTGCCAAAGAAATGGAAAACATCGTCGTTTGGGTTGCAGATAACGTGATCGACAAGGATCTATTACGTCAGATCATCAGCTCAGTACTTTATGACGACGATTATCCAGAGTCCGTTAAATTGGCTATATTTGAAGCGATCGAAGCAGCTAAAGATTACTAACCATTTCGTGGATCATCACGAGATGGTACGAGTATATGGCCATTTAGCATTGTTAATATTAAAATCGCACCAACAACACCCCTCCCGCTACCCGTTAGAACAGCGCCCTGTGAGGGGTTACTCGTTTCTGGGGCTTGTGATTTCGGGTAGTTTTTAAGAGATAAGCCCCAGTCTTAACGGCGACTGAGGCGCAGCCACGAGCCAAAACACTAGGTAAAGGCTCAACCAGCTTTAAATAGCTTGAGTGAAATTGTGATTTTCTTCAAAACAAATATCAAGCTATTTAGCCTTGTTGTTGAGTTTCGTTCTCGTTACCAAAGCATTTGTTCGTAATCCACACATCATTCTCCGGTCCACAAAGGTGGTGCAGCAGCGCTAGGTTGATCTGGTGGCTGATCACGTTGCTGTTTCGTTTTTGGCTCTCTTTTTTCAAACCTCTCAGTAATAAACCTGTGCACGATTTTCCTATTTGCTCCGGCGAAGTGGGCAGGCAAAAGGCGCGGTTTTGCTGTTTGGGGTGCAAGGTAGCGCGCTTTCCTGTTTTAGATAAAGGCGTGATGCACCAAAAAATACAGGTGTTGGCCGGTGTGTTTGCTTGCAATGTTCTGGTTTGGCTTGTGTCATTCGCACATGCCGGTAACAAAACTAACCCGCCTTGCGGGTGGCCTTCAACCTCAGGTAAAGGTAGCCAATACAGGTTTGGCCATTGCTCAGGGCTCTGCCATTTTTCTATGATCACTTGCGCGCCAATGCTATTCAGCCATTGGTGAATCGGGCAGCCTGGGTGCGCTTGTTTAACGCGTGGTAACTGATTGGTTAGCCAGCGGGTTAAACGTTCGGCTGCATTATCGCACTGGCTTAATGCTGGGTAGAGGGTAAACGCGCCATGCCCAACCAGTAACGCGACTAGCTGCTGTATCCATTCTCTATCCAAATCGTTAGCACTTGCCCATAACACGTCACTTATCACCTTGTTGGTTCGTCATGCCGTCTATTTTCAGTGGTCTGGTGCAGACGCGGTGGTGAATTAGATGAAAGAAATGGCCATCAAACTAACCAGTCAAATCGGCTTTTTATGATGACCTTTGCGCGGCTAACTGTTTGATATACATAGTCCAATACGGTGCTGTTTGGCTGTGTTCGCCAAGTGCAAAAAAATCGAGACGCCAAACGATCGTTTGCATTCTGGGTTTAAAAAATCAAACGGTTTGTACTTTGATGCCGAGGTTGGTTTAAGGCGCAAAAAGTGCCAAACCTTGCTTTGATCCAGTACTGGCAAGGCTTAGCAGCGTTGGATTTCAATCGAGAAGCCAAACAGTGAATGGGCTAATTTCCCTGTTTGGCGTTTCGATCCAAAAGCCAAACGGATAGTGGTTTTGGCGTAAGGGGGTAAAGGCATGGGGAAGTGTGTGGCGGCTGTTGAAACTCATGGATTAGCAAATGACGCCTAGGGGGGATTGCATCAGCTGATCAAAGTAAGTAATTGGGTTGGTTGATTTAGCTTAAAGCTGGGTGTGGTATTTTGTAAGCGAGCTATCGGTAGGAAAAGCAATGGCTGAATAGTGACAAGGCGAAATGAGAACCGACGCGTACAGAAATGCAGAGGCGTCGGCCATATTGGCTTGAAGATTATGTTTAGTGACCTATTTTGTCAATCAAAGCCCCAATTGCCCCATTCCTTGGGGCAGTTTGCTTTCCTCTTATTCTCCCTCTAAAGCTTGGTGTATCAAGTGTTGCCCCATTGCCCCAACTGCCCACGGTAAGTGAGCAAATGGGGGCTTGTTAGTTTCGCCTGATGGGCCTTTTCGGCATGCGGCTGCGTTTGCCATCGAAAAAGGCCAATACTCTGAACCAATAGAGTGATTCTTCATACCCCAAACTGTGCGTTGGACGTGCAGGCGGGATGAGCCCCAGTTTGCGTCCTAAACTGACAATCACGTAGAACATGAGCTTTAGCATCAACCAAGGAGCGAGTACCACGAATACCATCAGGCAATGCCGAGTAAGTGCGTAGCCTATACCATGAGGTTGTTCGAGTAAGGCAATGCCAATACACCAACCAAGCCCTGCCAGCATGGTGATTGGAAAGGTAATGGGGGCAAGTCGCATCATAAATTGCATGTTATATCCTTCCTACTTGAAGTTGCAGCGGTGTTGGCTGCGTTCGTTCACCCCAATCACATAGTATGTCTATGCTCATGGGGATTCATTCACTTGCCGCCTAGCTGCAACTCCCAGTAGTTTGGCTATAGCGCCCTCCTGTGTGGTGTTGTGAAGCGGGCTCAAAGTTCACCAGTGGTTCAACCACATCAGCTACGGTTTGATGGGCAATTCGGCGCTCTTCAAAGTAATCGTGGCGGTCGTAAATACCCTCAACGCCTTTTAGCTTATGGTTAAGACAGCGTTCGGCTACGTTGCCTGCAATACCCAAAGAGGCGGCAAGGCTGCGAAAGGTGCGGCGCAAATCGTGTACGGTGAAGTGTTCAAGTTTGCCCATTTTATTGGGAGGCTGTTTTTTGCGCCCAGGCTCGCGACCAAAGAGCTTAGAAATGGCACGGTTTAGCGTATCTGGCCCCATATGTGGACGATGGCTTGCTCGTCTGGCTGGGAAAACATAAGGCGAGCCACAAGCGCGGATTTGCAACTCGTTAAACCAAGCAATGGCTTGGCGTGGTAAGGGAATGCTGATTGGCACGCCGGTTTTGCTGCGTTCTTTGGGCAGATCCCACACGCCTGTGGTTAAATCCATTTCACGCCACATGGCTTCGCACAGTTCGCTTTTGCGTACACCCAATACCAAAAACAGGCAGCAAGCGAGGTAGTTGTCGCGGCCAAAGCTATTGATATGGGTATGAAACACGCTAAAGGCGTAGTGAATTTCCTCTTTGCTAAGCATCCTGTCTTTACTGGACTCCACGCCACCGGCATCGTCTACGGTAAATGCTGCGGCTGGGTTGTTCAGCGTTAAGTCGAGCTTTATCGCATGCCGAAATAGCTGCTTCATGTACATCAAGGTATCGTTGGCAATGGTAGGGCGGTTACTTTCTCGAATGCGCTCTAGCACCTCCCGCACGTCACGTGCGGTCACCTCAGCAATACACTTAATGCCAATGACTGGGCTTATGTCTTTGGTGTAAACCCGATACGGAATCTTGGGATGCTTAAGTCGTCGACTAAGATCGGTTCGATACCAGTCATGGAACAGTTGATCCACGGTTTCAATGTCAGGTAACTCGATTTTCTGTTTTTCTAGAAGAGGATCTATGCCGTCACGTACTTCCTTTCGAAAGTATACGGCGGCAATTCGAGCGTCTGCCAACGACATTAAAGGAAATTGCCCCAAGGTTGCTTCTCGTCTTCCTTTGGCTGTGGTGTAGCGGATCATCCAGTAAGGCGAGCCTTGTTTGCGGACGCAAAAGTATAGACCTTCACCATCTGAATATTTTTTTGGGTCGGCTTTGCTGTATGCAATAACCTGTTTTGTTGTGAGTTTTCCCATGTTTACTCCATAGTTGCTGAAATAATGGAGGGGGCAATAATGGCTGCCCACCACCGATTTGCTTATTGAATCAGCAGCTAACCTGTTGTGGTGGCGAGTTAAATGCGAAAATTGGGTAACTTACTGCCCACCAATTTGCTCACCGCAAAACGCTTATTGAGCCAAAATGAGGGGACTGCCCACCATTCTGCCCACCACTAAACAGGCAGTTGGTAACGGACATCTGCAAACCGATTTGGACGGGAAAAATAAAAAAGCCCTGTATTTACAAGCAAGTAACAGGGCTTCTAAGACATTCTTGGACGGGTGAAAAAACTATTCGATGTTTTGGATTTGCTCCCGCATCTGCTCAATCAGCACCTTCAAATCCACAGCCTTGTGCGTGGTCTCAGACACAATCGCTTTTGACGAAAGCGTATTCGCCTCACGGTTGAGCTCCTGCATCAAAAAATCCAAGCGCCGGCCAGAAGGTTCGCCCAACTCCAGCACGCGTTCTACTTCATTCAAGTGTACTTCAAGGCGATCGGTCTCTTCGTCGATGTCCCACTTCTGCGCAAACATCACAATCTCTTGCTCCAGGCGCGTGGGGTCTAGGTCGATCTTCAAGGCTTCAAGGCGGTCGCGTAGCGCTTGTTGCTGGGCAGCAAGAATCTCTGGCATGCGCGTTTTGACCTCAAAGACAATCTCGCGAATGGCTTTGACGCGTTGGTTCACGAAACCGTAAAGCTCTTCGCCTTCGCGCTTGCGTGTGTCTACAAGCTCGGCAAGGGTTTCTTTAAACAGGGCAAGGGCTTGGGTTTCTAGGTCTTCTGGTAACGCTTTGCTCTCTTGTAGCACGCCTGGCCACTTGAGGATCTCGTGGACGGTTAAGGCATTGCCGCCGCCAGTCAGGTGTAGCACATCGCCGCTGACATTATTGAGCTGAGTGACAAGTGCCTCATCAATCTGCAGGGTGTTGTTTTGGCTGCCTTCGGTCTCTATGCGCAGCTGACAATCGACTTTGCCGCGGGCAAGGGTCTTGCGCAGCGCATCGCGTACGGCGGGCTCTAGGGTGCGCAGGGCCTCAGGGAAGCGAAAGCCAGTCTCTAGATAGCGGTGATTGACGGAACGGATCTCCCACACGAGGAGAGTTTGACCAATACTGCTTTGCTTTCTGGCGAAAGCGGTCATGCTTAAGACCATGGGGCACCTGCTTAAAAACATTAAGAATTACAACGGCTTTACGTCTAAACCGTTAGCTTAGGCCCGTATCTTACTCCAATATGACGCTTGTGACTCGCCATCAATGGACAGATCAAGGATAATTGCGGCCCAAATCTTTAAGACCCCGAGTGAGGCACCATGCAAGATACGATTAGACCTAGTAAGCGCCAACCCGATCAACTCCGCGAAGTCCGTATTACCCGGCACTACACTAAACACGCTGAAGGCTCGGTGTTAGTAGAGTTTGGCGATACGAAAGTGATTTGTACCGCTAGCGTCGAAGAGTCCGTCCCGCGTTTCTTGAAAGGCCAAGGCACTGGCTGGGTGACAGCCGAGTATGGCATGTTGCCGCGCTCGACCGGTTCACGCATGGACCGCGAGTCGGTTCGTGGCAAGCAAGGCGGCCGCACGATGGAGATCTCGCGTCTTATTGGCCGTTCATTACGCGCCGCGCTAGATATGAAACTGCTTGGTGAAAATACCATCAAGATTGACTGTGATGTGATCCAAGCCGACGGCGGCACACGCACGGCGTCAATTACAGGTGCCTGCGTGGCATTGCACGATGCGATCAGTGTGTTGATTAAGAATGGCCGCATCAAGCAAAACCCGATGAAGCAATTGATTGCTTCGGTGTCTGTGGGTATCTACAAGGGTGTGCCGGTGCTAGACCTCGATTATGCCGAAGACTCCAATGCCGAAACGGATATGAACGTGGTGATGACTGACAAGCTACGCTTTATCGAGTTGCAAGGCACTGGTGAAGAGAACGACTTTGACAACGATGAGCTGCAAGCGATGATTGCAATTGCGCAAAAAGGCATCAGCGAATTGCTGACACTGCAAAAACAAGCATTGGGTATTTAATCAATTAGACGAGGGGTAGTGTGATGCAGGATTTCCAAAAAGAGTTTATCGACTATGTGATTGAGCATGAGATATTACGCTTTGGCAGTTTTACTCTGAAATCCGGTCGCACTAGCCCCTACTTCTTTAACGCGGGTCTGTTTAACACAGGTGCCGCGTTGAACTTTATAGGAAGCTCTTATGCCACGGCACTGGCTGGCGCTAATATCGATTATGATTTGTTGTTCGGCCCAGCCTATAAGGGCATTCCGCTAGTATCGGTGACGGCAGCGGCTTTAGCGCAGCAGCATGGCATCGATAAGCCCTATTGTTTCAATCGCAAAGAAGCAAAAGACCATGGTGAAGGTGGTTTAACCGTTGGTGCACCATTGCAAGGGCGCGCGTTGATTGTCGATGACGTCATTACGGCGGGCACGGCAGTGCGTGAAGTGATGGAGATTTTCGCAAAGGCTGGCGCAAAGCCTGCAGGTATCTTAGTGGCCTTAGACAGGCAAGAGCGTGGTGCCGGCAGCAAATCTGCGATTCAAGAGATTGAAGAGCAGTACAATATTCCAGTGCTAAGCATTATTTCGCTGGCGCAAATCGTCGATTATTTGCGTGAGCAGAATGACCCTGCACTGGCTTCCAACTTGGAAGCCGTACAGCGCTATCGTGACGAGTTCGGGGTTTAAACGCCGAAGGGAATAAGCATGTCACGGGAAAGATAAGCCCATTGGGTTTCCCATGCTTCAGTCGGGCGCTTTTTAAATTCGCTGCGCACAAACTGCATCAAGCGGCCTTCAACATTGGCCATCAATAAGTTTGAAAGTATGCTTGGGGAAACTGAGCAGCGTAGGTTTTCGCGAATCTGTGCTTCACGTAAAATTTGCTTCACTTGCGCTTCAAGCCGGTCGAATAATTGGCTGATGCGAACTCGTAAACGTTCAGTTTCACCGGCTAATGCATCACCGGTCATCAAACGCGTCATGCCTGGGTTCTTCTCGGCAAAGGTAAGCACAAGCGTTAGTATTTTCTCACAGCGTTTTTGCGCGGATGGCTCATCTTCTAAGATGCGTGTGATACGACTGAACAGCGTCTCTTCGATAAACACAATCAGGCCTTCAAACATCTTTGCTTTGCTGGGGAAGTGTCGATAAAGCGCGGCTTCAGAAACGCCGACCTCTTTTGCCAGTGCAGCCGTGGTGATCCGCTCGCCTGGGCCGTTCTCTAGCATACGGGCAAGGCTTTGTAGGATGTGTTCTTTACGTGAAATTTTAGTCTCGGACGACATTTTGTGTTGATTGTTCCTTAAAAGTGGTAGCGATCACTCGCCGTCAAAATTACGTGTATTGCTGATCAATGTGCCAACACCGGTGTTGGTGAAGATCTCTAGAAGCACAGCGTGCTCCACTCGGCCATCGATAATATGGGCGCTGCGCACACCTGCGTTTACAGCATCGAGTGCACATTCGATCTTTGGCAGCATGCCGCCATGAATTGTTCCGTCGGCAATCATCTCATCGACTTGATTGGTCGTCAGGCCTGTAACGACTTTTCCAGATTTATCCATCACGCCAGCGATATTGGTTAGCAACATCAGTTTCTCAGCGTCCAGTACTTTTGCGATCTCGCCAGCCACTGTGTCGGCATTAATATTGTATGTGGCGCCATTGCGGTCGGTGCCGATTGGTGCAATCACGGGAATGAAATTACTTTCTTTGAATGTATCGAGCACTTCGCGGTTGATCTTCTCAATGCTGCCCACTTGGCCCATATCCATCATCTTGCTGTCGATGGCGCTTTTCTTAAGCAGTTTTTTCGCTTGAATAAGATTGCCATCTTTGCCGGTAATGCCAATGGCCTTGCCTTGGTTCTTATTAAGAAGACTAACGATCTCTTTGTTCACCAGGCCACCGAGTACCATTTCGACAACGTCCATTGTCTTGCTGTCGGTGACGCGAATGCCGTCTATAAATTCGGATTGAATATTAAGCTGGGTGAGCAAAGAACCGATTTGTGGGCCACCGCCGTGAACCACTACTGGGTTCATGCCGACAAGCTTCATCAAAACGATGTCGCGGGCGAAGCTATTTTTCAGCACTTCATCGGTCATGGCGTTGCCACCATATTTCACAACGATGGTGCTGCCTGTGAATTGCTGAATATAGGGGAGTGCTTCGGTCAGGACGTTAGCAATGTTTTTCGCAGCGTCTAAATCTAAGGGCATAGGAAATCCGATATATCGTCAAAGGGCTCAAGGCGCAAAGTATACAGCTTGCGCGGCATTTTTCATAAAAGCAGTCGCAAACAGGCTTAGGTTTAGAAGTTTAGGACTAGGCGGCTGTCGACTTCCATGAGCAAATCGCGAAAAAGCGTTTGGATGAGCTGCAGTGACTGCCGGCTTTGGGCCTCAAAGCGCAGCAATAGAGCGGGTGTGGTATTGGAGGCCCGCACAAGGCCCCAGCCATCGTCGAAGTCCACACGTATTCCGTCTAGAAGGCTAATCTTGCCCTGAGGAAAGCTGGCGATGGATTTGATGCGCTCCATGAGGTCAAATTTTCGATCTTCACTGACATCGACTCGCAACTCTGGGGTGACGATGCTGCTAGGAAGGCGCTGGAAAAGCGTCTCGGCGCTTTCACCCTGTTGGCTCAATAGCTCTAAGAAGCGAGCCGCTACATAGAGCCCATCATCGTATCCATACCAGCGGTCTTTAATGAACACATGGGCAGAGAACTCGGCGCCTACGACGGCATTGCTCTCTTGCATGCTTTGTTTCATGAACGAGTGACCACTGCGGCTCATGATTGCTTTGCCCCCGCCGTCGCGAATCAACTGGGCCAATAGGGTGCTGCATTTGACGTCGAATACTACATTGGGGTTTTTGTATTTGGGCAGAATGTCTTTGATGAACAGCATTAGCAGGCGATCGGTGTCGATAATGCTTCCTGCATTGGTCACGACCACAACGCGATCTCCGTCTCCATCTAAGGCAATGCCTAGGTCGGCATCCGTAGTTGTGACTTTAGCGATCAGCGCCTCTAGGTTGGCAGCAATAGTCGGGTCAGGGTGGTGATTTGGAAAGTTTCCGTCGAGCTCGCAATACATGGGGATGACGTCACAGCCTAGCGCTTCGAACAGCGCCGGTGCCACCCGGCCAGGGACGGCGTTCGCACAGTCGACGACGATCTTCAGAGGGCGTTTGATCTCAATATCCTTGCGAAGCCGAGCGACATAGTCCGGCAGGATGTCGATGGTTTGCAGTGTGCCTTGGCCTTGGGCGAAGTCACCCTTTTGCGCGCGAGCGCGAATCTGCTGAATTTGCTCAGGGGTAAGGCAGGTACGTTGGCGAATGATCTTTATGCCGTTGTAATCGGCAGGGTTGTGACTGGCGGTAAGCATTAAGCCCGATGCCCAAGGGCCTGTATGGGCGGCAAAATAGAGCAGTGGCGTCGGGATTGTCCCTAGGTCAACGACATTAAGACCGGTGGACAATACCGCCTGCAATAACGGTTCACGCAGTCGTGGGCTAGAAAGGCGCGCGTCACAGCCAAATAGTACGGTCGTCTCGCCTGACTCTAGTGCAATGCTGGCCAAAGACTTGCCGATGAGCGAAATAGAGTGCTCATTGAGCTGGGTATCGACAATGCCGCGAATATCATAGGCGCGAAAGATATCGGAGCTTAAGCGTGGCGTTGTCTCATCATTTGTTAGTTCTTGTGTGCTTGTCATGTGCTTACTGCTTTTTTGTTTTATTGCACTAGTGTCTATGCACTAGGAGTATCCATGATTCTCGTCTGAATTGGCTAATTTATATTCAGCTTTTGCGGTTTGAGCTTGCGTCGTAGCGACTGCGAATAAGCGTTAGCATTTGCAATGCGACAAGGCGTTTAGAGGCGGGCCCTAACGCTTGCGAACCCTCAGGCCAAAGGGCTGTGGCACCGATGTTGTCACTGCCCAATGTGGCATTGGCATCATTGGCAAAAAGAAGGTCGAGTTTCTTGCGGGCAAGTTTCTCGGCGCCATGTTGCTCAATATCGTTAGTTTCGGCGGCAAAGCCCACGGTAAACGGCCGTTTTTCGAGGGCTGCAATGGCCGTAATGATGTCTGGGTTTTTCACTAGAGCGAGCGTCATGGTGTCGCTCGATTTCTTGATTTTTTGCTCGGCGAATTGCGCGGGGCGATAGTCTGCCACTGCCGCCACACCAATAAACACGTCACATTCAGGGGCACAGCCAAGGCTGGCCTCTAGCATCTGTTGGGCGCTGATGACGTCGATGCGCTTAACTCTATCGGGAGTGGCTAAGGCCACCGGGCCACTGATTAATGTCACTTGTGCACCGGCGGCAGCAGCTTCGGTGGCCAGGGCATAGGCCATCTTGCCGGAGCTGCGATTGCTGATATAGCGCACAGGGTCTATGGCCTCTTGTGTCGGCCCCGCTGTGATGACTATGCGCATGCCAGCGAGAAGTCCTTCATCGAATAAGGCGCCACTCATCTCTAGTATCTGAGCAGGTTCGAGCATGCGGCCAAGGCCGACATCGCCACAGGCCTGCTCCCCGGACTCTGGACCAAAAATAGCGATACCACGCTGCTGCAAGGTCTGCAGGTTTTGCTGTGTGGCTTGGTTGGACCACATCGCTTGGTTCATTGCCGGAGCGATAGCGATAGGAGCCTTCGTCGCCAGTAACAGCGTGCTGAGAATGTCATCGGCTTTGCCATCGGCGATCTTAGCAATGAAGTTGGCGCTGGTAGGTGCGATCAGCACAAGGTCGGGCCACCGTGCTAGCTCGATATGCCCCATGCCGGCCTCTGCCTCAGTGTCGAGCAGGGTGGTGTGGACGCGATTGCCTGAGAGCGCTTGCAGGGTTAGTGGCGTAATGAACTCGGTCGCAGCCTGTGTCATCACCACGCGCACCTCGGCACCGGCCTTGGTAAGCATGCGTGTGAGCTCTGCGCTCTTATAGGCGGCTATACCGCCTGTAATGCCAAGAAGAACACGTCGATTGCTAAGGCTTTTCATGGGCGGCCTGGGACGCGGTACACGTCGATGTTTAAGTTGGTGGCAAAGACTAGCAGCAAGCCTGCAGCTATTCAATTTGTCGGCAAAAGCGCAATTGTGAAGCTTTGCTAATATCAATGGTATAGGCAAAACGCCAAGGAGGCGACATGAGCATCAAGGATTGGCCAGTAACAGAGCGTCCGCGCGAGAAACTAATTAACCTAGGGGCTGTGGGTTTGTCAGATGCCGAGTTGTTGGCGCTGGTGGTACGCTCTGGGGGCAGGGGCCGCAGCGCAATAGAGATTGCGAGAACCCTGCTCAATGAATATGGATCATTGACGCAGATATTTCTTGCGAGCAAAGATGAGTTTTGCCGCAGTGCAGGCTTGGGTCTTGTTAGCTTTGTGCAACTTCAGGCGATGTTAGAGCTCTCTAAGCGGCATTTGCACGAGCAGTTAGAGGAAAGGGACGCTTTGACCAGTTCTGAGCTGACACGGCAGTACCTGCGAGCAAGGCTGCGCCATTACGAGCACGAGGTGTTCGCCTGTTTGTATCTGGATAACCAGCACCGCGTGGTCAAATTAGAGGAGCTTTTCACGGGCACTATAGATGGGGCGGCCGTCTACCCCCGAGAAGTCGTCAAACGTTGTCTGCGCAATAACGCCGCAGCGGTCATCTTCGCGCATAATCACCCCTCGGGGGTGGCCGAACCTAGTCAGGCCGATATCGCGATCACGACCCGCCTGACAAGCGCTTTAAACACAATCGATGTCCGAGTTCTTGATCATGTGGTTGTGGGGCGTAATGAGGCAGTGAGTTTTGCAGAGCGAGGGCTGCTATGATGGTGGGGTGTTGGCAAGATCGCCGTACTAGACAATTTCACAAAGTCTGGCTTTTTTGTTGCTATTGGGGCAGCGTTTTGGTATAAAACGCAGCTCTTTTTTTGGCAAGACAGTAGCAATGGTCAGGTAGAAGTCCCGAATGTGGTCTTTCACCAGATAATTCGGGCTCTGTAACGAGGCAAGGCAATGGCTAACGTATGTATCGTAACCGGTAAAAAACCGATTACAGGCAATAATGTTTCTCACGCAAACAACAGAACCAGACGCCGTTTTTCACCTAACATCCATACACATCGTTTTTGGGTGGAATCTGAAAAGCGTTTTGTGAAACTTAAGGTTTCTACAAAAGGTATGCGTATCATTGATAAGAACGGCATCGATGCCGTATTGTCTGATATCCGCGCCAATGGCGGTAAAGTTTAATATTTAAATCCTGATGCAGGTGGTGAGCAGCAATGCGCGATAAAATTAAATTAGTGTCTTCAGCAAACACAGGGCACTTCTACACTACAGACAAAAACAAGCGAACTATGCCTGACAAAATGGAGATCAAAAAGTTTGATCCCGTTGTTCGCAAGCACGTCATCTATAAAGAGGCTAAGATTAAGTAATTTGTTGGGCCGTAAGGCTCAACGCTTGCCTCGATCTGCCTAAATAGAGCGACACGTGTAAAAACGCCGCCCCTGAGTGAAAACCCAGGGGCGGCGTTTTTGTTGCTAAGAAAAACTCAGTTTATTTCTCTTTACTAAGTGCTTTCATCAGCCGATTAGTGGTGTTGAGCAGCTTGGTGTCTTCTGCAAACTCCTTTTTCAGCTTGCCAACGGTGGTAGAGACAGTGCCATAACGCTTAAGCTTAAACAGCTTGGCTATGGCCTGCAGAGTCACAGCCGATAGCTCTTGGCAGAGGTACATCGCCACCCAGCGCGGAACGTTCTTCGAGCCAGGGCCACGTGCGGCGGTGTAGATACTCTCTTCACTCACCTTGAACTGCTTGGCCACAGCGCTGATGATGTCTTTGCAAGATGGGCGCCATTTCGCATGAGCCCCGCGTGAGACACCTCTGGCCTTGGTGGCATTACGCTTACTCTTCGCTGACTTCTTAAACTTCTCGTCACCCATAATAGAGGACAAGTTCTTTTTACCGTAGAAGTGCGCAAGTTCTTCGTCGACGCCATCGGCCATATATTGCTTTATAGCGGCAGTGCGTTTAGCTCCTGTGAGGCCAATCTGGGCGAAGACTTCGTCGCGGACTAACCAAGAGGGCGCTTTCGCCTTATTGATATACGCGGGGTAGCTAGACCATTGGTAAGTCTCTAGGTCGGCCTTGCGAACACCAAGATGAATATAGCGAGTAAGAGGCAGCAGGTAATTGTTGGCTTGTACGAGCACCGCCTTGTAGCGGCCTTTAAACAGTGAGCCTTCAGTCTTCTTAATGCGTTGGTAGTGTTGGGTATAAAGCCCGTCCACTTGGCGCATAAAGCGGCTGAGATTGCCTTCGGGGGTTTTAATGAGCAGATGGTACTGATCTTTGAGTAGGCAGTAGGCGTGGACTTCGACATTGAGTCTAAAACACGTTTCTTCTAGGCCTGCGATAAATGCTTCGTAGTATTTTTGCGAGGGAAAGATCTTCTGCTTATCTACACCAACATTTGAGACATGATAATACGCATCTGGGTATTCTATTCGTAATGGTCTGGCCATTGTTTTATTCCCGGGTTGTGTTTTTAATATTTATTATGCAACTGGTTATCGAGTTAGAGATGACCCTAAATTTACAAATATAGTGATAACTGAAATAAGTAAGCCCGTCAACCAAAAAGGATGATCACTTTATATATAGGGATATTTTGCTAGCAGTTGCCCCGAAGTTGGTGGTTATAAACTTCTTATTCCACTGCTGCTTTAAAGCTAGGCAGGGCACCTTTGCTAAGTCAAAGGTGCTCAATTGATAGCTTACTGAGGTTTCGTAGCGACAAATACAGCACGTTGAGGGGCAGGAAGCCCTTCTACTGTAAGGCTGTGATCATTGGGGTCTAAGCTATCCACTAGAGACTGAAAGCGCATCCAATCAGTCGTCCTTTGTTCGTCTAAGCTAGTGATGCCGGTATCAATGACTTTGCAATCCTTGAACCCGCATCGGGTTAGCCAGCTGAGGATTGTAGCGCATGAGGGAACAAACCATACATTGCGCATCCGGCTATAACGATCATCGGGTGTTAGCGCATAGCCTCGCTCTCCATCCACCACCAAAGTTTCCAAGACTAACTCGCCACCTGGGCGCAAACAGCTCTTCAACTGTAGCAAGTGATCTATGGGGGAGCGGCGGTGGTAGAGCACGCCCATTGAAAAGACTGAGTCGAATGCCTCAGGCTCTTCGCTCAATGTGGCAAGAGCTTCTTCAAACGTGGTGGGCAGCACATAGACTGGCGCGTCTGGTACATAGTGTTTGATGGCTTGAAACTGCATCGAGTAAGCAAGCTGTGAGTCGATCCCTAACGCTAGGCGTGCCCCTTCTCCGGCCATGCGGAAACAGTGATAGCCATTGCCGCAGCCCACATCGAGGATGGTACGTCCAGCAAGAGGACTGATGTGAGGGAGTACTCTGTCCCACTTCCAGTCAGATCGCCACTCTGTGTCGATATCAATCCCAAATAAAGAGAATGGCCCTTTTCGCCAAGGGATCATCACCTGCAGCGCTTGGCGTAACTGCGCACGCGTACTGTCATCACAGTCGGTACTGGCACCGATACTAACAGCGTTGCTAAGGTCGACCTTGCTTGCTGTTATCTGGGGAAGCACATCTAATGCTTGGCGCCACTTCGGGTAGTCCCCGTTATTGCGGCTATCAAACCAGGCCTGACTGCAAAACTGCGTTAAGGGTCTTAGTTCGGTGCCTGCAAGCAGGGCCGACAGATTGGAATAAGGCATAGAACTCTTTATTTGAATGCGATCATTGAGGCGAAGTTAAAACATTGAAACCATGAATCGACGCTGCGAAAGCCTGCATTGAGAAGGCGACTTTTATGGGCGGCAAGCGTTTCTGGAATCAATACGTTTTCTAATGCAGAACGCTTTTGGCTAATTTCCAGTTTCGAGTAGCCCTGGGCTTCTTTAAATTGGTGATACATGTCGATGAGCAAGGCGTTGAGGTCATCATCTGCGAGCCGTATCTTCTCTGATAGGATCAAGATTCCGCCAGGGCGCATGCCAAGATAGATCTTACGCATGAGCGCTTCACGCTGAGCCGGGTCAATAAACTGCAGTGTGAAATTCAATACCACTACAGAAGCATCACGAATCTCAATGTCGCTTATATCTGCTTGTGATAGCACGATTGGGTAGGTCTCTTCGCTGCTATCTACTGATTTCTTCAAGCGTGACATCATTGCCGCGGAATTATCGACAGCGAATAATTGATAGTCTTTATGCTCTATATGGTGTGCCATGGCGAATGTGGCGCCGCCAAGAGAACAGCCAAGATCATATAGGTTAGACCCTTTAGAGCAGTAGCGATTTGCAAGAACGCCAATCATCGAAATGATGGTGGCATATCCTGGCACCGAGCGGCTGATCATATCGGTGAACACGGCGGCGACCTTTTCATCGAAGACAAAGTCTTCTCGAGGCCTCTGTGTCGCGTAAATGCTATCGTGCTTGTCAGTGCTCATGATGGTGATCTATTGAGGTTTTGCGTATTATGCGTCAATTCATGACACATTCAAATAAGCCCATCATTGCTCTAACTTCGAATACGCAAGCAGCAAGCGCTAAAGTCTTGGGTGCACCTATCCCGTTTCCTTATGAGATTGTGCGCAGCAGGCGTAAAACGATGGTTGTCCATGTGCAGCACCAACAAGTGCAAGTGCGCGCTCCGCATTTCGTCAGTGATGCGCAAATCGCGGAATTTGTGGAAAAACACTCGCAGTGGATTAGCCGTAAGTTGTCAGAGAAGGCGCAGCAAGATAGTCAGCGTTTACGGCTGCAGGACAATGGGAAAATATTTTATAAAGGCAAAACGCTGCGCCTGCGTCTGTTTGTGCGTGCCGCCGAGGCGGTCGAAGTAACAGGCACTGAGCTGCACGTCTATGCCAAGCGCACAGATGAACGCACAGTTGCAGCAGTCCTACAACGTTGGTTGCTTGCCCAGGCAAAGGCAATATTGCCTCAAAGAACTCGTGCATTAGCGGCACATCTTAATGCCGACACTAAACTAAAAGACGTAGTGTTTCGTAAAACTAAAACCAAGTGGGGGCATTGCACTTCGTCAGGTAGAATCCAATTCAACTGGCTGATTATGTTAGCCCCCGATGCGATTATCGATTATATGATATGCCATGAAGTAAGCCATTTACTGGTCATGAATCATTCCGCGAAGTTTTGGGCGCTAGTTGAATCAGTCTGTCCGGATTATCGGGTCTATGTGCGTTGGTTGCGTAAACATGAACATCGGCTGTGGTTATAGCCTCAATAATAAAAGGAACAATTCCATGCGTCTCTCTACCTCCATTCTCGCTGCCCTTGCTTGCGTTGGCAGCACTTATAGCCTTGCACAGAGTCTACCGACTGCGAGCCCTGAATCAGTAGGTCTGTCTAGCACTGCCTTGGCGCAAGTGACTGCAAACTTGCAGGCTCATGTGGATGCAGGGCATATCGCCGGGGTAGTTGCGGCGGTGTTAAAGGATGGCAAGCTCGTCTATCACGAAGCACTTGGCCAAAGAGACCTCGCCACAGCCAGCCCAATGCCAGAGGATGCCTTGTTCAGAACCTATTCCATGACGCGTCCAGTGACAAGTTTGGCAGCAATGGTTCTATGGGAGGAGGGGCACTTCCAGCTCGATGACCCGATTTCGAAATACCTTCCTGAATTTGCCCAGCAAGAAGTCTTTGTTAACCCGTCAAGTCCTAGTATGGCGCAAACGCGTGCCAGAATAGGTGACATCGAGGTGGCGGATCTTATGCGCCACACTTCGGGCTTAGGTAGCCGTAGTTCGTCCATTTATGTTGAACAAGGGGTTCGTCTACGCTCGTTGACTGCCGCGCAGGTCACAAGCAATGCCGCGCGTGTGCCCTTGTTCTCGGACCCAGGCACTGAGTTTCGTTACGGTCTTTCGGCAACGGTACTGGGGCGCTTAGTGGAAGTTTGGTCGGGACAGAGCCTCGATGAGTTTCTAAATGAGCGAGTATTTGCGCCATTAGAAATGCACGATACCGTATTCTATGTAGACCCTGAGCGCCAAGCGCGTCTGGCAACTGTCTATCGACCAGACGCGGATGGCCAATTGCAGGTCCATGAGATGGAGGACATTCCATTTACTGAACAAGCGCCTCTAATCGAAGGCGGTGTTGGGCTTGTTGCCTCGACTCTAGACTTCGCGAAATTCTCGCAGCTTTACTTAAATCGTGGCGAGCTTTTCGGACGTCGCCTTTTGCAGCCAGAGACCGTTGACCTGATGATGGAGAACAGCATTGCTGAGGCCTTGCTGCCTATCGGTCGTGGCGGCTATATGGCCGCCTCGGGTTGGACAATCGGTGGGTTTGCCTATGCGCTGACCCCTGAGGATTATCCATTTACGGTAAGCCCAGGGGAAGTGTGGTGGGATGGTTCTGCAGGGACGCGATTCTCGATAGACCCTGTTGAAGGCATAGTGACAGTCATCATGGCACAAGTGTCACCCTCTAGCGGACAAGGATTTCGTGAAGAATTTAAAAATGGCGTCTACGAGGCGATCACCGACCGCCCGTAGCGTTTGTTTATGCAGCGGCGCTTTGTTGTCGTCGCTGCATAAGCGCAAGGCCAAGCCCGCAAGCAGCAATCACGCAAGCGCTCAAGGCTAAACTCACTTGATTGAGCCCCAACAAGCCGCCCCCGGGAATCGCAAAGACCAAGCCTGCAAAAGCGATGATGGCACGAGTTACGATACCAAGGCTGCCGCCCCCTAGTGCCCCAAAGCCAATGACATAACCTTGCAAAGCGCCAGATACTAAAGTCACGCCAATGATGGCCGTCACGAGTACCGGAGCAATCTCCATAAAGCTTCCTTGCAATAACATGGCGGGGTTAAACACGAAGAAAAACGGAATGAAATAAATGATGGCGCCTAAGCGCATCGATTCTAAACCAACGCGCATTGGCGAAGTTTGCGCGACGGAGGCAGCGGCAAATGCCGACAATGCCACCGGCGGCGTTATGAAACTGAGCATTCCCCAATACATGATGAACATATGTGAGGCGAGTGGGTCGAGCCCCGCATTCACTAGTGCCGGTGCCAAGATGATGGCGAGAAATATATAAGCGGCGGTGACGGTCATGCCAATGCCAAGCACAAAGCTCGTCACAGCTCCCATGATTAACAACACTAAAACATTGTCTCCTGCAATGTACACAAGATCGTTCGCAAGGGTGCCTGCCATTCCTGTGACGGCTAATGCGCCGACTATCAAACCAATGGCTGCTAGTATGCCGGCGAGCTCGGCCATGAGCTTGCCAGTGGCCGCTACCATCTGCATAAATTTTTCAAATGACATCCGGTGCGAAGTGAAATGATTGATAAACAGGAGCACAGCGGTGGCATAGAAGGGCGCTGTGGCCTCTTGTTGCAAATACACCAACATCCAAACCAATAGCACAAAAACGGCAAGAAAATACCAGCCCTCTTTAAACACCTGTTTCGCTTTTGGTAGTTCTTCTTTAGGCAAACCTTGCAAATTGTTTTTGGCCGCATAGGCATCGATCTGCACGAACAAGCCAAAGAAATACAAGATCGATGGCACAATCGCCGCAATGGCGACAGTGACATAACTCACACTTAAAAAGCTGGCCATTACGAACGCGGTGGCGCCCATGATAGGGGGCATCAACACTCCGCCCGTTGATGCACAAGCTTCGACGCCAGCGGCGTAGTGCCGAGTAAACCCGGTGCGCCGCATAGCGGGAATAGTTAGAGGCCCGGTGGTTAAGACATTAGTAACAGGCCCACCACTCATAGAGCCTAACAGTCCGCTAGAAAAAATGGCTACTTTCGCTGGGCCGCCGCGCATATGACCAAGAAGGGCAAACGCAAAATTGATGAAAAATGGCCCACCTCCGGTGTATTGCAAAGCCACACCAAACAATAGAAAGCCAAACACCAACATGGCAAATGCTTGCATCGGCAAACCGAATAAACTTTCTTCTCCTAGGATGTGGAAAATCGCAACGTCATCAATGGGAAGGCCAATACCAGCGACAACATCGGGAAGCAAATGCGAGTACATTGGGTAGAAGGACAATACTGTCACAATGATGAAGATCGGTAAGCCACCAGCTCGCCGCCCAGCTTCAAGAATGATTGGCCAAGTAATAAGTGCTAGGGCGATGCCAATAGGTGGGGCGACGAATTCCCAAGCCTCCAAGACGATGCGTTCTGCATTCCAGGCGAAATAAGAAAAAATGCAGGCAATCGTAATGATAATGGCGATGTCATACCACGGCACATGATCTCTATTATGACGCGTGGCGGGAAAAGTAATGAATACCATCGACAGCATAATGCCGGTAATAAGATAGAGGTAACGGCTATCGAGCATGACGCTATCGACGAAAAACCCAAACGCGAAAATTTGGTTGATCGCCAGACAAATAGCGGCTGCGGTAAGGACGGTCATGGCATTGCGCCATGGCCGGCTTAACTCGCGGTAGCGTCCTATAATGGGTGCATCATCTTCGTTCTCTGGCAGTGTTATTTTTATGGCTTCTCTCATGGGCTGCTATTTCCAAAGTGTGACGACATTACTGCAGAATTTAAATGTTATCAGCCAGGGTTAGCAGGCCTTGTTCTGCGAGCGCTTTCTCTCTTGCTGCAAACCATCCTTGTTCATATTCACCAGGGGTATTCGGCGCCACGGCTTTGTAAGCTTGCCATGCGTCGTGTAGCACTTTCTGCCGATACAAGTTAGCGTCTTGGGTGGCCTGTGCTTCGTCAGTCCACGCGCCGATTTCCTTAAAATAACGAATGGCAGCTGGGTGGTAGGGAATAAATGCCGACTCAAATTTTTGCCGTTCCATCAACCAACCGCCAGCGCCAGGGGCCGCATCTTTGTAGTCATCGAACTGCTCATGCATCACTTTCACGAGGTTATAAACCAAAGTGTCATCAGCAGTATCTAAACCCACCAACAAGGGGTAGGCGGAAGTAAAGACTTGGATCCCTTGTTCCGGAATCGTAGGGCCCTCTGTGGCGATATGGGTGACGTACCAAGGCAAAAGCGAGCGAGTTCTTTGTACCGCTTCAAGGTCGTCATGAGGAAAGGAGATAAACTCTAAGCCCCTTGGTGAGGCTTCAAGACGAAGGAAGGGCGGAGAGTTGCAAGCGCCACCTACGACGTCGGCTCGGTTATTGATTACGGCCTCTATGGATGCGTTGTAGCCGCCTACCTCAACTCTCTCAACGTCATCCCAAGTAAGATTGCCATAGGCCAGTAGCGCGGTCAGGGCATTGTTTAATGAGGGGGAGCCTTGCACCCAAGTCACCCGCTTGCCTCGGATATCGGCAATGGTGTCGATATTGGCGTCAGTGGCGGCGGCGAGAGTGAATGAGCAGCTTTCGGAGAAATTCGACATCAGGGCGCGAAGCGGTTGTGGACCCCATATTCTAGATGCGAAATTAAGCACACCTTCTTGGGCATAGACGGCCTCGGAGCCGCCAGCGGAGAAATGCACACGTTCGGCAAGCAAAGTGGCCAACCGAGAAACATCATTGCGGCCAGGAATGACACGAAGATTGACGCCGTATTCGCGTCGAAGAATGCTGCCAATAGCGACTGCTTGGCTGTAACCGCCAGTGCCAGTAGGGTAGGCAGACCAAGCGATAGTGCGTGGTAGGCCTGGGTTGTCAGCGGCGAGAAGGCCGGCACAAAGGCCAAATACTAAGACTAGCACAGCGGTGGGCTTGCCCAATTGAGCACTAATAGCCCGAATACGTAACATCATGTTTCCCCCCCGAAGCAAGATATGCGTCTAGGGAGCATACCCCAGCTATCGGGGCAATGCTATTGAGACTGAAACAGCTTCGACTAAGGGAATGTTTTTATCGTTATGCCTCGCGAATGAAAATGAGGTCATTCACCACATGGCCTAAACGTTGGCCGCGTTTCTCGAATTTTGTCAGGGGGCGATCAGTGGCAAGACTGAAGTTCTGTGCGCCTGCGGCATTGCTAAAATGTGCTTGAGCGCTCATGACTTCCATCATGTGCTCTGCATAAGGCACCCAGTCTGTTGCCATATGAATTGTACCGCCGAGTTTTAATTTAGGGCGCAACGCTTCAATAAAGGGGCTTTGCACTAGTCGGCGCTTATTGTGTTTCTTTTTATGCCACGGATCAGGGAAAAAGATTTGCACACAATCTAGGCTTTGTTCGGCGATGCAGTCCCGCAAAATCTCTTTTGCATCGTGACAATACACACGCAAATTGCTAATGCCTTTGTCGGCAATCTCGTGCAGCAGGCGGCCAACGCCAGGTTTGTGCACTTCAATGCCAATAAAATCTTTGTGGGGGTTCTGCTGTGCCATCTGTAGGAGCGAATCGCCCATACCAAAACCAATCTCCATCACTAGCGGAGCTTTGCGGCCAAAGACTTGTTCTGGATCGATTAGCCCTTTAGCGATCTCTAGCCCATAGATTGGCCAAAGTTTTTCAAGTGCGTTTTGCTGCGATGGAGTGAGCCGGCCGCCACGAATAACATAGCTGCGCACAGTGCGTAGATGAGGAGTAGATTCGCTAGCAGCGTTGCTGTTTTTAGGGTCAGACATAGAAGAACTATTGCTCAATAATTAGAAAAAAGTGCCATCGATCGGTGATGAGGCGCTTGCATACAAACGGCGCGGCATACGGCCAGCTAGAAAGGCTTCTCGTCCTGACTCAACGGCTTTGCGCATGGCTGAAGCCATAAGAATAGGATCCTTGGCCTCAGCGATCGCTGTGTTCATCAAGACGCCCTCGCAGCCCAGCTCCATTGCGATGGCTGCATCAGAGGCTGTGCCAACGCCTGCGTCGACAATGATGGGGACTTTTGCATTTTCTAGAATCATGCGGATGTTGTAAGGGTTGCGAATTCCGAGGCCGGAGCCAATTGGGGCGCCCAAGGGCATAACGGCAACACAGCCCATGTCTTCTAAGCGCTTAGCGATCAACGGGTCATCGCTGGTATACACCATGACATCAAAGCCATCGTCGACAAGCTCCTGCGCTGCCACTAAGGTTTCGGTAACATTCGGGTAAAGGGTCTTCTGATCGCCGAGCACCTCGAGCTTTACAAGTTTGTGCCCGTCTAGTAATTCTCGGGCCATGCGACAAGTGCGCACGGCATCGGCGGCGGTATAGCAGCCCGCGGTGTTTGGCAATATTGTGTATTTAGTAGGAGAGATAATCTCCAACAAGCTCGGCTCATCTTTATTCTGCCCAAGATTAACGCGACGGATGGCGACGGTGATCATTTGCGCGCCGCTAGCCTCGAGCGCTTCTAAGTTTTGTTGAAAGCTTTGGTATTTACCGCTGCCTACGATCAGGCGTGATTGGTATTGTTTGCCAGCAATTTCGAGAGGGGTGTCGATAGAAGTCATAGGCTACCTATTCAGGGGAGTCAGGTGGTGATATTTGTGAGCGCCGCAAGGCACATTTAACCGCCGCCAATGGCGTGTACGATCTCTAGTCGATCGTTTTCATGCAGCGCTTGGTCCTGGTGTTGACTACGCGGAACGATCGACTCATTGAGCTCTACGGCGATTTTCGCGTCAGCTAATTGCAGCTGCTGTAGTAGATCGATTAAGGAGGCGCCGTCATTTAGCTGTACGGTGTCGCCATTGACATAGACTTGCACGTCATACTCTCCCTATGCTCGTAGCATTGACCAAGCTAGTAATGCCCAACCGCCTAGAAATGCAAGGCCACCGATTGGCGTAATGGCGCCAAGCCAACGAATTCCACTTAACGCCAGTACGTATAGGCTACCGGAAAAAATTAGAATGCCAGCTAGAAATAGGTACCCAGCGATTTTCAGTAATGACTGGTTAGGAAACGAAAGCGCCAATATACCAACCCCGAACAAAGCTAAGGTATGGTACATGTGATACTGGACCCCAGTTTGAAAGGTGGCGAGGAGCTCGGGGCTTAAACTATTCTTTAGGCCATGTGCGGCAAAGGCGCCCAGTGCTACGGCGATAAAACCATTAACTCCAGCCATAAACAGAAAGAGGTGTTGCATGGAGTGGTTCTCCTGCCTTCAAAGAGAGTCAGATAAGGTGGTCAGCTATATGTTGAAATAAAAAAGCCGCCAAAGTTGTGCACTTAGCGGCTTTTTCTTACAAAGTTAATTTACGCTTGGATAAGATTTTTTACCTTTTCCATTGCGTTTTTCTCTAGCTGGCGAATACGCTCAGCAGAGACCGAGTACTTCGCAGCCAGCTCGTGCAGAGTTGCTTTCTCTTCACTTAGCCAGCGGCTCTTGATGATGTCTTTGCTGCGATCGTCTAAACCGTCCATTGCAAGGTACAGGCTGTCGTTTTTGCTGTCTTCCCATTCCTGCTCTTCGATAGACGCTGCCATATCGGACTCAGTGTCTTGCAGGTAATAGGCAGGCGAGCGATAAGCTGTATCATCGTCGGCATCAACATCGGCATCAAAGGCCATGTCATAGGAGCTCATTCGGCCTTCCATCTGCCTAACAACTTTAGCGTCGACTCCTAGGTCTTCGGCCATCGCCTGCGCTTCGTCATTAGTAAGCCAACCAAGTGACTTCTTAGAGCTGCGTAGGTTGAAGAATAATTTGCGCTGGGCTTTTGTCGTGGCAATTTTCACGATACGCCAATTGCGCAGGATGAACTCATGCATCTCAGCTTTGATCCAATGCACGGCAAACGATACTAAGCGTACACCCACTTCTGGGTTGAAGCGCTTAACCGCTTTCATAAGGCCAACATTGCCTTCCTGGATGAGGTCGGCTTGTGACAGGCCGTATCCTGCATAGCTCTTAGCTAGGTGCACCACAAAGCGTAGATGCGCCAACACCAACTGGCGAGCGGCATCAACGTTGTTGTCATAGTAATACTGGTTAGCCAATTCTTTTTCTTGCTCCGGAGTTAACACAGCAATGCTGTTGACCGACGAGATGTACGCCGTCAAATCACGACCCGGAACGATTGGGCCCATAACTTGTAAACTTTGTCCGATACTCATAATTAGCCTTTGTTACTTCCAAAACTTGCGTGTTGATAGGTCTTAGACCGCTTCATTCTAGCATTGCTTGCTTAATGCTGGCTATTGTGTCGAAGCGCCAATATACAATGCAGTCGTACTTCTATTGCGGCCGAAAACAGTGTTTTCAAGTCTAAAATGCACTTTTTTTGCATTTCTTGCTAGTTGTTTAAATAAATCGCGATTATGCACTTTTTCAATGGTTATGCGGGCTCGATGTCCGTTAGGTGTTGCCGCACTGAAATCAAGGCGCCTAGCCAACCCAGCCCGGTGCCGATGAGCAGTAGCAATAGGGTTGAGCTAAACCCGAGCGTGCGCAACTGAAAATCGCTGTCATACAGTGCTAACAGTGCTCTAGCAGGGCCACTAACAGCCCACATCAGCAAACCGAGCATAATGCATGCTAATAAACTTCCTGCTAAACCATAATACGCACCAGCGTACAAAAACGGTCTAGCGACATAGCTATTGGTGCCGCCGACAAGCTTAACGACGACTATTTCGGCGCGACGCCCCTCTATGGCAAGACGTATGGTATTGCCAACAATAAATAAGACAGCAAGGGCTAAAATCAACATAAGCCCCGTCGAGGCACGTTGCACAAGCTGTAAGAAGCGCTGCAATCGCTCTACCCACTCAAGATCGAGCTGCGTCGAGCTGACGATGTTGATCTGAGCGAGCTCTTCGGCAAGCGCCTGCGCCGTATTGGCATCAATGCGAGCCGGTGTCACGATAATGGACCCAGGAAGAGGGTTTTCTTCCAAGGCTTCGATGACATCCCCAAGGCCGGAATACACACTAAACTCTGCGGCCGCTTGTGCAGGAGATACATAGGTGGCAGTAGCAATGGACTCTCGTTGAAGTAGTTGTTCACTAACCTGTAAAGCCTCTACTTCGTTGTGGTTGTCATGCAAATACAGTGTAATTTTGCTCGCGCCGTTGATGTTGTCGCTAAGCGCGTTAAGATTGTTCATGCTGACGAACAAGGTGCTGGGTAACAACAACGCAATCCCTATCACCGCAATGGTCATTAATGTGGCGCTAGGTTGTTGCAGCAAACGCTTAAAACTGTCGCTGGCAATCTTCAAATGCTGCTGCCAATGTGACTGTAGCGCGCCGCGAGCAGTCCTGCTGCTTGTTTTTGCTCCGGATGCGCGCCGACTCATTGCTTCACCCCTTTGGGCTGCGCACCGGCAGCCGTATGATGAGCATCGTGAACTAGCCGACCGTTATCCAAAGTCAGAATACGGTGCTGCAAACGCGTAATGAGTGATAAGTCATGGCTCGCAATAAGCATGCTGACGCCAACTTGGTTGAACTGTTCAAAGAGGTTCATGATTTCTGCTGCAAGCTCGGGGTCCAGATTACCGGTAGGCTCATCGGCCAACAATATTTGCGGCCTGTTTACCACAGCGCGAGCGATGCCAATTCTTTGTTGTTCACCACCAGATAGCGTGATGGGCAGCATTTTCTCTTTTTTAAGTAGTCCGACCTTGTCCAGAGCGGCGCGTACTCGGCGATCCGCTTCATGCTTTGGATAACCTTCGATTTGCAAAGGCAGGGCGACATTTTCGAAGACATTGCGATCGAATAGGAGCTGATGGTCTTGAAATACCACGCCTATGCGTCGTCGATAAAAGGGAATACGGTGGCTTGGCATCCGGCTTAGGTTCTTGCCGTTCACGAAGATTTGCCCCTGGCTAGAGGTTTCCATCAGCATAATTAGCTTTAGCAAGGTGCTTTTGCCAGCGCCTGAGCGCCCGGTGAGAAAGGCCATTTCACCGTCTGCTAGCTCGAAATCAACTTGTGAAAGTGCTTGGTGGCCTCCGGGGTAGCGTTTGCTTACATTGTCGAACTTAATCATCGCACAGCCTCAACAGATGATCGGGGTTTCAACGCTCAGCAAATAGCGCGTCGACGAACTCCTGCGCGGCGAACGGACGCAGATCATCGACTTTTTCGCCCACACCAATATAGCGTATCGGTAGCTGTAGCTCTTTCGCAATGCCAAATACCATGCCGCCTTTCGCAGTGCCGTCCAATTTAGTTAATGCAATGCCCGTGACATCGACTGATTTATGAAAACTGCGGGCCTGGTTAAGCGAATTCTGTCCAGTGGTGGAGTCCAACACTAATAAGGTTTCATGAGGCAGATTGTCATCGAGCTTTTTGAGTACGCGAACGATTTTCTCAAGTTCTTGCATCAAGTTGTCTTTGGTATGCAAGCGCCCAGCAGTATCGGCAATCAAAACGTCCATGCCGCGTGCCTTTGCTGACTGGTAGGCATCGAAAATCACCGAGGCGCTATCAGACCCGGTTGGCTGTGCAATAACGGGAACATTGTTGCGATCGCCCCAAACCTTGAGCTGCTCAACAGCTGCCGCGCGAAAGGTGTCGCCAGCGGCCAGCATGATCTTGTGACCCTGAGACTGTAAGCGTTTAGCAAGTTTGCCAATGGTGGTAGTCTTGCCGGCACCGTTCACACCGACGACTAGGATGACATAAGGTTTAACACTGGTATCAATAACCAGAGGGACATCGCAAGGGCCTAGTAGGTCTGCAAGCTCCGTTTTTATGCTTGCGAGTAAGGCTTCAGGGTTCGTTAACTGTTTGCGCCCAAGTTTTTGCGTAAGCCCCTGTATGATGTGATCAGTGGCGGCAATGCCTAAATCTGCGCTTAGCAATTGCGTTTCGATTTCTTCCAGCAAATCGTCATCGATGGTTTTGCGCCCTAGAATCAAAGAGCTAAGTGAATCACTCAGTGCTGTTCTGGTTTTGCTAAGGCTTTGACGCAGGCGCGAGAACAAACCTGGACTGCTTTGTTCAGCGGCCTCAATAGGGGCTTGAATGGGCTCGTCAATGGCTTGTGGAGATTCTTGAGACGGTTGCTCTGGCTTTTCTGAAGATTTCTTCTTGATGAAACTGAACATGAGTGGGATTCTTCCAACGCGCTGTCTTGGGGGCGTTATGCTAACATTTCCCGCGATCTTAAAACAGAAAACCCGCTGCGCCGACAATGCAATTCACGGAATGATTGAATGACAATATTGAAAAAGAGGCCAAGCAACAGCTTGCGAGTCATTGCAGGTAAGTGGCGCAGTCGCAAACTGGAGTTCCCAGATAGTGATGGTTTACGCCCGACTTCGGACCGTGTGCGTGAAACCTTGTTCAATTGGCTGCAAGAGCGCATCCCCTTTGCCAAGTGTTTGGATCTGTTCGCAGGCAGCGGTGCCTGCGGTATCGAGGCGCTTTCTCGAGGCGCTGGCTTTGTCAGTTTCGTGGATGTTTCCCCTTCAGCGACTGCGGCGATAAAGCGTAACTTAGCGTTGCTAGGTGCCAGTGAGTTCGAGATTGTATGCAAAGACTCACTAACTTGGATAGCGGCTGTTAAAAAAGAGCCACAGTCGCGTTATGATGTGGTTTTTCTCGACCCACCATTTGCGAGCGATTTACTTGCGCGAGCAGTAAAGGCTGTAGAGGCAAGTGGAACATTGGCAGAAGATGCCTATATTTATATTGAAAGTGCACAAGAAGTATCGTCCAATTTGTTGCCACTGAATTGGCAGATGCGCAAAGCGAAGAAAGCCGGCAAAGTCCATTTTTACCTTTATCAACGAGATGAACCTAAAAGTGAGGCCAAATGAACGGGTACCAGTTGCATGCTGCAAGCACTAAGTTTCGCTCACCATGGTGGTTGCCAGAGGGGCACTCGCAAACCTTGTGGCGCCGCTTTAGCCCTCAGGCCAAAGCCAAACAAAGACGCCAGCGTGTCGAGCTAGAAGATGGCGATTTTATCGATGTTGACTGGGTAGATGCCGAGGAGAGTCTTGCTAATAGAGGGCGACCGATCGTCTTTCTTTTACATGGGCTAAGTGGGTGCTCACAATCCTCTTATATCCTGTCCTTGCAGCGCTTGTTGCAAATTCGTGGCTTTACTAGCGTCGCAATGAATTTCCGTGGTTGTAGCGGTGAAATCAATCGCAAGGCGCGTGCTTATCACTCAGGGTGCACAGAAGACATCGATGAAGTGTTTCGCACGTTGCGTCGGGAATATCCGGATCGGGAGTTCGCCTTCACGGGTTTTTCGCTTGGTGCTAATGTCATGTTGAAGTGGCTAGCGGAGGTGGGCGATGAACCTGGCGTGATGGGTGCGGTGGCCGTGTCGACTCCGTTTTCGCTTGTTAGTTGCTCAGAGGCGCTGAATTTCGGCGGTGGCAGATTCTACGGAGAGTATTTTCGGCGGCGCTTGATAAGCGATGTAGAGAAGAAACGTCGCTATTTTCGCCAAAAAGCCCGCCACGACGGTTGGCAACAAGAGTTAGCGCGTTTAGATGAGCTAGGTGATTTAAGGCGTTTGCGCACTCTTTGGGAGTTTGACGACCAGGTTACGGCACCTTTGCATGGGTTTGCTGGGGCAAAGGACTACTATGAGCGCTGTAGTAGCGGGACTAGTTTGCATGCCATTGTTAAGCCGGTGCGGTTAATTCAAAGTGCTAATGACCCAATCATTCCTGTCGATACGCTGCCTAGCGCCACGGCGCTTGCGCAACAGACGCAAATGCAGCTCACTAAAGAGGGGGGGCATGTAGGGTTTACTTGCGTAGGAGCCCCTTTGTGGTTGGAAGAACAAGTATTTGAGTCGCTTAGTAAAATGAGCGTACAAGCCAAGTCATCGATTGAGCTGGGCTAGCGCTTTGATTAGAATGGCCGCGACTCCAGAGAATCGCGATTGACTTGCGCGCAACTGGCGCCAATCAAAAAGCCAATTGCCCCCTCGATAAGGGGCTCGGGGAAAGCACATGAGAATCGCGGTATACCCAGGGACGTTTAATCCCATCACTAATGGCCATACAGATCTGGTGGAACGGGCTTCCGGTCTTTTCGATCATATCATCGTGGCAGTGGGTATTAATCGACAAAAATCTACGAATTTATCCGCGCAAACCCGGGTTGAGCTGGCCTCTAAAGTGCTAGAGCATTTGCCTAATGTTGAAGTGTGCTCATTCGATACGCTGTTGACTGAATTTGTAAAACAACGCGGTGCGAATATCATTTTGCGCGGCTTGCGAACGGTGGCCGACTTCGAATACGAGTTTCAGCTAGTGGGAATGAACCGCGTGCTAGAGCCCAATATTGAAACGGTTTTCTTGGCGCCAGCCGAACATCTATCTTATATTTCTTCTACCTTGGTACGCGAAATCGCCTCTTATGGTGGAGACATCTCAAAATTTGTCCACCCTGTCGTTGCGCAAGCAATGATGGAAGGTGGCAAGGGCGAGCAATAACGCTACTTTTGACATTGGGGGCAGTAAACGCTGCTGCGCCCAGAAATTCTGATTTCTTTGAGTATCGTTTGGCAGCTATTACAAGGCTGACCGGCGCGGCCATACACAAGCAGTGACTGTTTGAAGTACCCCGGCTTACCATCTCCCCCGACAAAATCTCTCAGAGTCGTGCCGCCTTGCGTGATGGCCCGAAGCAAAATCTCTTTCACCGCTACGACCAATTTCTCATAGCGTTGTTTAGAAACTTTTCCTGCTTCACGATTAGGCCGAATGCCGGCGACATAAAGCGCCTCATTGGCGTAGATATTACCCACTCCGACGACAATATGGCTGTCCATAATGAATGTTTTGACGGGCATCTTGCGGCCTCGTGAGCGCGCAAACAATGCGTGTGTACTAAATTCATCGGTAAGGGGTTCTGGCCCTAAGCGTTTGAGTAATGGGTGTTCGCTTGGGGGCTCGGTTAGCCATAATATGCAACCGAATCGGCGAGGGTCGCAGTAGCGTAATATTTTGCCATTATCCAGAACGATGTCTACATGATCGTGCTTTAAGGCGGCATCTTCGATGCTGGTAATGCGAAGGCTGCCTGACATGCCGAGATGAATCAGTAGGCAGCCATTGCCAGCATAGGCTAATAAGTACTTTCCGCGGCGCTCGATTCGGGTGAACCGGCTTTGGGGTAATTCATCTAGCAAGGTTTGGGGGATCGGCCAGCGCAGCTGGAAATTTCGCACGGTCACTGCGCTCACGGTGCGATCGATAAGGTGATCTTTTATGCCTAAGCGTGTGGTTTCGACTTCTGGTAATTCTGGCATTGCGGCTCGCTCTTATTTCGCTCTAAAGTCAGTAAATGTGGAGCTTTTCAATAGATTACCCCTGTTTACAGGGTGATTAGCCCAGTGTATAAGAGTGAATATCGCGTTTAAAAAGCCAGTGCTCATTGGCTGTTCTGCGTCTATCTAAGCGTTAGGGTAGGAATGCTAACGTAAAATTAGTGCAACAGATCACATTTTTAGTGCGAACACTATTTTCTTGACCCAATGCGCTCTAAATCGAAAACTGATAGCCAACGACGCACGTATCAATAGGAAGCAAGACTATCGAAAACCAGTAAATTTCAATCAAGACCTTAGGATCGATTCGTGAAACTTTCAGGTAGAGAGAAGGCCTTTTTAATATTCAGCCTGTTTTGTGTGTTTCAACTCGTTAATGCACAAGATGTCACTAACACCCCCGACGAGGCTCCTTCTGCAGGAGCCGGCTCAATAGCAGAACAAGAAGAAGCGGAAGCACCCGAGTCCGTGCGGGTTTTGCATATCGAAAAACCAATCTCGTTCGCGCAATTACAAAAGCAAGAATCAACGAGCTTTAGCCAACAATTTGCAGTGGCGGCAGCACAGCCATCCGCGGGCGCCAGCTTTGATCTGTCCCAACTGAGCGCCGAGCAACAAGAGTATCTGGATCGTCTCAAAGATATCGATAGTTTCGACCAAGTGCTTGAAGACTTAGAGATTGAGGGCGGCGCATGGAGTATGCAAATAGCCGAAGAATTGACAAGTCTCGGGGATCTTCTTCAGGCGCAAGGCGAGCATCAGCAAGCGATTGAAATCTATGATCGCGCTGTGCACATCAATCGGGTCAATGAAGGGCTCTTTAGTACGACGCAGGTTCCCCTAGTAGAAAGAATTGTGAATGGTCATTTCGCGCTCGGGCAATGGCAAGAAGCTGACGCACGCAAGCAATACGCGTTCTACGTGCAAACTCGCACCTACAATATCGATGACCCGCGGATGATCGACGCTTTCGATAGTCTGGCTCGCTGGAATATTGCGAGTTTTTATCGCGGCATTGATGAAAACCCCGGTCCGCGGCTTTTGCAGACTTATTTATTGTATCGCACGGCAACAGAGTCAGTAGCCACCCATTTTGGTACCCAAGATCCGCGCTACTTAGATTTCTTACGCAAAGAGGCCGGTGCAGCGGACATGATTAACCGTTATTCCTTACCTGGCGAGCTCGTTGGCTCTCGTATGAATCCTGAGCTGCGCTTAACTTCTGAATATATAGGCGAGTCGACACGCCCACAGGGCAGAAATGACGGAGGAGCTAGGGCCTTAGCAAGAATCATCGATTACTACGATGACCCGAAACTACCACCAAGCGATGAGAATAAAATAGCCAAAGCAAAAGCGGTGGCGGAATTAGCGGACTGGTATCTGATAGCTGACCGACGGCAAGCGGCGATGCGGACGTATGAAGAGGCATACAACTTGCTAGCTAACGAAGAGAATAGTGAACAGATGTTAGAGCAAGTCTTTGGAGAAGTGGTTTTTATCCCCACATATTCCAATTTCGACGCTCAAAGAATGGAAGCCTATGGAGTAGGGCCAGACTCTGGCGCCCAGATGGGCTATGTTGATATTGCGTTTGATGTAAACCAGTATGGACGTTTGAGCAATTTCGAAATACTGGAATTAGCCCCTGCAGACATCGCTCGGGCCGATATCCAGGTTCTTAACTCTATACGGTCAACTTTGGTGCGTCCGAAGGTTCGAGAAGGTAAAACGGTCTCCTCAGACATGGAGCGCTTTCGATTTAATTTTTGGTATTAATAAATCTTTCGATTACACGGTCTAAGATACATACTAATCAGCCGTCTGCGTTATGCAGGCTATCGAAATAGGACAAAGCGAATGAACAAAACACCTATCAGAAACATGCTCTTGATCGGTGCGGCATCTGTGCTTTTAGCGGCGTGCGAATCAACTAGCCAGCAGTCTTCGCAGAGCTCGATGCCGTCCATGCCGTCGAGCTCTTCGTCATCAAGCTCAAGTTCTAGCTCCAGCTCCTCTTCGAGCTCGAGCAGCTCATCTAGCTCGTCCTCTTCTTCAAGCTCACGGCCTTCGACTCCGTCTGGATCCGCTGGCGCAAGTGCATCTTCGTTTCCATCGGCAAGCACGGCGAGTGCATCAGGGAGTCAGTCATCGTCAGCTGGGGGGAGAGACTCATCAAGCCCTTCGTCGGGCGCGCCGCAATCTGGGCGAGATAGTAGTCCATCTGGGCAAACGCAAAGCGGTAGCGTCGGAGTTAGCCCAAGTATTGGTGGAAGTTTACCCGGTTTGGACGGCACCGCAGCGGGAGACTCTGCTGGGCAAGCCGGCGGCGCGCAAGCAGCCGCAGGTGGTGCCAACGCTGGTGTTGGGCAAATAGGCTCTGGAGCCAATGGTAACTACAGCCTAGATAATCTTCCCGGTGGCACGGGAGACTCCGCCTCTGGTCCTCAGACCGCTGCGGAGCGTGCGCAAGTGCTAGCGGGTGAACTAAATCGAGGCTATGAAGACTTCGATGGGGTCATCTTGGCTGAGCGGGCAAGAGCGCAGGCGCAAGCCGCAGCCGCTAGGAATACAGAAATTCCAGGCGATTCCAGTGGCGCCGGCGCTAGCGGCGGTGGCTTAGGAAATTCTTCGATTATTGTGGGCAGAGAAAACACTATTCCTGGCGGCCAGCAAGGCTCCCCTGGAGTCGGTGGTGGTTCGAGCAATGGCGAGTCACAAGAAACATTCCCTCCACCCGAGGATATTCCATCAGGCAGAGATGATGACATCGTTGCGCGCCAGCTGCGTGAAGCGGCGATGCGTGAGCCGGATCCAGAGCTGCGCGAAGCGCTCTGGGATGAATATCGTAACTACACAGGTATAGGCAACTAGATATGACTCTTCGAGCAGTAAAAATAGCAGTGTTCACAATGTTGAGTATTGCGTTAGTCGCGTGCTCAACAACGTCGGTTAAAACGACCGAATATGTCCAAATCGTCCAAGACACCACGCCAATCGCAGAAGATCTGTTAATGGATGTAGGAGTCACGGTGTTTGACGCGGGTATTGATGAAATAGATCGCAAAGAAGAGGAGCGCGTTAGCCCCGAGATTCGCAATGCAGAGGCGCGCTATGCGCCGTATCTTTTAGCTGAGACTTTGCAGGGCTCAGGCAACTGGGGCGTCGTGCGCGTATTGCCTAATGAAACCACAACGATGGACATCTATTTGCATGGCCAAATCCTGCAATCGGATGGCGAAGGCATGATCATCAAAGTGACAGCGCGCGATTCGACCGGTTTGATTTGGTACACAAAAGAGTATGAAGAGCACATAAGCCAATTTAGCTACGAAGCGAGTCAACGGCAGGCGAATGACCCCTTTCAAGTCATTTACAATAATATTGCCAATGACCTGCTGGCGTGGCGGAAAGCCAATCTGACTGAGAATCGGATAGCGCGCATACGCACCATCTCAGAGCTGCAATTTGCTAGAAACTTCGCGCCAGAAATTTTTAATGAATATTTACGGGTTAATAATCGTGGCATTACCGAAATTGTAAGACTTCCTGCGGATAATGACCCTTCGCTAGAGCGTATTCGTAGCATTCGGCAACGAGACAATCTGTTTGTCGATACGGTGCAGGATTACTATGCCAACTATGCTCGTGAAATGCGTGTGCCCTACGATTCTTGGCGCGAACAAAGCTATCACGCAACGATGGCATTGGATGAGCTAGAGGCTTCGGCGCGCCGTCGTTTTATTGCCGGCACAATGGCGATCGTTGGTGGTATCGCCGCTGCAACGAGTAGCAATGGCGCCGTACAGACTGGCAGCTTGGTAGGGGTGGGCGCAGGCGCCTATATGATCAAGAGTGGCTTTGATAAAAGTGCTGAGGCGCAGATTCATATAGCAGCATTACAAGAATTGGGTGAGTCTCTCGAATCAGAAGTGGCACCTAAAATGATCGATCTTGATGATCGCACTATTATGTTAACGGGCACAGTTGAAGAGCAATATGCCCAATGGCGCGATATTCTTGTTGAACTTTACAATACTGAAACAGGAGGCCTCTGAATCAGAGCCAAAGTTTTAAGTTTCGGACAAGCTTAACGCTCATGATAAACAGAATGAGAATATGGACGATAAAGTAGTGAATCAAACCGACGAATCTAGAAAGGAGTCTTGGTCGTCGCAAAATGCGCAATCGAGCACTAGCGCGGCACGCAAAGGGCCCGCACCTGTGGTGTGGTTAATGCTTGGTGTATTGAGTCTCTTAGCTCTTGCTGTGATTTTCGTTCTGCCTGGTGTTGTCGAGAACTATGAGCTGCCATTCACGCCGCGCGCTGAGGTAAGTGAGCCGCTTATTAGGCCAAATGCAAATCAGGTAAGCACCACGCCCGCTTTATCGCCGTTTGAAGAGGCGCAACGGGCTAAGCAGCGCCAAGATGCACAGGAGGTCTTGGCAAGTCTTCTAGAGCGCCAAGAGGCACTCGAAGCATTGCAGGTATCGCTGTGGGCAGAGGCTGAGTATAACGAGGCGCTAGAGTTTGCACGCCTAGGTGACGAATCTTATAGAACCCAATCGTTTTTAGAAGCCGGTGCGCAGTACCAGCTTGCAGACGATGCCTTAGCACGATTGCAGGAATCAGCACCGCAAGTTCTTGCGCAAGCAATCGCCACGGGGCAGCAAGCCTTAGTAGATGGCGATTCGGTTTTAGCAACTGAACAGTTCAACTTAGCTTTGCTTATCGAAGCTAATAATAGTAATGCGCAAACAGGGCTCAACCGTGCAAAAACATTGGACGAAGTGGAAGCGCTTTTAGAGCAAGCAAGAGACCAGCGTGAAGCACTGGCATTGGATGCCGCACTAAACACAGCGCAAGACGCAATTGCCTTAGACGGGGCTAATAATAGCGCTCGCAACTTAGCGAGTGAGCTGCGCAGTCAAATTGCGAATAACACATTCAATCAAATTATGTCTGATGGTTTTGCAGCCTTGCAAAATGATAATCCGAATGCCGCGATAGAGGCGTTTGAACGGGCATTGGCGATGCGACCAGGGTCTACACAAGCCCAAGAAGCGATAACCCAAACTCAGGATCAAATTGCAGTGGCGCAGATCTCGGCTAACCGCCAAGCCGCGCAACAATTTGAAGAGCAAGAGCGTTGGGCTGACGCCGTTAAAGAGTACGACAGCGCTCTAAGTATTGATCCTAATATTATTTTTGCCGTGCAAGGTAAAGACTACGCAAGTAAGCGTCTGCAACTCGATCAACTGTTGCAAAACGCTATCGATCAGCCGGAGCGGTTGGCTGATACTGAAGTGTATGAACAAGCAGTGCAGGTTTATTACACCGGTCGCAATATTGAATCTGCCGGAACAAGATTACTAGCCCAGCTCGACGCATTAGAAAACTTGCTAAATAAAGCGCAAGTGCCAGTCGAAGTACAAATTTTTTCGGATAACTCTACGCAAGTCACTGTCTATCAAGTGGGTGAGCTTGGGACCTTTGAATCGCGAGTGTTAAGCCTAAAGCCAGGCAAGTATGTCGCGGTGGGAACAAAGCCTGGCTATCGTGACGTCCGCAAAGAATTTGAAGTTGGCTTTGATAATCGCAGCGCTCCCGTGACGGTCGCGTGTACGGAAGAAATAGTAGCAGTAAATAGGCGCTGATCTCATGCAGGATAACACTGACCACAAAGCACCAGAGCATGGCGATTCAATCGACGCTCATTCTTTCTCAGACCCGATTGTTCCTATTGATTTTACCCCGCCTGATGTTGATAAAAAACGTCTTGGTTTTAAACCTAAGTGGCCGCATTTCTTGGTGGCAGGGTTTTTAATCGTTGCAGGCATTGCCGGCTGGTTTGTGCTCACAGCGAAGTCTATTTCAATACAAGTGACGCCTGTAACTGCAGCGGTGGAAGTGAATTCCGGCTTTCACATAAAAGTAGGCCAGCGTTATTTAATGCGGCCTGGCACCTATGGTGTGAGTATTCGCAATGAAGGGTATCACCAAGAGAACTTGCAGCTAGACATAGGGGAGCCCTCTGCTCAAGATTTTCCGATCCAAATGCGCGAACTTCCAGGAATCGTTAGCGTCGAAGTATCGGGTGTGAATGGGCCATTAAGTGGCGCCGATGTCTCGCTCAATGGAGAGAGCATTGGTAGAACACCGCTGCGCAATGTGCAAATCGAGCCCGGAGAATATGTCCTTAGTGTTCAGGCCGAGCGCTATCAGCCTGACTCACAAACGATAGTGGTGCTTGGCAAACAACAAGACAATGCATTCGCCTTAACGCTAGAGCAAGCTTGGGCAGAAGTGAGTTTCAGCACCACCCCACCAGGAGCGGAAGTGCAGCTCGATGGCCAAGCATTGGGAGTGACACCCTACACGGCAGAAGTTCTTCAGGGCGAACACGAAGTCACCCTAAAGCTTGCCGGGCATAAAGCTTGGCAAGATGAACTGGAAATAATTGCCGGGCAAAATATTCAATTGACCAATATTCCATTAGAGCGAGCCGATGGGCTTGTGTTTATCCGCTCGCAACCTAGCGGGGCGAATGTCACCATTAATGGTGAGTTCCGTGGGCAGACGCCATTAGAAGTAGCCTTGGCGCCAGGACAGCCGCACGAGCTAAATTTTTTCCGTAGCGGCTTTAACGCTGCAAACCGAACCCTGACGACGCGCCCAGATGAAGAACAAGACATCACGGTCGCATTGGTGCCAATAACGTCCACGGTGCAAGTGATCACTGAACCGGCGGATGCAGAGCTTTACGTCGATGGCGAATTCAAAGGCTCGGCGACTCAAACTTTAGAGCTACTTGCGGCAAGCCAGATCATCGAAGTACGTAAGGAAGGCTATGTGCCCTATACCGGCAGCTTTACCTCCCGCCCGGGTTTAGAGCAAGAGCTACGTATTACGTTAAAATCCCTTGAGCAGGCGCGCCTAGAGGCCATTAAACCGGTCATTACCACTGTGGCTGGACAAACCCTCAAGCTGCTCTATCCAGGGCAGTTCACCATGGGCGCCTCGCGTCGAGAGCCTGGGCGAAGAGCTAACGAAGACTTGCGTGAAGTACGTCTAGAGAAACCGTTTTATCTGTCACCGCACGAGGTGACTAATGCACAGTTCAAACGCTTCCGAGCCAACCATTCCTCTGGTGTATTGCAAGGTCGTACACTCGACTTAGACAATCAGCCAGTGCTTCAGGTCACTTGGAATGACGCGGCTTTATACTGTAACTGGTTAAGCGAACAAGAAGGTTTGCCAGTGTTCTACAATTTTGATGGCGACGAGTACACAGGGTTTAATCCAGAGGCGACAGGTTATCGCCTTCCAACTGAGGCAGAGTGGGAATGGGCAGCGCGAACAGATGGTAGCGACAACATCCTGCGCTACCCATGGGGTGAACAAATGCCTCCGCCAGAGCGCGCCGGAAATTTTGCGGACATGTCGGTTCGCAGTTTTATGGGCGCTTATATTTCAGGCTACGATGATACTTTCTTAGGAACCGCCCCTGTTGGGCAATTCCCAGTCAATAGTCATGGCATGTACGACATGGCGGGCAATGTGTCTGAATGGGTCCATGACTACTATGGCACTACACTGTCTCTGGGAAACTCCGTCGAAGTAGACCCGCAAGGGCCTAGCAGTGGCACTTATCACACGATTAAAGGGTCAAGTTGGGCGCATAGCGGCATTACCGAACTAAGGCTCTCTTTCCGAGATTTCGGTGACACGGCCAGAAATGATTTGGGCTTTCGAATTGCACGTTATCTTGAGGAGTAAAGCATGAGGAATAATTTCTCGAAGTCACTGTGTTTACTAATCGCTTTAACGTGGCTCGCCATGTTTACTCCGTTGGCGTATTCGCAAAGTTCAGATGCCGACGTGCAAGAGCCAGCCAGCGACATTGAAACTGAGATTGCAGATGATGTGGCTCAGCAACAAGAACAATCGACAGAAGAGACAGCGCCAGAGATTGCGCAAGTAGAAGATGAAGAAGAGCAAAGCTCGAGTAGGTTTATTCCCACAGAGCAACTTTCTCAAGACTTAGGTGCCTCATTTCCTGTCGACATCTAAACAGGGAATCACAGCGCGCATAATTAACAATTAAGGGCTAATGCATGAAGCAGAATTATCTTTCCGAAGTCATTTACCAGATTTTTGCCTTGATCATAGTGGTGATAATGGTTCATGCAATCTATGTGGCAGTGATCCGCCCCAATGCAGACTATATTCAAGAGCAGCAAACCCTGCTGCAAGAGGCAGACGAGAACTATGTGGCAGAGCGTTCACTGTACATAATTTTGCGCGATATCGAGCAAGAGACTTGTATCATTTTGATGCTCTGGGCCTTATCACTTATCGGTATGAAAACCCGGCGAACGATGCAAGAGCGCGCGTTGCTCGATAGGGAATTGCTGCAAGTCTCAGAAGGAATCAGCATTCTTCCCGATGATGCTCGCCATTTTGCAAGGCCCGTACAAGCACTGCCGGAAAAAGAAAAAGATTTTCTTCTTCCCCGTGCCTTGCTTGCTGGCCTGCATCGGTTCGGAAGCACGCGCAGCATTCAAGATGCATCCGATACGATCAAAGATATCTGTAACAATGAATCCGATAGGCTCGATAGTGAATTGAGTATCGTGCGCTACATCGCTTGGGCAATTCCCTCAATTGGCTTTATCGGGACAGTGCGTGGCATTGGCTCGGCGCTCAGTCAGGCGCATCAGGCCGTCAGTGGCGACATTCTAGGGGTGACGATGAGTCTGGGTGTTGCATTTAACTCGACGTTTGTAGCATTGGTCACCAGCATTTTGCTGATGTTTTTATTGCACCAATTATTATTGCTGCAAGACCGTCTCGTCCACGATACCCAAGCCTACTGTGATGAACATCTGTTGCGTTATTTACAAGTGCCCGATAAGGAAACTTTGGAATGACACTGCGGGTTCTAGAGTTAAATGACAAAGGTTTGCGCTTGAGTGATGGCTCGGGGGTTTTGCATAGCAGCCCTGGATACGCACTCGTCTCGCCCCAGGCGATAGAGTTTGGGGATAGCGCGCTGTCGCAATCGCGTTTAAATCCGCTTAATAGTTATAACCAATTTTGGCACAGATTAAGTGTGGACCCTTTTGCGCGACCAGTGGCGCATTTTCGACACAATGCTGATATAGCGTTCTCGCATTTGCAGCATCTTGCAGAGCAAACGCAATTAGAAGGCGACGTGCTTCTAGCGTTGTCCGGTAGTTTTTCACGGGAAAAACTGTCTCTTATACACATCTCCGAGCCCACGAGACCTCTCTACATCTCGT
>CAJXSF010000008.1 GCA_913061515.1 uncultured Gammaproteobacteria bacterium | reverse complement strand
ATCTACACTAGATCGCTCGTCGGCAGCGTCAGATGTGTATAAGAGACAGAACCTTTTCTGACTGGAAAGTGGATGATGGCGCCCAATATTTCACTGCCCAAGACCCCACTTTTCAAGCGCAAACAACACGCTGGCTGCAACAAGGTGTCATTGGCCTTTGGCAGCCGCGATTATGCGTGATTGAGGGCGACCCTGTTTGCCTGCGTGTAAAAGCCCCGACATTGCATAAGCGTTATGTGGGCGTGCCTAGTATGGCGGCTTTGCCAGCTTTTCTTGCCACAGAGCATGCTGTTCAGTTGAACTCCTCTATTGATCAATTGCGTCGATCGCAATTAGGTTGGCAGGTTCATAGTCTTGCAAATGGGTGGTCCGAGAATCATGCGCAGGCTTTAGTGTTGGCATTACCGCCAGCGCAAAGTCTGGCGCTCTTGCAAAACACGCCCAGCACGCTCACATCGAAATTGGCGACCTTTTCAATGCGCCCGGCATGGGCGTTAATGTTGAGGATGCCCCAAGAGTTTGACCCGGGTTTCGACGCGGCATTCGTCAATGTAGGCCCTTTACGCTGGATTGCGAAAGATTCAAGTAAGCCCGGGCGTGAACCTCAGAATATTTGGCTCGTCCATGCGAGTGCAAAATGGAGTGAATTGAATATTGAACGTTCGGTGAGCGAGATAGGAGAACTGCTCAGCGAAGAGTTCAAGACCTTGACGGGGGGAGAGCCGCTAGAGGCCGCCTTGCATTTGTGGCGGTACGCCGATACCGAGGCTCCTGCAGATAATGGCTGCTTCTGGGATGAAGGATTGGCTTTAGGCGTGTGTGGCGATTGGTTGGGCGAAGGTAAGGTAGAGGGGGCGTGGAAGAGTGGCAAGCAACTAGCCGATAAAATATGCCGCCTTGTGGCAAGTGCCCCTCTGCATATCGAATTTGCTGAAATTGAATTTGCAAGCCCAGCGTATGAGGATGCGCTTGCACTGAGGCAAGCAGTTCTGCGGGAGCCGCTTGGGCGCATGCTCGACAGAGATGATCTTGATGGGGAAGATAAACAGATACATTTCGCGTGTTTTGATAAGCGTGGAAAGGTCGTGGCTTGTATTAGTGCGAAGGTACTGGGTGAAAAAACGTGTAAATTGCGGCAAATGGCGGTGCATGAAGCTTATAGAGGCCGTGGTGTCGGCGCTATGCTCTTGCGCAGAGTAGAGGCTGCGTTCAAAGCGAAGGGGTTTGAGTGGTCTGAGTTACATGCGCGTGAATCGGCGCAAGTGTTCTATAAGAAAAGTGCTTATGAGCAGGTGGGTAACCTATTTGAAGAGGTCGGGATTGCGCATTTAAAAATGATCAAGAGGCTTTCTGAGGAATAAAAAAGGGGAACCCGAAGGTTCCCCATTAAGTAAACATATCTCAATCTAGAAGGAGAGCAATAGAATTGAGATAGGCCCAATATTCAACATTGAGAATTGAATTGATTATTCCGCAAGAAGTTTGCTCACATTCCACTATGTGCGGCATTCTTCCGGCAGTAGGTCTGCTTGTCCCTAAGTCGACCTCACTGAAGGCGAGATCAATAATGGGTGAAACCCGCTTGAGAGTCCTCTAGAAGAGCTCCGAAATAGCTCCGCAAAATCTCAGTAGCCTTGAATACTCTGGTATATCTCGAATTAGCTCAATTAAATAGTTCTTCGGGCGGCCGTGTGAATCTGCTTAGGTGAAGAGCTTCTGGGTAGTCTAATTCTGAGTGGTTCCACAGATTATTGCGCATAAACACTTTTGATTCGGCCAAAGCTCGAGCAGATGGTTCGCTGAGTGTTACCCCTGTTTTCGCGCTCATCATCTTCACGCCCTGCATGAGGTGTATTTGCCAAGATACGCCTATGCCCAGTTCCTCAAGCAGCGCTTCGTAGCGTGCATCTTTAAAAACTTCAACGGGGAAGAAAATGTCTGCAACGTGCGCCCATGCAAAGAGGCGTCGAGTGTCTGAAGGTGTGAGGTTGCGCCAACGCGCGATCCCCGCATCGATCTCGCCTAGAATGAAGTGCTTCACACCCATCACGAAATTGAACTCTGGATTATCTTTATGCAGGGCCTCTAAGGCATCCCTTTTCTTTGTGGAGCTGCCAAATAGTGCGCTAATGATCACTTGGCTTAGCATCGAACTTTGACCTTCCTCGTCTAACTCTAGTTGCTGAGAAAGGTAAAACTTAGCCTGCTCGTAGTCGCCGATAAATGCATAACTGCTAGCAAGACTGCCGAGTACGCCGAGATGAGTGGGGCGCTCGAGCAGTTGTTTCTTTTGCAGGGGAATGAGTTTTTCAGGCTCGATGATATCGTTTCGGTAACTCCATGTGGCGTCGGGGGAGACACTGTAAGGGGTCTTGTCAGGGACTGTTTGCAAAAAGGCTTTTGCTTCTGAGAATAATTTGGCACTAGTTAGAAGAGCGCTGTAATGAGAGATGGCAAAAAATGGCGCTTGGTCTGCAAGTAACATATCGCGAATCTTTTCTTCGATAATCCGTTGATTATTCCCCTCAACCCGTAATGCGAGAAATTGTGCCGCTTTTGCTTCTTTCGAGTTAGGATCAATGCGCAGTAATTCACGCAGTGCAAAATTAACCAGTCGACGGTTTTCAATATTCGTTTCAGTATTGCTGTATATTCCCTTGCGCGCGGCGACAGTCGCTAAGCCAACATAGGCATTGACAAAATCCGGGTCTTTTTCAACTGCAAAGAGGTAGTTCTCCAGTGCCGTGTCAAAATTTGTACTGTTTGATTCTTTAGCGAAGAACTCCGCTTTCAGAAAGGCGTCGTAGGCTACTGCGCTACTAGTGCCCCATACAAGCATGTCGTTACGCTGTTCTTCGTCCAAATAGATACGCAACGCTGTGGCAATGTGTTGCACGATTTCATCTTGAATAGAAAATATTTCTTCCGTAACAAAATCAAATTGGTCGGAAAATAAAATCACATTAGTTCGAGCGTCCGTTAGATTTATCTGCAGTCGGTTCTTTCCACTAACTTGTTGAATGCTACCGTTGAGTAAATAGTCGGCATCAGAGCTAGTGCCAAGGGCGCTATTTTCAACCGCCACTTGCGCGCCTGGTAATCGATTCAAGTTTGCAACGAGGCTGCCTGGAAGTTGCTGAGACAAATATAGTTCATCACTGCCAATATTGATGGACTCAAACTCTCGCACCAAAAGAGTGCGTATTGGCGCACCTGTGATTTCTACTGTTGAAACCTTGTCGGGATATAAAACAAAAATCGCACCAAAAAAGAGCAAGATACTCACGTACACGAGAGGATTTTTGCTAAGAGTTTTCCAGTCCGAACGCTCGTTCTCTTTCTTAGGGTGATGCTTGGCGCTATTTGGATTGACGCCAGTGATGGGAGTGGGCAGCAATGAGTAGCCGCGCTTTGGATATGTCTTAATATAAACAGGTTGTGACGCGCGATCCCCTAGAGCTGAGCGTAATTCAGCGATGACGTTATGTACGGCGTGATCTGAGCGAACTGATTTGCTCCAGAACAAATCAAGAAGCTCGTTTGCACTGACTACTTGTTCGGGGTTGCCAATCAAGTGCATCAATACTTCCATGCCCCGTGGCGTTATGCGTACCTCTGCGCCCGTTTCTAGGTGAATGAGGGTGCAGGTTTCAGCATTGACTTGCCAATTTAATAGAGTGATCGCCGATGCATTACCTGAAGAGGTTTCTTCGCTCTTTTTGGCAAATAAATCCAAAAAAATCATGATTTTATTTTTCTCTAAGCGATATATTTTGTTGTTAAAAGGAATTTACCAGAAATTAGTAGGCAATCATACTCAATGCACTGACGGTTTGTGTCTTCTAACTATAAATTCTTTTAATACAAATAGTTAAGGGTCTATGAGCTTTTTTGGAGAGTTTTTGGAGGACGTTGGAGGAACTAAACCGTTATTGTGACACGCTTGCAAAAAAAGGGGCTGGCATTTATCCGCGCGAGATCTCTTATTGCAGGTGGCCAATAGTAAACTTTTATATTGGTGCTCGAAATAAAGCTAAATAACAATCAGAACTAAACTTGGGAGTTTTATCTTGACTACACAATTCAAGCGTAACCGGCTTTTTCGTCTAAGCCAGGCCGTTATGGCCGTCTCCATCCTAGGATTACCTGCCGCAGGTTTTGCACAGAACGATGATGCAGAAGTTGAAGAAGTGGTAGTGACTGGATCCTATATCCGCAACAGCGCTTTTGCTCAAGAAGCGAATGTTGAAACAGTAACTCAGGAAGACCTATTCGAGTCTGGCGCTCCATCTATCGGCCAGTACATCCGTGACCTGACGTTTACTCAAAACACTGACACCGTTGCCAACGTAAATGCTGGCCAAGATGGTGGGCAGGACTCAACAGGCGCCACATTCAACTTACGTGGCCTTGGAGAAAACTCTACGTTGGTCCTCGCGGACGGTGTGCGCACTATTAATAGTGTTGTTGCAACTATGTTCCCTGATATCGCATTGAATCGCCTTGAGGTAGTTCTTGATGGCGGGTCGGCTCTATATGGTTCTGACGCTGTTGCAGGGGTTGTTAACCTTATCCCTGTAAAAGAGTTCGACGGCATCAAAGCGCGTACTTACTACCAGCGTGACGAAAAAGCGCAGGTAGAGGACTACTCTGCTGCTGTCATGTGGGGTAAGTCTTTCGACAATGGCATTAACTACGTCGGAGCATTGGATGGCTCACACAAAGGCTCATTGATGACGTATGAGCGTATGCGTACTGCAGAGGTCGCCTACGGTTATTCATCATCGGGTAATCCTGGTGTTTACCGTCAAGTGAATGGGGCTGAGCCTGTCATTGGAGGCGTGCACGGCGGCACCATCACCGGTGGGTCTATAGTAGACCCAAGCTGTGGTACATTTGGCACACCGGAAGAGCAGACTCTAGGTGGTCAGCTAAGTGGCCCGAGTGGTTATCCAGTAGGTACGAGTGGTTGTTATTGGTATTACACTCCGCAGTGGGATCTACAAGGCGAAACTAGTGAGTACAACTTGTACAACAACGTCACTTGGGAAGCGACAGATTGGTTAGACTTCGAGCTAACCATGAACCACAGTTTCCGTAAGGTACAAAACCGTAATACAGGCACATACGGTCAAAACACAAATAACCGTAATGCCTTAATGGTAAAAGCGGATCACCCAGCGAATCCATATGGCTTTGACGTTGTGCCGTATAACTTCCGTCCATTCACTATTCTGGACAGAGACAACTGGCCTAGTCATTTCGAAAGCTCCACGGGTGCTCGTCTTCAGCCAGTGACTTACTACACGCAGCGCTACAAGCTACAAGCTAGCTACGATATGACAGATACGTGGAGCGGTTATACGTTCTATTCTACGCAGTCTGATCGACGTAATTCAGATGAGAAGCTATTGCACATCGGCAAGATGCAGCAAGCACTGCTTGGTCAAGGTGGCCCGAATGGTAATGAATACTGGAACCCCTTCGGTTCAGCAGACCCACGCTCGCCGTTCTATAACGAAGCAACAACTCGCAATAGCCAGGAGCTAGTCGATTGGTTGTTCACAAACGTGGATAACGTGACGACAAATTATGACGAACTAGATGTTTTCGAAACCACAATTGCTGGTGAACTCTTCCAATTGCCAGCTGGCGCCCTGCAAATGGCTACTGGTTTCCAGATGCGCGACCGTTCTGAGTTCATTGGTAATAACCCACTAGAACTTACGCAAGCTGACTACAACGTCAACATCGTTGACACGCCTCCTTCAAATGACACTTACTTCAACAAAGTGTATGCAGGCTTCATCGAGTTGGATATTCCAATTCTTGAAAACGTTGCAGCACAGGTTGCAGTACGTCACGAGAAGTTCAAAGACTTCGGTTTGGATGCAACGACTCCAAAAGTGGCCGTGCGATGGGAAGTGACTCCTTCGTTGGCAATTCGTAGCTCATGGGGCGAAAGCTTCTTGGCGCCTACGGCCTCTCAGTCACGCCCATACGATCCTAATGAAGGCTGCTCTGAAGTGTTCTTCGGATTGGACAAAATCACTGGCGGTCAGCTAACTGGCGCGGCAGGTTGTTCATCAGGGAACCCAAATCTTTCACCAGAAACTTCTGTAATGAAGAACCTTGGTTTCACTTGGGAGCCAAGTGGCGCTCTTGATGGCTTGAGCGTGAGCTTGGATTATCAAACAATCGAATACACTGACCGTATTCGTACGTTGAGCAACCCTGAAACGACTGATGTTCAGTTCACTAGAATGTTGCAAGCAATTGGTTCAACTGAAGCAGCGTATGATCCAACTCCTGGTTCAGCAACGCGTATTGCAGCGAACGCTTGGTTGAACTCGCAGGACAACACTGGCGCTAGCGGTGTAATCCGTGATCTGTCTGGCAACCAGTCAGTACTACGTATTATTCGCCAAGCGAATAATATCAGTACTGTATGGATCGACCTGTACGACGGTAAGGTGGACTACCGTTTCAGCACTGATAACTGGGGTACTTTTGCCACAGGGATCAATGTTTCCTACTTCAGCAAGTACGAGTATGAAGACCTCTTCGGCGGTGTTCAGGAAGCATTGGGCAAGCAGAACGCAAACAGCGGTGTAGTACCACCATTACCTAAGTTCAAAGCTCAATGGAAAGGTAACTGGTTCATGGGTAACCACAGTGCTTCGGTGACTGCGGCTTATCAGCACAGCGTGCTGTTTGACGACTCAGTGAACAATTTGTTCTCAAAGTTTCCGGCTGATCGTGTGATCGAAGGGCAGACTATTGTGAACGCACAATACGGTTACATCATGAATGACTTCTTCGGTAGTGAAGTGGTTCTCAGTGGTGGTATTCGCAACCTATTCGATCAGCAGCCACAGCGCCTGCCAATCCTAGGTGGTTTCGAAAGCCGTCTACATCAGCCTTGGGGGCGTCAGTTCTGGATGTCTATCGATTGGACGCCTAGCTTCTAATCCTAAGACCAATGTTTGATGTATAAGAAAGGGGCCATTCGGCCCCTTTTTTTATAGTCTCTCCCAAACCAAGGCTTGGTACTGGGTCCATCCTTTCTTTACGCAATTTTGCAATGCAGTCCCGCCAGCCAAATTATCCCAGTAAGCCCAAGGTAGCGGAATGCGAGTCAATTGCGTCAATGCCCACAACAATGGGCTTGGGAATTGACGAAGATAGGCAGAAAGGTCGTGTTGTTCTACTAGACGTAGGCCTGCGCTACTGGCGAGAGTACAAACCTCCTCAGTACTGAGTACAGTGTTTAAGTGCCAACCTCGTTTAAAGCGTGCAATCGAGCGTTGGGCTTTAGCGCTTGCGTTTTTCTGAGTGAAATCATCGCACATGATGAATCTAGCCCCAGGTTCTAGCTGCTTGGCGACCATGTTCATAAACGCTAAACCGTCGCGGGCGTGCACAAATGACTCAATGGCATAGGCCGCATCGAATGTTCCTAACTCAGGAAGTGCTTCAAAATCAGCTGCTATAAAGCGGGTCTTAGCGGCTAGTTTTCGTTGTTCAGCTAATGTATTGGCGATCTCACATTGGGTCTTGCTAATAGTGACACCGGTAACCGAAACATCTAGGCGATTGGCAAGATATAGCGCGGTGCCACCAACGCCACAGCCGAGATCCAAGCATTTCGTTGTCGCCGGCTTAGTTGTAATCACAGGGCGTAGTGCCTGTGCGATCAAATCGTTGAGATATTCAAATGCTTCGGTAGCGTTGTTGACGTTCGCTGCCCAAATGGCGCGGTGGATTGCACTTGTGTTTCCAGAGCCACCAAAGCGCAAAAATTTATGCGTATTGGCATCGTAGTACCGGGCTACATCTGCCGCAGGAGTAGAGCTGTGGTTGGGTTCTTTCAAAAAATTCGCTTCATTGATGTTGTTTTGAAGGCGTTCGAATGCCTGGAATTAACACTGGGGTATTGCGCACATATTCTTGGTAGTTAGGGTCGTCCCCCCACTTTTCCTGTGCTTTGGATTCTAACAGAGGGACGCCGCTGACTCTGCAAATTAGTAAGATCACAAATAAAGGAGACACAAGGGTGAGTAATTGCCAACCAGCCAGGGCGGGGGCGGCAACTATCGCCACGCCTATCCATAAAGTCATCTCACCAAAATAGTTGGGGTGGCGTGAAACCGACCACAAGCCTGAACGGATGAACTTCCCTTCGTTCTCTGAGTTTGCCTTGAACGCACTTTTTTGTCGGTCAGCAATAGTTTCGAATACAAACCCGAGAAACCATAGTGCCGCCCCTAAATAAGCGCTTGTTCCAAGAGCGACGATGCGGCCAGAGGTGATAGCTGCAAGCGCTGCAGCAACGGTAATCAAAACCCATAGACCTCCTAGCGTCCAAGTAAAAAGGAAGCGCCAAAACAAAGGTTTAATGTCGCGAAAGCGCTTGTCTTCGCCATCGCGGCGTACCCGTGAAAACAAAAAGATACCAAGACGAATGGCCCAAGCTAGCACCATAAACGAAAGCAACATCCCACGTGCCCCGCTATCGGAAATTAACCAATTGGCGACTATGATTGTGGCGACAAAGGATAAAGAACCAGTGAGATCGAAATAGTGTTCTGTTTGTGCAAAGAACGAGGGCACGAAGACTAACCAATGCAATACAAAGCCAAGCATGCCGCAAAGCAGAAATAGTGGGACTGATCCAATATAGATTCCGCCGTCGCTTCCTGCCCAAGACATCGCGAGTCCCAAGGCGATGCAAATGCCGATTCCAAGCAATACCTTTGCGTTTGAGGATTTATTATTGGCCATTTTTTTAATCCCGTAATTGAGTATAAGTTCTATTACGTTGCAATCAGCGTTATGGACTTTTCAAGCTAGCGTTTATCATACCTCCAAAATCGCTACGAAGCCCTCTTGAAGACGTTTGGAAGGAATATGTTAACGCGCAAAACACAGTTATTATCAGCAGAACATAAAGACGATCTTGATGTTGCGCTAGAGATACTGCTCAAAGGCGGCCTCGTATCGGTGCCCACAGAGACTGTATACGGGCTTGCGGCGAATGCAAAAAACTCCACTGCTGTTAAAAGCATATTCACAGCAAAGGGTCGGCCTGCTTCGCACCCGTTAATCGTGCATATAGCAGGAGCCGATCAATTATCAGAGTGGGCAATCGATATTCCCCCGGTTGCCTATGTGCTTGCCGAGCGATTTTGGCCAGGTCCATTGACGCTATTGTTGAAAAAGTCTCCAGAAGTGCCAAGTGAGGTCACCGCTGGCAAAGCAAGTATAGGTTTGCGAGTGCCCGCTCACTCTGCATTATTGCAGTTATTGAAAAGAGGCAAAATTGGCGTTGCGGCGCCATCGGCTAACCCCTATAAACGGTTAAGCCCCACCAGCGCATCACAAGTTTATGCAGAGCTGCAAGGCAAGATTGATGCGGTCTTAGATGGAGGCCCTTGCGAAGTGGGGCTTGAATCTACAATTCTAGATCTCACTGGCGAACAATTAAGCATATTAAGAGAGGGGCCTATAACCGCGCAGCAGATTGCAGAGCTGACAGGGTTCTCAGTGAACATTCCTGTCGCGCACGATATCGCAGTTCCTGGCAATGTGGCTGAGCATTATCAACCTCGAACGCCGCTCTACGTAGGCACGCGCGAGCAAATCTTGGCGCGGCTGCCGAATGCTAATGAACCTGTGGCCTGTGTTTTTTACGTGGATACTGCGCAAATTCCTGTTAGTCCTTACATTCGTTGCCTGCCGGAGAGTAAGCCGGCCTATGCCCAGGCCCTTTATGACACTCTTTATAGGCTAGATCATTTACACGCGTCAGCGATTTGGATAGAGCAACCTCCCCAAACGGCCCAATGGGGCGATGTGAACGATCGTCTGCGCCGTGCTGCGTTGCCTATTTGATGTCTTGTTGACCAAATCTCCTCTCAAAATCAGCTATTTTTTCTCAACATAAGAAAAAATATCTAAATTGCCTCTTTTTTGACACATTTCATCGAACAAGTGTTCGACATTGGGTTTGAATTCCTTTAAATTGTGAACGCTTTCAGTTTTTGGTTAAAGTTCCGTAAATGTTGTGGGTTTTCCCGTTATCTTCGTGCTGAAATAACCGAATGCTGCTACAAAAAATCGTATTGCTCAAGCGCAATGGGAGTCATCCTGCAGTTAGGCGCCAGCCAATCAACCTTAAGAGGGAATAAAATGCGAAACCATAAAACGCCAGCTCGTTTTAGGCTCAAGGCGGCCAGTGTTCTATTAGCCGCTGCTATCAGCTCGCAAGTGTTTGCCGACACAGGCGGTTTGCGTGTCGTTGTGACCGATGCTGCAGGTAATCCTGTAGCGGGTGCAATGGTGCAAGCGAGCACACCGGAAAGTTTGACATCCAAAAGCGGTGTCACAGGCCCGGACGGTGAAATTCGTCTTCTCGGCCTAGATCCTTCGACTGACTACGAAGTGGTTGTTAGTAGCTCAGGCTACCAGCCGTTACGTAATAACAACGTGACAGTTGTATCTGGTCGTAACTTCACTTTGCAGTATGCAATTGAGCGTTCAAGTGCCATTGAAGAAGTGGTTGTTGTTGGCCGTTCTGGTCGCACACAGCTTGTAGACACAACTTCAGCATTGGTTGGTACAGACGTAACACTTGATCTGACTGAATCTTTGCCTACAGGGCGTAGCTACCAATCGTATCTACAATTAGCGCCTTCAACTAAGCCAACTCTTGATGGCAACCCATCTTCTAAGTCTGGTATTAACTATTCGGACGCAGTTGACTCAAACGGGAATACTGCCGGTACTTCTACCGACAACGTTTACTATATCGATGGCGTTAATATTACTGATAACTTGACTGGTGGTTTCGGTGCCAATTTCAACTCGGAAATCATTCAGGAACAACAAATCATCACTGGTGGTGTGCCAGCAGAATATGAAGGCGGACAAGGCCTGATTTCCCGTGTTGTTACAAAGTCTGGTAGTAACGAGTTCCATGGCTCGTTGAACTATTATGCACAAAGCGACAGTCTTGTTGCTGACAACGACAACCTGCCTGACAGCACATTTTCTACTTATGATACGGCCTTCACGCTAGGTGGACCGATCATTAAAGATAAGCTGTGGTTCTTTACTTCTTACCAACGCAAAGAGCGTGACGAAGACGTAATCGACCCAGTAACAAACACTTTCCAACGAAGTGTTAATACTACTCAGGACCTTGGCTTTATCAAATTGACTTGGGCTGCCACTGACAACGATAAGTTCACAGCTGAGTTCTTCAACGACCCATACGAACGCGATGGTTCTGATGATTACACAGTACTTGCGAATCGTGACAGTGCGCGCATCCAAGGCGGTGATAACTACAAATACTCCTACTCACATTCTTGGGATAACTTGATTGTGACTTTGGACTTCGCGAGCCATGAAGGTGAGCTTAGCAATACCGCTGCGGACAACAGAAGCCGCAACGACGTTGCCTATACTGGTATCGACGTGACAAACGCTGAAACAGATCGCGGTGGTCGTGGTTCAAACACTATCGACTTCCGTAACAAAGATACAGCGTCTATCACTGTTGAGTACTTCCTTGATACAGCCTTCGGTTATCACGAAATCAAAGGTGGGTACACGCAAACGACTAACGAGCGTCACTATGACCTGCAATATACAGGAGATGGTGCGCAGTACACGTCTATCGGTACACAAAACTCTGGCACAAGCTTGAAAGATTACACGAGTGGCACGTGGACTGGTGAGCGTGATCTTTCTGAAGATGACTATCAGCGCATCCTCGACGGTATGGCAGCAACAGGCAACAATGCTTACTTCCTAGGCCTGCTCGATAGCGATTCATCTGGCTCGATCTCAACTGCAGAGCTTGAACAGTTGCGGTTTAACTCGACTACAGGTAACCCAGATAGCCAGGTGAACGTATACCGTATCAATCAGACGCAAACGGCTCCTTTGACGTTCACGACTGAAGGTGATGCATACTTCCTACAAGATTCTTGGAACATTAATGAGCATTGGACTATCGATGCCGGTGTTCGTGCAGAGAAATGGGATCACATTGCCACTGACGGTTCGCGCGTATTTACGTTCGACTGGGAAGTTGCACCACGTTTGAGTGTCATCTATGACATCTTCGGCGACGGTGGTAGCAAAGTGTGGGCATTTGCGGGTCGTTACTACGATCCAATCCGTACAGACATGACTCAGTTCGCAGGCACTTTGTCAGGTTCAGTGCGTGAAGAGCAAGTCTACGTGGGCAATCAGTGGGTGACTTTCCGTACTCGTGGTGGTGCGCAGGTGCAGGACGGATACTTCGCCCCAACGACAGAGACTCCATACACTGACGAGAAGATGATTGGTTTCGAACACTCATTGACTAGCGATATGAGTATTCAAATCACTTATACCGACCGTGAAACTAAGGACATTCTGGAAGATTACGACCTAGGTTTCTACACTGACCCTTCAGCAGTGGGCGGTTATGCGCTGCCATTGTCCTACTTTGGTTTCGACACATTGCCTTCAGCTAACTACTTTATCGCTACTTTGGAAGGCGGTATTCGTGAATACGAAGGTGTTGAAGTAACCTTCCGTAAGCGTCGTAGCGCTGATAATCGTTGGCAGATGCTGGCGTCGTATTCTTACAACGATGCATCGGGCAACTCTAACTCAGATGGTAACGCGGATCTTCAAGGTGACTTCTTGTACCTCGACCCACGTGCACCAAATGTGTATGGCCCACAGCCTGGTAACATCGAGCATTTGTTGAAAGTGGCCGGTTCTTACACTTTCGATAATGGTATCGAAATAGGGGCTGTATACGCTTGGAACTCTGGTTTGACTTACAGTGAGACTTTCTCACAGTATGGTCGCCACACACCAATTCGCGTAGGCGATGCATACGATTCACTCGGAGCAACGACTCGTTGGTTGGCACCAGGCACCGTAGGTTCTCATACAACAGACTCCTACGGCACACTTGATCTACGTGCGAAGTACACAGTGGATATCAGTGGTTTCCAAACTGAATTCTTCTTAGATATCTTCAATGCGCTAGACGACCAAGCGGTTACTCGTGAGCAAGAGCTTGCAGGCGGCGACGGTGTGTATGCCTTCGGTGAAGGTAATGCATGGGCAGATCCACGTCGTTTCTACTTGGGTGCTCGCATCCAGTTCTAATCGACGCGAGTTGAACGAGAGCTTCGGTTCTGCCCACAAAAAAACCCCGATACTATGTCGGGGTTTTTTTTGCCTTCTATTTAGTGACTAATGTTTCGGCACTCGCCACGACATTCTGTGCAATATCACTAACGAGCAAGCGCAATTGCTCTATCGCATGGTCATAGCCATCTGCGGTTAAGTCACGATTGAATTTGAAGTCGACTGTGATGACTTGCTCCCTGTCTGCCTCTGAAACGAGCTGATAGCGGCCGCTACAAATGACCTCGCCGCGATCTGTTGCTTGCAAGGAATCGATGTGCACTAGTAGTCGGTAATCGCTTCGGGGAACGAAGTCAGAATACTTTAAATAAAAATTGAATTCGTTTGATTGCTTTTGTAGTTCTTTAAAAAGTAGTTTCGGTAAAGCAGAGTCTAAAGTTTCCGCCCATAAGTGACGTTTTGAGATTTGTATTTGCGTGTCGGCGGTTTGCAATACTATGCCGCTTTGTTGTAAATAGTCAGCAACTTCGACAGTGTCAATCACTAGCGAGGGCAGGGTGTTCGAGGCTTGTATGCTGAACCCTTGTGGCGCATTGCCTGCCAATAAATAGTAGTTCACTTGCACGGGTTCGCTAGCGCAATAGCTTAGACTGCTGGCGAGCACTATAAGAATAAAAGGACGAATGATCACTGTGCTCTCCTTGTTGGAATAATCTCTTCTGCGGAAAGGCTAGGAAGAATTAGACTATTAGGTTTGTTCTTTAGCTCGTTAAGCAAAGGCCTGAACTCTTCGATAATACTGCTTAGCGATTGCAGTAAATCCATGACCTCTTGGTTTGCGCGTGACTCTGATGAGAATGAATCGGCGAGTGTCTCGAAGGATGCCATGGTGCTATTGACCTGCTCAATCAGCGCAAGATTTCGATCGTCATTCACCAATGCCGTGCTAGCCTGAGTAAGCTCTTTGACGCTTAGCAGAGTGTTCTGTCCTTCTGTGAGTAAGAGGTCGAGTTTGTTGCTCAAGCTTGCCACAGGCACGCTGTTTAACGTGCTGATTAGCTGTTCGATGCTGTCAGTAAATTTCTGCAGAGTGTCTTGGCCAGATGGGATGACGTGCAAATCTGCAAAGGTGCGCAGTTCCCTGCTAGGATTATTCTCATCGTAAATGAGTTCTATCTGGCGCTGGCCTAGTATGAAGTTCTGGGAACTTATGGTGGCGGTAAGGCCTTGTTCAATCCAGTTATCGATTTCTGTGCGTGCACGTTGTTGGCTCTGTTCTGAGTCAGGCAAGCCTAGTCTGCCGGGGTTGATCTCAACTAGTACAGGGATCTCCATATTCTTGTCGAGTAGCGTTTGTCCTTCGGGGATGTAATCTGTACGTAAGACTTCACCGACTTGTACGCCACGATATTTTACTGGTGAGCCAACTGCAAGGCCCCCAATGTCGCCTTGCACCATTACCCAATAGCGAATTGAGAATAAATATTGTGTGGCGCCAATGGCGCTACGGCTTGGGTAGATATAGTACAAGTCTTGATCGGTGGCACTTTCGCCAGGGAGTTGCCCTGTTGGGTTGGCAAATGAGATCCCTCCTTGAATCAAAGAATCTAAGGGGCCGGTTTCAAACTCGAAACCGGTTGGCGTGATCTGAGCATGCACCCCGCTAGACTTCCAAAACCGCGTAGAGCTAGATATAAGTTGATGATAGGGTGCCTCGATAAAAGCGGTGTAGTAGACCTGGTTGTCATCGAAGTTGAACTCTAAATTCTCGATGCGCCCGACGGGAATGCCTTGAAAGTTGATACGATCGCCTTTGCTGAAAGAGAAGTCGCCTTCATTGGTCAGCGTGATTTGCAGGCCCGGAGTGCCAAGCGGGGTTAATGGTGCCTGCTCTAAGCCTCTGAAATAGCTACTAGGGCTGCCTTCTGCCTCAGGAGAGAAACGAATATATTGCCCGCTTATGAGTGTGCCTAGGCCAGTGATCCCTGTGAGGCTCACCTCTGGTTGCACTATCCAGAAGCGCGAACCTTCTACCAATAGACCACTAAATTCATTGTGAATGCGGGCGGAGACAAGTACTGAGTTCAAGTCGGCGCTCAGGGTAATATCTTCGACCACGCCTATATCCACATCGAGCGTTTTGATGTTGGTAACCCCAGCCTCTAATCCGCGAGCGCTTGAGAACTCGATGGTGATCAAGGGGCCTTGCGTCGCCCAGCGGTCATAGACCAACCATCCCCCGACAATTAAAGTGATGATTGGCAGTAACCAAAGGCTCGATACACGCCTCACGGGGCTAAGCTTGGCAGTATTCACTGTGGTTTCGTTGACATTACTCATGCGTTGAATTCCAAAATAATCGAGGGTCAAGACTATTGGCAGTTAGCATAGTGAATATCACCATGCCGGCGAATGCTAAGGCGGCTGGCCCTGGTGTGATGGTCATCAACTCGCCCATTTGCACAAGACTCGTGAGAAAGGCCACCACAAACACATCGACCATAGACCAACGGCCAACAAACTCTGTTGCCCGGTAGATAATGCTTTTTTGTTGAGCGCTAAGCGTTAGAACGCGGCTTTGAGCGAAACACAGGCTCAATAGCGCCAGAAACTTTGCGAAAGGAACAAAAATACTCGCAACAAATATGATTCCGGCGATTAGGTATGAATGATGGCCCCATAATAAAACGACTCCGCCCACGATTGTGCTGTCTGTCGTTGTGCCCAATTGGGTTGTGCGCATAATGGGCAAAAAATTAGCTGGAATATAAAGCAGCAGCGCTGTGGCGAGAAAACTCCAGGCCCGCTGCAAAGCACCGTGATTGTCCGTATGGTGATGCACAGGGAGTTCGCAAAAATCACATAGGGGGCTTTCATTGGACTGCACAGTCAGGCAGTGTTCACAACTAATGAGCTTAGGCGAGGTCATTGGGCAACACCTTGTTTTGTTGTGTACTAATACTCTTTTTAATTAGCTGGCTAAGTTGGTATTTATCAAAGTGCATGTAAGCGGCAAATAAAAACAATACGAAAAAGGCATAGGAGTAAAATGCAATGCCAAAGCTTATATGGGCAAGGCTGGCGATCTTTACCATACTCACTAATATGCCTAAAAAATAAATTTCGCACATATTCCAAAAGCCGATGAAAGAAATCGCTCTCAGTAATCTGATCGTGCTGTTTTTTGCCTGACCTATTTTTAAACTAAAGGACAAATAAGCCAACAGCGCGGCAAAAATACTCGGTATCACGATTAGTACGAGAAGGCTGATAGCGGCTAGTATCCAATCATTGTTTTGAGCTAAACGACTGCTAGTGTCGAGAAGCGAAACTTGCCGTTCTTGCCCTTGTACCGACATTTCCACAAACCCGAAAATAGTGCTGATCGCTAGGCATAGAAGCGCGCTGATCGAGAAAATGAGCATTCTGTCAACAATATTGGGATAGGCGCGAGTCAACACGTGGCCGCAGCGCGGGCAGCTAGCTTTGTGGTTGTCGGGCAGCTGCCCAAGCGTCACTGCAATAGAGCAATGTTCACACAAAATTAATGGCATGCTGCTTGGGGGGGAAATCGCTGAATCAGACTTTGACATGCTTTAAAACACGGTTAGGGTGAGCAAGAGTATCGACCAAGCCCTTTAGTATGGTCGAGCGTATTCAATTGCGCGCGATTGTAGAATCAATTCCTCATATTGCCTATAGATTTGCCATGGAAATCAGAGTCAATACGCATTATTCTTCAATTGCCGACTTAAATGTCCTAATCATTTTCTGGAGAAACCTTAATGTCAGTCTCCTTGACTAAGAAACATAAAAAACGTGCTCTGATCGTCGCTATTTCGCTCGCAAGCGTCCTTGTTGGTTCTCAGAGTATCGCTCAAGCGCCAATCATTCAACCTGGCGCACCAGGGCAACCAAGCCGTCTCATTTCAGCCGAAGATGCCTCTAATCTTGCTGGGCTGCAATTCTCAGATGCGGATGTGAAGTTTATGCAAGGAATGATCTCGCATCACGCTCAAGCGGTAGAGATGGGAGCTCTTGTAGAGGGGCGGACTAATCGAGACGCCATTACGGCGATCTCACAACGTATTGCAATCTCGCAAGAGGATGAGATCGCAATGATGCAAGGCTGGCTTGAGGAGCGCGGACAAACTGTGCCGTCGGAACATGCCCATCACGATATGGGTGATGACGATTTAATGCCTGGCATGTTGAGCCCCGAAGATTTCGAGCAACTCGCTCAGGCCGAAGGCGCACAGTTTGATACTCTATTTTTACAGTTCATGATAGAGCACCATAAAGGTGCGATCGAGATGGTCGAAAATCTTCTCGATCAGCGCGGCTCTGCGCAAGACTCAGTCTTATACGAGTTTACCAGCGACGTCACCGCTGACCAGAACAGCGAGATTGAACGCATGAACGCGATGTTGGCGGGTTTCTCTCCAGACCCACGGGTCAATTTACGTCCTGGGTTTGAAAATGCAGGGGAAGCTTCTTTCAATATGCAATTGCTTGCAGCGATTCCAAAACCTGATGGTTTCTTCGATCCGAACAATCCGCAAGGTTTGCCAATGAGCCGGGTGAAAGAGTTAGCAGAAGAAATGTTGGCTCCAGACGAAGATGCGCCAGAGCTTGATGAAGAGCAAGATGTCACCCTAGAAGCCAATCAAGGAAGCATCGCAAGCGAAACCCCAACCGACGACGATGAAGAGGACGAAACATCAGAGCCTCGCCCCAGCCTGTTGAATTTTGCCAATACCGATATGAGTTTTGCTGGCGATGTCTTAGTCGCGGGTAATTATCATGGCTTTAATGCCTTTGATATTAGTAATCCAACCATGCCGCAATTGCTTAGCTCTGTTGTGTGTCCTGGGGGGCAGGGCGATGTGTCGGTGGTGGGCAATCTTCTGATCATGTCAGTTGAGCAAACTCGTGGACGCTTAGATTGCGGTTTGCAAGGGGTGGCCGAACCCGTCAGTGAAGAGCGTTTTCGAGGCATCCGTATTTTCGATGTCAGTGATTTCTCAATGCCGCGACAAGTCGGTGCCGTGCAGACTTGCCGTGGCTCGCATACCCATACAGTTGTGAGTGGCCCAGACGAGGAAGGCAATATCTATGTCTATGGTTCGGGTTCTAGCTCGGTGCGGCCAGAGGACGAAATGGCGGAGTGTTCGGATGATTCTCCTTACAAGAATCCCGAGTCGGCATTGTTTCGCATCGATGTCATCAAAATTCCGGTCGCCAACCCGAATGATGCGGCGGTAGTGAACCGACCATTCATATTCTCTGATCCGCAGGCAGGTGTGTTAGCCGGTTTGTGGGAAGGTGGCGATCACGGAAAGGATACACAAACTACGGCGCAAACCAATCATTGCCATGATATTACAGCCTACCCTGAGATCGGCATGGCGGCTGGCGCCTGTTCGGGCAATGGTATTTTGTTGGATATCAGCGATCCAGAAAACCCTACCCGATTGGATCAAGTCATCGATACCGGTTTCGCATATTGGCACTCGGCCACGTTTAATAACGATGGTACAAAAGTAATCTTCACGGATGAGTGGGGCGGTGGTTCACGCCCACGTTGCCGAGCATCGGATCCCTTGAACTGGGGGGCAGATGCCATTTATGACATCGTTGATGGCAAACTGCAGTATCGCAGCCATTATAAAATGTCTGCGCCGCAAACCGATCAAGAGAACTGTGTCGCTCACAATGGCTCTCTAATTCCGGTGCCCGGCCGAGATATTTTTGTGCAAGCCTGGTATCAGGGTGGCATTTCGGTCATCGATTTTACTGATTCGTCGAACCCTACTGAAATCGCCTTTTTCGATAGAGGTCCTGTGGATGAAAAAGAGCTCATTCTTGGCGGTTACTGGTCGGCCTATTGGTATGCGGGTCGAATTTACGGAACTGAGATTGCGCGCGGCCTAGATGTATTGGCACTGAACCCAAGTGATTTTATTAGTGCCAATGAAATCGCGGCGGCGTCTATTCCAGTCCAGGACAGTGTCGTCAATGCGCAGCAGCAAAAACGCCATGAATGGCCAGTAGCACCCTCGGTAGCGCTTTCTTACATCGATCAATTGTCGCGCAGTGACTTGCTATCGACAGCGAGTGAGACAGACTTGCGGGATGTGCTCGCGGAGGTTGAGACTGTGCTTGCGAGCAATAGCAAAGACCCCGCAGGGAGCGCTAGGCTCCAAACACTTGCAGAATCTATGCGTGGTGAGGCTCGGCAGCGTAGCGGCATTAGCGCCGCGCGATTCGACGATTTGGCTCAAACGCTAGAAGGGCTAGCGCAAATTATTCGCTAAGCGTTGTTTCTGGGGCTTCGTCATGTTGACATGGCGAAGTCCCAGAAGTTTATTCAGAAACGGTACAGTTCCTGCCTGAGTGTTTGGCTTTGTATAGACGTTTGTCGGCAATATCGAGCAAGGTGAATGCGCTTGATTTCATTGCGGGCACCATGCTGCTGACGCCAACACTGACACTTACAACCTTGAGTCCTTCCACCTCGGTAGTGGCATGAGGGATTTGTAAATCGATGATCGCTTGGCGACAGCGTTCGGCCAAATGCGTCGCATGTTTGAGGTTGGCAGAGGGCACGAGTATCGCAAATTCTTCACCGCCATAGCGGGCCACGACATCTGAGCTTCTGCTCGCCACTTCTTTGAGTTTTTGCGCAATTTTAACTAAGCACTCATCGCCCTTTAAATGCCCGTAATGGTCGTTATAGTTTTTGAAAAAATCGATATCAATCATGATCAGAGAAATGTCTGAATCATTGCGAATCGCACGGTTCCACTCATTGTCGATAGTTTCATCAAACATACGCCGGTTGGTAATACGTGTGAGCCCGTCGAGATAGGAATAGCGTTGGAGTTTTTCGTTAAGCTCGCGCATTTCCATCTCTGCAAGCTTTAGTTCTGTGATGTTGCGAGCACTAACAGCAAACCCTTGGTACTTGGAATCCGCATCGAGAACTGGAGAATAGGACACGTTCATGTACTGCTTGCCGGTAATAGGGTAGTTAAACCATCCACTGAAATTCACACTCTTCCCAGTTCGCACGAGATCCTGGTTGGCCTTGAGCAATGCCTCATATAACGCTTTGTCAAAGATGTCTTTGACATTGACACCGATCAAGTCCGGTGGGTTCATGCCAAAAGCGTAGGCATAAGTTTTATTGACAGCGATGTATTCACAGTTTTCATTAAGCACAGCCAGCATATCGGAGGAGGCTGAGACGATAAGGTCAGATGTCTGAAGCTTGTTGTTGAGGAGTTTTTGCTCGTTTATATCTTCGATAAAGACAATATAGAACTCAGGCTTGTTATCGGCATCGCGTATCAGGGTGACAGTTAGGCGTCCCCAAATAATCGTTTTATCTTTACGGATATAGCGCTTCTCTAGGCTGTAAGAATTACGTTCTCTCGACTGCAACTCCCCTAGTAACTCAACGTCTTTTTCTAAGTCTTCTGGGTAGGTAATGTCGACAAAACTTGTCTTGCGCAATTCTGCTTCAGAGTAGCCCAAAATAGCGCAAATCCTGGGATTAAGCTCTTGCCAATCCCCCTGTAGTGCGACTCTGGCAATGCCGATTGCGGCGTGTTGGAAAAACGTTCTGAATTTATTCTCGCTTTCCCTAAGGGTGCGCTGGATGTGAAAATTGTCGGTAAAGTCGACAAACTCAGCAAGGCGATAAATCTGGCCGCGAACAGTAAATATCTTAGGGGAGACCCGAGTGTGTTTGAGTTCGCCGATTTTCGACAGGAGTGTTAGTTCGTAAGGGGTTATGCCGTTACTTTCAAAAATATTCTTTAAATAAGCTTTTTGATCAGCCGCGACTAGATCGGTGGCAGGTTTGCCGCGCAATTCAGAGATGGGGTAATCGACAAGCTCGCAAAATGCATCGTTGGCCCCTAACACCATGCCATTGCAGGTAACCACAAAGGCACCGTATAGGAAGGACATGGACTCCACGATTCCCTCGGGCCCCTCTTCAATAAAAATGGACTCGAGAAGCTTATCGACTTTGCTCCTTTCCATCTAGCGAGGCCTCCTTTAATGCTGATGAGCTGCATAGTTGTAATTGTCACAGCTCAGTGGTGTAAGGTTGCAAGTAAGAAAATGTAAAGCGATGGGTTACATATTGTTACTGTGAAGAGGTGTTAGTGTAGAACAAATTTTCAAAATGACCCTAAATTTACCTATATCTTGTTCTATGTCACTTCTAACATTGCTGACAAAAGCGTTGCGATACCAAGAAAAGACATAAAACCCGCGATATCGGTGATGGTGGTCAACACGATCGATGAGGACTGGGCAGGGTCTAAACCAAATCGTTTCAGCAAAATAGGAACTAGAGCCCCTGCGATACCGGCGATCGTCATCGAAATAATCATAGCCACTGCCATCACTAGAGCCAAACCACTGCTTCGGCTCCATAGGTACACACCCCCAGCACAGGTAATCGCGATTCCCACACCGTTGATAAAGCCGGTTTTGAATTCTTTCATCATGACTCGAAACCAGTGCCCCATCGTAATTTCGCGTAAGGTGAGCCCGCGCATGGTGACAGCCAACGCTTGTGCGCCGGCGTTGCCGGATTGGCCTGCAGCGATAGGGAGCAAGATCGCTAATGCGGTAAATCGTGAGATGGTCTCTTCAAATAGCCCCACTACGGCAGCGGCTAAAAAAGCAGTGAGCAGATTGATCTGTAGCCACGGGAGGCGTTTGCGCACGGCAAACATGCTGGTGGAGAGGGCGCGTTCGTCCTTGCTTACCCCCACCATTGTTTGCATATCGGTGACGATATCCTCGCGCAACGCTTTCATAAGTCCCTGTGCCTTAATGACCCCCACTAGTCGTAAATCAATGTCTACCACTGGTAAGACATCGATGTGAAATCTATCGAGCTTTTCCATGAGCTCTTCTTTGGGATCCATGACATTGACATAAGCGATGATAGGTTTGGCGATAGAGCTGAGTTTTTGTTCGCGCTCGGCCAATGCCAATTTCTTAATTTCTACTTCGCTGTCCAGTTTCATGTCGTCATCAAGTAAGTACAAATGATGGATTGTTTCGATGTTCATCTGGCGCAGTTGTGCCACAGCATCTGCGACACTGGTATTGTTGTTGAACGCGACGATCTGAGTGCTCATCAATCTGCCAACGCTATTTTCCGGATAACCGAGAAGTGATTCGAACTCGGTGGCAGTGACTTCATTCATTTGTGCAAGGTAGCGTTTGCGCAACTCTGCAGTTTGTCGGCTTAGTAGTGTTACTGAAACACTGGCATCCATAGCGACTAACAGGGAGGCGGCGAATTTTGTAGGAAGTAAAAGAAAAATAATATCAGAAGTTCCAGGGGAGACTTTTTCTAGTACACGCGCGGCGATGAAACTTTCTTGCTGTTGAAGAATTTCGGCGGCCTCATCGGGAGCAATTTTTTCTAAGCTTCTGGCGGCCGTGCGCGGATGGTTAAGCAAGAACGCTCTGTTGAGTTTCGATAAAGGGTCTTCTGCTATTGCCATACTATTTGTCATTCATCGCATTCCTAAGACTTTAGATCGGGTTCGACGACGTTCATCAGGTTGTTTAGCAGGACCAACAGCGTTTTGCCATACACACTGGCAATGCCACTAACGACATCTGGGGAGTAAGACTGGGTATAGCCGTGATCTTTACTTTGACTAAGCGCTTTACGGACATCAGAAAAATGGAGCGTTCCTTGTAGCCGAGATTCCTTGTCGACAACCGCGACTGTGTTGGTCTCGTTCCAAAGGCTAAGCGCGGAAACATTTTCTATGAGCATGTGCGCAGAAACCTGAGGGGGGTGCGCGTCCAAAATATCCTTGATTACTAGGCTTTCGCGAGCCTTAAGCAGTTTTATTAGGCTCACCTTGCCTTGCAGCTTGGAGTCGCGGTCAGTCACATACAGTGACTCCCTTGTATCTAGCTCGTGTTCCAACGCGACTAGCGCCTCTGCCACTGTCATTTCTGCTGAGATGATGGTCGTCTCCACTTGCATCCAAGCTCCCACTACGCGCATTGGGTACTTAAGCAATAGTCGCGTTGCCTCACGTTGCTTCTTTGGCAACTTCTCTAGTATTTTTGCGGTGTCTTCCTTGGGCATTAACCGTAAAATTTTGGCCAATTTTTCATTGCGAAGATCAGTGAGAATCGCGGCGGCTGGCTCGCAACCAAGCTTAAGACACAGGCGCGCGGCAAAGCTTGGCAGTAGCTGCTCGATTACTTGGTACTGATAATCTAGAGGAAGACTAGTAAGAAAATCTGCGACTTCTTCAATCTTGCTTTGCTCCAAGATCTTCGCAGCAGCCTCGGGGTCTTCGGCAATAAAACTGAGTGCTAAACTGACTTTTCTATCAGGCATAGGCCTCTCTCCCAAACACTATGGCCGCCGCTTAATGTGGCTTATTTGTTCGTGAAATAATTTCGCAGGAATGATCGATTTTCCTTGTCCGGTTTCTAACACAATACTCGCTTGGGAGATTTCGATGATCTCGCCCTCGGTTTGCGCAATATTGAGTGAATCGCCAGGTTCGCAATGTCGGCGAACATATTGAGCGGCAATAATATTGGCCACTAGGGTGCGTGCCCCTAAACTGAAAGCGAGTACGACACCTGCAAGGCTGACGGCGATCACGACCACAATCACATTGCTCAAAAAGCCAATGTTTAGTCCGATCTGTTCAACACCAATGATGATGGCACTGAAAATTATGGCGATTTGTACCACTTTCGCCATTACCAAGCTTTGTTGTATCCCGGCGCGATGTGCCGCTGAAATAATCGCAGATTTGGCCAGATTGCTGAGTAGAAAACCACCAAGGATGACGACTAAACCTGTAATTATTCCTGGGAGGTAAAGAAAAATCTCCTGAAACCAGCTTGAGAAGAAGTCCCAGCCGAGAATATTAGTTGCCACGGCAAAAAAGAACAGCATGACAGTCCAAAACACAAGCTTGCGCGCAATTTTAGCGTATGAGTGTGTCACGCGTTCGCTTGCCGCTCGCTCGGACTTATCAACGCGGGCATACAATACATCTAAACCTTGCACCAATTTTTGTGCGCTTACCGCAAAGGCGCTGGCGATGGCCCAGCCGAACAGTAGAAGAATTGCCGCGCCAATAAACTGCGGTGCATAGTGCAGCAATTGTTCGCTTATTTCGGCGAGGGTTTCCTTAATAGCATCGCTTAAATTAAATATTTCGTTGACCGAGCTAGCCACTGGGCTTTCTTGTGCCATGAAAGCATCCTCTTCTTCATACATTGCGGAGTAGTGGTTTTGATCATAGCACTGGGCAAGCAGGCTTGCCTTTGGAATTTAGCCTCGAGGGCATTAGTGGACTTAAGGCGCGATTGATCTTATGCTCCGATGGCGAGCTAATTTTCTCCAAGCAAACAATAATAAAGGAGCAGTCATGTCAGCCACACGAACACTCTTATCCACTCTATGTGCCGCCTTAATGGTCACCGCATGTAGCGACCCTAATTCTGGCAGTAGCGCGACGGCCGCGGCACCTGCTGCAGCCCCTGCCGCCGCTGCAGCGCCGATGAATCATGAACCTGTGCTTGTAGGCAATGTGATTACCGGCGAAGGCTTTCCCAACCCGAACCCAACCGTCACCCGCAATTGGGGCGATCTTCCCTCTGGGCGTGAGTGGGGCTCAACTGCGGGAGTCGATATTGACCCAACCGATGGCAATCTAGTTGCTTATGAGCGCTGTGGTGCGGGTAATTTCGGTGCAGGGGCTCCAATTACCTGTGATACCAATCTAGTGGATCCAATTTTCAAATTTAATCCCGAAACCGGCGAAGTATTGAAGAATTTTGGTGCAGGGGTGTTCGTGACACCGCATGGGATTCATGTCGACGTAGAAGGCAATGTCTGGGTCACAGATTTTGCAGTGAATGAAGCTAGAACAAAGGGGCACCAAGTACACAAATTTAGCCCCGATGGCGAACTATTGATGAGCCTTGGGGTCGCTGGCACCGCTGGTAATGATGGTATGCACTTCAATCAGCCCAATGATGTCATCACCGGGCCTGACGGCAGCATCTATGTGTCTGACGGGCACAATGCGCAGGGCATGATCTCGATGCAGGCGATGGAAGAAGGGCGTGCTCGCGGCGATACCTCACGTATCATGAAATTTGCGCCAGATGGGACATTTATTAAGCAGTGGGGGCAAATTGGTGTGCGCCACGGCGAATTCCGTACGCCTCATGCCATGGAATTTGATTCACAAGGGCGCCTATGGGTTGCTGATCGCGGCAATCATCGCATCGAGATATTTGACCAAGACGGTAACTATTTAGAGTCGCGTTATAGTTTTAGTCGCATTAGCGGCCTGTTTATTACCGATGATGACATGGTCTATGCCATTGATTCGGAATCAAGCCCAACGAGCCATCCGAACTGGCGCAATGGTGTGCGTATCGGGCATATCGACGAGGATGTTGTAACTGCCTTCATACCACCGTTTGAGCGTGAAGATCGTTTGGCGCAAGGCACAGCCGGTGAAGGTGTGGCGGTGGATGCAAACGGAAATGTCTATGCAGCAGAAGGGCCAAACTCATTGAGTCAAGCGGGCGGGGCGTTTACTAAGTACTCTGTGCGTTAACTCTATTCGAGTCTCAATAAGCCAAAGCGAGCAGCTGTTAGAGCCGCTCGCTTTGGTTTTTTTTCGGGCTAATTATTATAGCTCGAAGCGATCCAACATCATGACTTTATGCCATGCAGCGGCAAAGTCTTGTACGAACTTATCTGCGGAGGTGTCTGCTGCATAAACTTCTGCAATAGCACGCAACTCTGAGTTTGCACCAAAAGCCAGATCTACAGGGGTTGCTGTCCACTTCACTGTGTTCGTGCCGCGTTCCAAGCCCTCATAGATGCCGTCTTGAGAAGAAGACTTCACCCACTGTGTAGACATATCGAGCAAGTTGACAAAAAAGTCATTGCTCAATGCATCAGAGGAGTCTGTGAACACCCCGTGTGGTGCGCCACCGGCATTGCTATCTAGGCTGCGTAGGCCACCAACTAGCACAGTCATTTCTGGCACTGTGAGAGTCAATTGATTGGCTTTGTCGACTAGCAATTGCGCAGGGGATACACCCAGACCAGCGCTATAGTAGTTGCGGAAGCCGTCGGCTTTTGGCTCGAGCGCTGCAAAGGAATCGGTGTCAGTTTGTTCCTGAGACGCATCTGTACGTCCAGGCATAAACGGAATGCTAACAGAGTGCCCGGCGTTCATGGCTGCTTGTTCAATTGCCGCGGCACCGCCTAGCACGATGATGTCAGCGAGGGATATGCGCTTATTCCCACTCTGGGCGTCATTAAAATCTTCCTGTACTTGCTGCAGACGGTCTAGCACGTCTTGCAATTCATTCGGATTGTTTATGTCCCAGTTGTTTTGTGGCGCAAGACGAATTCGAGCACCATTAGCGCCACCGCGCATATCTGTCCCGCGGAAGGTCGAGGCCGATGCCCAAGCGGTGCGCACAAGCTGAGGAATTGTTAAACCAGAATTGAGCAGGCTAGTCTTGAGTGAAGCCACGTCACTAGCATTGACTAGAGTATGGTCTACAGCCGGAACTACGTCTTGCCAGACTAATTCTTCAGCTGGCACTTCGTCGCCTAAATAACGAGACCTTGGGCCTAAATCCCTATGGGTTAGCTTGAACCAGGCTTTAGCAAAGGCGAGTTCAAACTCCTCAGGGTTTTCATGGAAGCGTGTGGTGATGGCGCGGTAGCTTGGGTCTTCCTTCAGCGCGAGGTCGGTCGTGAACATGATCGGCGCATGACGCTTAGTCGGGTCATGAGCGTCAGGTACAAGATTGGCTGCGCTTTCGTCCGAAGGGATCCATTGAATTGCCCCCGCTGGGCTGCGTGTCTGTACCCATTCATAGCCATAGAGATTGTCTAAATACTGCATGGTCCAGGCAGTTGGGTTAATAGACCACGCGCCTTCAAGACCGCTGGTGATTGTGTCCGCACCAGAACCAGTTCCGCACTCATTGGTCCAACCAAAGCCTTGTTCTTCTATCTCGGCGGCTGCAGGTTCTGGGCCTACGCAGCCCTCTGGGGACGCAGCACCGTGCGCTTTGCCAAAGGTGTGGCCGCCGGCGATCAGTGCGGCAGTCTCTTCATCATTCATCGCCATGCGGGCAAAGGTTTCGCGGATATCTTGTGCCGCCGCGAGAGGATCAGGTACCCCGTTAGGGCCTTCAGGGTTTACGTAAATCAGCCCCATTTGCACGGCAGCCAATGGGTTCTGTAGCATGCGATCACCGCTATAGCGTTCATCGGCTAACCACTCCGTTTCTGGACCCCAGAATACAATATCGGGTTCCCAGGCATCTATTCGACCACCGGCAAAGCCAAAGGTCTCAAAGCCCATAGATTCTAAGGCAACATTGCCAGTAAGGACCATCAGGTCAGCCCAAGAAATCTTCTCGCCGTACTTTTGTTTAATTGGCCAAATGAGTCGGCGTGCTTTATCGAGATTGGCGTTATCTGGCCAACTGTTGAGAGGCTCGAAGCGTTGTTGGCCGCCACCTGCACCGCCACGACCATCTGCGACACGATAAGTGCCCGCGCTATGCCAAGCCATGCGGATGAAGAATGGGCCGTAATGACCATAGTCAGCTGGCCACCAGTCTTGGGAAGAAGTCATTAATGCTTCGATATCACTTTTCACTTCGTTAAGGTCGAGGCTATTAAACGCCTGCTCATAATCGAAGTCTGCGCCTAAGGGATTAGACTGAGGGCTGTTCTGTCTTAGCGGACTAAGGTTGAGTTTATCTGGCCACCAAAACTCGTTGGTCGCAGGCGCTTGGGCACTTGCTGCGGTGGCGGTTAGGCTTAGAGTTACAGCAATCGATAGTGCCGATAGAGCCGGGAAGTTTTTTTTGAGCATAAGGCGTTCCTCCAGTGGAAACAGAGTGTGCAAAAGATAATGATGCTCGGCCAAGCAATAACACTAAGCCTACCCTGTATGAGGAATGTTATGGTTTGAAAATATGTATCACCTAGTTAGTACAAATCTATCGTTCGTCATTCGCATCGCTATTGAACAGAACAGTACCATCGCTATACAGCCATCGGCCTTGCACGCGCACAAAATTGGACACCTCGTGGTGGGTGCCGCGAGAGCCATCAATATTGTTGAAGCTGGCAATAAACTCAACGGTTGCGGTGCTGCCTTGTTGGGTCGAGTTGATGACTTCTAGGCCCTGCCAATCAGTACTGCGAATCGATAACTCCTGTTCATCGAGCTGGCCTCGATAATCAGGGTGCCAAGTTGAGAGTAAATAGCCTCCGTACCCACCCAAAGAGAAGGCACTAAAGCGCGAACGCATAAGTTTGCTTGGGGTTGGTGCGCGTTTTTCACCTGAGAGAAACCCTTGGCAGCAGTGACTAAACAGTTTGCCGCTTTGGCAAGGGCAATTAGTTTTATCCATAAAATTTCACTAATACAAAGATAGATTATTTTAATGAGTGATCAGGTTATAGAGAGGCCATTAATAATTTGTGCCACGGGACGCCGACTAAAGCTATGTTAAAGTGGCCATATGTGCATCAATGACTGTTTTGATGCTAGCAATTAATACGGCTTAGTGGGAATGACTATGACTGCTCAAAGCGGATTTATTTTCGCCTTTTGTCTAGATGGGAAAGGTGGCGGGCAAAGCGTTGCCTGGGAAGATATTAGTAAATGGAAGGCGGTTGATGGCACGCTCTGGATTCATTTGGACTATCGGGGCGAGGGCGCGCGTTCCTGGTTAGAACATGAGAGCAGAATTGACCCACTGTTACTGGAGTCTTTGACGGCCACAGAGACGCGTCCGCGAAGCGATGTGCATAAGAACGTAATGCTGGGGATTTTGCGGGGGGTGAATTTAAATCCAGGCGCTGAACCAGAGGACATGGTGTCGATTCGTTTCTGGATTGAAGAGAAGCGCATTGTTACAATGCGCCACCGCCGCTTAATGGCGCTTGAGGGCTTGCGTAAGGCTGTGGAGGGGGGCACTGGGCCTGTCGGCTCAGGAGACTTCTTGGATTGTTTGGCAGACTCTCTAACTGCGCGTATGGGGGATGTTATTGTTGATATCGACGATGCCTTCGATGCTATTGAAGAGGAGGTTCTTACGCAGAAATCATTTGAGCTTCGCCCGCGCTTAGCCAATATAAGAAGAACGGTGATAAGCCTGCGTCGTTATATAGCGCCACAACGTGATGTCATTACTCAAATGCAGGGAGCTAAAGTAGATTGGCTGAACGACTCGGAGCGAATGAGCCTGCGCGAAACTGCCGATCGAACGACTCGCTTTGTAGAAGATTTAGACGCAATTAGAGACCGAGCGACAGTCACCCAAGAAGAGCTCAACAGCAGCTTAACTGAGCAAATGAATAAAACTATGTATGTCTTGTCGATTGTGGCAGGAATATTTTTACCTTTGGGCTTGTTGACTGGTCTGCTAGGGATAAATGTTGGGGGTATTCCAGGTACAGAAGACCCAAGAGCATTTGCGATTTTTTGTGTGATTCTTGTCGCCGTTGCTGGTTGGCAAGTGTGGTTGTTCAAACGCAAAAAATGGATGTAAGCCATAAAATTCGAATTTGATTGAAGGCGTTGTAAGAATGAAGTTGGTGCGAAATTTTGCCATTGGCATATGTTCTATTTGTCTGTTTTCTTGCTCGGCATTGCAAAAAGAAGCAAGCCCCTTAGAAGGAACCTTTTGGCAGCTAAAGACGATTGAGTCGATGGATGATATGCAATATAGCCCGCCACAAAATTCGCTTTACACCTTGGAGTTTCTTTCCGATCGACGTCTTTTGGTTCAGGCTGATTGCAATCACGGCGTTGGCACTTGGATGCAAGATGGTGCAAGTGTGCGTATTGGCCCAGTGGGAATGACGAGAATGTTTTGCGGGCCCGAGAATTTCGAGCTGCGTTTTTTGCGTGACCTAGACTACGTGCGCACCTTTGTATTGCGTCGCAATAAATTATTCTTAGCAACATTGGCCGATGGTGCAATACTCGAGTTTGATACGATTGATGTTGATGTAGATACGGCGAACACCTTTACTTATCAATGCGAGCTAAGCGGCGAAGTAGCCGTGCACTTTAATAACGATAGCAATCCTGCAACCGCGGTTTTGCAGATAGGCCCACAACGCTTGCCCCTTGCCCAAGAGATAGCGGCTAGCGGTGCGCGTTATCAAAACGCTGGTTTTGAATTCTGGGAAAAAGGCGGTTCAGCTCTATTTACAAGCCCAAAAGGAGCCGAAAACTGCGTCCGTTATTGATTTAGCGCACTTCTCATCACTTTCTTAGTGTGCGTACAATAACTTCTATGTACCCCAATAGGCTCTTCGGAAATGAGAATTAGTCAGCTAGTCTTGTGTGTGATGTTGTTATTGGTTCCTTTCGCCGCAAATCATGCGCAGCAGGATCAGCCCAGTATTACGCAGTTACTCAACGAACCCTTCCTCGATGATTATTACTCCAATGTAGTGTATGGCTATGAAATAGTCACTAATACCCAAGAACACGCAAGCCGATATGTCGGCAATAGTCTGAATTGCAGCAATTGCCACTTGCAGGCAGGCACACAGAAAGATGCTCTGCCCCTTAATGTCGCTGGCATGTATCCAAAATGGCGGGCTAAGAATGGCAAGCGCAACGGCATTGGTTTGCGGATACGTGAGTGCTTTCTTTACAGCATGGACGGCATCATGCCGACCGAAGACGCGCCAGAAGTTTTAGCTATTGCCGCCTATATTACTTATTTGTCCCAAGGTCAGGTGCTAGGGGCAGAGCCCGAAGGGCGTGGAGTCCCTACTATTCCTGATACTGGTTATGATCCCAACCCAGCAAATGGGCGTGCAGTGTATCTAGCCCAATGTGCCAGTTGTCATGGGCAGCAAGGAAAAGGCCTAGGCCAGATGCCTGCCGTGTGGGGTGGAGACTCCTATAACAAAGGCGCTGGTATGAATCGGATTCAGATGGCCGCAGGGTTTATCTGGGCCAATATGCCCCTAGGTAACGCCAAGTCCTTGAGCTACCAACAAGCACTCGATGTGTCTGCTTATCTCAATCTGCAATATCGCCCTGCAGACCCCAATGACAGTAAGTTTCTCAAATTATTGGAACACCTAATCAATTGATAACGAAACTTCTCAGAGAGGCAACGCCTTCTTTTACATGGAGGCATAGGCTCGATAATTGGCGTACCGAAATCTTTGCGGGGTTTGTCGGGGCAATTTTAGTGATTCCGCAAGGTATTACCTATGCTTACTTAGCTGGCTTGCAGCCAGAATACGGTTTGTACTGCGCTATTTTTGTAACCCTTTTTAGCAGCTTGTTAGGCACGTCTTCTATGATGAGCGGCCCGAACACAGCTGTCGCAATTCTGATTGGTACGGCGGTAGTGCCCTTGGCAGGGCGGGGAAGTCCAATCTATATCGACTATGTGTTTTTGTTATGCCTGATGGTGGGAATTGTTCAATTACTTTTCTGGCTCCTGCGAGGGGCGCGAGTATTTCAATATCTTTCCCCCGCAGCGATATCCGGTATTTCAGCAGGCGCTGGATTCCTGATAATTATGGCTTCGCTTGACAGTATCTTAGATTTGTCGACATTCAAGACGACGTTCTTTTATGAAAAGCTGTACGTGATCCTGAGTGACGCGGGCTCTTTAGTGAACCCCTATAGTTTTGTGATAGGGATTTGCACTATTGTGGCAGGGTATGTCGGCAGGCGTTATTCACCTCGTTATTTCATTATTATTGCGGTGTGTGCTGGCTATATTTGTGGCTTGCTGGTCGCATTCATTTGGCCGCAAACCGAAACAGAATTGGAGTACCTAGGAAGAATGCCTTTGGAGTGGTTGCCCTTTGCTGTTCCTACCGTGAATATAGAATACTTGATGACAAGTTTGAAATTGATTCCCTATGCGATTGCTATAGCGTTTATCGGTTTGGCTCAATCTTTGGTGATAGTGCGTGAGTTGAAAATGGAAACCGATCAGCATATTGATCTCGACAAAGAGGTGTACGCCCAAGGTGTGTCTAGTATTCTTGCGCCATTCTTTTCAAGTTTTGCAGGATCTGGGAGTTTTAATCGCACCAAGGTCAACCAGAGCTTGGGTGCCACTACGCCATTGTCAGGGATTGTTGCTGGCGTTTTTGTGCTTGTTCTTATTACTTTCTTGGGTCCCATATTGACTTATATGCCGATGGCCGCGATGGCCGGAACCTTATTCATTGTAGGAATGGATATGATCAAATGGCATGATATTACTCACTATTCTTTAGTGCGTTCCGAATTGGTCATTTATCTGTGTACCTTTGTCGGGATAATGTTTTTTGGTTTGGCAGTAGGAATAGAAATCGCCGTATTTTTATCGATCAGTGTTTTCCTAGTGCGTATTAGTCAGCTCGATATAAAAGTTGAGCAATCTAACTCTGAGCCTGTACTGAAAGTAAAAGGCGCTTTGTTCTACGCTTCGGTGGCACATCTAACTGAGCAGTTTCAGAGTGCTGTCGGTAAAAACCTTACTGTTGATCTTCAGTACACAACGCACATTGATCAGTCGGCTGTGGATTTTTTCAATCGGGAAGCGAAGAATATGGCCACTAAAGAGAATACGCTGACATTGATGATCAATGAGAAGCAACGAAGGTTTTTAGAAAAACTTGGCGCTAATGCCACTATAAAAATTGTAATGATATAAAGCTGTCTATTGTTATTTTAGTATTCAAAAATCACATTAAAATGTTGGGGGATTGAACGATGAAAGATGAAGAAACGAAAAAAGTAGGGCGTCGCGCTCTTTTGAGCAATATGAGTGTCGCCGCAGTGGCAGGGCTTGCGGCCAGCGCTGCAGCTGTGTCAGCACCTGCTCAGGCGCAAAGTTCTGGTTTTAGCCCTGCGCGCCATAGCGCAGATACCTGGATGGCAGAATTGCCAGGCAGTCATCGTGTTTTTATTGACTCATCCACACTTCTTGGTGGGGCAAATGCTGTGCGCTATGCTAACAATATTATCCAGGCTCATGAGATAGATTACGACGGGAAGGCATCAGATTATGCACTGATCGTTTGTTTCCGTCATACCTCTGTGCCTTTCGCGTTTGATGATGCGATATGGGCGAAATATGGTGCCATTTTTGATCGTAGCGCCGATCCTGCACCAAGCACTAATCCAATGAATACAGCTAGTATGGCTAATGGCCAAACGAGTCTTGCAGACCTGCGGGCGTATGGAGTGAAAGTGGTTATCTGCAGTAAAGCGACGGCATCATATGCTCGGGCGATCGCGGCTGCCACGGGTGCATCTGCGGATGAGGTAAATGCTGAGCTTGTCGCTGGTGCAATCCCAGAGGGTCGTTTTGTGGCGGCAGGTGTTATGGCTGCTACCCGCTCACAAGAATACAGCTATAGTTTGCTATATGCCGGCTAAGGCGAGAATTGTTGCCTATTACTAAGGAGGTCTCCTATGAAAAAAAGCCTATTGTTAAGTTTCACTCTAATGCTTGCCAGTTCGTTGGTTTGCGTGAACGCAGCGGCACAAGATGTCCCTGATGCGATTATTAACGTCGATGGTGTTGGTTTCGCGCGAATGATTGAGGGTGAATTCGTTGCCTTTGATCTCGTTGCCGCCTATGACGAACATTCCATTGTTGAAGCAAATTGTTCGCAGTTTAAAGCTAGGGCGAAAGGTGTGGACTGGTGTTTTTCGAGCGCCCAAAACCAAGCTACTTTCGAATCGGCTACACAAGACAACGGCAGCAACCCATACATTCCGTTTGTCGGTGGCCATTGCGCTCTTGGGATGAGTTTCGGTAACTTGGCGGCGCGTGGTGATCCTCGCACGGCCGTGCGGATAGGCAATCAGTTGGTGCTCAATGGGCGTCTCGAAGTGCGCACAACCTTTTTAGAAGATACCGAGCGTCATATGGACAATGGTAGGTTGCGTTACGAAATGGCAATCGCGAACGGTAGTCTCAAAGTTAATGATTAAACATCCCTAATTTTTGCGATACATTGAACGGCTGTTTTGCGCAATGCAATTTAGCCGTTCGGTGTTGCAAGAACATTGAAGCTAATACTGATCCGGTCGCGGTCACTCTTGTTCTCCTCTACCCCATGCTCTAACCAACCGGGGAAGACATACAGCCTGCCTTCCTCTGGACGCATCTGAATTTCAGTGCTGGTGAAATCGCTTGGTTGATCGATAGGGTAGCTCATCATTCTAGATGCAATGCGTGGATCCCGAAAAAAAATACTGCCGCACTCCGGCGCTTTCAAGCTGATGTAGTAGACACCGCTAAAATGACAATTGGCGTGATGGTGTATCTGATTGTATGCGCCAGGAGGGCTGATATTCAGCCATGCCTGCAAGCGAAAATGATGGTTGGCCTTGAAGTGCTGGGACTGCGCAATGCGTTGACACACTTGTAGAATTCTTCGGTTCATATCGTCGAATTCTGGTAGATTCTGCAAATTATTGGGGCTTTGCCAACCTTTCACATTGGAATTGCTAACGCCTTGTGGGTCGCTATCGCGCAGCCGTTTGGCAAGCTCCAGTAACTTTGTGTTAGAAAATATAGATTGATTAGAGTCAGCCGCCAAGCTTGCGCTTGAGTGGGCGGTGATGAGGCAGAGTAATGTTAGAAGTAGCTTGCGCATCATATACTCGTTGTTGAGTCGGGGATTTGACTAAATTTAGGCGCTTACCTGAGTAAAGATTAGATTTTCCGAATGAGGATTATCCCACAATACCTAACCATGAGGTAGTTAGAGTCCCCCGAATGCGCAGCTGATAGTACTCTATGCTGTAGGCGCAAAGAAAAGGGGCCTTTAAAGCCCCTTACCTTTGTCAGGGAATGATTAGTTTACGGGTTCTAAACGCACTATCGGCGTTGGGGCGCGTGTGCGGTCTTCGATGGCAACATAAATATAGCCATCGGGCCCTTGGCGTACATCGCGGATACGGCCGATATATGGCAGAAGCGTTTCTTCCAACATGACTTCGGTCCCATCTGCGCTGAGGGTCAAGCGTGCTAGCTGCTCACCGGCAAGTCCACCTGCGATGATGTTGCCATTCCAAGACGGAAAGCGTGAGCCGGTATAGAACACCAAACCAGAGGCTGCAATCGAGGGTACCCAGAAGTGTGCAGGCTCCTCCATCCCTTCAAGACCAATCGATTCGTGGATTGGCGTGCCGGGACCATAGTTCACGCCGCGCCCAACTACTGGCCAGCCATAATTCTTGGCCGGAGTAATGAGGTTAAGTTCGTCACCGCCTTGGGGGCCGTGTTCAGTCATCCACATATTGCCAGTGCCTGGGTCAAACGCTAGACCTTGGGGGCTACGGTGGCCATAACTCCATATTTCTGGCTTGATGCCTGACTGACCGACATAGGGGTTGTCAGAAGGGACGCTACCGTCATCGTTGAGGCGGACGATGACACCATGGTGGTTAGAAAGATCTTGCGCTGGGTGTGCTCTTAGGTCGCCACTGGGTGGCGCCATACGGTCACCCAAGGTCACATACAAATAACCTTGCTGATCAAAGGCAATGCGGCCGCCGTAGTGGCCTGCGCCAGTGGCATCCGCTGCAAAGATTTCCTCTACGTCTTCTAAACGATCATTGACGAGACGGCCGCGCACGACAGCGGTCGTGGAGGTGCCGAGGTCTTCAAGGGGTTTGGCAAAGCTTAGGTATAGATATTGGTTGCTAGAGAATTCGGGGTGCGGAAGCACATCGAAGAGGCCAGCTTGCCCACCAGTGGTGAATACTTCTGGAACGCCAGGGACTTCCGCATCTAGTAATTCGCCATCGCGGATTATACGCAATCTGCCGATTCTCTCGGTCACTAGCATATCGCCACCGGGTAACCACGCCATAGACCAAGGGACCTCTAGGCCTTCAGCGACAGTAACGACCCGGAAATCATGCAGTGCAGATTTTTGCACATCATCCTGAGCCTGCAGGATGCCTGTGCCTAGGCTTAGACTGAGGGCCATGGCTCCCAGTAGTAATGGACGAAACATACACTATCTCCTTATTCTTAGTTTAATTAATCCAGCAATTGTTAGATTGTAGCTACTTGTATTGTGAAGACCGGTATTCCCCTAAAATCGTTTCCTTAATGGTTTATTCAACCGCTGCAAATTTGACTGCGACCCCTTCCGTAGGGGAAGTCAGGATCAGATGCTCGCCTTCTAGGCTAAAACCAGAGACATCCTTCATATAAAGAGCGTAATTATTGTGTAGTGAGCCCGGTGCGCAGAGTGCCCGCGTGACTCTAAATGGCTCAAAGCGTAATGCGCTTCCATCTTGAAACCATGATCCTTCAATGTCATTGCAATCGGATGAGCCAGTTAGGCGCTCACCAGTTCTAAAGTAGAGCTCATACTTGCCTGGCTCGTCTGGCTCGAATATGTGGCCGCCAAGGACTGTTAGTTCTACCAACTGCCACTTAGTGTTTTCCAATGATTGACTCTCTGCGCTCATCTGCGCATTGCTTTCTGGTTCTTGTTCGGCCGGAGTGCAGGCGGTTATTACAGCTAGTAGGCTGGACAAGAGCAGGTTGCGTAATTGGTAAGGCGACATGGCGTTTTCCTAAAAAATTGAAACTATCGGCGAATCCGTTTGCTTAAGGCTCATACTTTCCCACATTTTCGTGTGAAATTGAATCTCGCTGCAAATCGTGGCGTTATTGTTGTGACTCTTGTATCCAACGCTCCACACGCGCGTGCATCATCGGGATCGGCACGGCGCCGGCACCCAACACAATATCGTGGAAAGTGCGAATATCAAAATCATCCCCTAGTGCCGCCTCGGCATTAGCACGAGCCTCTTGAAACGCCATCATGCCAATCTTATAGGCCGTTGCTTGACCAGGGTTGGCAAAATAACGTTGTACCTCAGACCTGACCGCTCCTTCCGGAATAGGCGTATTGTCGAGGAAGTATTGCACTGCCTGATCTTGGGACCATTGTTTCGCATGAATGCCCGTGTCGACGACTAAGCGAACGGCACGCCAGATCTCACCTGCTAGCCTACCAAAGTCCGAATAGGGGTCTTCAAAGCCGCCCATCTCTTTCGCTAACCATTCTGCATACAAGCCCCAGCCTTCAGTGTAGGCCGTGGTGCGATACTGCGTGCGAAAGCGTGGCACTTCTGTAAGCTCTTGTTGGATCGATATCTGCATGTGATGGCCAGGGTTGCCTTCGTGATAAGCGATATCTTCTATCTGAAACTTTGCAAGTGTCGACATGTCCGACATATGCGAATAGAACACCCCCGGCCGTGACCCATCTGGCGCTCCTGCGCGGTAATGCTGGGCTGCGCCGGCTTGCTCCCGAAAAGATTCAACGCGGCTGACGATGAGCGAGGCTTTGGGCAGTAGGCCGAAATACTCGGGCAATTTCTCATTAATGAAATCTAAGTACTCATTGTTGATGTCAAGATACTCTTGTCGACCTTCGTCTGTATTTGGGTAGTAAAACTGGGGGTCCTCGCGGGTGAAAACAAAAAAGTCTTGCAGGCTTTGTGTGAAGCCAACTTGGTTCTTAATCGCTTCCATTTCACTGCGCAGCCGTGCAACCTCGGCAAGACCAATTTCATGTATCTGGTCAGCGGACAAATCCAAAGTGGTCATCAATTTTAAACGATGCTGATAATACGCCTCCCCATCGGGAAGTGCCCAAGCTCCTTGGGATTGTGCGAAGGCAAATTCACGATCCTCCTCTAACCACTGCGCCACTTGCGTGTTTGCGTCTAGCACCTCATTGGCAAGGATGTTTTGTGCTTGCGATAGATACGTTTGGGCGCTGTCTGCGCTGAGCACTTCTTCGTCTACTAAGGCTTGAATCTTAGTTTGCAAATCAACCCATAGCGGTGAGTTAGGGGAGTCATCACTAGTATTAAATGGCACCCCTGCGGTGACGCGTTCTATCTCTGCTAAGGCGAAATCGTAAGCGAAACGGGGTTGGCGAATACCATCAGCGGCGGCTTGCCTTGAACGGTCTAATAACTCCATAAAAACACGATCTATTTCGCCTAAGCGGGATAAATAGGCCTGCACATCGGCCTCTGTGTCTAAACTCTGATAGCTGATCAAGAAACTTGGCAAACTAGCATGTGGGCCGCCTCGGCCAAAAATATAGCCGTGATTCATATAAGGGACACGGCTTTGCGCCTGCTCAAGACCATAGGCCCACATATCAAAGGAGAGCTTGCCGTCTTCACTCAGTGCCTCGTAATCAAACTCTTGCTGCATGGTGCTGACACTATTGCGTAGCCATTCAAGCTCACTGAGCTGGCCTGCTAGGGTGTAATCATCTAGTTGGTCATAATCAGTTTTATCGCCTAGTCGAGTTCTAGTTTGCGGGCTGAACTCCAGTTGCTCTTCGTATTGAGCATCTAGCCACGCATTGAGTCGCTCAGTTTCACTTTGCACATTGGCGTCGGTTTGAGCCTGAGCTTGTGGCGAAGTTGATGCAGTTTGAGGCTCACTACAAGCGGCGAACAATAAAACGATGATGAAGATGTTTAGCCAGCGCATGGGATTACTCCTGAATTTTTAAGGTAGACACAAGGTGACAAAAAATAGATTTGTCGAGCATCATACTCTGCAAACGTCGATCATTGTGAACTTGTGTCGTTTGTTTGCCGCAATGCCAATACACAAAAGCATGTGGGTACGTATGCCTGCGCTGCGCGATTTTAGTTCGCGCTCATAGCCAATAACTCCACCAAGAATCGCTGCAACAATCAGGCGCACTGAGATGCGAGTGATCGTTTCCAAATCCGCGATGTCAGAAAAATCACTTGCGATTGTAGACCTAATTGTTTGCCAAATAGTTACATCCTTGTAGTTAGCCGGTTTATATCAAACTACGGACTCGCTTGAGCGCTATCAAGCTCTATACGCTAAAGAGTGACAGGTTTTGCAGATACTCACAGACGATGGTAAATCAAGAATCAAGGGGTCAGATTACTTGATTTTCCAAACAATCCTGCAAAAAACGCATGAATACTAAACTTTTTTTGCGCTACTAGCGTCTAGCCTCTTATATTACTAAATGAAAAACTAGGAGGCCGCATTATGCCCCCCCTGCATGCGTTGCTTTTTCTGATTCTTTGCTCGCTCAGCGTTGTATCGCCCATTGCACAAGAGTTAAGTGATGAAGGTGTTAAAGAGTTTAGTGCGCTATCGATAGCGAACCGCTATGAGATTAATTCTGGAATAAACTCTGAATTAAGAGAGTTTTATGTATCACTGCCTGCGAGCTATGAGAGCGGGCAAGATCACTATCCTGTTCTATATTTGCTGGACGCAGATCAGAATATGGAACATGCCGTTGCCAGCGCTAGAATGTTAGCCCAATGGCGTGGTGTCCCCGAGATCATCATTGTGGGAATTCCCAGCACTAATCGGTTGCGGGATTATACGCCAACGCAGGTTGTGAGCTATTCGGATCAAAGTGGGGGAGGTGAGCAGTTTGTCGCTTTCATTGAGCAGGTGCTAATCCCCCACATCGACGCCAACTATCGAACACACTCGTTTCGTATTCTGTCGGGGCACTCGCTGTCAGGCCTGTTGGCAGCAAATGAGCTTGCTCAAGCAAGTGATACTTTCGATGCCTATATTATTATAGCCCCTTCGCTTTGGTGGAACGATTTTGAGATGCTTGAAAACGCACCGCAGCAATTCATGCAGAACGACGAATTAACGGCTGCGGCCTATTTTGGTATCGGAGAGCACGATGGCTTTGGTATGAAGCAAGAGCTCAAGCGCTATGTAGATGCCATCGCCGCCGCGGACAATGAGCTATTGCGCTTCGACCACAAGATATATAGCGGTGAAGGACATATGTCAGCACCGATGCCTGTCACCTATGATGGCTTGTTATTTGTGTTCTCAGATATACCCTATGCAGAAGAGAACTGGGAGCATTTCAGTACTGCTGGATTTCTAGCACGGGAACAAGGCTTGCAAGAGAAATATGGCGCAACTGCTGTGCAGACAGCTGAAACGTATGTTGGCCTTGCAAACTATTTATTGAGGCAAGGGGACTTTGAGGGTGCCGTTGCAGTGTTTGCAAGAAACGCAGAGATCTACCCGGGCTTTGCTCCCTATTTAGCATGGCTTGCCAATGCTTATGTGCTTAACGGCGAAATAGAAAACGCAATCATTGAATATGAAAAAGCTTACGAGCTCACTATCTCTTCCATCAATGGTCAAGGCAATGCTAATGTTTATCTTGAACAGTTGAAGTTACTGCGCCAGCCTCTAGTACTAAGTGAAACTAACTTGCCCGGGTTGGTTGGGTGTTACACAAACGGCGAACAGGTTTATCAATTCACAACGGAGAATGGCAGATTTTTTGGACATCACGATGAGCCACGCAGGTTCGAACTCTTTGCTAAAAATGCAAAACAGTTCTTCATGCGCGTGCCACCTGAGAATTCGTTTAGTTTTGTAGAGGAGGGCGCTAGGAACGTTCTACTCATTAATACCTTTGGCGAACAATTGCGTTTGCCGCGGGTAGAAGGAAGGTGTGATTAAAGTATGGGTCGGTTGTCACTTTATCTGCAGGCAAGCTCCAATTGTCAAAGCTCCCACGTAAGATTATTCGGGTTCGGTTTTTGGGAGATAATCGTTATCTTGAAAAACCTCAGCCATGATGGCTTGCTCAATAAAACCGCGTTGCCCAGATTTTGTCGGTACCCGCACAATCAAGTGAATCTCGCCTGCCACCGGCACCTGCATTGTCACTCGTGGGTCTACCGAGGGTGGCTCAAGTCCGCGCGAAACACTAAGTCGGTTCATATAACGACGCACTTCCTCTAGGAACGGGGCGCACTGCTTGCGCGCCGCTGCCACTATTGCTTTTTGCGCGCCGCGCCAATCATCGTCGCGCTTGAATGGCACAGTGAAGACATGCAGCACATAGTCATGGGTGAAACTTTCGTTAATAACCGGTTCAGAGACAAACAGTGCGTTTGGAATCACGGCCATGCGCCCAGTGCGTTGATGGGTAAGCTTGCCTGGGCCGACTTCTAAAATGGTGGTGGCAAGCAGGTTTTGGTCTATCACATCGCCGCGGAAGTCTTTGATCTGAATTCTATCGCCAATGCTAAATGAACCTGCCCCGGCCTTGAGAATAGAGCCGGTGATGCACATGATCAGCTCTTTCGTGGCGACCACAAAGGCCACTGCGATGGCCACAATCGACAAGGCAAGGGTGCGTAACTCTTCTCCCCAGATTAACACTAGGCCCAAGATCATTAGCAGGAGCAAGCCATTGCGCGATTGGACGAGCCAACGTCGGCGAAGTTCGGGGGTGTCGACTTGCCGCTTGATAAAGCGCGCGATCAGCGCGCGCACTATTAAGCCGCCCGCGATCAATAAGGCTGTGCTAATCAGCAGGCTCATTAGGGAGTCTGTAACAACAAAATCGACGAGGGCTGTTTCTAGTTCTTCATTCATGCAAGGAATCCTTTAAGCCCAGTTGGGTTTGGACCTATTATGACGTGTTTTCCAAAGGTTTGGCTAAACCTTGTGGCAATAAAGTGCTACACGCAAAATTATGCAAAGAGACAGCTTTAGGCATACTCGAACGACAAAAATCTACGATATTGGGGGGCGAGAACCCATTGGCTTAAGCTACGCTGTTTCGACATTTTTGTGTGCTAGCCGCAACAACTTTTGACTGACATTGGTATGCGACGATGTGTCACATTCTTTTTTTCCTTTTGTTGCTGCAGCATAACACTTAGTAACTTGTCTGCTACTCACAATGGCGGCAACCCTAAGGCTCTTGGAGAAACGGAGTAAGTATGTCCACGCACATGAAAACTAATGCATTCTGCTTGTCAAAAATCACAGTCGCTGTTTCGATAGCACTAGCAGCAGGCGCGACATTTGCGGCTGAAGCACCAATCGACATCGAGCAAATTGTCATTGAAGGTCAAAGACATAGCAACGGTGGGCACCTGCAAAGCATCGATCAAGCTGATCTGAAGAAGCTATCCGCTGCAACCAGTGATACAGCGAGTTTACTATCCATATTGGCGGGTGTCAGTGTTAATCAAACTGGCGCTGTTTCTAGCTTGCCTATGATTCGAGGACTTTCCGATGACCGGTTGCGAATTAAAGTCGATGGTATGGACATGATCGCTGCCTGCCCAAACCATATGAATCCACCACTTTCTTATATGGCCCCTAGCGATGTTGGGCAGATGACTGTATTCGCAGGGATTACGCCGGTAAGCGTTGGCGGTGACAGCATCGGTGGTTCAATCATTAGTGAGTCGAAAGCACCTGAGTTTACTGCAGGGGGTAATTTTGAAGGTGAGATGGGCGGCTTTAGTCGCAGTAATAATGATGCCAGTGGTTTCAACGCTAGACTGAGTCAAAGTAGCGAAAACCTGTACATGAGTTACAGCGGAAGTTATAGCAAAGGTGACAACTACACTGCCGCGAGCGACTTTAAAACTATCGCTGCAACTGGCCGGCCAGGGCATGACTTAGCCTTAGATGAGGTTGGCTCAACTGCCTATGAGACGCAGAATCACAGTTTGCGGCTTGCGTATAAGCTAGGCGATGACGTGTTTGACGCGCAGCTTGGGTATCAGAACATGCCCACGCAGTTATATCCCAATCAACGTATGGACTTACTGGATAACCAGCAAATACGCTTGAACTTAAACTGGAAGCGTGAGACAGCGTGGGGACAGATTCAGACTCGCCTGTATCATGAGAAGGTCGAGCATGCGATGGACTTTGGTCCCGACCGTCAACTCTGGTATGGCAGTAATGCCATGGGCGGGGCTGCATGTGATCCAATACGATTTATGGGAGACCCAGCGGGCACTTGTGCGTCGGGTATGCCAATGAATTCTGATTCAATTAATACAGGGCTTACTGTCTCTGCGGAAATTGACTTAGCTGCAAGCGGATTAGTGCGCCTCGGAACAGAATTTCAACAATTTAGTTTAGATGATTATTGGAATGCATCAGGTGGTGGCATGGGGCCAGGCACCTTCCAAAATATCAACAACGGTGAACGCAATAGAAATGCCGTTTTTGCCGAACATGAAATGAGCTTAGCCGACGACTGGTTGCTCATGTACGGGGCGAGAGTTGAGCGTGTTGAACGAGACGCTGACGATGTTCATGGCTACTCGACTGCAATGAATGCACCGGGTATGCAAGTAATGCAAGCGACTGCATTTAACAGCGCTAATCGCAAGCATAGTGATACCAATGTCGATCTAACCTTGTTGACGCGTTACTCCTTGAGTAGCCAGCTTGAACTGGAGCTTGGAGTGGCGCAGAAGGTACGCTCCGCTAATCTTTACGAAGTGTATCCTTGGTCTTCATGGATGATGGCTGCTTCGATGAATAATCTTGTCGGTGATGGCAATGGCTATGTTGGCAACCTCGACTTGGATCCAGAAACGGCTCGTACTCTGTCGGGTAGCTTGAGCTGGCGCAGTGAGAGCGGCCTACATGAGTTTAGTGTTAACCCCTATATTACTAGGGTGAATGACTATATTGACGCGATCGCAGCCAATACAATGTGGCGTCCTGGCCAGTACAATGTGCTGCAATACCAGAATCAGGAAGCCGAGCTAAAAGGGGTTGACCTGACGCTATCGTCAAGGCTAGCGGAAAATGTTAGTGGCGTATGGCAGTTAGTGGGCAGCCTGAGCTTTATCGATGCGGAGAACACCGATACCGGTGCAGGCCTGTATAATATCGTGCCAATGCAAGGTCGACTGTCCTTAACCCAGCAACTTGCAGGTTGGGACAATAGCTTAGAATGGGTGTTCGCTGGCAAAAAAGACGATTTGTCGACGATACGCAACGAAGCTGCTACAGACAGTTACTCGATCTTCAATTTGCGCGCGAGCCACTCTTGGCAGTCTGTGCGATTGGATGTCGGGGTAGAAAATTTACTTGATGAGTTCTACTACTTGCCCGCAGGAGGCACCTATGTGGCGCAGGGGATGACTATGTCAATGAACGGCATTCCGTTTGGCATCGGTGTCCCTGGGATGGGGCGCTCCCTCTATGCAGGAATAAATTACAGCTTTTAATGGTGCTGTAACCCGCCACCCCGCACAGGCATATGTCTGTGCGGGGTGGCACTGCAAAAATCTCAATGTCACTAGTTATTGCCTCTGTGTAATCACTTACCTCTCACGCTCTGTCGAGACCAATGACTGCCATGCCTCGGCGAGCCGCTCGGAGATTAGCCATGAAGTCTCTTCCAGCTTAACTTCATTGTCTTGCGCCCCAACTATTTCATGCGTGATTATATTGCCTTTTATGCCCATCCCTTCTGTGACTGGTAACAAAGCTTTATAGCCCATGGCGTCGTTAGGCAGGCGTTTATTCATCACTTCCTCAAAGAACACTAATGCAAGGTCACGGCTGCCGACCACTTCATGGCCTACGCCTTTTTCTTCTACATAGGTCCACAGCGCACCAGCGCGGCGATTGGTGGTGAATATGCCTTTGATGATTGTATTGCGAGACTCCAGATCATCTAAGCCCACAAAATAAAGTCCAGGGGTTTTGCGGGTGGCCTCTGGTGGGACTGAGGAATAATAGTAGCCGCCTTGGTTTACCACATAGGCAATCACCCGTTCGGGCATCCAAGCCGCGATTTCGTGATTCAACTCGCCACCTGCGGAATGGCCCCAAAGTAAAAATGGCGCGTAGGATAACTCTTGATGGCCACTGTCTTTAGCGAACTGGTCGATGGCGTCTAGCAAAGCCTGACCGCTGCCTTCGTCCACTTTTATGTAATGCTCGATCATCATATTGACGTGTCGATGATCGGTAAAATAGGTGCCCATCAACGCCAAGTCGTGCTTTCGCGCAAAGTCCTGCCAATAACTGTCGTCGACCATGCCTCGGCCATCACCATTAGAGCCAGGGTTTAGCATCAGAATGCCGCGAATTTTTTGCACTTCGGGATCGTGCCAAAGCTTGAATGCAGCCATGTTATACACTACGCCGGGTTCCAACGTAGTGTCATAGGTAGCAGCGTTGGCCGCGAAGCCAAAGAGGGAGGTAACACTGATTAGGATAAATGCTCCGATAATTTTCATTCTGACATTCCTTTGTGGCTCGAGCGAGTGTATTGCCATCTTCGATCTGTAACAACGTTAAGTTCAGAACGTCTATTGGGTGATGACGACTTATTCAATATCGAATTGTTGAAGTGTAATTTTATAGAACATAGGGGAAATATGAAAATAAGATACTTAGTAACACCTTGCGTTGCATTGCTTGTGGCTGGATGCATGACTACTTCGGACCCTCAGGGACCACAAGCTAATGCTTGGGAACAGTATAAGGACTGGTTCAAAGTGACACCGGAACCCAATACTGGAGACCCCACAGGTTTTCTTGGCAATGTTCATGAAGGCTTGAATGCTTATCGCGACGTTTATGTTAATGAGCTAGGACGAGATGTAAATCAGGGTGAAGCGTCATTCCCTTATCCAGCAGGTTCAATTTTAGTGAAAGAAACATATCGCAACCTAGCTGCCTATAACGCTAAACAGAACCCAGATCTAACCATTATGGTCAAATTATTAGAAGGTAGCTCGCCTGAAACTTCTGATTGGGAATACGTGATGGGGGGCGATGGACTGAACAGGGGAACAGGAACTTCTGGAGTCGCGGTTTTCTGTCATAGCTGTCACACAGCGGCCGCAGAAACAGATTACAACTTCATGAACAAAAGTTTTTTAAATGATCATTAGTTTTAACCGTTTCGCATGCCGTTGGACCATGGAAGGTCCCTTTTTAAAGTTTATCCAGTGAGCGAGCATAGACAGTCGGCGTTCTATCTAGGGTGAGAAGTGCAAAAGAATTGGGGAATGGCATTTGGCTTTCCCAAGAGAAAGCCCTGTAGTTCATTGCATCTATTGTTTATTAACCATTGAGCTTGTTGCTCCGTTTCGACGCCTTCAGCAATTACTTTAAAACCCATGTTGTGGGAAAGGTCGATGATTGTTTGGCATAGAATTTTGTCTTGCTCGTTACTTGGAAGTCCCATGACGAATGCCCTATCTATTTTAAGCCGACTAACTGGGAATTGCTTGAGATAGGCTAAGGAAGAATATCCTGTCCCGAAATCATCTATCGCAATATCGATGCCTAGATCTTTAAGCTCGTTGAGAATGATCAATGCGCGATCTACATCTTGCATCACAGCGCTCTCTGTGATTTCGAGTTCAAGCAGTGAGGGATGGACTTGGTGCCGTTCTAGTAGACCTCCAATATAGGATGCAAGCTCAATATTTCTCATTTGGTGAGCAGAGATATTGACAGCTAATCTTCCACAAAACCCTCCCGTACTCCATTTCTGAAGTGTGGTAATTGCCTCTTCGAGTATCCAGCTCCCAATTGGGTGAATTAAACCCGTGGACTCTGCGATAGGGATGAATTCGCTAGGCGATATAAGCCCCTTTGTTGGGTGGTTCCAGCGAATCAGCGCTTCGTATCCAACGCAGTTACGAAAGCTATCGAACTGTGGTTGATACACTAACTGCATTTCTTGATTAGTAACGGCGTTCTTCAAATCTTTTGTTAGATCCTTGCGTTTTTGTACTTCGTATCCGAAAGCTTCTGCAAAATATTCAACAGCATTGTCCTCTGATTGCTTGCTTCGATGCATCGCAATCTCAGCGTGTTGTAAAAGCGTGGCGCCGTCATTGCCATCTGCGGGAAAGCGCGCAACCCCAGCGCTCATTTCGCAAACTATCTCAATTGTGTTGACCACGATAGTAGCTTGGCAGGACCTAAGCAGCTCATTCACTTGATCGGTGAGTTGTGAAAGGAAATGCCCTTTTTCTCCGCTGATCAATATAGCGAAAAGGTCTCCCCCTAAGCGGGAGATAAGCCCTTTTTCGTGCGCGAAGGTATTCAGTCTGCTAGCAATCTCCCTAAGAATCAGATCTCCCACGTTGTGACCTTCTAAACCATTGATCGCACGAAAGTCATCGATTCCAAGCATGATTAATGCGCCTTCCTGATCGAATGTTTTTGATTGTTGGAAATATCGACGTAAGCTTTCTTCAAATAAATTTCGGTTTGCTAAACCAGTCAGTTGATCATACCAATTAGATACTTCGAGCTCCTGCTCGGTTGCTCTTAAACTTTGAGTTCTTTCAGCCAAAAGCTGGTCTAACTCCATATTTAGCGTAGTCAATTTTTCCAGATTATCGGCATTGTGCCCAAGCATTTGGTTGAGTGCTTCTTCAACTTCTCCGAATTCATCTTGATCTTCCAGTGGACTAATATAGAGCAGGGGGTTTTGACTATCTGCTCCCGCTGAAGTGATGCGGGAGCGTAGCCTCATTAGACGGGACAACATCATGCGATCAATGACACGCATGATGACTATTGTGACACCAGTTGCAATTAATAATGAAAGTCCCAGTATTCGTATAACGAACTGATAGAGCTCTTCTGAAATTCCTTGCAAGTTTAGTTTCGCCTCCACCGAGAAATCTGAATCTAGTAGCCCCTTTTCCCAGCTAATATCGATTGCATCAGGGGATTCCTGACTAATGTCGCGTAGCCGTCCTGAGGTATTTTGTGGCGATAGAACTGGATCGCCAACACTCATCCATTGCTCTCCATTGTGTACCCGTAAGCCCAGTAAATGGGCCGTATTGAGCAAAGTTTGTAACTGAGACAGTTGTATTGTGTTGCTAGTGGATAGCAAAGTATCGATAGATTGGCGAGCAATAGACTCTCTTGTACGTAAAAGGTCTTCTTCGTAATTGCGATAGGAGGGGATAAGAATGATGCTTTCTATCAATAGTATCGCCAAGAAGGCTGTAATCGTCAGGCTGCGACAAATTCTGCATGTGGCCATTAGTTGTGCCCATTTGCGGACGTCGTACCAGCATTTGTGAAGTAATGTGGGATAGTTGTGGTCACCTGAAAGAGGCGCTGTAACATTTTGGTCTTTAGATGAGTCCATAGATGAATCTACCTGTTATTTATATGACTTCACATATCACAATCTATGTTTTCTAGATCGAACTTGTTTAGGTTAGAGAGTGTAGCGACTTGCTTCGTTACAAATGTAAACCGCGGTAGGTGTTCTGAGGTGCAGTAGCGTAGTGCTTAGGGTTTGAAGTTTGGGGGGAAGGCTTAATCTCAGTATGAAAAATGCTTACACCATCTGTCATTAACTTTTAGGATTATACAATGAGAAAAATAATAGCAATGGGGCTAGCGGCCGTCTTGTTTAGTCAATGTGGGTTACTTAGTGCTGCGGAAACTCCTTCAGACGCTGAGTTACGCGACAGACTAAGCACACTTATTGCGAGCGATAACCGCTCAGAGAGTCTTCGTGCGCGAAATCAATATCGACATCCGCTAGAAACCTTGATGTTCTTTAATGTGAGACCAGAGCAAGTGCTAGTGGAAATTTGGCCTGGCGGGCAAGGTGGTTGGTATAGAAGCATACTGGAACCGTTTTTTGAGGGTGAGTCGGGTACTTATATCCCTGTGCTCGACGAATCAGAGTTTCCAGATCCAGTCCCAGCGGTACCTGAGGGTACTGCCGATACCGTATTGGTATTTAGAGCCCATGGTTTTTTAATTTACGACAAGCCTGCACAGTCATACTATGATGCTATTTTTCGCATGTTAAAGTCTGGGGGTGTATTTGGCATTGTGGATCATCGTGGACGCGAAAGTGTCGCGCAGGATCCGAAAGCTGAGGATGGCTATGTGAATCAATCATACGTTGAATCATTGGCGAGAAACGCTGGTTTCGAATTAATCGATGAAGCTGAGATTAATGCTAACCCCTTAGATACCAAAGATCATCCTGATGGTGTTTACTCGTTGCCACCTACATTGCGAGGCAGTACTTTCAATCGTGCATTGCGTGACAGAATGATTGCCATCGGTGAGAGTGACCGAATGACGCTAAAGTTTAGGAAACCTTGACCTACAATATCTATCACCTACATAAAAGTAACAATAATAAATAAAAGGTTGTACCTATGTTGACGTTTAATCGTAGAAAGCTCATTCAGGCTGTTGCCATCTCGGGCGGTGTTGCGGCGCTGCCTTTATCTCTTAGCTCCCACAAGGCGCTTGCGCAGGAGTCCTCATGGGCTGCAAAGAAGAAATATGTGCAGGTGCGGGGCCTGAGCATGGCCTACTACGAAGTGGGAGAAGGTGATCCTATCGTGTTTCTACATGGCAACCCAACATCCTCCTATCTTTGGCGAAATATAATTCCGCATGTACAGCATCTTGGGCGATGTATAGCGCCTGATTTGATCGGCATGGGCGACTCTGAGCCGTTGCCTGATAGTGGTGAAGGAGTCTATAAATTTAGCATTCATCGTGACTATATTTTCGACATGCTAGAGGCTATCGGCGTGCGCGAACGCGTCACATTAGTGATTCATGATTGGGGGTCTGGAATTGGACTTAGTTACGCGCAACGCTTTCCTGAACGTGTGCGTGGTGTTGCGTATATGGAGGCAATTCTAAATCCGTCCGCTCTACCTCAAATCCCTGAGCCTGAGAGTGGGCTATTCAATATTTTTAGATCGGCTAGAGGAGAAGAGGCTGTACTGCAAGATAATATCTTTCTAGAACGGATTCTTATCGGCGGCTTATCATATTACCTTTCAGAGGCCGATAAAACAGAGTATCGCCGTCCATATCTAACTCCCGGCGAGAGTCGCCGGCCAACGTTAGAGTGGCCTAGAGAGCTACCTCGAGGAGGTAATCCAGCCGATACGGTTGAGCTGGTTACGAGCTATTCGGATTGGTTTGCAGAAAGTGATTTGCCCAAATTGTTTGTTCGAGTGAATCCAGGAGCGCTAATTTCAGAGGGGCCGTTGCTAGATTTTGTGCGAGGTTTCAAAAATCAGAAGGAAGTTAGTGTGTTTGGTAGCCACTACGTGCAGGAAGTTTCCCCCGATGCCATTGGGCGTGCAATTGCCGAGTGGATAAGTTCTGGAGTTTAGTATTCTTGCCAACCATTGAAATTGTAAGTGGTGGTAGTGCTGTGGGAGCATCGTTGCGTAAGTCGTCCGCTTTCGGGCAGGTTCTTGCAGTCAGAGCTTTTAGTCGCCTTAACGGGCTTTTGGGCCAAAAATAAACCAAAGGATAAATCCAAGGACAGGAATAAATAGCAATAAAAGAATCCAAATCAGTTTGGCCAAGCCTCCTGCAGTACTTCCGGCAACCTTAATAATGGCCCATATGATAATACAAAGCCATATAAAGCCCAGTATGCCAGTCACTTGAATATCCATTGCTTCCCCCCACATTCATTGAGCGATTGATCAGATCGCCCGTAGGCGTTTTGACTTCAGTATAGGGTTTGCATGCAGGTCGATCAATAGACTTCCCCTTAAGGTGTGGCGGGCGTGTTCGACAGAAGCATTTACCGATTTCTTGAATTCGGACGTTTTAGCAGAAATCGATCAGCTTTCGTAAGTAATCAGGAAGTATTTACAAGCTATAAGGTAGTATTCGCTTTCTTTTATAGGCTACTCTGTTGTTGAACGAGAATTTAGACGGCTGTGTGTCTGCCTCAAAGGGCAGGACTGAACCCTATTAGAAGATTGGAGAGACCCATCATGCGACTTTCGTCATTAATCAACAAAGGCTTGCTGCTAGCCGTTTCAGGGCTGGCATTCTCGCCAGTGTTGAGCGCTCAGGAAGTGACCTTCCACAAGGATATCGAACCAATCCTACAGCGTAGCTGCCAGACCTGTCACCGAGTGGGTGGCGTTGCGCCTATGCCCCTAGTCACCTATGAGCAGACAGCCCCATTTGCTGGACTCATTGAATATAAGACTAGCCTGCGCGACCGTGCTGGTGCTATGCCACCGTTCTATGCCGAGAAAGATGTTGGCATTCAACATATTAAAGATGACCCTTCATTGAGCGATGCGGAGCTCGCTGCGATCTCTACGTGGGCGCGCTCCGGCACTCCACAGGGTGATGCAGCCGATGCGCCAGAGCCGTTGGTGTTCGATGACAATGCCAAGTGGAAATTGGGCGAGCCAGATAAGATTGTCAGGCTTGAAGATTTTCTCATGGAAGGTGGGCGACCCGACTGGTGGGGCGAACTGCCTAGCGTGAGCACCGGTATGACAGAGGATCGCTATGTAAAGTCTGTTGAAATCATTGAAGTGAACGACGTCAACGAAGGCGTTGCTGCATCCGATACCGTCGGTGGTTTGTATATATTCCACCACATGATCTGGCGTACAGAGGTCGTGGATGAGAACGGTCAGATAGTGCCTGGGCAAGCCGTTTCGTTCCCAGTGCACGAAGTCGGTCGTAATGGCGATGTCTTCGATCCAGATGCAGGCCCATTGTTGGCAGCAAACAGCGCGTTCTTTACCGATTCGGTTCACATGCACTCCAATGGTCGCGACACCGTTGGTCACTTGGAAATAGGCTTCCGCTTCCACCCACGAGACTACGAGCCGAAGTACAAATCTTCTATCAGTATCCTTGGTAACGGTGTCGACATCAGCGTTGAAGGCAATGGCAAGGATCAGGAGCTACATGCCTATCAAGTGCTCACGCAAAATACCAAAGTCATCACTTTTGAGCCGCACCTGCACGCCCCTGGCGAGCGCATGTGTCTCGAAGCAATCTGGGGCTATTCTGTTGAGACGATCTCCTGCGTGGGCTATGACCATAACTGGGTGCGAGGCTATGGCTTTGAAGACAACTACACGCCCTTGTTGCCTAAAGGCACGATTTTGCATATCACCGGTTATTTTGATAACACCACGGCCAATCCGAATGTTCCAGACCCGCGCAACTGGCAGGGTTCAGGTAACCGTTCGGTCACCAATATGTTTATCGACCTAGGGATCCGCGTCACCATGACTGACGAGCAGTTTATGGAAGAGATGGAAACACGCCGCAAGAATCTAAACCTTGGCCCCAATGATCACATTATTGGTTGTCCTCTGTGTTTGGCGCCGCTGGTATGGCCTCTCGAGTCCGACACAGCCGACGCCGATGAGTCTATGGATGACAATGTTGCAGGAATCTAGTGGTTTTCTGAAAAGGGTGGAAAAAGGATATGGAAAATAAGTACAAAAGTTTATCGAAGTCAGTGTGTATGTTGCTGCTAAGTGGTTTGGCGTTGACGTCGACTGCCGTGTTGGCGCAGCAGGACTACGAGTACACCAAGCAAACCTATAGCCGCGGTCAACATGCCGAAGTCGCCTATGAAGGTTGGAAAGAAAACGACGATGGCACCATCACGATGTTGTTCGGCTATTTCAACCACAACTGGGACGAAGAGCTCGATATTCCCATTGGTGAGAATAACCGTTTCACGACGGGCGATCCTGATCGCGGCCAGCCAACGCACTTTCTGCCGCGTCGGAACCGTTTCACGTTCTCGGTGATTGTTCCAGGTGATTTCGGAGACGATGAGCTGGCTTGGGAGCTAACCTCGCCGAACGGTGTGACTCGTACGGCCTATGGCACTTTGCGTAGCGACTACAAAGTCGACAATGTCACCATCATGTCTGAGACCGGCGCCTTGGGGTCAGGAACGTCCGATGAAGCCACTAGGGCGAACATTCCACCGAGCTCACAGCTAATAGGCGATGGGTTTCGAACGGTGAATGTGGGCGAAACGCTGAGCTTTCAAACCCGCGTTACTGACGACGGTGTCCCAGAGCCTTTCGACCCTATGGCTCTAGTTAGGCTGTTCGGCGGCCCCGCGGCGGCTTTTGCCACACCCGAAGTAGTACGCAGTATGATGATGAAGATGCCACCTCCCAAGCCAACTGTTGCCAAAAATAACGGCTTATATTTGTCTTGGAATGTGTACCGGGCTCCTGAAGGGGTTGAGAATGTTCAGGATCACGTGCATTTTGATCCACCCCAGGTAAAGCCTTGGGAAGACACGCGCCCATCGGCGAACTCCCCATGGAGCTGGTTATGGATTCCACCTAAGATGCCTGAGGATGGCATCGTGGATGTGTCGGTCACCTTCGACAAACCGGGCACTTATCTGTTGTGGGGGCGCGCTGATGATGGCGGGCTATATACGGACCAGTATTTAACGGTGACTGTACGGGAATAACGATTTACTAAAAGCTAGGCGAAAAATGCCAGAGGAGGGTACTTCTCTGGCATTTTTCAATACAGCATTAATTAGGTAATGCTTTCAGGTTTTCAATATCAACTTCTCGAATTCTATCAGTGGGATTGGACGGCTAAGGTAATATCCTTGGTATGCTCGACAACCCATTTGTGCCAGTGCCTCCAGTTGCTCTTCGGTTTCCACTCCCTCGGCGATGACCTCAAGACCAAAACTTTTGCCTAATGCGATGATGGTTTTGGCAATGGCGGCATCGTTAGAGTCGATTAATATGTCACGCACAAACGACTGATCAATTTTTAGTTGGTCGAAGGGCATTTGTTTGAGATAGGCCAATGACGAATAGCCCGTGCCAAAGTCATCAAGCGAAAACCCAACGCCGATTGATTTCAATGTGAACATTTTTTCGATAATGCTTTGCACGTTATCGACTAGCAGGTTTTCTGTTAACTCAAGTTTTAAATGAGCCGCTCTGGCACCTGTGCTCTCTAATACCTCAAGCACTGTCTCAACAAAATCGTGTTGGTTGAATTGTTGTACGCTAACATTAACAGATAAACAAAGCGGCTCCATTTTGGCAGAGCTGGCCCAGAGAGCTAATTGTGTGCAGGCTGTGTGCAGAACCCATTTCCCTATTGGAATAATAAGCCCTGTTTCTTCCGCTAGTGGAATAAAATCAACTGGTGATACTAAACCGCGCTGAGGATGATGCCAGCGCAGAAGTGCCTCAGCACCTGTATGTTGCCCCTTGTCTGTCACTTGTAATTGATAGTGTAATTCGAACTCCTGCTCGCTTAGTGCTTTGCGCAGGTCACGCTCGACGGAGGCACGCTCGTTGGCTGCTGTTTCTAAGCCTGGGTCAAAAAAGCACCATTTGTTGCGTCCTGCCGCCTTGGCCTTATACATCGATAGATCGGCTTGTTTTAGCAGGTCGTCTATCGAGATCGCGGTGCTATTGAAGAGAGTGACGCCAATGCTGGCTGTAACGTAATGGTCGACTTCGCCCAACTGGTAGGGCTGTTTGAGCTCTTCTAATATTTTATCAGCCACAAGCTTCGTCGCGGCACTTGCCTGATTTTTACTGTCACTTAGGTTTCCCAGCAATACAACAAATTCATCGCCTCCAAAACGAGCCACAGTGTCCTCTGCGCGCAAACAGGCGGAAAGACGTTGGGCTGTTTGGATAAGTAATTTGTCGCCTATTTCATGGCCGCGAGTGTCATTGAGAATTTTAAAATGGTCAAGATCGAGAAAAAGTACAGAGCCATAGAATCCTGAGTTCTGGCTTGAAGCCATCATCTGCTTCAATCGATCTAACAAGAGCGTGCGGTTCGGTAGACTAGTGAGCTGGTCAAAAAACGCTAAGGTGTGAATTTTATTCTCGGAAAGTTTCCGCTCGTTAATATCTTGGGTAATGCCTTCTGCTCGGATAACTTTGCCTTCATCGCAAAATTGAAACTCGGCTTTCTGCCGTACCCAGCGCAATTCTGATCCTACTTCTATCCTATGCTCGTAGTCGAAGCTATTGCCGTTGAAAGCGTCTTGCCATGCTTTTTGCATACTGGCGCGATCTTGTTTATAGACTTGCGCGAGAAAAGCGTCTTGCGTGATGGTGGTGCCTTCAGGCAAGCAGAATATACGACAACACTCATCGGACATGCGGACAAGATCTTGCTGAATGTCGAGCACCCAGCTCCCCACTTTCGCGGCAGTTTGAGCGCGGTTCAGTTCAGTTTTGCCTGCCTCCAAATCGAGGGTTCGTTCTGACAAGTTTTGGCTTAGACGGCGCAACTCTTCCATTTTGCTGTTAAAGCTACGGGCCATAAATGTCACCAAAATGACTGAGCTGACATAGATGATAATTTGCACCCAGCCTTGCAGAGCTGGGTCAGTATGCGGTGGAGCAGGCATGTCGTGACGTAGCATAATAAATAACGTCACTAATATGGTCAGTGTAGATATAGCAAAAGCTGCCCGTAAGCCGACCACCCAACCCGAGAGTAAGATTAGTACGGGAAACACGATAACCATGGGAGCTTGCAGGCCGCCATTGAACACCACCATGCCAGTTGCGCTGATCCAGCTTCCGAACACTAATACAAGCAGAGTCGTCGATGTTTGGCCGCGACTACTTAGAAACCAGCTAATTGCACCAATCACTATAAAAGTAATAGGCCCTAGGGTGCGCGTAGTTTGTTCGGGCTCCAATAGGCGCAAAAGAATTAGGCTAACAACTCCGCCCAGTAAAATAACTAGAATTGCGAGACGTATGTAAAAAGGTGAGGGTTGCAGAGAGTTTTTTGGTTTCTGTGCGTTTCTTTTTGTGCGAATCAATCAACACTCCTGATGGAAAGGCTTCCAAGCTCTTATTATTAGATGAATCATGTCTCACACTACACGAAGTCAAAAGTGTGTTGATGCTAATGCTCTATGGCACCATATGCAACGCCTGTATGTTAGCGTTTGCTGCTTAGTGACTTATTAGGACAGTTTGCTTACTAGTTGATTCGTGGGGAGTTTACTGTTTAACTCACGAATTGGACTGACTAATTGATAGGAATCTTCAAAGTGTTTAAAAATTTAATAACAATTACTTTTTGCATATGTTTTGGCTTGAATCTGCATGCGCAAGAAAGTCCACAGAGCGAGACACTCGAGCAGTATATTGCCTTTCTAGAAGACGCCCAAGCGGCTGCAACAGTTAGTGAAGAGGCGACAGCGCAGTTCTATAGAAGATCCTTTGCATTTTGGATGCCTAACAAGCTTGCCTATAATGCTGAGCCAGAGAAATTTAGAAAAGCCATGGATCTTTATCGCCAAGGACAAGCTAAGTATGTGCGCGATAGATCGATTGAGATAGATCGTTTCGAAAGCATTATTGAAAGCTTTCGCCGTTTCGACGCGCGCAATACACTCGCCAAAGACCCGATTCTTTTTGTTGGTAGTTCCAGCATGGTGTTTTGGGAAACGGCAAATTCATTTCCAGAGTACCCAATTATCAATCGAGGTTTTGGTGGCGCTTCATTACCCGAGGTGATCCACTACTATGATGATGTGATCAAAAAGCACAATCCCTCTATGGTGCTGCTGTATTGCGATATCGATGTGGAGCAGGGCCGTTCACCAGAGTTTTCGGTTAACGCGTTCAAAGAGCTGGTGGATAGAATTGAGCAGGATTTTCCAGAAACTCCCGTGTTGCTGCTTTCCATGAAGCCAACCTTGATCGATGATTTTTTAGGCAAAGATGTGCGTGAGAATAAGCTGCTTACAAATCAGCTCTTGTTAGAATACGCTGAATCAAAAGAAGCGCTGCATTATGTGGATATAACGTCTTCAATGATTGACGCCAATGGTCAGCTAAAGGATAACATTTTCATCGATGATGGAATGCACCTGAACGCGCTTGGCTATGAGTTGTGGGATCCTATCATTAAGCGTGAGATTGATAGCCTGCGTTAACACTACTTTGTAAGCTCGGTGGTGGCTTAACGCTGCCGATGGAGCTGGCAACTGAAAGTCATGTGGCGGAAAAATATGGAGCAAGCTTTGCTTTCACAAGTTTTTTTGCTGGAGTATTGGTAGCGCTGATACTCATTAATTTATTCCATTTCACTACCGTCAGGCGATTTGAGCATCTCATATATGCCTTTATGGAGGGTTCGATCTTGCTGTTCGTGCTGCACAATGAAGGTTATGCCTTTGGATTTCGATACCCCTTCTGGTTCTACCAAACCAAATGAAACTCTGTTTGGCGGCGATACACCCAATGGCGCTCGCCGTCAGCATCCAGATAAGCCTCTTCTTCCTGTCGGCAGTTCGCCGGTTCATCGCCCCACTCGGGAATATTGCGCGTGGCCTGCAGTTCGATAGAGTGCCAGGTCGACGCTAATAGCACTTCGTCGCCGCGAATGGGCACGCCTTCCTGCCCATCCCAGCGCCCGATCAATGGCCCGGCACCGTGGCCGTGGTCCCCAATGGGGTGAGTGTATACGGTGCCGGTAATCCCTTCGGCGCTTACGCGCGCCAGCGTCGCGGCGAGAATGTCATTGCCTGTGCGACCCGGCTCCATTTCTTCTAGCAATAACTCTTGCATGCGATTGGAATCCGCTATGCATTGCTGTAGACCGGTTGGCGCTTGCGTCTCGCCGGGTTTTAACACGTAGCCAAGATGTTGTGTATCGGTGTGCAGGTTCATGGCCACCACACCGAAATCTGTCCACAGTAAGTCACCAGCTTGAATAACGGTGTCGCCGCTGATGCGGCCCTCACCTTGGCGTGACACATCCACCGAAGGTTGGAACCACACCTGATAACCGAGCTCCTGCACGCGCTGGCGCATACACCAGATCACATCTTCGGTAGTGGTTTCGCCAGGCGTGATCACCGCGTTGGAGAAAGCTTGTGCGATGACGGCGTGCACGGTCTCCATGATCTTGCGGTAGCGCGGCATCATCTCAGGCAGGCGTAACGCAATGTAATTTAACGCCAAGCGAGGCTCGCGCACCACACGGTCAACATATGGGCCAAGCGCCTCTTCGAGCGCTTCACGCTCGCCGGCGTGCAGGCCATCCGAAAACGCCCATGCCGCATCGATATTAAGGGCAATATTGCTCGGGTCGCGGTCTTCGATCAATTCACGCAGCAGTCGCCACTGTTCGTTACCGGCCAGTTCACTAGTCGCCTGAGTTGGCGCGGGCCGGCTTGAGCGGAAGGCTTCAAACAACCCGCCCTGACTGCTGCCGCCGAGTGCAAGCCGCTCGACGCTGCCATCTGGCTGCAGCGTCATCACGTAGATGGAGCGACGACGCGCTGCAAAGGTAGTGGGCGATGTGATCGACCAGAACACCGGGTCCTCGGCATACTCGCGCATCGACAGTATCCACATATCCACGCCGTACTCAGCCATCAACGTCGGCAATACGCGATTAAGCCGTGCCTCAAGCCAGGCCTGCTGCTCGACCGCCTGCTCTCTTAGGGTGGGCAGCGCGTGCACACGAGCGGGGCTAGATGCAGGCACATAAACTGGTGCCTGAGCCTGCACAGGGGCGGCGAACACAAGCGTGAAAAACAGAGCGGCTAAGGGTATGGACAATTTCATTAGAAATCCCGTTTTTGTAGATAACATTAGGGGTTATAGAGAAGGGAAAGGTAGCGTCTGTTCGAAAGCTTGTCTAGCGCGCTTTGGGGCTTTGGGCTATTGCGTCTTGGAGAGTTAATTTGTCAGTAGCCACGATTCATCACCTGACAACTTCGAAGCGCTCTAACTCCCGGACCGGCTCCTCCCATTCCGGTGCCAGTTCCGAAGCTCTGAGGTAATCGAGATAGGCTTCGCGGAGTTGTTCCAGGTTTTCGTGCGCGATACCTCGGTTGAAATGAGCCCTCGCCAGCTCACGTACCTCTCGTGCTTCACTGGGCTGAATACCTAGTTCAATGGCTCGATCGAAGGCGCTGATGGCCTGCGCCCACTGTTCACGCAGGTTAAAGATATTGCCCCGATTGATGTGAGCGAAGGTCAGCGTGTCCTGCAGATGCACGGCCTCAGTGAAATCGGCCATTGCATCATCAAAGTTGGCCGCCGCAAAGTGGAGTACACCGCGATTGTTATAGCTCGCAGCCCGATTCGCTGAGTTACCATCCTGCTGTATTGCTAGCGTACATATTTGTATGGGCGAAATACTTACTCGCGACCCGGTGAACATAACCCCAGACGCCGCTTGCGGATTGCGCGCCGCCATGGAGCATTGCTCAGCATAATCACCGTCAATGATAGTGAGAGGAGCGGCAGGCTGCGCATGAATTGTAGCACTGCCCAACACGGTAGCCATGGTGCATAAAAGGGTCAAGACACGCATCGAAAACATTTTTGTCATGATCCACTCCTATCGGTGATGTATGATTTACTTAGCGACAATATATCCCCATCGCGCTCTAGTTTCTATAGCTGCAGATACTGATTAGTTACCGCCTGATTTGGCAAATTCGGAGCATGGAACCTACAAGGTCATGTATTAAAGTTATTGCTATGAGCAAGAGAAGTGGAGAACCCACTAGGAAGCGACGTGTCAGTACCAACTAAAAAGCTGAATAACAATTACACTAATGTTCGCAATTAGACCAATTATTGGAATGCAGTAGTTGAGGTTTGGCAATTTATTTTGCACTTTCAATTTTAATGCTGCTGCCTGTACTACTGTGAATACCACGAGCAGAATGAAGCTAGTTATGCGTGCCAGTGTTCCAAGTGGAAGAGCAATTGCAGTAATTGCAATAAGTCCTATTACCAAATATGTAGCTCGGCTTGGGACGCTACTTTTAGACGATATCTTGGCGAGCTTATTCGAGATCCAGCCTTCACGCGCTAAACCAAATATTATTCTAGAGGATGTAATTATTCCTATCAGTGCTCCGTTTGTGATGGCGATGAGCCCGATAATGGTAATGAGTGGAAACTCGCTGTCCGTAGCGGTTTGCCAGACAGTGGCAAGTGGCGCGTCACTTTGCGCCAGTTCACTACTGGTGAGTACCGCAAGTGCTGCAATAATCGTTAGTCCATAAAGTACTACTGCAATAGATAGCGCTGTAAGTATTCCTTTCTTCATTTGCCTTTCGGGCTGCTGTACTTCTTCCACTACGTTCACCATATCCTCAAATCCAATAAAGGCGTAGAACGCAATAAATGCACCTAATGTAATAGCAAGAGGAGGAATCTCACCTATGCTGCTCATTGATACTGCTATGGCATCCATTGGATCTCCATAGAAGAAAGCGAAGCCTATTATTAGTAGTAGACCACCTGCCTCCGTGAATGTTAGTAGAACCGCTAGTTTGGTTGAATCTCCAATTCCCTTTAAGGCTACAAAACTTAATATGGCAAGTATTGTTAGAATAACTAGGGATGAAGGAGCATTAAACTGAACGCCTAATGTTTCCAATAGAACTTGAAAGTAACTATTGAACCCATTCAGCAAAGTGCTAGAGGAAACTATAGCGGTTAATGCCATAGTCAAACCTACTGCAGTGCTCCACTTTTTCGAATTGAACGCTCTTTCCGTGTATATTGCTGCGCCTGCACTTACTGGGTATTCACTCGCCAGTGCTCCGTAGGTTATTGCTGTAAAACTCGCAATGATGCCTGCCGCAAAGAATGACCATAGCATTGCATTTCCAGATTCTTTCGCAACCTCTCCTATTAGAACGTAGATTCCAGCGCCTAAAATGTTTCCCAATCCATATATGGCCAGAATCTTCCAAGTGATAGTTCTTTTTAGTTCGCTCATACTTTCAATTCATGATCTTTTTGTTAGGAACTGCATCTTACACGTATTTGTTCCTTGTCGGCCTTTGAACGACATGAATAGAGTGAAGCTAGGGCTTTATCAACTAGGCAGACTTTCTGTTTGCTTGCAATTAGTTGTAGCTGTCATTTTGGTCGGCAAGTGGAGGAATCGAAAGGAAATTTTCAAATTTCGCGGTTTGAATCGACCGAAAGATTTGGTGCCGGGAGCGGGACTTGAACCGGCACTCTATCACTAGAACCGGATTTCGAATCCGTCAATCCGACTATATAAGCTCATAGTCCGTCGCTTAAAGAGTAACTCGACGAAATTGAAGGGAAGTGGTGGGCCCACTAGGGTGAAACAAGCGTTTTTGCAAAGCGGTAGCTTTGCGCGCCGTGTAACGACAAAAATCTGTGATTTTTGGCTGGGATAGTCCGGTGAGGTCTAGCACGACTGAGCGAAGCGAGGGAAGTGGTGGGCCCACCAGGACTCGAACCATTATGTAGGGAGGTAAGTATCCAGGGATAATTGAAATAAATGGTTTCTCTCGGCTAGAGCCCACTGAGCTAGGCGTATTCAAGATATAGTTAGTATTCTTTTAAATGCTTCAACCAGGTTGTATTTAATGCGGTTCAGTTGATCTACCTCAGATTCAACTTAGCTTTATTCTTATGCCACTCAATATAGGGCTTGACCACATGGCTGGGTGCTATACCTTCCGGACTTTCTAGGTCATCTGCTAAATCCCGCAATGCAATCCCATCTGTATCGACTTTTATGACGCCGTATTTTGAAATCAGGATCTCAATGATGCGGCCCATATTTTCAATGTCTCGTTGAGTACGCTCAAGCTCATCTTTGTCGTTACTTTGGGCTGTAGGCTTAGTGCTTGATAGAGAATTTCTTAGCGCGTTGTTCTCAGCTTTTAAGCGCTCTAACTGACTTTCAAGATAGACTAATCGTTTACTGCTCAGGATTGTACTCGATGCCTTTTTAAACTCTTCTAGATTCTGTTTTTTCTTAAAGTGTTGATAATAAACAGAGCCAATAGCTTTCCAATATTGCTCGTTCTGGTTCAGTCTTCGATAGCTAATAGGTTTTTCATTCACCGGAAGATTTTCGTTGTAAATCTCTGCCGCCAAACTACAGAATTTATTAACGGAGCTTATTGATGTATGAGCGGATAACGCCTTGAGCTTTGGCACCACGACGTCTAGAAGTCGTGCCAGTCTGAATGACGTTAGAGATTTCTGAGAGTTTTTAAATCTATTTTCACCAGGTTTAGCACCTCTAGCCATTTTTACTACTCCTTATGTTCGATAAGAGCGCTAGCGGAGTGTCTAAAGTATCTGGAAGAATCAGTGGCTTTTCAAGTTGAGCTGCTAGGTCAGAAACTTTAATCTCCAAAGTCGAACAAATAGACTGAACCATACCTCGGTACTGATCAATAAGTTCATACTTTGATGGGACGTTATCGAGCAGTGTTTTGAAATTACCTGTATGTGCTAGCAACTTAGTACGTGCCTTAACAATTTGATGCTCTAAAGAAGGAGTGAAGAACTCTGCATATGATTTGGCCTCCGAAGACTTAACCAAAAGCCCGTGAAATTCCTCGTTTTGAATCTCGATTCGCGTTAGTTTCTTTGAAAGCAGTTCGGGCTTTTGAACGAGCCAAGTGTCGCGTTGAGAAAGGTCAGATGCCATTTGTTCAAGACATTGAAACGTTACAGTCCAGGCAATTATTTCATTAGTAAGGAATTTTCTCCTTTCTGCAGTCGATGATAGTGAACTCGCATCTGCACCATTGGCTTTAGCATTTTTCAGATACTGCTGAAGCTCATTTGATTCGTCTGTGAAAGCGCGAATCTTTGCCAGAATTGCAGGTATGTGGTCTATCGTTTTTACCGAGTAAAAACAACCACCACAGGGTTTGTTGTTCTGGTCAGTTTCTAACTGCTTAAGTACCTCTTCTGGGCACACGTTGTTGAATGGGCAAATATGCGTTGTATTGAATGCTATTTCTTCGGCATCTTTAGTTTGCAGTAGCTTTACAGCGTTTACTGGATCAGATTTCCTATGATGATTATTGGTTGTAAAGCTGGTTGCTGCAAAATCGCTTAACATCGCGTCACGGTTCTTTCTAAAGCTTTCTCGTAGAGAAGAGTTCTGCTCGTGGGCTGCAATTAATGTAGGCTCAGACATCTCTTTTATGATTTCTTCAAACTGCTTTGATTTGGCTTTTTCAAGAACTATTCTGTCAAGCTGTGCATAGTAAACACAGTGCGCTTCTGTGGTGTGCCCTGTAATTTTCATGATCTCGGAAGGCGGAAGCAAGGTAATGTACTGACTAACAATTTGGGATCGCGCACTATGCGGTGTAATCTCTATCAAGCGTGGATCGAAGGCATCAAGTATATTTCTAAATCCTGTAGAGGTGGAAGTATTGTAGTTTTCTTTGTCTGTGGGGTCGTATGCCAAATCAACGATTTCTTCACCGGTAGCGCCGTAATAATAAGCTTGGAAGATATGCATGAAAAGCTTATGCGCGTTTCTAAAAGAAGAATCGCCGGTGGGAGTTTCTAACGTGACACAGCCTCTCGAAACGCCACCTGTCGAAAACAGCGGTAGAATTTTTCCGAATGGCGATTCTTCGTGGCCATCATACCAGCTTTCTATTTTAAGGCATGATTCGTCCATAGAGTTACGGTATTCAGCTTGTCTGTCCAATATTTCAATTACAGTATTTGAAACGGTGGATATCCAAGGACCTCCAACTTTATCAGTATTAACAAATAACTTTGTTAGTCCGTAATCACGAGAACGAAACGTTCGGTTGTTGACTAATTTTCTGTAGGTTCTGACATCCAGCCAGCGAGCAGACATGAGTCGTATTCCTGTTTCAAAAATGACCACAAGTAGGTTCATATAATGAATGTCAGGCACATTAGTGGATGTTCTCCGCCCCTTAAGCATTCTAACTGCAGATGGTGCCAACTTCGGTGTCAAATACTTTATTGGGTATGGTTTCCCATCTACCCAAAAAATCGGCACGAACCCTACACTTTCAGTATCGATTACTTTCTTATTATTGTGGTAGGTATTGTGTAGGTGTCCGTTCTTTGACTTTTCATAAAGATACCAAGACCAATCAGTCATTGCATAAGCAAAGCTAAGAAGTGGCGAAAAAACATTACTGTCGAAAATGACTTTAGATGTAATATTTTTTCTTGCCACAAAAGGATAGTCTACATCTTTGTTTATCTGGTTTCTAAACACAAATTCATCGAATGTTTCGAGGTAATCAAAGAACTTTTCGATTTTGTATAGAGCGGTTTTATATGAGTTCGGTGTTGTATCTCCTTTTACATAGTCAAGAAACCCTCTAACTCCATCAAACCCATCCAGATGTTTACGTTTAAATTCGGAGATTGAAGGTACTAAGTTAGTGTCTACTTTAGCGACTTCATTGACGATCCAAGTAGCGACTAAGGACGAAAATTTTAAAAAGTTCTTCCATGTTTTAACTCCTTGTCTCTTCTTTGCCAGTCCAAAATATTGAGCGTACTTAAGCCATTCGGATATTTTCGTGTTTGTAATGTCGTCAAATCCATGGTTCTTTGCGCTAGCGAGCTCTCCTAATTCGGACCTTTCCCAAAGATTACCACCCATTTTGTTAGCAGGTATGTTGGCTGTGTTATAGGGTACTTCAGGGTATATAGACGATAAACTTAATAGCCACTGACGCAGAGTAAAGGGGTAGCCGTGATGCTTGTTAGCGAAATCAGAAGCTTCCATGATATCTTCAGGTTTAATTTCACGAACCCTGTACCAGTCACTAGCGCGGATGATCCTGTATGCATACCAAAGTGTGTTTTTTACCGCTGTCTGACCCACGACATCTTTCAGCGGAAATTTATTGTCACTGTCAGTAAAGATTCGTAGTAGCTCTGGCAGAAATTCGGTTTGAAGATAGAGTTGTTTGCCAACTACACCTCTTCTGCTTGGCATGGATGTCTTTACGGGAAGTAGTATCGCTTTGTCGACCCAGAGAAAATGTAGCAGCAAAATCGCATCTGCTTTACATGCTGAAGTTAGGCGATTGTTTAGTTTTCGGAATTTTCCTTGCTCGGTACAAATTAGATACACGCTTTCATGACTCTGTATTCCTTCCAATGCCAGTCTAAGGACGTTTCGTACCCACCCTTCATTAAAGATATGTTTGTTGCGGGAGGTATTGTAACCGTCTAAAAATCTAAAAATGGTTGCGTAAGGATAGTTTTTAGAACCACCTTCTTCTGGGGTAAGCACACTTTTCTTAAAAGCGTTAGCAACAAGGGTCCTAGCGTTAGTGATACTTTCAATAATAGAGCTGTATAAATGTTCACCATGCTTTACGAAGACTATATCTTTCGTACTATTGAACATGCTTAGGCAACTCCTTTTTCTGACCTTGAAGTTGTTTGATTTGAGCATCTATATATTGATTCTTAATATCAAAAAGACTAGTGCGCTCACCGTGATTAATGCGGTTGGCTGCTTCGATGTATGCCTCAAGTATATCGGTATCATGAATAGCATACATTTTTGTGGAATTTGCGCTCCCATGCCCCATGAGAATCTGGACGTACTCCATTGGCATGCCGTAACCACCTTTTCCATTTGGATAGTAGTTAAGCAAGTAACGCCCATACATATGCCTTAGGCTGTGGAGCGCTAGCTTTATATTCTCAAAGCCACTTGCAGCAGCATATTTTTTAAACTGCTTATTTCTATCGCTTCGATTGGTTATGAAGTAAGGTCTTCCATTTGCTTTTTGGAAAAGAAAATCATGGCTAACATTGGTTCTAAAGAAGTCCTTAAGGTAGTAGCGCAGATGCTCCCAAAAATGATCGTCAAACGGGTACACTGGCAGCACCGTTTCGGTTTCTCGACCCTTCCAACGTAGCTTTTTTGCCTCCTCCGATGTTAGCCCTTGGTTATTACGAGAAAATGGACTAATTAATCGAATTTTGCGCTCCTCAAAATTGATATCACCTATGCGCAATTGAAGTGCTTCGTGAGTTCTGCAGCCAATGGCAGCTAATAGCGAATAGATTGCCATATCTCTATGAAAACATGCTGAGGTTCGCTTAGGTTTTTGTGCTAGGAGATCTTCAACTCGTTCTAAGGGGTAGTCTTCGTTGTTGTCGTACTTTTTTTTCTGGGCGGCTCTGGTTTGTTTTGAAATCGAGAACACTTTAGCCTTTCTTTTATTTGAGAAGCAACGCTCAAGGCTTCCCCTGATAGTGCTAGCGAGCCAGCTGGAATCTTTGATAGCTTTCTTCTGGCTAGATGAAAGCATAACCCCGTTTGTAACGAATTTTGTGAATACATTTGTTTGATCAATAGACTCGCTCTTTATAATTTGAAGAGTAAGAAATCCGCTAATTGCCGCTTCAATCCCTTGAGATACCGAGCTTACAGAAGTCTGATTTTCTTTTCCCAGTCGCTCACATAGCTTAAGAACGATAGGATTTTCACTTTCACGGGCATATAGCAAGTAGTCTTGGTAGAAGTACAATACGTTTGAAATATCGCTGTTTTCGAGCTTCATAGTTGAAGCTTCATAAACAAAATCGATAAAACGAGCTACATGTCCCGCATACTGTTCAACAGTTGCGCTAGCATAGCCCTTAGTAAATTCAAGCCACTCGACATATTGAGTGAAGGGTTTGTACTCAACATCGTTAGAATTTGAAGTATGGAGAGATAGCAGCATCCAAGAAGATCTTCTTCCTGCTACTTTCTCAAGTAAAAAATTCTTAATATTAGATCCTCTTCGAAAAGTCGCGAACCAAGAATACTGTGTAAAAAAACAGCCTGTCAATACACTCAGTCGTTAGATCTGACTCTATTTTTGGAGAAGAGTTGAGGCTAAACCTGCCAAGATGTTGTGTAATAGCTAGTGCCACATCCTAGGTATTGTGAAAATAGTATGTTGTTGAGCGCTGTATGACTAAATCCTTTGAATTTTCGGAATGGTTTTATCTTTTTCTTATAATATCGATAGTTTCTATTAATTTGCTTAGCTTGAGCGATGATAGGTGTGACTATATCTGAAGTTTCAGATGCTGCTCTAAATATTCGAAGATCACTATTAGATATTGATTTGAGTGCTAGCCAGATGAGCATGTGTACTTCAGAGCAAGAATTCAGTTTTAACAATTCGTAGAGTTCTAGTGGCGGTTTGTAGCTAAGATCTAAGGCTAGGTCTTGCTGTGAGAGCTGGTGTGCAAGAAACTCCATACACTCGGCAGCAATTAGGTCCATGATTAATAGCATTATCTCAGTAGTGTGTTCTTTTGGTGCCGTTTTAACCTGCGTTATTAACTGCCTAAGGTTGGCACTACTGTTGTCAATCTCAAGTTGATAAATAGTATTCGTTTTATACCCCGACTCATATATGGATATCGTCTTTTGGGATATCAGAGTGTTAAGGAGAGTGGAGGATAAGTCAGGGGTAGGCGTAAAGTCCGAGGCCCAGGGCTGATTCAAAGAGAACGTCTGCTGATCGTCAGGTAAAGCGGCCAATAAGGATGCGGTGATGATCTGATGCGTGATGTTTAATTTGTCATCCTCTATTGCCGCGGAATGGGTCGGCATGTTCATACAATGATCAGTTCTTAAAGTAAGTGAGTGCTGAAGTTCTAGGCGTACCCTTTAAGGGTACATAATGAAATGTACCTTATTCTGGTACGATGAACAAGGCAATATCATCAGATAAATATAAGCAACTCAATGAGATGCTGAGAAAACGGAGGGTTTCTCTGGGGCTCAGTATGCGTGATCTGGGGGGTATAATTAAAGAACCTCACAGCTTCGTACAGAAAGTTGAGGCTAACCAGCGCAAGTTGGATATCTACCAGTATGTGCAGTATTGCGAGGCGCTAAATCTTGATCCCGCTAACACGCTGAAAATACTAATGAAGTAGGCATTGCAATTCAAATAAATACCTATAGTCGGCGTTAGTTTTGATTAAGGAATTGCCGGCCTTTATTAAGCAACCTAGAGCGTTGCCAAGCGAGTTCAAAGCCTTAACCCTGTGATAAAATATATCTTCGATAACTGCCTTTTGTCCTTACACGCTTTTTATATTTATCTAAAGCTGAACATCGACACTGGTGATACAAATTGTATTCCTGCCTATACCTACTATCAGTAACAGTAAAGGTTTTTGACCCAAAGCAATCTGAGTTTTTACTTCTTAACCTAGAACCTCTCAATTACCGCCCATTTTTGTATTTCAATTTTGTACTGCCTTTCGAAAGCCGCGTCCAGAATACGGTCGTTTCCTGGACGCATCTGAATTTCCCCTTAAACCGTCTTTTTCTGGTTGCAATTGCGATCATAAACCCGTACAAGAATCTATAACTAGATAAGGTACGTTTTCTTATGATTATTGGTTACGCCAGAGTCAGCACCCAGGACCAAAACGCCGAGCTACAGACTGATGCGCTTAAACAGGCTGGCTGTCAGCAGATTTTTACTGAGAAAATGACTGGCACCCTCAAGGCACGTCCAGAGTTGTCAGCCTGTTTGCGCACTTTGCGCAAGGGCGACACCCTAGCCGTCTGGAGGATGGACCGTCTGGCCCGATCATTGAAGGATTTGGTAGAGATTATAGAGGATCTTCACCAGCGTGAGATTGGCTTTCGGTCGCTGACTGAATCCATTGACACAACCAGTGCTAGCGGCAAGCTAATTTTCCATATTTTCGGTGCGCTGGCTGAGTTCGAGCACAGCCTGATTCTCGAAAGAACCAAAGCCGGACTTGCTGCAGCGAGGGCTCGGGGTAGGAAAGGCGGACGCCGGCCGTCTTTGTCATCTTCAGATGTTAAAAAAGCCGCAGCCATGCTATCTGACCCTCAGATGACCAAGGCCGAGATTGCTCAGCATTTCAAGGTCAGCAGAACAACATTAAATGTCTCCCTCAAGCGGCATGGATATCCCCTTTGATAAACGGAATAATCAGCAACACCATTTATAAGGATTTAACGCATGTCTGAAGAACAAAAACGACAACTCCAACAACAGCTCTGGGCAATCTGTAATTTGCTGCGTGGGCGGATGGCTGGCGATGAATATCGCGATTACATTCTGGGCTTTATTTTTTATAAGTTCCTTTCGGAACGACTTCTAACCATGGCGCAGGATGCGTTGGCGGACGAGGAGCTAGATTACAAGCAGTTGGATCCCGCGAAGGATGAGCATGCCGAGATGATCGAGGCGATTAAAGGAGAGGCTGTCGACTCTCTGGGCTACCACCTCAACCCAGATCAGCTTTTCAGTGCAATCGCAAAGCAGATCCGTGATGACAAAGAGGCCTTTATTCTAGGTCATTTGGCGCAGGTCCTGCGTGACATTGAGAACAGCACTCGCGGTCAGGAGTCAGAGGCCGATTTCGTACATCTGTTTGAAGACATGGATCTGAACTCCTCAAAACTTGGCAAAACCCCAGACGATAGAAACAGCATCATCCGTGAGATCCTGATCCGATTGGATGATATCGATTTTCGACTGGATGATACCGATGCCGATGTGATCGGTGACAGCTACGAATATTTAATCAGTAACTTTGCCTCTGATGCCGGCAAAAAGGCCGGTGAGTTTTACACCCCTCAGAAAGTCTCTGAGATTCTGGCCCGCGCTGTATCGCTTGGCAAAGACAAACTTAAATCGGTATATGATCCTACTTGTGGGTCGGGTTCACTGCTGCTGCGAGTGGCAAAAAAGGTTAACACAGTCGGCCACTTCTATGGCCAAGAGTTCAACCGCACCACATTCAACTTGGCGCGCATGAACATGATTTTGCATGGGGTGCATTACAAGGACTTTGACATCAAACAGGATGACACCTTAGAACGTCCCCAGCATCTGGATCTGCGCTTTGAGGCAATTGTGGCCAATCCCCCATTCTCCCTGAACTGGTCAGCCAACCCGCTACTGCTCAACGATGATCGTTTCTCCCCTTACGGCAAGCTCGCGCCAAAAACTAAAGCGGACATGGCGTTTATCCAACACATGCTGTTTCAGCTAGATGATAACGGTACTGCCGCGGTGGTAGTGCCGCATGGAGTGTTATTCCGAGGATCAAGCGAAGGCCATATCCGTGAGCACATAGTTCGGGAGATGAATGCGCTGGATGCGGTAATTGGCCTGCCGGCTAACTTATTCTTTGGTACCGGTATTCCAGCGGCGATCCTGGTGTTTAAAAAATGCCGTGAAGACAGCGAGAACGTGCTCTTTATTGATGCCAGTAACGAGTATGAAAAGGGCAAGAACCAGAACAACCTGCTGGATGAGCATGTTGAAAAGATCATCAGCACTCTGGCGTCGCGCGAAACGATTGATAAGTATAGTTACCTTGCGCCGCTGAGCCAGATTGCTGAAAACGACTACAATCTCAACATTCCGCGGTATGTGGATACATTTGAGGAGGAAGAGGAGATCGATCTCGCGATAGTACTTGCGGAGCGCGAGGCGATTGAGCAGCGGGTGATCGAGCTTAATGGGAAGATGGATGGGTATCTGAAGGAGCTAAGTTATGGCGTCTGAAGAACTTAAAACTGTTTCTGGAGTCGGCGGCTTTCCACCGGATTGGAAGGTGCTCCAAGCAAACGATGTATCAATAAAAGTTACTAAAGGGACAACACCATCGAAGAGTGATGTGTCTAAAAGTGGCGATATACCCTTTTTGCGCGTTAATAATTTGTCCTTTAATGGGGTGTTGGACAAAACTTCTGATTTCATATTCGTGTCAGAAGAAGCACATAATAATTTTCTAGCTCGTTCAAGAGCCTATCCTGGCGACGTTTTAATGAATATCGTGGGCCCGCCGCTTGGGAAAACATCGTTACTGGGCGCTGATTTTAATGAGTACAATATGAACCAAGCTATTGTCTTTTATCGCCTAAAAAATGATGTTGCGAATGCTGAATTTTTTCTTTCATATTTGAATGGTTTTAGGGCTCAGAATTGGCTTCAGTCTAGATCAAAAAAGACTTCTGGTCAGCAAAATCTTACGATAGAGATTTGCAAGGAATTACCAGTGCCCGTACCACCTCTTCCAGAACAAAAAAAGATAGCTAGCATCCTCTCCACTTGGAACGACGCCATCTCTGCCAACGAAGATTTGTTGGCAAATAGCCGGCAGCGCAAGAAGGCGTTGATGCAGCAGTTGTTGACTGGGAAGAAGCGGTTGCCGGGGTTTGAAGAGAAGTGGATATCCGCGAGTATTGCTCAGTTCTGCAAAAAGGAGTCCATCAGGGCCGGGATGGACGATTCATATCCGGTCCTTTCCTGCACAAAATATGATGGATTTGTTGATTCGTTAGACTACTTTAATAAACAGGTATTTTCTGATGACACCTCGAACTACAAGGTGATAAAGAGAGACTGGATAGGCTTTCCTTCAAATCATGTTGAAGAGGGTTCTATTGGCATTCAAAACCTCTACCAGGCAGGAATTGTAAGTCCGATATACGAAATATTTTCTGTTGATAATTCAAAATGTCTTCCAGATTATCTATACGCAAATCTGAAATCAGACATGTACAGACAAATTTTCGCATCTCGAACCAATGCATCGGTCGATCGCCGGGGGAGTTTGCGGTGGGACACATTTTCTCAGATAGATGTTCTACTGCCGCCTGTAGATGAGCAAGAATGTATTGTTGATATCATAACGACATCGGCCAAAGAAATAGAAACCCTCGAGCAACGCATCAACAACCTGAAGCTACAGAAAAAAGCCCTGATGCAACAATTGTTGACCGGCAAAAAGCGGGTGGTTGTCGAGAAGGAGGTTGCATGAGTCGCCGGCCGCGCACCATACAGATATTTCTGCCATCAGGCGACCCTTCAGGCATACGCAAGGCGGAGATTACTACTTCTATTATTCGTGTTATCGAGGTGCCGCGCTCTCTTGCAGCGGATTTTTGCGCCATGGATGAGTCCCTTCAGATGGGTGTCTATTTTTTGATAGGGGGTGAGCGCGACGATGTACTCTATGTGGGTCAATCCAGCCAACTCGGCTCAAGACTCACGAATCATCACAAGGAAGGGACAAAGGATTGGGATAAGGCTTTGATATGGGTGTCGCTCACAGACAATCTGACGCCAACTCATACGCTTTATATTGAATCTCGAAGTATTGAAATGGCAAAAAGAGCGCAGCGCTATAAGGTTTCCAACGGTAATGTCGGGCAAAAAATTAAGATTCCCGTGCAGCTCCAGGCCGATTGCGAGGAGATTCTTGAAATCGGCAGTTTGCTTATGACCACCTTGGGGCACAATGTTTTTGAGCCGCTGCTGCATGAAAGCGAAAAGGAAAATTCGCTGCGATTTTACTGCCGCAGAAATGGCGCCCAAGGCGAAGGCATCTATACCAGCGAAGGATTCGTGGTTTTAAAGGGCTCGCGCGGTAAATTCACGCATACAGGAAAAGTCTCAAATCATATTATTGCCGGGCGCGATGCGCTTGTTGAAGAGGATATCATTCAGATCGATGGCGACTCTTCGATCTTTTTGAAGGATCATCTTTTTAAAAGCCCAAGCGCAGCGGCAACAGCGATCCTGACATCGTCTGCAAACGGTTGGACCGAATGGCGGACAGCCGATGGCCGCACGCTTTCTGATATTTACAGAACCAACACGGAACTTGGTTAACTATGGCCACGCAAAGCGAAATAGAGATGGAAAAAGCCCTAGTGGCTCAGTTGCAGGAGCTTGGGTACAGCTTTTTGGCGGTCACTAATGAGAGTCAGATGGTTGAGAATTTCCGCAAGCAGGTGGAAACACATAACCAGATCACACTGTCCAATGACGAGTTCGCCCAGCTACTGGATAAACTCAACAAAGGTGACATTGTTGAACGCGCTCGGATCCTTCGAGGCAAAGTCGATGTGCTTGGCGCCGATGGACTGCCTAAATACCTGGAGCTTTTCTCTGTCAAACACTGGTGCCAGAACCGCTTTCAGGTCTGCCGGCAGATCACCAACCGGTCAGCTGAAAACCACAGTCGTTATGATGTAACTCTGCTGATTAACGGCCTGCCGCTGGTTCAAATTGAGCTCAAAACGCGGGGCTCAGATCTTCGCAGTGCCTTTGACCAGATCGTTCGCTACCGCTCTACCTCCTATCATTCCAACAGCGGGCTGTTTGGCTTTATTCAGCTCTTTGTGATTAGCAACGGCGCAAATACCCGCTATTTCTCCAATAACACGAAACTCAACTACCAGTTCACCTTTGAGTGGGCGGACAAAGAAAATCGTCGCATTAACCGTCTGCCAGCCTTTGCTGAGGCGTTTTTGGAGAAGTGTCATCTGTCCAAGATGATTGCTCGCTACATCGTGATTCACGACACGTTCCAAGCGCTGATGGTGCTTCGTCCCTACCAGTATTATGCGGTGGAGAAGATTCTCGAGCGGGTTGGCTATGGCCGCGGCGACGGGTATGTGTGGCATACCACAGGTTCGGGCAAAACCCTGACCTCGTTTAAAGCCAGCCAGATCCTGAGTAACGATCCCAAAGTGGATAAGGTTATCTTCGTGGTGGACCGGCGAGATCTGGATTACCAGACGTCTCTCGAGTTCAATGCGTTTAGCGCGGGCAGCGTCGATGCGACCGAGAACACCAAAAAGCTCGTTGAACAGCTCAACGACCCTGGCTGCAAACTGATGGTGACCACCATCCAGAAGCTCAACGCCGCGATCTCAAGGGAGCAGTTTAAAAGCCAGTGTGAGGATGTTGCCGGCAAGAAAGTGATCTTTATTTTTGATGAATGTCACCGCAGCCAATTCGGCGAGACGCACCAGCGGATCTGTGACTTTTTCAGCAATCGGCAGATGTTTGGCTTTACCGGCACACCGATCTTTGATGCCAATGTGGCCAAGACCAAGTACGGCAATAAAACCACTGAGGATCTGTTTGGCGAGGCGCTGCACAAATACGTGATCACCGATGCAATCCGTGATCGAAACGTGCTGCGCTTCTCAATTGAATACCGCGATCTCGTGCTACCTAATGAGATGGTCACCTTGGACGATGGCAGCGAAGTGCCTGCCAAGGCGCTCACCGATGAGCAGATGCTGCAAAAGGCCTTCCTGGAGTCCCCTTCGCGAGTGAACGGGATTGTGTCTGACATCTTAATGCTGCACCCAGTGAAAACCTACGAGTGCGATTACACCGCGATGTTCTGCGTGAGTAGCGTGGATCTTCTGCAAAGCTACTATCTTGCGTTTGCCCGTGCGAAAGATAAAGGTCAGCACACGCTTCGTGTTGCCACCATCTTCAGCTGCGCTCCTGGAGAGCCTGAGGAGTTCTCAGGGCTCACTGAGCAAGACATGCCTGACATGGATGCCCGGAACATCGATCAAGGCCGTATGGCGTTCCTGAAGGGCTGCGTGGCCGATTACAACGCGATGTTTTCCACTTCTTATGATCCAGGTGACAACAAATCGTTCTACGAGTATTACCAGGATCTGGCCCGTCGCGTGAAGCGGCGAGAGGTAGACGTCCTGCTCGTCGTGAACATGTTCTTAACCGGCTTCGACAGCCCGCCGCTCAATACGCTGTATGTGGATAAGAACCTTCGCCACCACGGACTGATCCAAGCCTATTCGCGCACCAATCGGCTGCTTGATGCCAAAAAGTCACACGGCAACATTGTCTGCTACCGACGCCTGAAAAACGCCACCGATGAGGCGCTGGCAATCTTTGCCAACCGCGATGCGAGCGCTAGTGTCGATGAGGTCATCGGCACGGTCATCATGCAGCCCTACCCGGACTTGAAAGAAACGTTCAAGCGGGAAGTGGAAAAGCTGCGCGAGATCGCCAAGTCACCTGATGCGGTGGATGAGCTGATCAAAGAAGAGGATCAGTACGACTTTCTGGCCAAGTTCCGTGATGTACTGCGCATCCAGAATACCCTCAAGACCTTCAATGAGTTCCGGCTGGAGATTGATGCCGGGGCGCTGGGGATCGATGATCAGGAGCTGATGGATTACCAGAGTAAGTACCTGGATAAAAAAGAGGATATTGAGGCCGCGGCCCGCGAGGAGCGCAGGAAGAAACGGCAAAAAGGCGATGAGGAGGACACTGGCGGGCAGGAAGAGGAAGAAGAGATTCAGCCGCTGTTGTTCGACTTTGATTTTGCGGTGGATCTGATCAAGCGCGACGAGGTGACCGTTAGCTATATCCTAGGCCTAATCGAAAAACTGCCACAGCAAAAAGGTCCCAAGCAGTTCGATCAGTTGCGTGAGATGATTTTGAATGTGCTGGAAAGCGATCCGGATCTGCGCCACAAGCGTGCGCTATTCAAGGACTTTATCGATATACAGTTACCGCTCTTACGCGAGGCTGGCGGTGCGGTGGATGGCAACATCATTGGGCGATTTAATGCGTTTGTCATCACACGGCGAACCCAGGCTATTGATCAGTTTTGCGATCAGATGGGTGTTAACCGGAAGGGATTTCAGGCCTTGTACGAGGATTTTATCTACAGGGCTCGACTGCCAGACATTGCGAGCTTACTTGCTTTGTTGAAAGTGCGGCCCAAAATCACGGCCCGTAAAACAACAGCTGAGACGATGCGGGATCGTTTGGTCGATTTGGCCAGAGAGTTTGAGGGGGCTGAGGTTGGGCTCGACTAGCCTCTCACCCGTTGAAAGAACGCAGAAATCAGAATATTAAGAGTTTGGATCTGGCGCAGCCTATGCTCAAGGCAGTCTAGGCAGAGTGTAAAGAAATTTGCTCAATAAATGGAATTTGTAAAAAAATCTTGTCCCACGTAAAAAAATTTGGCGTCTCTACAAGAATGGAATTGGTTGCGATTTCTTGCGATCCAGCTTCAAATTGAGCGCCAACATCTCTTTAGAGCATCAACCATGCTGGGAGTTACCGGATAGATTTACTAATTAGAATTCCTTGTTGAAGCCATTCGATAAGTGCCGCTCCCCACTAGGTATCGCTGAGAGCAACAAGTAAGGTTACGAGCGCGACTACCATAGAGACTCCTGCTACCAATAGCGCATTGCGACCCATTTGTGCCGACTCCACACTAGATCCCAGCGCTGCTGCAGTGGAGAGAACTGTTCTGTAGTTTTTGTCCTCTTCGAGCAATTGCTTAAATTGATCCGTGCAATGTTCACCGAAGAACTTTATCAAATCAATTTCTTCTTTTTCAGGTTTTGCATCCCAAGGAATGGATTGCACCGTGAGTCCGTGCCAACTCTGCCATCGCTCGCCCCAAAGCTTCTTGCTATCACGCGCCATTGCCGGTAAGTCTAGGCCAGACTCGAGTAGTTCCTCACTGAGATTACGAATCGCCCGAATGGTGAATTTCCTATGGCGAATAGTTGCTAAGTCGCGGGCGGCCGAGTGCACAGCCCGTTGCTCATCGAGAAAGCCCATAACGGCTAGGTATAGAACAAATGAGCGCGCGGCATCGTTGAACATGAAGCCTATTGCCATCGGACAGTAAGGCTTGTCACCATAGCCAGAGCGCTCGTTCTCATTTATTATTCGCTGATACTCGCCTGCGATTGCCCAACAATTGTGGAGCGGCTCATGTGGCCCTGAGGACCCATATGTGGGAATAAGGGTTGCACCTGACAACTCTGGTGACACATATTGATCACGCCCGAACCTACACATACCCAGTGCCCTTAGACTCTCATCCGATAAAGTCCCCTTCTGCGCAGCAATATCCACTCCGTCAAATAAGTTCAAATCCATTGCTGGGTGCGAATCTGATCTCGCCGCAAAAAAACCAGGGCACCTTTTGGAGAGCCACCTTCTGGTAAGGTTGTGAAGGCGAAGCCTTTCTTTCTGAGTGGTTTCGATTGCTGCAAAAAATCTGTTTGCCGTTAAGGGTCGGCGTAATCCTCTCCATCGTAATGACGGTTCATGTTTCTTACACCACACATTATTTAAGCTTGACTCTCCATATTCGCTAAGCTGGAAAAACGCTACAACTGCTGTAACGCCTGTTCCGAGTTGCACGGCGGTAAGCTCAATAGCCGCAAACTCTCGCGGCAGTTCTTCACTTCTTGCGTCGAACTGAAGATATGTGGTGTTTTTACCGGTTACCGAAACGATTTTAAACCAAGCAGATCCCCCTCCATCACGTGCGCGCCTGACTGATTCTACGTTTGAACTATCGAATCCACTGAATGGAGATTGGTCCCATCCGTTGTGTCGGAGAGCACTCGCCAGATTATTATATTTGCTAGGGGGAAATAGCTCGACCGTCCAAATTCCGCCTTGACGAAGCCGAGCACCATCTGGAAGTATTAGGTTATCGTTTGGATCGTCTAAAGGTTCAGCTTTATTCCGTTCGTGGTTGTTGAACACCAACAGGAAGTTAATACCACCTACAAGCGATCGGCGGATAGTGGATGGAAGTATCGGTCGTGGCCAAGCATTCAAAAGCCAGGAAAAGACCCTGTATGGGACGTCATACCAGCGCCACCCAACCCCAATTTCAGGAACAAGTTTAAATAGTCGGTTCACACTTTCACTAACCGCTGATGCTTCGGCAGATTGCTGCGCTGATAAAGCGGGCGGCTCTTTGTCGCCCCTTTTAGGTGTACTCTTTGATGTTTGGGTCATAGGTATACTGTCCTCTGCTCCGCTTGTGCGCAAAAATCGCGGACCATTTTCAGAATCTTGCAGACGTTGACTAGGAGCTTGGATACACTGCCAATCCTTGTGCTTATCGCTTTGTTGATACTCTGATTAGGTTAAGAAATGCTCACATATGTGAGCTTTTTTGACCTTTGTTGTACCACTCCCTCCATTCAAGCCATAGATGTGCGGTGCCGGGAATGACTTTGTGGATTTCGGTTTGGTGAACGGTAATATCCTTTCGCAGAACCTCCAGTACATCCACAAAAAGACCTCGATCCAGATTTCGAAACCGGTACGGCACTAAAGAGTAGGCGTCGCCATTGTAGAGCGAGAGCAAGAAACATCTGATTATTTCCGACTGGCCAGTGTCGCGTTCTGCTACTTGAATTAGTCTTTGTAGTGCTAGAGTTTCACTCATATCCTTGCTCCATTGATTTATATATTTTGGCTCTATTTAACTGTAATCGTTTTTCTAAATGGTTTTAAAGTCCTAGGGTACTGGGCACTTCATGGTTATATAAACAGCGTAAGCTATGAGGCGGTATACGCTATCCTTAAGAGTTCAAGGTTCTACTTTTTTGTATTTTAGGATCGTCAGAATATTAGATACTACCGAGTACACGTCACCAAATATCTCAAATGTGAAACTCCAACTCCGTTACTTGCTCAATATACTCAACTGTAGTCTGGAACTGACGATGATTCTTTTCAGCAAAATCAATGTGTTCCTGAGGGTAAATATAAGCCAGCACCCCAATGGGCGTCACAATGATCTTAAAAAGAGCGTCAGGCACCGCAACCAGAGATTCCCCCTTCTCCGGCTCCCCAATCCATTGAATAGGCTGACCTGTATAGAAGACAGGGCCTACAATAATCCAGACCTCTCCCAATTGATCAGCCAGTTCAGCCGTCTTGTACTCCATATCTAGCCATATTCCGCTATTGAAGCCTTGGCGCTGAGGAACCGCATTAAGCATAGCATGGGTATTCCAATCCGCAGCTTCTCCTAGACGCCAAGCATGCTGCTTCATGGCAAGGTGACCCCGAACATACCAGTTAGGGTGCTCCCGTCTAAAGACGTTTGAATAGGTGTAAGAAGCGTCAGTGGCTATTTCGTCAGAGGCTCTTAACGCATCCTCAGTAATCCAAGACGAAGGTCTAGATGGGCCTCGTGGCAAATCGCCGTTGTAGGCCCTCATATGGTAAGAAACAAAGTCCGGAATACGCCAAGCCACTCCATCATCAGCCTTTGTATCAAAGCAAGTGGTATAGGCTCGGAAGCGCTTCAGGTAGCCCGTGCAGTCCGGTGAATACTTGGTGTGGTCGTAAAAAGGCGCCTGCACAACAGGTTTGTACTCAGCAGCACACACTCCAGCTGATAATAAGAACACAATGAACAGAACTAATGGACGCATCCCTGACTCTCGATAGCAAATCGTTGTAAACAAAGGCTCTTTTTCTAACGAATGGAGTTTCTCACGAACTCAGCGGGGTTTCTATACTTGGCGGAAATTGCTCATTAGGAACAGGCTTCAGGAATTAAATCGGAGGATTACTGGCGAATACTCAAAACTGTACTACTTTGAATATAGCTAGGTGGCCCATGTTAACCATAACCAAGCCTAGTTTAGAGGCAATCAGAGCATTACGGTCACCTAGCTCTATTCTTTTAGTGGCTATACAAAAACTTAGACCCCAACTGCCATGTACTTTTTCCGACATTCTCTTGCGTGGCGAAACCTGAGGCCCTCCCTCCTAAACTTAATCCAAGTAAAAATGACCAGCCAACTTACACAACACATCTGATCTCTTGAGCAGTCACAGTATCTATTGGTTGTTAAGGCAATAATTTTCTAGATACCTTGTATTTTTTCGACTTTGCAGATGCATTACTTCCAAAGATTTTCCAACTCGAGATCTATTTTTTGCTTTCTAGCATTGCTTGGGCTTTGAGCAAGGGCACTGGGAACACATAGACGTCGCATGGATTGCGCTGGAAAGCATTACACTAGAGTCAGGTCCGATTCGCTATTATCCAAGAAACCATAGAATCCCACCCTTCCTGTTCTCAAACGGTAAAACCAATGCAGTGGTAAGGCCCCAGTTTTCTTGATATCTCCAACCCCTTAACTCAAACACCAGATGTAATCGACATCTACCGCATGTAGAGTAAATAGTGATTCGTATTCCTTTGCCGTGTGAATTGGTAAACAACTTTACTGAAAAGCACAATCCCGCCATATTCATGGCAATATTCCTACATACTTCCTTAGCTAGCTATACGATGATCGTTCTGCGAAAAACAGCACCCAACTGCTAAAACTTCGGTTTTATGTCTTCCTTATATCTAAAAGTTCAACTTTGGCGTAGAAAGTTAATGACCAGCCAAAACGATAAGGTTGCTAAATATCATTGATGATTGGGTGTATCCATAATTAAAAAAAAGGAAATTCTATGAAGGTTCATAAATTACTATTTGGTCTATTGTCAGTATTCTGTGTAACATTTTCCATTCCATTGTCAGCTCAACAATATGACTTAGGAGTACTGTAAACCTCCCATTTTTAGTGGCACTCTAAATTAGAGGTTTCCGGGGTTTTGT
>CAJXSF010000007.1 GCA_913061515.1 uncultured Gammaproteobacteria bacterium | reverse complement strand
AGATGTAGAGAGGTCTCGTGGGCTCGGAGATGTGTATAAGAGACAGATACTAAGCGCACAGAGGCTTACAAAAACAAGATTCTGCGTGGGTTCGGTGCCACTTAACAATAAGATCGAGATCAAGATCGCCAGTTGAGTCAGCAGAATCCACGAGCGACGCTGCCCCAAGCGCCCAAGTAAGGGCAAACGGTATCGGTCGATAAGAGGGGCCCACATCCAATTGATCGCATATACCGTGGCAACAGCACCAAAATAGCCAATGGCCGAACGTGAAAGGCCGGAGGCTTGCAGCCACAGGGTCATGACAGAGCCATGCAAGACCCAAGGGAAGCCACTGGAAAACCCCAGCAAGAAAATCATGACAAAGCGCTTATCCAGTAGCTGCGTCAACGACTGGCTGAGAGTTTTCTGTGTACTCAAGAGTGTTTGGACTCAACTATAGGCAAGGGAATTAATCTCGAAAATTATTAAATTGCAGTGGCAGCTCTAGCTTCGCTTCACGCAGCATTGCTATCACTTCTTGTAGATCGTCGCGTTTCTTGCCCGTGACCCGCAGCTTCTCTCCTTGAATCGCGGTTTGCACTTTGAGCTTTGCTTCTTTGATCATCTTGACTAGTTTGCGCGCCTCATCAGCTTCAATCCCTTGCACAATGGTGATCTCGAGCAAACACTGCTTGCCTGATTTTTGCACCTCGCCTGCAGAAAGGGATTTCACATCGACATTGCGCTTAACAAGCTTGCCCTTGAGGATATCGAGCATCTGATCCAACTGAAACTCTGCTTCCGCTTTCAAGGTCACCGTTTTATCCGTGAGCTCGAAGCTCGCGTCGACTCCCTTAAAATCAAACCGAGTCCCTACTTCACGTTTGGCTTGATCGACAGCATTAGTGACCTCGGGCATATCTACTTCAGATACAATATCGAACGACGGCATGTTAGAACCTCTACTTGCAATGTTGCTAATAAACTCAAATCAATGCGCGCAATACTACCACTGACGACTAAGATGGTGAATCATAGCGTGATGCCGCACGCGTATCGGAGCCAATAAGCATCAAAAATCATATTAAAGAGAAAACACAATGGACTGTATTGGGCGCAGGCTCTATGGCCTGCCTTTGGGCTGCACGGTTGTGGGAGTTGCCCAATATTGAAAGCGTCTTGCTGTTGCTGCGCAGTCAAAGCGCTGTGGCTGACTTACAAAAAGCTGGCGGGATCCGCCTGCGCAGAGGCAAAACAGAGATCTTAGCGCCTGTGCAGGGGCATTTCATTCCAAGCGTTGACGCCCCAATTTCTCATTTACTTGTTTGCACTAAAGCCCAAGATGCAGAAGAGGCAATAGCAAGTGTTGCGCATCTATTCACCGCTGACACTAACATCGTGCTGTTGCAGAACGGTATAAAAATGCAGCAGAAAGTTAGCAAGCATTATGACAAACAAAAAGTCTATGCCCTCAGCACGAGTCAAGGCGCCTACCTCCAAGCACCATTTGAAGTAGTTCATGCTGGATTTGGTCAAAGCTACCTAGGAGTCTTGAGCCCTAGTTTGGGCGACAAACCAGCCCAAGCCGAACGACTAATGCAAAGCTTCCCTGTGCAAGAAATGAATATTCAATGGGACGCAAACATCACGGCCCGCTTATGGATAAAATTTGCGATCAACTGTGCGATTAATGGACTCACAGTTATCTATAACTGCAGAAATGGTGAGCTTCTGCAGCACCCAGAGCGTCTCGCTACTCTGCGCACTCTGTGTGACGAGATTCAACACATTCTCAACCACACCCCAGCAAGCCCTGCATTAGACAACCTATACACGCAAGTAGAAACCGTGCTGCTTGCCACCGCAGATAATGTCTCATCGACTTTGCAAGATGCCCGCAAAGGCCAGACTACTGAATTCACTCAATTCAACCCTTATTTGTGCGAACTGGCACAAAACTACCATTTAACTGCACCTGCTAATGAACGTCTAATCCACCAATTTTCGGCCACCCTCGCAAGGATGGCAGACTGATTGCAGTCCGTTAATCGATCCCTTACTATCATGGAAATACATTCAAAAACCAATAATAAATCTCAAGGATAATAACAACATGAAACAACAATGGCGCATGTTCATGCTTGGCTGGGCGATCATTCTTATCGGCTCGCTCATTGCCCACTTTGTGCAAACGAGCGGCGGCATTACTATCAAAGACGTGCGTTTCAATGGTGCCAACGGCAATATCATCAGCGCCTATCTCTATATTCCGCCCGGCGTCAACGCGGATAGTCCTGCCCCTGGCATTCTTGCCGTTCACGGCTATATCAATTCAAGAGAGGTGCAGTCAGGTTTTGCGATCGAATTTGCTCGCCGAGGTTATGTTGTCTTGTCGATGGACCAAGCAGGCCATGGCTATTCGGATGCTCCCGCCTTTGCCGCTGGCTTCGGCGGTCCTGCAGGTCTTTCCTACCTCCGTAGTCTCGATATTGTCGACAAAGACAATATAGGCCTGGAAGGGCACTCAATGGGCGGCTGGACCATTCTGGCCGCAGCAGCAGCCTACCCTGACGATTATAAATCAATGGTATTAGAAGGCTCGAGTGTTGGCGGTGGGCGCTCGGCACCGGGCACGGCGCAATGGCCGCGCAACGTGGCAGTGGTGTTCTCGCAATATGATGAATTCGCCGCCTCCATGTGGCAAGTCCCTAAAGGCAGTGATGTCGGCAATAGTGAAAACCTGAAAACACTTTTTGACAGCAGCACTCCGGTCATTGAAGGCCAACTGTATGGCGACATAGCCTCTGGCACCGCACGTATTCTGCATTCACCTCCCGTGACTCACCCAGGGGACCACATCTCCCATGCAGCAATCGGACATGCGCTTGACTGGTTTGAGCGCACACTAGAGGGTGGAACTGAGTTAGCAACAGATGATCAAATTTGGTTCGGAAAAGAGATTGGCACCTTGCTCGCGCTGATCGGTTTTGTTGTGCTCACCTGCGGCAGTTTCAATGCGCTTTTGGCGATGCCTGCCTTTAGCAGTTTGCACAAGGTACCGGAGCAATTTGCCTACGAACATCGCTCCCCTCGGTGGTGGTTAACACTCGCTCTGAGTGCTCTTATTCCTGTGCTTAGTTTCTACCCGCTCATGCGCTGGGGAGGTCAACTACTTGGCGTATCCGCAATATTGCCGCAAAGTATTAGTAGCCAAGTGGCATTTTGGGGTGTCATGAACGGCATCATCTTCATGCTCATTGGAAAGGTGATCAAAGCACAGGAAGTCACTTTCCAGACCAAACTTTTACCCACTATCGGGTTAAGTCTCGCCGTCATCGCCATTGCCTATAGCTCAGTATTATTAGCCGATTTCTTCTTTCAAATCGATTTCCGTTTTTGGTTTGTTGGCATCAAAGCCATGAACCTCATGCAGTTTCGAATAATGCTCGTATATTTAATTCCATTTACCGCATTTTTTCTATTAGCATTGCGCGCGCTGCATGCTGGTTTATCGGTTCGCGGCGACTCAACTTGGCAAGTATATGCCAGCAACATTGGCGCCTTGATGGGTGGATTTTTGTTATTCTTGGTGGCGCAATACGGCAGTCTTTTCCTCAGCGGTTTTCTGCTCACACCGAATGAACCGCTTAACACGATAGTAATGATACAATTCGTCCCTCTATTGACTATCGTTGGCATTTTCACAAGTTATACCTATTCACGCACCGCGAGCTATGTGCCAGGCGCACTTATTTGTGGTTTGTTTGTAAGCTGGTATGTCGTAGCCGGGCAGGCTACGCAATTTCCTGTGAATTAAGGAAGCACACTCACTTGATTCAGCGTCGACATATTGTTTTATTATTAATACTGCTTGCGCTGACTCTTGTGAGTTTTCTGATCTCATTCAGTAGCGGCAGTGCATCGCTAGGATTTGTCGAAGTTATTACTCAACTGCTTTCTCCAGAGCCAGGGCTAGAACAACAGATTCTCTACGAACTGCGCATACCGCGCAGTATCGCCGCATTTGTCACGGGTGCGATGCTCGCGATGTCGGGCGTGATTATGCAAGTGTTATTGCGTAACCCTCTCGCAGACCCCTATATTTTGGGCATATCCGGTGGTTCTGCGGTTGCAGCTCTGTCAGCTATTCTTTTAGGCTTTAGTGGTCTATGGATCTCCAATGCGGCATTTATAGGGGCATTAATTTCAATCTTCATTGTGTTTGGTCTTGCGCAAAGTGGGCGTAACTGGACAGCGACTCGACTCCTACTTACTGGCGTGGTTATGTCTGCCGGTTGGGGCGCAATTATCAATGTTCTACTCACTACCAGTACCAACAATAGCGTCTATAGCATGCTATTTTGGCTAATGGGGGATTTAAGCCAAAGCCGAACCGGTGTCTTAAATGCGAGCTTTCTTGGTATCGGCCTCCTCATACTGATGTATTACTCACGTGCCTTAAACGTGCTGAGTCGAGGCGATATGCAAGCCGCAGCTCTTGGCGTTAATGTCAGCCGTTTACGGCTTGTTCTGTATCTTATCTCTTCCGTGCTAACCGCCTGCGCAGTGAGCATTGCCGGTACTATCGGTTTTGTAGGCCTTGTCATCCCACACATGCTACGACTGCTGGGCGCTCGCGATCATCGCCTACTCATCCCTAGCGCTTTGCTTTTAGGAGGCAGTTTTTTGATGATAGCGGATAGTATTGCCCGCACGATCGTCGCCCCCACTCAGCTCCCTGTAGGGGTGGTCACGGCCATTATCGGCGTGCCAGTATTTTTGCTAATACTGCGCAATAGCAGCAATCAGCTTCGGGACTAGATCATGAGCAATGACTCGACCAATACAAACCCCCTACTCCAAACTAGAGCATTAAGCTTAAGTATTGCCGAACGTAAAATTTGCACGGAATTGTCGTTGCAGTTGCCTGCAGGCCAGTGTTTAGGAATTCTTGGTCAAAATGGCACAGGAAAAACGACACTGCTTCACACAATGATGAGACTGCGCCAGCCAGATGCTGGCGAAATTCTCTTATGCGCAAAACCCTTAGCGGCCTGGGAACAGAAGGCCTTAGCACAGCAACTAGGAATTCTTTTTCAGAATACCAATGACATCATGCCTGCGACTGTTTTGGAGACCACCCTCATAGGAAGACACCCTCACCTTGCCGATTGGCAATGGGAGAAAAAAGCAGATCTCGCTCTCGCGCAACAAGCTCTATCAGAGGTGGGAATAGCCGAACTTGCTAACCGAGACATCAGCACTTTGTCAGGAGGAGAAAGACAGCGTCTAGCCATCGCGACATTGCTAACCCAAGAACCTCGCTTGTTCTTACTTGATGAACCAGGCAATCATTTAGATATCGCCTTTCAAATTCAGTCTCTAAACTTACTAAGAAATCACATAGAAAAAAGACAATGTGCACTTGTTATGGCCACGCACGATATCAATCTTGCTGCACGCAATTGCGAACAGATTTTATTGCTCTACGGTGAGGGGGAGTATGAACTAGGGAAATGTGGGGATGTACTAACAGCCCAGAATCTAAGCCGTGCGTTTGACTGTGAAATAAGAGAGTTTGAAATAGAGAAAGGCAGAAGCGTGTTTTTTCCAGCGTAACAATCGTCTTCTCACGGCATTAATGCAACACCGTGAGAAGAGACTTCAATTTTACAACACGAGCATTCTAATATCGCCAAGCAGTTTAGCTAGATAGGTAGCAAACATGCCACCATCAACTCCATTTACTGCGCGGTGATCGTAAGACAACGCCAATGGAAGCATCTGACGAGGCTCAAACTGACCGTTGATATAGACTGGTTTTACTTGCGTCTTAGACACACCCAAGATTGCCACTTCTGGCGCATTCACGATTGGTGTAAATCCAGTACCACCCAGAGCCCCTAGGCTAGAAATAGTAAAGCAAGCACCGGTCATGTCTTCTTTAGAAAGACGACGATTCTTGGCTTTGTCACTAAGTGCAATGACTTCCGCAGCTAGCTCCCATATAGACTTTTTATCTACATCACGAATCACTGGCACCATCAGTCCCGCTTCAGTCGCAACCGCAACGCCAATGTGCACATATTTTTTCTGAATAAGATATTCACCTGAGGAGTGCAATGACACATTAAACTGTGGATATTCAGTAAGCACTTTCGCACAAGCTTTCAGCAAGAATGGCAAGAAAGTTAAGCGAACACCTTTTTTCTCAGCCTCTTTCTTCATTTCACCGCGGAATTTTTCAAGCTCAGTAATATCAGCTTCATCAAACTGAGTGACATGAGGCACCACAGACCAATTACGCTGCATATTCGCCGCTGTGACTTTATGCAGCTTGCTCATGGAGATTTGTTCAATCTCACCGAACTGGCTGAAGTCAACATCTGGAATTGATGCCATGACGGCACCACCGGCACTCGCCGCTGGCGCTTGCATACGCGCTTTCACAAAGGCATGAAGGTCTTCTTTTAGAATTCGATTCTTTGCACCAGTACCTGACACCTGAGCGAGATTTACGCCTAGCTCACGCGCTAGTTTGCGTACCGCAGGCCCTGCATACACATTTCCATCACCGCTTGGCTCAGGCGCAGGGGCAGCAGCCGGTGCGGAAGGCGCAGGCGTAGTAGCTTTCTGAGGACTCGAAGCTTGCGCTGCCGGTGCACTCTTAGGCTTTTCTTCCTGTGCTGGCTCTGGCGCCGGAGCCGCCGCAGACGCACTGACCAATAAATCTAGAATAGCGGAGCCTTGTGACACTTTATCGCCAACTTTCAGCTTCAATGCTTTAACTTCACCGCCCTTAGGAGCGGGCACTTCCATCGCAGCTTTGTCGGACTCCAAAGTAATAAGAGGCTCTTCCTCGTTAATCTTATCGCCAACCGCCACATGAATCTCAATGACCTCAACATCACTGTCACCACCAAGGTCTGGCACTTCGATGGTCTCGACGCTAGAGCTTGCGGCGGCAGGCGCTGGTTCTGGCGCACTCGCCTTCTCTTGCGCAGCCGGTGCTGCTTCTTTCTTAGCGGCCGGCTCTGGTGCAGGCGCTGCCTCTTCGACAGCCCCCTCTATTTCCATTGTGACGATCTCATCGCCTTCAGATACCTGATCACCTAATTTGATCGAGATACTTTTAATGACTCCGCTCTTCGGGCTAGGAATCTCCATCGCCGCTTTGTCGCTTTCTAAAACCATCAACGAGTCGTTCTCGCTCACAGTTTGACCTTCGGCCACCAAAATTTCGATGACTTCGACGTCCTGTGAATCCCCTAGATTCGGTACTTTTATGCTTTCAATTGGCACTGATCAATGCTCCTGAATAATCTGAATCTTTTATTTTAATGAACGAACGATTTACATCGTTAACGGATCAACTTTATCTTGGTCAATACCCATAGACTTCATCGCTTTCGCGATAGCGTCGGCGGTCACTAAGCCACGATCCTTGAGTTCTGTTAAGGCCGCTATCACAACAAAGCGGTGATCGACTTCAAAGAAGTGACGCAGATTCTCACGCGTATCACTGCGACCAAAGCCGTCGGTGCCTAAAACTCGATAAGTATCGGGTACAAATTCGCGAATCTGATCGGCCTGAACTTTCATATAATCTGTAGAGGCGATAACAGGACCCGGAGTCGCAGAAAGACACTTGTGCACGTAGCTCTCTTTTGGCTTCTTAGTTGGGTGCATCATATTGTATCGAGAAGTCGACAAGCCATCTTTGCGCAGTTCATTGAAGCTAGTGACACTCCATACATCCACCGCCACTTTGTATTCGTCTCGCAATACTTCTGCCGCCTTTCTTACTTCACGCAGTATAGTGCCGCTACCTAATAGACGCACGCGATCCTTGTTGATCGCCTTGCCTGATACTTTGTACTCTTTCGCATTGCCATCTTCTAGCAAGTACATCCCTTTGATAATGCCTTCTTCAGCACCTTTGGGCATTTCTGGGTGTGTGTAGTTTTCATTCATCGTCGTGATATAGAAATACACAGACTCACGCTCTTTGTACATGCGACGCATGCCTTCGTGCACAATGACTGCCAATTCATATGAATAAGTGGCGTCATAGCTTACACAGTTCGGGATCGTAGATGCTAGCAGATGACTATGGCCATCTTGATGCTGTAGACCTTCGCCATTCAATGTTGTTCGCCCAGCTGTCGCACCGATCAGGAAGCCACGCGCTTGCGAATCGCCTGCCGCCCACGCCAAGTCGCCTATGCGCTGGAAACCAAACATTGAGTAGTAAATATAAAATGGCACAAGTGGATAGTCGTTAACACTGTAAGAAGTGGCAGCGGCTAACCATGCAGAGAATGCACCCGCCTCCGTGATCCCCTCTTCTAGCATCTGCCCTTTCTTGTCTTCACGGTAGTACATGATCTGCTTAGAATCGACTGGATCGTAAAGCTGCCCTTCCGATGAATAAATACCGATTTGACGGAACATCCCTTCCATACCGAAGGTACGCGCTTCGTCTGGCACGATTGGCACAATGCGGTGACCAATTTCTTTGTCTTTACACAAAGTCGTCAACATCCGCACAAATGCCATGGTGGTAGAGATTTCGCGATCTTTTGTACTTTGTAACTGGGCTGCAAACGCATCGAGTTTAGGAATCGTCAACTCTTGCGCAACAGTGCGGCGAGCGGGCACAGGACCACCTAAGGCCTCACGACGTTTGCGCAAATAACGCATCTCTAAACTGTCTTCAGCAGGTCGATAATAAGGAACTGACTCGAGCTGATCATCTGGAATTGGAATATTGAAACGATCACGGAAAGTCTTCAGACCTTCAACGTCAAGTTTCTTAACCGAGTGCGCGACATTCTGAGCTTCTGCAGTCGAACCAAAAGCATAGCCTTTCACGGTTTTAGCGAGAATCACTGTTGGCTTACCATTCGGCGTTGTTGCCTGCTTATAAGCCGCATACACTTTAAATGGATCGTGACCACCGCGGTTCAGGTTCATAATGTCATCGTCTGACAAATGTTCCACCATCTTCAAAAGCTCTGGGCTCTTGCCGAAGAAATGCTCGCGCGTATAGGCGCCACCATGACCCCAGTAGTTGATGTATTCGCCATCAACGACTTCATCCATGCGCTGCTGCAACAATCCGTCTTTGTCGTTGGCTAATAGTGCATCCCAATGACGCCCCCAAACCACTTTAATGACATTCCAGCCTGCACCACGGAACACGCCTTCTAACTCTTGAATCACCTTGCCGTTACCGCGCACAGGGCCATCAAGGCGCTGCAGGTTACAGTTGATCACAAAGATCAGATTGTCGAGTTTTTCACGACCCGCTTTTGCGATCGCACCTAATGATTCTGGCTCGTCAGTCTCGCCATCCCCTAAGAAGGCCCATACCTTGCGGTCGCTGTTGTCCATCAACTCACGGCTAGTGAGGTATTTCATCACGTGTGCTTGATAGATTGCAGCGATAGGGCCTAAACCCATAGACACTGTTGGGAACTGCCAATAATCAGGCATCAACCAAGGGTGAGGGTAGGAAGACAGCCCTTTGCCATTGACTTCTTGACGGAAATTATCGAGTTGCTCCTCAGAAAGACGACCTTCTAAGAAGGAACGAGAATAAATACCAGGGGAGGAGTGGCCTTGGAAATAGATCAGGTCGCCACCGTGCTCTTCACTTGCACCGCGGAAAAAGTAGTTAAAACCAACATCATAAAGCGTTGCCGCTGACGAGAACGTCGAAATATGGCCACCTAGTTCGGCGCCAGGCTTTTTGCCTGCACGCATCACCATCGCCAAGGCGTTCCAGCGGATAATGCCGCGTATTTGGCGTTCCATGAACATGTCGCCAGGCATTTTGTCTTCTTCGAGAGTGGAAATTGTGTTGCGGTATGGGGTTGTCACCGACGAATAAGGAAGAGACTGTGTATTTCGGGTCGCTTCTTCGGCAAGTCTACCGAGAATGAAATGGGCGCGCTCTAAACCTTCTTGATCGATGATTGAGCCTAGGGCATCAAGCCATTCTTTGGTTTCGGTAGGGTTTAGATCTTCTTTGGGTAGGCTCATAGACTATTATTCTCGCTTTCTTTCCCTTGTGGGGATTCTATAAATTTGACAGGTCGCGATAGAGCAAGCTGCCTTGTAAATTATTTACACCGTGGCCAGATTTTACCCTAAGACACGGCCTTTTTTCAATGCCTGAAATCTGGTTTTGTAGTTAAACTACAAACCATTACGCTCCGATACCGTAGAAGGCTAATAGAGCGAGCGTACTAATCCAGATAATCTGGCTCCGGTCTAATAATGCGATGAGATCTTCGATCTGCTGCACGCATTTACGTGGGCTGAGCTGGCTAACCCCCTCGTCTAAATCGATAACTAAGGTATTCAATTCCCCAGCCTCTTGGGAGTCATGGACAACTAAGGCTTTGTAGCCTGTGCCCGCTGCCGCATGGGCGCAAAGCAACACAACATCCAATGCACTGCGGCTGCCAACAAAAAACAATTCTCGTAGCCGCTTGAAACCTGCCTCGAAATCGCCTGCCAGAGCAAAAGTCAGGCCTAACACTCGCGCCACTGGCCACTCAAGAACGAAAAGCAGGCGGCACAACCAATGCTCATTTCCAGACTCAAATTCTAGATAGGAAAGCGCTCGCAGTTGCACTAAGGCATAATACACAATTGCTCCAATCGGCCCTAGTATCAGGTACCAAAAGAGGATGGCAAAGAGCCGCTCAAAGACGCTTGCTAGGATATATCGGTAACAATTTTCATGTAATGCCTCGAAATCCCCCCCTCTATCTAGGCCAATTGCAGGCCAACGCTCCTGCAAATACAACAGAGCCGACTCAAATTCCTCTTCACGCCAATACTGTAAGTATCGAGCAACCCATGCTTGCAAATTACGCGGCTCAAACAACGCCAGAAGCAGCGCAACGTGCACACAAAAGCTAACTAATCCAAACAGCACGCCATCGATGACATAGAGCAGCACTAACAAGGCCGCAACTGGGACGGCAACAGTCAATACGACTCGCCACTCTTGTGAATCAATGAGCACCTTAGGAAGTCGCGATAATGGGGCTTGCATCCATGCTACAAAGCGCTGAAACCACCCATCTCCGGGCAAAGCTCTATCTTTGCGCCAATAATGGTTAATAAGCAAAGCAGCAAGAATGACTAAAAATTTCATGGTATTCGTCCTAATTTAGGCACATTGAGCACGGTAATACGCCCAATCAAAATGCGGACCGGGATCCGTTTTACGCCCCGGCGCTATATCACTATGGCCTACGATCTTAGCGATGGTGATATCCGAGTATTCTGCCATTAACAGCTTCGTAACACTAATGAGGCTGCGATATTGCTCGGTGGTGAACTCTTCATCATCACAGCCCTCTAGCTCAATCCCTATTGAGAAGTCATTGCAATTGCCCCGTCCCCGAAACTCTGAGGCGCCAGCATGCCAGGCTTTCTTATCAAAAGGGACGAATTGCGTCACCTGCCCTAGACGATCGATAAGCAAGTGAGCCGACACCGTTAGATGAGCGATCTCGGCAAAGTAGGGGTCGTCATCTGGGTTCAAAGAGTTGTTAAAAAGGGCCTCCACATAGCCTCCTCCATATTGCCCTGGTGGTAGACTAATATTGTGGATCACAAGCATCTCTATTTTGGCATCGCCTGTGCGCTCACTAAAATTCGGGGAAGCGATTTGCCGCGCCGTTAGCAACTGGTGCTTTTTGATCAACGATCCTCCTAGGGCATGCATTTTTGCAGCCTCCTTTGATGGGGCTGTATTCTAACGAGCTCTCAGAAATCTATCCAATCAAGCCCGCAAAGCTTCTATCAATCGTAGCGGCTATACGCCATAATTTCCCAATTAACGCTATTGGCAGTGAGGCGATGAACGACAGAAATCAACCACATTCAACCAAGAAAACAGGAATGGCGATGCTATTTATCAGCTTCGCACTCGGCTTGGGCGTGTTGACACTTTTTTTCGATTCAGCGCTGAGCTCTCGCCAAAACCCTAATCGCAACCCTGACAGCTTTTTAGCCGATGATGGCAGCATCAGTGTGACCTTACGGCGCAACCCCCAAGGCCATTATCTTGTTTCCGGCCTCATCAACGACGCACGGGCAAACTTCCTATTAGATACTGGCGCTACCGATGTCGTGATGTCCGAGGCATTAGCGCAAGAAGCCGGCCTAGAGCGCGGCTACCCCACCCGCGCCATGACAGCCAACGGTGAATTGACCGTTTTCTCCACTATCATCGATACCGTACAAATCGGCAATATCACCCTCAATGACGTGCGCTCAAGCATTAACCCTGCGATGCAGGGGGATACCGTCTTGCTTGGCATGAGCGCACTCAGACACATAGAATTTACGCAACGAGGAGACTCTCTCACCTTGCGTTATATTCCCTAAGCCACAAGGTACTCCGCTAGCATGCAAAACATTCGCAATCTACAAACTGACATCGTGATCAATGTCACTAGCGCACTGCGCGAAGATATTGGTGATGGGGACATCACCGCGCAGCTAATTCCACCTGATAAACAAGCAATAGCAAGCGTCTTTTGCCGCGAAGATGCCGTCTTTTGTGGCACGCCATGGGTCGAAGAAACGCTACGACAAATCGACACCACTATTCAGTACCGATGGCTATGCAAAGAGGGAGACACGATTAAACAAGACCAAGCCATCATCGAGTTACGAGGTAACGCACGCGCACTGCTCACTGCCGAACGCACACTGCTGAACTTCATCCAAAGCTTGTCAGGGACCGCTACACTGTCCCGCGCCTACGCAAACAAAGTGGCACATACACAAGTCAAATTACTCGATACTCGCAAGACTATTCCTGGGCTGCGCAGCGCCCAAAAATATGCCGTTAAGATTGGCGGTTGTCACAATCACAGAATCGGCCTTTACGACGCCTTTTTGATTAAAGAGAACCATATAAACGCTTGCGGCTCGATCAGCGCCGCTGTGGCAAAAGCCCAACACCTGCACCCAAACAAACCCGTAGAGGTTGAAGTCGAGAACTTGCTACAACTCGACGAAGCACTTAAGGCTAAAGCTGACATCATCATGTTGGATAATTTTTCGCTTGAAGATTTACGCGAAGCAGTCAAAATCAATTCAGGAAAAGTAAAACTGGAAGCCTCAGGTGGCATTAACGATAAGACCTTGGTGCCCATTGCCGAAACTGGGGTCGATTTTATATCCATCGGCGCATTGACCAAGGACTGCAAAGCCATCGATTTATCGATGCTTTTTCATTCATAAAACTCTGCGTGAAAGGAGCTTTAATGTTTCCGCTATTTCGCAAAAAAACTGACCTTACGACCAAGCCATTGAGACGCTTACTCGCTCTTGGCGCCCCTCTATTTGCAGCCAGTCTTTATAACCTCGCGGCTATTGCCCACCCTGGCCCACTTGACGAGAATGGGGGGCACTACAATGGCGGTTCCTATCATTGTCACTTAGGCTTGTGTGAGCAACCCGACACCTTCACAAGGGGGAGTCGCGATAGCTTTTTCTTCGACCCCGATAGTCGAAGCAAGTTTTATAATGAAGCCGACTGGCCTTTTGACGAAGACTTCGATGGCGACTGCCAAGTCACTCGTACTGAGATTCTAGTTGCCACAAGCAGAGCCCCCGTGCGCTACACCAATCCTAGAAACTGCGAAGTTCGTACAGGCGAATGGCTTGATGAATACACCGGCAAGGTGTTCAGCGTTGCCACACAAATTGACCTCGATCATATTGTTCCGTTGCGCTATGCGCATAACGTTGGCGGTGACCGTTGGCCTATGAATAAGAAAGTCGCTTTCGCCAATGACCCGATGAATCTGCTGCTGGCAGAGCGCAGTGAAATTCGCAAAAAGGGAGACAAAGGTCCTAGTCGCTATTTACCCCGAGAAGAGTACCACTGCGACTATGCACGCCAATGGGAGGCAATAGCCGAAAAGTATGATTTACGTTTGGCAAGTCGCGACAGAAATCGCATTACCTCTATTCTCAAGGGCTGCTCACAGAACTAAAATTTTAAGCAAAAAAAAGGCCCTCAAAAGGGCCTTTTTTCATTGCGCTATTATTACGGCGCTGGTTCGATATTGATGTCTCTCATCATGCCGCTAGAGTAGCTCAGCGGAGTATCGCCTGCAGGGAAGCCTAGAATCTCAAACATATAGGCCATCACTACTTCGTACTCGCTGTCTAGCAACGCCCCTGGCTTATCAGCTGGCATTGCGCTCATAACCTGCTCGAATAAATACTGAACTGGCTGCCCTCTCCAAGATTGAAAGACTGTCTTGTAGTAATCGGCATTGTGACAAGTTGAGCAGTTTGCCTCGAAAAGCGGCTTACCAGCTGCTGCTTGTTCCGCTGTGTAAGCACCCTCACCCAAAGAAGTAGGAGCCGCGCCAGCATCTGCAATCGCCGCTGTTGCTAAAATCAAAGTCATCAATGTCGCTGTAAAGAGTTTTGCTGTTTTCATATCCGAACACTCCGGCACGTAAGTGCAACTGTTTTACTATTCTTACGGTTTCCATAATAGCATTTCAGGCTGAATCTAACCTGAACACCCTAATCTGTTTTACGCATAAGCATTTGCGCGAAAGCCGGCTACCTTAAACTAGGTGCCTGTATTTATCAAGCTGACTGAAAAGGCTTTTTATTAGACTTCCCCGGTCTTAAAGGGGGCATTGATCATTGCAATAAGCGCTCCCTGCCTATCAAACATCATCACAATATTACGGTACCGGGAAGTAAGGGGTAGGAAATAAAAATCGTCAATGACCGCCCGCTCCTTGGCGAGCACACGCTCGATCTGCTGTTTCATATCCGCGTTGTTCGCCATAATCTCCTGCACATCTACTACAGACCCTATTGCCCGCGAAAAATGCTCAGCAAGCGGCCGGTAAAGCGCTATTTGTTCATGGGGCGGAATCTGCTGTTGTTCGGCTAGTTGCAGATATTGCTGCAAGCCTGGCCCCGCCTCTGGGCGATCAACAAATACCAGCACTGGGCGCTGCTCACCAAACCGGTCTAATTGGGCAAGATCGATGCCCTGCGCCTCTAGTGAGGCGGCAGGAACTGTGTAGAAGCTCGTATCCAAGAACACGACGGCGACTGGGCGCTGCTCATAGATCGCCTTGATCCCCCATATCAGCGCACAACTTTGAATAAAGGCAACAATGCCGATATCTACCATGAGTTCGCGGCGCGATTTCTTGGGGTTATACAGCACCAGCGTGAGTAAGGGGCCAAGGACTAAATCAACTGCCGCGACTAAGCGTATGCCCTGCCACCCGCCCGAGGCGGAGAAATAAGAATCGGGATACCAGAATAATAAGGCTGCCCCGAGAAGGAGTGAAAAAACGCAGAGGCTCGCAAGGAAGTGCAAGGCTGTCGCGGTGTAACGCGTTCTAACTCTAGTAAATGAAGACATCTATTAGCAAAGCCCTGCAGCTATACAGCTCCCACCTACTGTCCACTGAATCGGTGAAACTAAAGAAGGAGTTAAAGTATAGGTATTGTCACTAACATCAGCTGTCCCTGTCGCAATAATAACGCCGTCTGTTACTGTGGCTGAAGCCACCATACCAAGATTAGCGACCGCGGGAGGCACCCCATTAGTGCCAGCATCCAAGCCGGCTAACGTATTAACACGACCGCTCTGAATAGCAAGTCCAACGGCAGTTTTAAATTGATTTGTAGCTAAGATGACCTCACTGAAACGTGCGCGCTCGGTGTAGGTTTGATAGGCGGGTAATGCTACTGATGCGAGAATACCGATGATGGCAACGACGATCATTAATTCTATGAGGGTAAACCCGTGCGAGTGTCGCTGCTGATTCATTTGCCCTCTCCGTCGTTTAACACCTTTTAGTTTTTGAGGAGTTGATACTTGAAAAGCGTTCGAGGCCTCAGCTGAGGCCTCGAACATCTGACCTAATTAGCATAGACCAGCTGCGATACATGTGCCCCCAGTAGTCCACTGAATGGGTGCCGCGATACCATCTGGAGTTAGAGAGTATGTATATCCAGCAGCGGCAGCATCTTGAATTGTACTAGTTGCTGTAATAACACCATTCACTACCGTGATTGATGCTACAACGCCAGAAGCAGCTGCAGGCACAGCAGGAATACCATTGGTACCGGCATCCGCATCGGCTAACCCATTAGTATCTAGGCGGCCAGTCTGGGCAGCCACTTCAAATGCACTTTTAAAAGGAGTCGTGGCTAGTACCACCTCGGAAAATTGTGCACGTTGCGTGTAGGTTTGGTAGGCAGGAAGCGCAACCGCCGCCAAAATACCGATAATTGCTACAACGATCATCAATTCGATTAGTGTGAAGCCTTGTTGTGCCTGTTTTGTGTTAGTCATTTTTATCTCCTGAGATAAACAATTTAGGGAAGAGCGTGATTGCAAATTTTTTATTTAGTTGTCGAGTTCATTCAAGTCGCCGCCTTGTCTGAAACGGTTACTATTGCTTAGTACACATGCCGTGCCAACATTGTTCGCCTTGACGAAAAAACCACTTAACTTATTGTTTTACATAAATATAATAATTTTTAGTCAATTTCACTAAAAAAGGCACTGTTAACTTGCTCACAATAAGAGCGATACCAAAACTGACAATTTTTGTCACTCCCTGCCCCCTAGCGACACAATCTCCCCTTCTTGGCACCAAAATTCGTCAGTTATACGTTTTTCATAGGCGATAGTTACTCTCCTTCATGACTGTTGAAGCCTTTGGCGATGATCTATACTGAGATCACAACATTACAGCCCAAATTAATCGTTACGCAGTGATAGCAGTAAACCATGCACAAAAACATTAGCGGCCTTGCTAAACGGCTAGTCTCAATAGGTATTCTGTCTGAAGCACAGGCGCAAGAGTCATTGCGCTGTGCCAATCGGGATAGAATCCCGTTAGTGACGCATTTGGTGAAAAACAAGATTGCCGATAGTCACCGCATCGCGATCGCCGCGTCTGCGGAATATGGCGCTCCGTTAATGGATCTAAGCGCGTTCGACCTTAGCCTCTGCCCAAAAGAATTGGTTGACACAAAACTTCTGCGTAAACACCGTGTGCTGCCGCTATTCAAACGCGGCAATAGGTTATTTCTTGCAGTCTCTGACCCTACCAATATCAACGCTGTAGACGAAGTAAAATTTCATACCGGCCTCACCACACAAGTGGTCATTGTGGATGAAACAACACTCTCCCCTGCTATCGACCGTTTCATCGATGATTCTGAAGGAGGCAGCCATCTGCTCGATGCGATTGATGACATAGACTTAGAAGGGCTAGACATCGAGGTAGCAGACAAAGAAGACCCAGTCCAAGCAAATGACGCCGCTGATGAAACCCCCATCGTGCGTTTCGTCAACAAAGTATTGTTAGATGCTATACGCAGCGGTGCTTCGGACATTCATTTCGAGCCCTACGAGAAATCCTTTCGCATTCGTACACGTACAGACGGCATCCTGAGAGAAGTATCGCGCCCTCCGCTGCACCTGGCCCCTAGAATTTCATCGCGCCTAAAAATCATGTCGCAGATGGACATCTCCGAACGACGCGTACCGCAAGATGGCCGCATTAAAATGAAGCTTTCGCGCACACGTGCTATAGACTTCCGTGCTAATACGCTTCCCACTCTTTGGGGTGAAAAAATCGTGTTGCGTATTCTAGATCCCAGTAGTGCGCAAATGGGCATAGACGCGCTTGGCTATGAGGAGGATCAAAAAGCTTTATTTATGGAATGCCTCAACAAGAGTCAAGGGATGATACTCGTCACTGGCCCCACAGGTAGCGGTAAAACAGTCTCGTTATACACCGGCCTTAATATACTCAACACGAGTGAACGTAATATCTCGACCGCAGAGGACCCTGTTGAGATCAACCTCGAGGGGGTCAACCAAGTGGCGGTCAATGCAAAGATCGGCCTTAGCTTTGCCTCTGCCTTGCGCGCATTTCTGCGCCAAGACCCAGACATCATCATGGTAGGTGAGATTCGTGACCTGGAAACCGCTGAGATCGCTATCAAAGCCTCGCAAACAGGCCATCTTGTTCTTTCTACCCTACACACGAATAGTGCGCCAGAGACTCTTACACGTCTTCGTAACATGGGCATACCCTCGTTCAACCTGGCAACTTCGGTCTCTTTGATCATCGCCCAGCGCCTGTGTCGGCGCCTTTGTTCGTATTGCAAGAAGCCTTTAGAACTGCCCGAGCGCACATTACTCGAAGCCGGTTTTGCTAAAGAGCAACTCGATACCCTGCAGTTATTTGGTCCGGGTGGCTGTGATGCTTGTAACGACGGCTATAAGGGCAGAGTCGGAATCTATGAAGTGGTTCCCGTTACAGATGGCATCGCTCGTATTATCATGGAGGACGGAAACTCTATTGCAATCGCTGACCAAGCCAGCAAAGAGGGTTTTAATAATCTGCGCCAATCAGCGTTGCAAAAAGTGGCAAAGGGTTTAACCAGTTTAGACGAAGCTAATCGCGTCATCTAACTCCGCCTTGGCGGACAATATCTCTATCGAGGCACATCATGGCTGCACAGACATCAGGTACCGAAACAATTTACCTATGGCAAGGCACTGATAAAAACGGCAATAAGACCAAGGGCGAAATTCCCGGTGCGAGCCAGGCGCTAGTGAAGGCGCAATTGCGTAAACAGGGTGTGAATGCCACGCGAGTCAAGCGCAAGCCCAAAGACTTATTTGGCCCTAAGCAGAAAAAAATTACCCCCGGAGACATTGCGATATTCAGCCGTCAACTTGCCACCATGATGAAGGCCGGCATCCCCCTCGTGCAATCCTTCGAAATTGTGGGCGATAGTTTAGAGAACCCATCGATGGCGCAACTCGTACGCAATGTGCGTGACGATGTTGCCGCAGGTAATAACTTTGCTGACTCCATTCGCAAACACCCACGCTATTTCGACGAACTGTTTTGCAATCTAGTAGAGTCTGGTGAGCAGTCTGGGGCACTTGAAACGATGCTCGATCGCGTGGCCACTTACAAAGAGAAAACTGAAGCACTGAAATCTAAAATTAAAAAAGCGATGAACTACCCCATCGCGGTTGTCGTCGTGGCGATCATCGTGACGGGCATTCTATTGGTAAAAGTCGTGCCACAATTTGCAGAAACATTCTCTAGTTTCGGAGCCGACCTACCCGCATTCACTTTGTTTGTATTAGGCTTATCTGATCTTGCCATAGCCCATTGGTGGAAGGTTCTAATCGGTATCGGGGTAGCTGGCTATGCTTTCAAAGAGGCGCGACTGCGCTCGAAAAGTTTCGCAGACTCTGTCGATCGCATCGCCCTGAAACTTCCCATTATCGGGCCGATTATTGAAAAATCTTGTTATGCCCGGTTCACACGGACATTGTCGACGACCTTTGCTGCCGGCGTCCCACTAGTGGATGCCCTTGACTCTGTAGCCGGGGCCACCGGCAATATCGTTTACTCCACAGCGACCCGCAAAATTAAAGATGATGTCAGCGCGGGCCAGCAATTAAATTTTGCAATTCGCACCACTGCCTTGTTTCCCGTTATGATCACGCAAATGGTAGGCATTGGCGAAGAATCTGGCGCGCTCGATGCAATGTTAGATAAGTGCGCCACGTATTACGAGGCAGAGGTCGACAATGCGGTTGATGGCCTGACCTCGCTCATGGAACCTCTCATCATGTCGGTGTTAGGAACGCTTATTGGTGGCTTAATGATCGCGATGTATTTGCCAATTTTCCAGCTCGGACAGGTGGTCTAAGAATAATGACAGTGCTAGAACTGCTCCAAAACAATCCAAGTTATCTCATCATTTTTTGCACGATTCTCGGCCTATTAGTTGGCAGTTTTCTCAATGTCGTGATTTACAGAATACCCGTCATGCTACAAAGAGAATGGCGGCAACAATGCTGCGAGTTTCTCGAACTTGATGAAAGCACTGTCAGCAAAGAAGGAACAGCAGAAACCCATAAAGTGTTCAATCTTGCCAAACCAGAGTCCCATTGCCCAAAATGCAATGCCCCCGTGCGGGCTTGGCAAAACATCCCAATTATCAGTTATCTATTGCTGCGCGGGCGCTGCAGTACTTGTAACACTAGCATCTCGATTCGCTACCCAATTATTGAAGGGCTCACCGGCTTATTGTCGGCTCTAGTCGCTTGGCAGTTTGGACCCACGTGGCTCACTTTAGCCCTATTGGTTCTAACATGGTGCCTCATCAGCCTTACGATGATCGATTTCGACCATCAACTACTGCCTGACAATATTACTATCCCGCTGCTTTGGCTCGGGCTAGTGGTTAACACTTTGCTGCCTGATGCAGCAGTGAACCCACGCGATGCCGTGCTAGGAGCCGTGATTGGCTATCTGTCTTTATGGTCGGTGTATTGGGTGTTCAAAATTTTAACCGGTAAGGAAGGCATGGGCTATGGTGACTTTAAATTACTAGCCGCCCTCGGTGCGTGGATGGGCTGGCAACCCATTTTACTGATCATTATTTTATCCAGTTTGGTTGGTGCAGTGGTTGGTATTGTGATGCTAGTGGCGCTTGGGCGCGATCGTAACGTCCCCATTCCATTTGGCCCCTATTTAGCAGGCGCTGGTTATATCGCGCTGCTTTGGGGGGATAGCCTTATGTCAGTTTATCTCAGCGCGTTGGTCAACTAGTGTGGCGCAACAAGGCTCACAAAAGTTGATCATTGGTATCACTGGCGGAATCGGCAGTGGCAAAACCACTGTGACGGATATACTCGCCCAACAAGGTATCGATATCATCGATGCCGATGTCGTGGCCAGACTCGTTGTAGAACCAGGCACCGACGCACTTAAACAGATTAGCCAACACTTTGGCAACGAATTGATTCGCCCCGATGGCACACTCGATCGCGCCGCACTGCGCGCCAAAGTGTTTGCAGACACACACGAAAGGCAGTGGCTCGAAGCCCTGCTGCACCCAAAAATTCGACAAGAAATTCAACAACAACTGAAGCAATCGACATCGCCTTATTGCGTTCTGTCCTCACCCCTATTACTTGAGTCAGGGCAACACACACTAGTTGATAAAGTCTTACTGGTGGACACTAGCGAAGACCTTCAGCTTAGCCGAACCCAGCAACGCGATGATACTAGCGTCGAGGCCGTCACGGCGATTATGGCGGCACAGTGGTCGCGCGCAAAACGCCGAGAGCATGCCGATTTTGTGATTCTAAACGACAGCAGTCTAGAGGCACTTAAAAGCACTGTATTAGAGATACATCATCAATTATTAGCGCTATCGGCAAAACGCCCTTAGCCACCGTAAAGAGATAGCTTAGCCAATGACACAACGTGAATTAAAAGTGAACTGCCCAACGTGCAATGAAATAGTGCTGTGGAACGAGAGCAATGAATTTCGCCCTTTTTGCTCGCAACGCTGCAAACTAATTGATTTTGGCGATTGGGCAAGCGAGCGCAACGTCATCGCTGGAGAGTCAGTGCCGACTCAAAACGATGACGAAGATGAAGACTATTAATGCGGCTTTAAAGAGGCGCGTATTTGGGCAGCGGCAACCAGTAGATTTTACCACTTTCGGCATTGAGCTCTGCGTTCATCAAAATCAGAATGAACTGGCCATCGCGAGATATTCTAATCTTATTCACGGTCTCACCCTCTGCCAACCCTAATGGATAACTGTCATGCAATAGATGCTTTTCGACATCGAAAAAGTAGAGTTTTTCGTTGTCCGTTGCGATCAAGACTTTACCACTTGGATCAAACTCCGCACTGACAGGCGAACCTTCAAGATACCACTCGCCATCGTTGTTGTAATAAACCCGCGGATCCATATCCACAATACTCGTGTGAGGAATCATCTCATTCCCGTTTGGACAGGAGTACGCAAGTCGATTGCCATCAGGGGAAATACTAAAATCTGTACAACCACTTCCGACAGGAATATCAGTACCTGGAACGAATGTAATATCTTGAGTTTGTGGATTAAAATCGAAGGTGACCAGATTCGATTCAGTCGTCAGAAAAACGTGTTTTTTAGTGCTGTCATATTCTATTCGCACCGGACCCAACAATGGGATTGCGAACCTCACAGGGTCACCGTCATTATTGAAAATCCCCATCCATAGGCCTTCTTCGGCCGGCCCGTCTTCCTCTAACTCATATAATGGATCAAACAAAAGCGTAAACACATTGCCATCTTCGCCAATTGCGAAATCCCTTGGAATGAACCCGCGCCCTCCTTCGCTTAGGCGGTGATATGTAAACGCACCATTGGCAATATCAAGTTGATACATGCGCTGTGACTCGGGGTGAGTTGAGAAATACACCGTGCCATTCGGTGCATCGAGCTCCATCTGATCAGGCACAGTATTGAACTTATACACCGCCCCTGTTTCACCGGATATAACGTTTCTCTCAACCAGAGAATTGTTTTTCGTATCGCCAATTAATACCCAACCATGACAAAGGGGAATAAAATCTAAACTCGGCTCTGTGACCAAGGCTCCCCCAAATTGCGCAATTCCTGTCACAGCGCTTGTCACTTGCTCCGGAACCTGAGCAATGTTGATCAAGCTAAACAGCATTGGTTCAGAACCAGCTAGGTATTGCATTTGCACACTGTATTCTTGGCCAGCATAAAGCATCGATGGAATGTCGAGCACACCGGAGGCCGAGTTAAAAGACGGAGCGCCAGGCGCTAGCGTTTTCGAACCAGGCGGCGCAGTAAACGCATTGCAGTCGAGCAATTGCAAACCAGTAAGGCCAGTACCACTGATACTGCCAGGAGGAGTGATATCGGTCGCGGCGCTGAGTTGAAACAAGGTGTTTTGCTGGTCGACTAATGATAGGGCGACATTAAAAGCCCCCACACCTGGGGCGCTCAATCCAGGCACTGACAATGTGTAACCATCAAAACGAGGTCGATCCATGGATTGTGTTGGAGCACTGCCAACCGTGTAATCGAGGCTATAAAGCGGACGGAATTTTACCCCGGTCCAGACAGGAAAACTTTCGCTAACATCCTCAGGCAATGTGGCACTTTGGATGCGAATACCCACATAGCGACTATTAGGCAGTATGGAATTGACTGAGCCGGTGATATCGACACTCAGTGTTGAACTAGCATTACCCCCGGAGGCTTGGACGGCGTCGATCGTAGCCGCAGGTAACACACCACCCGCCACAAAGTCGGTGAGCTCAATGCTGCCATTATCTGCGAATGCATACACTTGTAGAGGAGCTTGGCCGCCACGTGGGTATAGCGCCTCTAGAGGTAAGTGGACAACAGCACTTTTTACTGTTTTTTGCTCGCCGAAATCAAAGATCATCGTAGCGGCATCAACGTAGTCAGGGCTAGTCACAGCCCATCCATCATTGGTCTTATAGTTCGCCCTGAAAACGGGCTCGTCTGGAGTTGGATTAGAGTGCACCAATACCGCTTCTTCAATCAACACGGCTTGATCAGCGAAGACATACGCATTGAGAGTAAGAGACATAAGCGTGAGCAAAATGCCTGCGTTTTTGACGGCTTTGGCCATAACACTGATCCCTAACGGTTCTGAAGCAAATTGAAGTGCTAAGCTATTAGACTGAATTTACTCCCTTAAGTCTAATAAAATCAATCCATTACCTTTTGAAGCGGTGACGTAGCTCACAGTCCTTACGCCTACATCGTCTTAATAGTAGCACTATTGCCCTAATTCGCTTGCTGCGTAGACTCCCAAAACGCTGAAATCGCCGCTATCCCAGCGGCGCCGCAATGTTGCGCTTTGTTGATATGTTGCATGCCCATTCCACCAAGCGCATACACAGGCACCGTCGATTGCGCCACAAGGTTAGCAAAGGCATCCCAGCCCAACGGAGTTTGTCCTAAATGGCTTGTTGTTTCGGCAACGGGAGATAGAAAGACATAATCGACACCGGCACTCTGGGCTTGTTGCAACTGCGTCAAGCTATGGCAGGAAGCACTAAGACGAATATTGCTCGCCACAGGACGGGACTCTAACGACGCGAGAATGGCACTACTAATATGCAATTCAGACACTGGCAATACATCGAACAATGCCAAAGAGGTATTAGCGACAAGCCGGACGGGCAGATCGCGACTACGTAGCGCGCACTGCGTCACTCGGGCGAAAAACACCTCATCGCTCATGGAACCTTGGCGTAAATGTATAAGGCCGAGCCCTGCGGCGACAATGCGATCGAAGCGTTGCAGAAAGTCTTGCTCACTTTCACAGTTACCGGTAATAGCGATACACTCTGGTAGTTGAATTCTTTGAATAATAGCTGCGTTGGCGGCGGGAAATTCTTCGACTTTTAACTCACTTAGTTTTTGCCAACGTATTGCCTGCCCCTCTTTACCTATCGGCTCTCCGGTATAAGCGATAATGCGGCGCACCTCAAGGCGAACCTGCTTATCGCCATAGTCGTGCCGGATCTCACATAAAGGCACATCGTGAGTGACCTCTATGCCAATTTCTTCGAAAAATTCTCGGCGCAATGCTTCACTGACGTGCTCACCAGGCTCACACTTGCCTCCTGGAAACTCCCAAAGCCCACCTTGATGAGCATTGGCATTGCGAAGTGCGACAAGCACACGTTGATGTTGATCGATTAGTACGCCTACAGCAACGTGCACAAGTTTCATGGCAACAACCCTATCCTCGCCCTGTGCTAGCTGCGATAACTGGCATTGATGCGCACATACTCTTCTGACAAATCAGAAGTCCATACTGTTTCACGCGCATCGCCACGATTAAGGTCAACTGTAATCAAAATTTGCTCTTGCTGCATTTGCGCTTGGCCTTGTGCTTCAGTGTAAGCAGGTGCAAGCATGCCATCGGTCACGATGCAGACATCGCCTAGGTACATGTCGATCTTATCAACATCTAGGTTCTCAATGCCCGCACGCCCTACGGCGGCTAAAATACGTCCCCAATTAGGGTCGGACGCAGACAACGCTGTTTTAACCAAGGGCGATTCAGATATCGCATAGGCAACTAATAAACACTCCTTGCTTGTAACGCCTCCCTTAATATCAACCGTGACAAATTTATTCGCGCCCTCTGCATCACGGATAATATCTTTCGCGAGCTCCTGCACCAAGGCCTTCAACTCGGTCTCGAAGAGCGCCAGATCCTGGGGGTTGTCATTGGATAGTTCGACACCACTTTGCCCCGTAGCACTTAAAACGCAGCAATCATTTGTTGAGGTATCGCCATCTACGGTAATGCGATTGAAAGACTGATCTACGGCACCTTGCAGCAAGCTATGCAGTGTTGCTTGGTCGATCTTGGCATCGGTAAACACAAAACTAAGCATGGTCGCCATATTCGGTTTGATCATGCCTGCCCCTTTACTCATTCCCGTAATAACCACAGGCTTACCTGCAATCGTTAACGTAAGCGAACGTGCCTTGGGGCATGTATCAGTAGTCATGATGCCTTTAGCAGCACTGAGCCAATCATTGCCAAGTGACTTAATCGCAGACGGGATACCGGCAGCGATTTTATGCACCGGTAATTTCTCGCCGATCACACCAGTGGAAAAAGGCAGTATTTCGTGGCGGGCGATTCCGGCCTCTTGAGCGAGAGCATCGCAACACGCTAGTGCATCGTCGATGCCCACCTTGCCTGTTCCAGCATTGGCATTGCCAGTATTAATTAACAAATACCGTACCGCGCCCTGATTCTGCTCGAGGTGAGCACGAGCCACATGCACAGGAGCGGCACAAAACGCATTCTGAGTGAACACTCCCGCACTGGTTGAGCCAGGGGCTAACTCCATCAATACGAGATCTAGTCGGTTTGCATAGCGAACATGACTCGCAACCGCAGCGACGCGAACTCCCGCAACATCGATCAAATCATTCGCTTGTACTTGTGGCTTGTTCATAGTGATTAACTCAGCTTACCGTGACATTGTTTGAACTTTTTACCCGAGCCGCAATAGCAAGGATCATTACGCCCGACTTTTTGGCCTTCGCGCACAAACGGCGCTTTCTCTGGCGCTTGACCGTCATTACCACCTTGCTCTGCGCCTTTAGTCGCCGCCTCTTGCGCTAGACTCGCGGCTTGGGCGTGCTGGTAATTCATTTTTTCGCGCGCCCGCTCTTCTTCGCGTTGCTTCTCAATTTCATCGATCTCTTCAGTCGTGCGAATCTTCACATGGCTCAAGAAACGAATCACTTCGTGCTGTAGATTTGTTAGCAAATCTTGGAACAAAGCGAAGGCTTCACGCTTATATTCTTGCTTCGGGTTTTTACCCGCATAGCCGCGCAAGAAAATCCCTTGCCGCAGTTGGTCCATCGCTGCCAAGTGTTCTTTCCACAAATTATCCAGAATCTGCAAAACGATCTGCTTTTCTAGCAAGTGAATTTTGTCACCCACTGTCGCGCATTTCTTAGCATAGTCTTCATGCAAAACGGCTAGAATTTTCTCTCTGAGGCTTTCTTCAAAGAGTTTTTCGTCTGCATCTAGCCACGCTTGAATTGGTAATCTATTGGCGAATTGGGCTTCGATGCCTTTTTCCAAGCCTTCGATGTCCCACTGCTCAGGAACACTCTGTGGCGGAATATGAGCACTGATCACTTCGTTGCCCACTTCTTCCCGCATATTCGTTACAAGCTCAGAGATATCATCGCTCGCCATCAATTCATTACGTTGACGGTAAACAATCGTACGTTGATCATTGGCAACGTTGTCATATTCGAGAAGCTGTTTTCGAATATCGAAGTTGCGCCCTTCCACCTTGCGCTGCGCTTTCTCGATCGACTTGGACACCATGCCATGCTCGATGGCTTCACCGCGCTCCATACCCAAGGCTTGCATAAAGTTTTTCACACGTTCGGAGGCAAAGATGCGCATCAGACTGTCTTCTAATGACAGATAAAAACGGGAATAACCCGGGTCACCCTGTCGCCCAGAACGACCACGCAATTGGTTATCTATACGACGTGATTCATGACGCTCGGTGCCGATGATATGTAAGCCGCCTGCTTCGAGCACTTGTTGATGGCGCGCACGCCACTGCTCTTTTATCTCTTCGACTTTCTCGTCACTCGGATTATTTAAAGCGGCAACTTCGTGTTCCCACTTACCCCCAAGCACGATGTCGGTACCACGACCGGCCATGTTGGTAGCAATGGTGACAACTCCTGGGCGCCCAGCTTGCGCAATAATCTCCGCTTCTTTCTCATGGAATTTGGCATTCAATACTTCGTGCTGAATCTTCTCTTTCGTCAAAAATTTAGAGAGTATCTCAGAGGTATCGATAGAGGCCGTACCCACTAGAACTGGAGCTCCTTTCGCACTTATCTCCTTTATGTCACGCACAATCGCTTCGAACTTCTCTTCCATAGAAAGATAGATCAAATCGTTCATATCTTTGCGCAGCAAAGGTTTGTTCGACGGGATCACCACTACATCTAAGTCATAGATTTGCTTGAATTCAAATGCTTCTGTATCCGCTGTTCCCGTCATCCCTGAAAGTGTTTTGTACAGACGGAAATAATTTTGGAATGTGGTAGAGGCAAGAGTTTGGCTCTCACTTTGGATCTCGAGCCCTTCTTTCGCCTCAATTGCCTGATGCAGACCTTCTGACAGACGACGACCTTCCATCGTACGGCCAGTATGTTCATCAATCAGGACAATCTTGTTGTTCTGAACGATATATTCGACATCTTTATTAAACAGGTAGTGCGCTTTTAATGCGGAATGCACATGATGCAACAAACCTAAGTTCTTTGCAGCATAGAGGCTTTCGCCCTCCCCTAGCATTTTCATCTCGCTCAGCAAATCTTCAACGAACACATGACCACTTTCAGTCAATTCGACCTGGCGCGTCTTCTCGTCGATCACGAAATGGCCTGTTTCAACAAAATCGGTGTTCTTATCAATACTGAAGCCACCTTTTTCAGGCTTTCCTTCGCCCTTTTCAAGGCGTGGAATCAACGAGTTGATGGCCAAATATTGTTGCGAACTATCCTCAGCGGCACCGGAAATAATAAGCGGCGTTCGCGCTTCGTCAATGAGGATTGAGTCCACTTCATCGACAATGGCAAAATTGAGTTGCTTCTGCATTTTGTCTTCGATTCGGAACGCCATATTGTCGCGCAAATAGTCGAAGCCGAACTCATTGTTCGTGCCGTAGGTAATCGACGCCTCATATCCTGCCTTCTTGGCCTCATGACTTTGGCCAGAAATAATAACGCCTACGCTAAGGCCTAGGAATTCATACAGTGGGCGCATCCAATTCGCATCACGCTCAGCCAGATAGTCGTTCACAGTTACGATATGTACGCCAAGCCCAGTTAAACCATTCAGATAGGCTGGCAGAGTCGCAACGAGGGTCTTACCTTCCCCGGTTTTCATCTCGGCAATATTGCCTTCATGCAAAACCATGCCACCAATCATCTGCACGTCAAAATGGCGCATACCCATGACGCGTTTGCTCGCCTCTCGCACAATCGCAAAAGCCTCAGGCAACAGTGAGTTTAAGCTTTCACCTTTGTCGAAGCGCTCTTTAAACTCGGCTGTTTTTCCGCGTATCTCTTCGTCCGAGAGCGCCTCATAGCCGCTCTCTAAGGCATTGATTTTATTTACGGTTTTCTGAAGTTTTTTAAGTTGTCTTGAATTACTGCTACCAAAAATGGCGCTTAAGAAATTAAGGTTCATGATATCGCTTCGCTTAATAATAAAACTGGAATAAAAATAATTTACACAGACGCGCGGCAAAGGTCACCTCAACAGAGGCAACATCGCGTAAAGGGACAATAAGGAAATCTATCTAGAGGTTCGGTGAATATAAGACGATGGGTCTACGACTCGGCCATGCTTATACACCTCGAAATGCACGTGTGGACCAGTAGAGCGCCCAGTACTACCCACCAAGGCAATGGTTTGCCCTTTCTTGATTATCTCACCGACATCCACCAGGAGCTTTTCAGCATGCCCGTAGCGGGTCACATAACCATTGCCGTGGTTGACATCAACGGTGAGGCCATAGCCTTGTCGTTCGCCAGCCGCCGTAACCACACCCGCAGCCACGGCAATAATGTCTGCACCCGCCTCGCTAGTTGCGAAATCTACACCGGAATGCCAAGCCAATTTCCCTGTAAAAGGGTCTGTTCGACGCCCAAACGGTGAGGACATCCACCCTTGCTTAATTGGGCGACCCGTTAAAAAGGCATCGGATTCGAACTGCCTTTCGAGCATCAAACCTTCAATGATTTCAAGCTGTTGAGCACGATCAGCGATTTGCTGTTCCAGATCTGAAATCGCGGTGACGAAATCTGGCGGCGAATAGGGGATCGAATCGCTTAATAGTGGGCCGCCTACACCGGGAGGGCTAGAAAAGTTAAATTCGCCTGAATCCAATTGGGCGACAGTGGTAATGCGCTCACCTAGTGCCTCCATACGCAGTAGACGTGCCTGCAACATCGCCAAGCGCAGGGTCAGCGCTTCAATCTGCTCTTCGGATTCTTGTTTTAGACGTTCTAAGGCATCGGCTTGAGAGGCGAGATCTTCGCTCCAACCTTGACGGACTTCTAGAGAATATTCGTGAGAGTCTTGTGAGACGGCAAACTGATAACCGAGATAAGCAAAAGCGACAGGGGCACCCAAGATGCAAATCGACAGGAGGCCTTTCAGCCACCCTTTGAGGACAATCGTGCGAGTTTGACCATGATGTTGGTCAACTAATATCAATTTCATGGGTCTAGGTGTTCTCTGTTTAGTCCTAATGCAGAACACCTGAGCCAAGCTTAGGCAGCCGAACGTCAAACTTATACCCAAATATCAATGGGTTACAAATATGGAACGGTGCTAGAAAATTATCAGGCTGCGAGTACTGGTTTCATATAAGAAATAGGTACATGCGAGTCTGAGTCAAAACTGACAATTTCCCAGGCGTCTTTGTTATCTTCAAGCGACCTTAATAATGCATTATTCAATGCGTGTCCAGACTTATATCCTTTGAACTCGCCGATCAGGCTAAAGCCGATCATGTAAAGGTCACCGATGGCGTCCAGAATTTTGTGCTTCACGAACTCGTCTTCATAACGTAATCCGTCTTCGTTCAATACTTTATAGTCACCTACAGCAATGGCGTTGTCCATGCTCGCGCCTAATGCCAAGTTACGGTTACGCAATTCTTCAAACTCATGCATAAATCCGAATGTACGGGCACGGCTGACTTCTTTAACGAATGAAGTGCTGGAAAAATCAACACTCGCTGTCTTCGTATACTTACGATAAACAGGGTGATCGTAAAGCAGGGTATAACTAACCTTAAAGCCATCAAAGGGCTCTAGGCTTACTGATTTATCCCCATCGGAAACCGTTAGAGGCTTTTTGATGCGAATGAATTTTTTCAATGCTTTTTGCTCTTCGATGCCAGCGGACTGGATCAGGAAGACAAAAGGACCGGCGCTGCCGTCCATAATAGGCACTTCAGGCGCGCTGACATCAATATAGGCATTGTCGATCCCCAAACCTGACATCGCAGACATCAAATGCTCGATAGTCGAGATTCTGACATCTCCTTTCACAAGGGTCGTCGATAAGGTGGTATCGCCAACGTAAGTCGCGGTTGCTGGAATCTCCACCATAGGATCAAGATCGGTCCTTTTAAAGATAATTCCAGTGTCGATCGGTGCAGGTCGCAACGTCAGGTAGACTTTCTCGCCATTATGCAAACCCACTCCTGTGGCTCTGATAACGTTCTTCAAAGTTCTTTGATTTAGCATAGGTTCGTCTTTTCCTGATTAAATGTGAAGCCTGCATGACAGTTAGGGTCAATGCAGGCGGGATCATAGCAAATAACAAAAAATAACCCAAACATTTCCCAGCAACGACAATTTCATCGTGATTCTGGTTTTGCGACCTTAATTAGCGGTGAAACAGCCATTTCACCGCAATGCAGCGCTCAAAATTAATGATAATTTTGAGCGAAAGATCACATTAGTCTGCCTGACGACGCAAGAACGCTGGAATGTCCAAATAGTCCATATCCGTCTCCGCACCAACGGCTTTAGCCAGGCCAGAGGACTGTGGCATCGTATGGCTGGAGGCAGAAGAGGCAGTGCGCGAACGCAACGCCGCGGGGCGATCCAACTGACGGTAGTCAGTAACAACCGCTTTTGGCTGCTCGACAGGTTTTACTTCTTTGACTACGGCGCGCTCGCCCAAACCTGTCGCCACAACCGTCACGCGAATCTCTTCGCCCATGCTTGGGTCGATCACAGTACCAACAACTACAGTGGCATCATCTGAAGCGAACTCTTCGATTGTGTCACCCACTTCTGTGAACTCACCGAGGGAAAGGTTTTCGCCGGCCGTAATATTCACAAGAATGCCGCGAGCCCCATGCAGATTAACGTCTTCGAGAAGCGGGCTGCGAATAGCAGACTCAGCCGCCTCGCGCGCACGGCCTTCACCAGAGGCATAACCTGTGCCCATCATCGCCATGCCCATCTCTGACATCACAGTGCGCACATCGGCGAAGTCCACGTTGATCATGCCAGGACGCATAATCAAATCGGCTATCCCTTTAACTGCGCCCAACAATACGTCATTCGCTGCTTTGAATGCGTCTAGCAAACTCGCTGATTTACCCAACACCTCGAGCAATTTTTCATTTGGAATGGTGATCAAAGAATCGACGTGTTCGGACAACTCAACAATACCTTCATCAGCAATCAATGAACGTTTCTTGCCTTCGAAAGGAAAAGGACGAGTCACCACAGCAACAGTGAGAATTCCTAGCTCTTTTGCAACTTCTGCAAAAATAGGCGCCGCACCAGTGCCAGTTCCACCACCCATACCAGCAGTGATGAAAACCATATCCGCGCCTGCGAGAATTTCTGCGATTTCATCACGATCTTCTAACGCTGCCTGACGGCCGATCTCTGGATTTGCACCAGCACCTAGACCTTTAGTAACGCAACTACCCATCTGCAGTAATGTGCGAGCACCAAGATTGCTCAAGGCCTGCGCATCAGTATTGGCACACACGAATTCAACACCTTCAATGTGATTGGCAATCATGTGGCGCACTGCGTTGCCACCACCACCGCCTACACCGATCACTTTGATGACTGCATTCTGTGGCAAGCTATCGACTAATTCAAACATACGGCCTCCTGACTCATTATATTTCTTAAAACTAAATGTGATTAATTGATTATCTCTAAACTTTTTCTTACAAATTTTTCTTAATCCAAGCGCTAAACTTATCTCCAAATCCGATCTGTAATTCTTTCGGGGCGACGATACCTTCGCGATCTTGCTGTTGCTTAACCCCGTAGAGAAGCAAGCCAACCCCGGTCGAATAAATGGGGTTGCGTACGATATCGGAAAGCCCTTTTACATTCTGCGGAACGCCTATGCGCACAGGCGCGTGAAAGATCTCTTCTGCAAGTTCAACAACGCCTTCCATCTTGGAAGTGCCGCCGGTTAATACGATTCCTGCCGCCAGCATATTCTCGAAGCCACTGCGCTGAAGCTCTGCGCGAATCAAGGTAAATAGCTCGTCATAGCGTGGTTCAACCACTTCGGCTAATGCCTGGCGTGAGAGCTCGCGCGGCGGCCTATCACCAACGCTTGGCACCTTAATCGTCTCACCGACATTGGCTAACTGCGTTAACGCACAGGCATATTTGATCTTCAACTCATCGGCATTCTCAGTCGGTGTGCGCAGTGCCATTGCGATATCATTAGTGACTTGGTCCCCTGCGATTGGGATCACGCCTGTATGACGAATAGCCCCCTCTGTGAAGATGGCAATATCTGAAGTGCCGCCGCCAATATCCACTAGACAAACGCCAAGCTCTTTCTCATCTTCAGTGAGCACTGCATAACTTGAAGCCAGTTGTTCCAAAATAATTTCTTCTGTAACCAAACCACAACGCTTAATACACTTCTCGATATTTTGAGCCGCATTGATTGCACACGTCACCAAATGCACTTTCGCCTCTAAACGTACACCGGACATTCCTAAGGGCTCTTTCACACCCTCCTGCGAGTCGATCACGTATTCTTGCGGCAGAATATGCAATACTTTTTGATCAGCCGGGATCGCCACAGCTTGGGCCGCATCAATGACTCGTTCGATATCTGCACGGGTCACTTCCCCATCACGAATGGCGACAATGCCGTGCGAATTCATGCTGCGAATATGGCTACCTGCAATCCCTGCATATACTGAATGAATCTGACAACCAGCCATTAACTCGGCTTCTTCGATGGCTCTCTGAATAGACTCCACAGTGGACTCGATGTTCACTACGGTGCCTTTCTTAAGCCCCCTAGAACGGTGACTCCCTATCCCGACGATATCGAGACTTCCATCCGCTTTGATATCGCCGACGATTGCTACTACTTTCGACGTTCCGATATCCAAGCCAACGATGAGGTTTCCGCGTACTGATTCGCTCATAATCCGCGCACTCCTGAAGCTCGTGTAGATAACTGCTTATTAGCAATTTTTATGTCGTTCGCTGTGTTCATTTTGAAGCAACTCCGGCTGGCATAACTGTCTTGTTCCTAATTGATATTCCATTGCTATAACGCAAATCGACTGCTTCGATCTCTTCAAGCTGTGCGAAAAGATGGCGCGAATAAAAAGTGACAAATCGCTCCATTCTTTCCATGACGTCATTGCGCCCTATACTGACTTGCAAATCGTTCTCCATGCGCAAGGTCCAACTTCCGCGATCACTCAACGCAATCTCTCTTACTCGCAACCCGGTATCTGACAACATTTGCGAGAAAACTTGATACTGTTCCATCACCTTGCGCTCCATGCCCTCTGGACCTCGCAAGAGTGGCAGAGTGAAATCATCTGACTGCAGTTCCGGCGCAAAACTCTCACCATATTGATTCAATAGATGCTGGTCGCCCCAGCGTGCAATCGCGAGCTCTTCTGTAATTCCTACTGACAAAGTATCTGGCCAGATACGAGTGATCACCGCTTTTTCAATCCACGGGTCAGCTTCTAGTTGTTCTTTGATCGCTCGCACATCCAAGGCAAAAAAACCGGCATTCAAATGGGCAGCCAATGCAGCACGGATATGCCCTTCGTTCGCCCTTTGCAGTTCGTTTGCCATCTTCACCACACGAATTGGTTTATTCACATAGGCATTGATTTGCTCACGGTTCTGAGTCACTAGCACTGCCATACAAAGCACTAGCACAACCATCAAAACCCCCGCGCGACTCTTGCGAGCCGGCCCTTGCGCTTGCTCTTGTTGTTTCTGCAGAGGCACGGCGCCACGTGGTATGTCGCGCATACCGCCGTGTGCTGAAAAACCTTGTTTTTGTGTCGCTCTGCTCATGGCCTTAGTGGCACTCTCTTAGTTTGTCGTTGTCAAAATGTGTATTAGTAATTGGCTAAAGCTCAACCCTTTGGCAGTGGCTGCCATCGGCACTAATGAATGGTCTGTCATCCCTGGCACTGTATTGACTTCTAGCAGGTAAAACTTGCCAGCGGCATCGCGCATCAAATCAACCCGTCCCCACCCAGTACAGCCAAGTGCTAAGAACGCGCTCAAAGATAGCGCTTGCACTTCGCTCTCAGCCTGCGCATCGATTGGAGCTGGACATAAATACTGCGTGTCATTGGCAATGTATTTGGCGTTGTAGTCATAGAACACATGGGATGTGTGCAGCTCTATTACGGGTAGTGGCTCTCCATCTAAAATAGCGACTGTAAACTCAGTGCCAGCAATAAACTGCTCGGCCATGACCTCTGAGTCATACTCGCTCGCCAAGGCAAAGGCTTCGCGAAGTTTCTCTGGGCTATCGACAATCGACATCCCAATGCTCGAACCCTCACGCACTGGCTTTACCACCGCTTTACCAAGTTCATCCATTACTGCTTGCCAATCTGTTGTGGCGTCGAGTACGAAGAAATTCGGTGTAGGCAATCCAATTTGTTGCCATATGTATTTTGTTTTTACTTTGTCCATTGCTAGCGCCGAGGCCAACACACCACTACCCGTATAAGGTATCTGCAAAAACTCCAAAAGGCCTTGCAGAGTGCCATCTTCACCGCCGCGCCCATGTAACACATTAAAGACTCTTTGAATGTTTTGAGCCTGTAACTGCACAGCAAGGTCTTTCTTGGCATCAATTCCTACCGCATCAACCCCGACACTAAGCAAGGCTTCAAGAACCGCACTGCCGCTTTTTAGTGACACTTCGCGCTCAGCAGAATTGCCGCCCATCACAACAGCGACACGCCCTAATTGAGCGATAACTTCCTGCATCTGAGTGTTTAATTCAGTCATACTATTAAACCTTGCTCGCTCAACTGCTTAGCTAGAGAACCGACACTGCCAGCGCCTTGGGTGATGACGATGTCGCCATCACGGAGCACTTCTGTTAATACCTGACGAATATCTGTTTCATCTTGGACATACACTGGGTCAACTCGACCTCGCGCACGAATGCTGCGACATAGACTGCGCGAATCGGCACCGGGTATTGCGTCTTCACCAGCGGAATACACTTCCAACATTAATAAGACGTCCACGTCCGAGAGGACTATGACAAAATCTTCATAAAGGTCTTTAGTGCGAGTGTAACGGTGTGGTTGATAGATCATGACGATGCGTGAATCTGGCCATCCATCACGCAATGCCGCAATCGTGGCCGCCACTTCGCGTGGGTGATGACCATAATCATCCAGTAGCATTGCCGTTCCGTCACGCACTGGGAATTGCCCTTGCATCTCGAAACGTCGACCGACGCCTTGAAATTTACTCAGCCCTGCAAAAATGTGCTCATCACTAATCCCTTCATCGCTCGCGATGGCAACGGCCGCTGCTGCATTCAAGGCATTATGACGACCAGGAATATTGAGATTGATGCGCAGCGTTCCTTCGCGCTCTGGGCGCACAATGTCGAACTGTGTGAATTGACGATCTTGGCTCAGATTGACAATTCGATAGTCTGCTTTGTCTGCAAAACCATAGGTCAATGTTGGTCTTGCGATCTGCGGCAAAATTTCAGCCACCACTGGGTCGTCGATACACATCACAGCAAGACCATAAAATGGCAAGTTATGCAGAAATTCTAAGAAGTATTTCTTCAACTTATTGAAATCACCCTCATAGGTGCTCATGTGATCGGCATCGATATTAGTGACAACCGTAACCATCGGCTGAAGATGAATGAACGACGCGTCGCTCTCATCAGCCTCTGCGACTAAGTAACGACTCTCTCCTAGCGCGGCGTTAGCACCGGCACTATTGAGCAAACCACCAATCACGAAAGTGGGGTCTAAACCTGCTTCGGCAAAAATGGAAGCCACCAAACTGGTTGTCGTGGTCTTGCCGTGTGTCCCGGCAATTGCAATACCATGACGATAACGCATCAGCTCCGCCAACATTTCTGCACGAGGAATGATTGGACGCCCCGCCTCTCTTGCTGCCACTAGTTCAGGGTTCTCTGAGTTTACGGCACTGGAATAGACAACTACATCGGCACTCTCAACGTTCTCAGTTCGGTGGCCGATAAATACCTGTGCCCCTAAGTTCACTAAACGCTGAGTAACAGGCGATTGACGAATATCAGACCCTGTGACGGCATAGCCTTGGTTGAGCAACACTTCCGCTATGCCGCACATACCAGCGCCACCAATACCAACAAAATGAATCGTTTTTATACGACGCATCTCCGGTACGGGGTTTGCCTTATTCTGTTTACGAGTCATTGTCATGCCTTCACTATCCTTTACAAGCATCCATGCATTGATTTGCGACTAATTCATTGGCATCAAAGCGCGCTATTTTTCTCGCTCTTTGGGCCATCATTTCTAATGCTTCACGGTCATCTTGAAATCTTGCAAGCAGCTGTTGCAATTTCTCAGCATCGAGGTCTTTTTGTTGAATCAACACTGCCGCGTTGTCTTCACTTAAACTCTGCGCATTACGAGTTTGATGGTCATCTACTGCATAAGGGTATGGCACCAATACTGAGGCGATACCTGCTGCCGCGACCTCACTCACCGTCAACGCTCCGGCTCGACAAACAACGATGTCTGCCCAGTCATACGCTGCCGCCATATCATCGATAAAAGCGTCTACTCGACAAGCTTCATTCAATATCAACCCTGCTTTTGCATAGGCCTGCTGTGTCACTTCGATATTTTTCTTACCAACCTGGTGCCAAATTTGCGGGCGCGCCTCTGGCGTAAACATCGCTAAAACCGTTGGCATTAATTCGTTAATTGCCACAGCACCCAGGCTGCCACCCAGAACCAAAATTCTCAGCGGCCCAGCACTAGCGACATAGTTTTTCTGAGCTAGTGCACTGATGTCTTCGCGCACCGGATTGCCAGTAGTGATGGCTTTTACTGACTCGGAGAAGGTGCCCGGGAATGCCTGCATCACGGTATTGGCAATTTTCGCTAGTAAGCGATTACTAAATCCAGCAATCGCGTTTTGCTCATGAATCAGCAACGGCTTGCCGGAGAGCTTCGCCGCTACCCCGCCAGGGCCTGTGACATAACCGCCCATTCCCAACACGCAGCAGGGCTTTACTCTACGAATTACGCCTAAGGCTTGCACGATTGCACTGAGAATCATAAAAGGGGCCACGATCATGCTAAAAAAACCTTTGCCTCTTAGCCCTTTCACATCAATCAAATGCAATGGGATGTCAGTCCCATTGACTACATCGACCTCTAAGCCTCGCGCCGTTCCCAACCATGCAATACTGAAACCTTTGTTTTGTAGATTGCGAGCGATACTCAGTGCTGGAAAAATATGTCCACCAGTCCCGCCTGCCATAATCAATACCGTTTTAGAAGACATCAGCGTCGACCTCGCTGCGCCTGAGGCAATGATTTTTGTTCGTGCTCAAATTGAATTCGCACCAACACGGCCACCATGAAACAACTCACTAGCAGAGAGTTTCCGCCGTAACTTAAAAACGGAAGTGTTAGACCTTTTGTTGGCAGCAGTCCGATGTTCACCCCTACATTGATAAGTGTCTGGCAGGCAATCAACATCGCGATACCATAAGCGACATAGGCTGCAAATAGATCGCCTTGCGCCTCAACTTTACGGCCAATAACGAAGGCTTGTGCCACTAGCGCTATAAACAAACCTACAATAGTGCTAACTCCCACCAAACCGAACTCTTCTGCCACGATCGCTAGAACAAAATCAGTGTGTGCCTCAGGCAAGAAATATAGCTTTTGAATACTGTTGCCTAAGCCCTCTCCGAAGAAGCCACCACGACCAAACGCAATTAGAGCTTGAGTCAGCTGATAACCTTCCCCGTAGACATATTCGGCTGCCCAAGGATTAAGGAAGGAAGAGAAGCGATCGAGAACATAGGGTTTCATAATTGCCAAAACGATGACCGCACCAAGACAAGCGGCAAGGACAAGCAAAAATCGATGCAACTTTGCGCCAGCAAGAAAGATCATGCTGAAACAAGTCCCTATCATGATCACCATCGCTCCGTGGTCTGGCTCGAAATGCAATAAGACAATTGCCGCAGCAAGGATCAACATTGGTTTTACAAACCCAACCCAAGTTGCAATAACCTCTTCACGTCTTCGCTCGAGATAGGCCGCTAGATAGAAGACGAAAAACAGTTTCGCCATCTCAGAAGGCTGCAGATTGTAAAAACCAAGATCGATCCAACGCGCACTACCATTGACTACTTTCCCTATACCAGGAACAAGCACAAGCGCTAAGAGAATAAACGAACAAACAAGCAACACACCACTGACCGAATACCAAAACCGCGTTGGGATATTCAGCGTTATTGCAATCACCGCAAACGATAGAACGGTGAAAAATAACTGGCGCTTCATGTAGAAAAATGGATCGCCATATTGACCATTAGCGATCTCTATTGAGGCGGAGGTCATCATCAACAAACCCACTGTCATCAAAACAAAGATGATGATCAATAAAGCATTAGGCTTGAATGTTTGTGGCTGGCGCCCTTGGATGGCGCTATAGACTGAAAGCGAAGGTGTGCTCATGACAAAGCCTCCACTGTCTCACTAAAGACTCGTCCACGATGGGTAAAATCATTGAACATATCGAAGCTTGCGCATGCCGGTGAAAGCAATACCGCATCGCCTTCATTGGCGTTCTGTGCGGCTATGGCAACCGCCTCTTGCAGGCTATTGGCAAACACTATTTCAATAGAGTTCTTCATGGCTGCCGCCATATTCTTAGCATCGCGTCCAATCAAAACAGCCAACTTCACAAACGTCTCTAGCACTGGCGCCATAATGGAAAAATCGGCACCTTTGTCAACACCACCAGCGATAAGGATCAGTTTGCCCTTAATAAGTTCGCCGAGGCTTTCTATGGCTACAATACTCGCGCCGACATTAGTGCCTTTTGAATCATTGTAGTAATCCACGCCATGCACTCGACGCAGCCATTGACAGCGATGTGGCAAACCCGGGAAAGTTGTTAAGGCACTCAACATCGCCTCACGCGGCAATCCAATCGCCTCACCAAGCGCGAGCGCTGCCAGTGCATTAGCGATATTGTGTTTACCGGCCACCTTTAAAGATTTGATATCGAGCAGTGCCTCATTGCCAAAAGCAAGAAAACTTGTCTCGTTTTTCTGCACTACTCCCCACTCACCGGCGTTAGGTATCTCTAATCCAAAATGACTGATAGCGAGCCCTTGACTGTTCCATGGTTGGCTTGCTGCATCATCTTTATTGACGATCGCGTTTTCAGCCCCTAAGAAAATGCGTTGCTTGGCCGCTTCATACTCATGTTTGTTCGCATAACGGTCCATGTGATCATCACTGACATTGAGAATCACCGCAGCCTTCGCAGCCAGGTGAGGCGTTGTCTCAAGCTGAAAACTAGAAAGCTCTAAAATATAGACGTCTTTAGGATCTTGGCGCAGAAGATCTAGAGCAGGGGAAGCTTCGGCGCCATCAAGATTGCCCCCAAGCCCGACACTCAAACCAGCCTGGCGCGCCATCATTGCCAGCAAAGTGACAACGGTGCTCTTACCATTGGAGCCTGTCACTGCTACAACGGGCTGTTCTTGCGCTTCACTAAAGAGGGCGATATCACCAACTATACGCACGCCCGCCTCTGCTGCCGCCTTTATCGCCGGAGTCTGAACACTGACCCCTGGGCTCAACAACAACTCGTCAGCTTGACACAACAAGGTTTGCGAGAACTCACCCAATGTCAACGCCACTTCGGGAAACTCAGCTTGGAACTGCGCAAGACCAGGAGGCGATTGGCGGCTATCAATGACTTCAAAAGCAAGATTTTTTGAGCGCAAATAGCGGGCACAGGATAATCCTGTCGTTCCTAACCCCACTATAATTCGATGCAAATGCGCCACAAGTCTTCCTTTATTTTCTCGTAATATTTATCGTAGTTTCAGTGTCGCTAAACCAAACAGCACTAGCATGACTGTGATAATCCAGAATCGTACAATCACTCTTGGCTCAGGCCAGCCTTTCAACTCGAAATGGTGATGCAGCGGTGCCATGCGAAAAATACGCTTACCCGTAAGCTTGAATGAACCCACTTGTAGAATGACTGACACCGTCTCCATGACGAAAATGCCACCCATAATGAACAACACGATCTCATGCCTAGCAATGATGGCTACCACGCCGAGTGCAGCGCCAAGGGCAAGCGCGCCCACGTCACCCATAAATACTTGAGCTGGGTAGGTGTTAAACCAAAGAAAACCAAGACCAGCCCCCACTAAGGTGCCGCAAAATATCACTAGCTCACCTGCACCTGCCACATAGGGAATACGCAAATACTCAGAAAACTCTACGTGCCCTGCGAGGTAGGCAATAATTCCTAGAGCGCCCCCCACCATTACTGTTGGCAGAATCGCTAGCCCATCTAGGCCATCGGTAAGATTCACAGCGTTGCTACTTCCCACAATGACAAAATAGGAAATCACGATATAGAGGATGCCAATATTAAGAGACACATCCTTAAAGAAAGGGACAATGTAATGCGTCTCTGCTGGGCCTATCGCAGAAAAATATAGGAAAATGGCGGCGCCAAATCCCGCCACCGATTGCCAAAAATACTTCCATCGTGCCGGCAAACCTTGCGGGTTTTTCTCAAATACTTTGCGATAGTCATCAACCCAACCGATCGCACCAAACATCAAAGTGACGGCGAGAGTTGTCCAGACATAATGGTTATTGAGGTCAGACCAAAGCAATGTGCTGAACAACATACTGACGATAATCAGCGCGCCACCCATGGTCGGCGTACCAGCCTTGCTCAAGTGACTTTCAGGACCATCGTCGCGAACGACTTGCCCAATCTGCATGGAGTTAAGCCTGCGAATCATCCAAGGGCCTATCCACAAAGAAATAAACAAGGCCGTAAGAATACTGAAAATACCGCGCACGGTAATGTACTGAAATACAGCGAAGCCGCTATCGATCTGAGTAAGATAACTTGCAAGCCATACCAGCATTATAAAGACACTCCCATTTTTAATTGCTCTACTACACGTTCCATGGCGGCACTGCGTGATCCTTTTACAAGGGCAGTATCACCTTCGCTCAATTCATTTTTTGCGGCAGCAATAAGATCTATCTGTTTCACAAAATGCCGACCTGACGCACCAAAACTCTGTGCAGCCAAAACAGCATGGTGACCAGTCGCCCACAGGGCATCGATTCCTTTTTGTCTCGCGTATTCACCTACCTCTGTATGCGCCTGCGCCGCCTGCAAACCCAACTCGCCCATATCTCCTACAATCAAAATCTTACGGCCCGCCTGCTCTGCCAATACATCGATCGCTGCATGAAATGACGACGGGCTAGCGTTGTAGCTATCATCGATCAGTATCGAATTCGCTATTCCTGCTAGTAGCTGCAGGCGCCCAGCGACAGCTTTGACGTTCGCCAAACCACTTTGCACGTCCTTTAGTGTCGCTCCCGATTCAATACAGGCAGCGGCGGCAGCCAGGGAGTTGAGTACGTTGTGACGCCCCGCTAGCCCCAAACTGATTTCGATGTCTCCTTGTGGAGTGACTAGTTGAAAGGCACTACGACCATTACTCCCAAGCAATAAGTTCTTAGCGTGATAGTCGGCAGCGTTCTGCAACCCGAAGCTCTTCACGTTTTTAGTTGCCGCGCGCTTGCTCCAGACGGCAAAGTGCGGCGAATCGGCATTGAGGATTGCAACGCCATCCTCGGTCAGGCCATCAATGATTTCGCCCTTGGTGCGCACGACGCCTTCAAGATCACCAAAGCCCTCTATATGTGTTGCTTCGGCGTTTGTGAGTACGGCCACATTCGGTGTCACCATCGCCACGGTATAGGCAATCTCACCTAAACCACTCGCCCCAAGCTCGATCACTGCACAATCATGTTCGGCGTTCAATTCTAGAAGCGTTAATGGCACACCGATGTGGTTGTTAAAGTTGCCACGTGTCACCAACACATTGCGACATTCGCTCATAATGTTGGCACACATCTCTTTCACAGTGGTTTTACCCTGGCTTCCTGTGATCGCGATAAAATGCGCAGTGGAGGCTTCGCGATTTAGACGGGCAATCTGTCCCAACGCTTCGGTCGTGTCACTTACTTGTAAAACTGGCACAGTACTGTGGACGGGTTTGGACACCACCGTTGCGCATGCGCCTTTCTCAATAGCGTCCAGCACAAATTCATTGCCGTCGAAATGCTCGCCCACCAAAGCAACATAAAGCGCGCCCTCAGGCAGAGCCCTAGTATCCGTCGACACGGCGCTGAAGTTCACATCGGCACCGAAGTGCTTTCCTGAAAGTTCGCTGTTTATTTGTGCCAAGCTCATGTCGCGTATCACAGAATCACCTGTGCCCTGTATGGGTAGAATTGAGACGTCGCGCTAAGGCCAACCTTGCTTGCTTAACGTCACTGAACACCATTTTCTGACCATTCACGTCTTGATAATTTTCATGCCCCTTTCCTGCTAAGAGCACCACATCGCCGACGCCCGCATTAGAGATCGCAAACTCAATTGCTTGCGCACGGTCACGCTGCACTGTGAGCTTAGACTTATCATCAACCCCTAGAACGATCTGTCTTACGATTTCATCGGCGTCTTCTTTACGAGGATTGTCATCGGTCACTACGAGAATATCGGCAAACTGCTCGGCCATTTCGGCCATCAAGGGACGCTTGCCTTGGTCACGATTGCCACCACAGCCGAACACGCACCAGATGCGCCCAGTGAAATGCTCTCGCAAAGCCTGTAACGCTACACGCAGAGCGTCTGGCGTATGGGCATAATCCACTACTACCGTCACATCGGCGCTTTCATCGCCGATCATCTCCATACGTCCGGACACAGCGCTAACACGTGCAAGATGATCAAATAGCACATCGATATCAAAATCGGTGCGGCTACTCTCGCTCGCCAACAAAGACGTGAGAACGGCCATGAGATTACTGAAGTTAAACGTACCTAGAAGCGAGCCTTGCAAGTCACCATCACCAAAAGGAGTATGGACACGCGCCTTAAAGCCTTCACGGTTGCGCTCTAACTTCAACGCATAGACATCGGCCTGTGAGTTACCAACACTGTAGGTATAACTCTTAACATGTGGTGCTAGGGCATTAAGAAGCTGGCTCGCAAAGGGATCATCTATATTGACAACAGCGCTACTCAAGCTCTCAAACATAAACAGTTTGCGCTTGGTATCTGCATACTCTTCCATGCTGCCGTGATAATCCAAGTGATCACGTGTTAGATTAGTGAATACGGCTATGTCGAACTTCACACCATTGACTCGATGCTGATGCAGCCCTTGCGAAGACACTTCCATCGCAACACTGTCCGCCCCCGAAAAACGCATGTCGGCAAGCGCACTATGCACTTGCACTGGATCTGGAGTCGTGTAGGAAGATTCAGAAAGCTCCGGTGGAATACCAATACCAAGCGTGCCAATCACTCCGCAATGACGCTTCATGCTATTGAGAACTTGCGCGATAAACTGAGTACAACTCGTTTTTCCGTTTGTGCCAGTCACACCAAACATTGTCATTGCTGCGCTAGGCTCGTCGAAGAACCGGCTGACTATCTCGCCCGTGCGAGCAGACAGATCAGCAATAGCCACAACCACGACACCTTGTCGAACACTCACGCCCTGCCAAGGCCCACCTGCATGCGCGAGCACCGCAACTGCACCACGTTCAATCGCTGCATCGATATAATCTCGTGCGTCATGGTTTTTTCCGAAGCACGCGAAAAAAAGATCACCGGGTTTGACTAAACGGCTATCCAATTGCACACCACTGACACGCACAGAAAATGCAGACGGCAGATCACGGGGCAATTCCGTGAGTCCATCGAGCAGCTGATCGAGTGTAGTTGTGTACAAAATATTTTCCGCTATATTCATTGCGCCGCTCCCATTAGAGTGCGCTCAGTTTCAACAATTGTGCATCGTCTAATCTATCGGGTGTCACGTTCAAAATTCGCATCGCGCCGGTCACGATCTTTGAGAAAAGTGGTGCAGCCACTTGACTACCGTAGTGCTCTCGCCCACTAGGCTCATTCATAATGATTACGACCACTATGCGCGGGTCGCTTGCAGGGGCATAACCCACGAAGAGTGAGTTATACACATTACTCTCGTAACCTGAAGCGCCCACAACGTGTGCGGTACCAGTCTTTCCAGCAACACTATAAAAAGGCACATTGGCCGCCGTCGCACCACCGCCTCGCTCTTTGTCGACTACCGTCTCTAACGCAGCCATCACATTGCGAGAAATCGTCTCGCTCAGAACGCGCTCAGTGGGCATCGATGCCAAGGCATCTGGTTGCACTTTTAACATTGATACCGGCTTTTTAATCCCGCCGCCCACTAAAGTGGTATAGGCGCTCGCGAGCTGCAGGGCCGAGACCGACAAACCATAACCATAGGAAAGTGTTGCCGTTTCAATATCATGCCAAATGCGATGATTAGGTAGCACACCACTACGCTCACCAGGGAACCCTGTCCCGGTGTCCGTACCAAACCCAACTCGTTCGAGCAAATTACGCAGCGGCTCATGCCCAATAGCCAAGGCCAACTTAGTGGCGCCGACGTTGCTCGATTTCGTGATAACCCCTTGTACAGTCAACATGCCGTGGTTGATCGCACGAGTTGTCGCATCGGTGACGTAGTCACGACCAACCCGTATACGGCCTGGACTAGTATCGACCAGAGTTTCAGGCGTAAACATGCCTGACTCCAAAGCAGCGGCAACTGTAAACGCCTTAACTGTCGAACCTGGCTCGACCAAGTCCGTCACAGCCCGATTCCTCAGCGCACTGAAGTCAGTAATGGTGCTACGATTATTTGGGTTGTAGGATGGCTGGTTAACCATCGCTAAAACTTCACCTGTGGCAACATCCATGACCACAACAGAGGCAGATCGTGCGCCACGCAACATGTATTCAGACTTCAACTCTTTGTAAGCATGATTCTGAATTCTAAAATCGATGCTTAATTCAAGATCTTGCCCAGGCTGGGCTGGGGCTAGTGTGTCTAGCTCTTTAATGACACGCCCACGACGGTCTTTCATCACTTGCTGCCTGCCGGGCACGCCCTGAAGCCACTCGTCATACGCCAGCTCAAGACCTTCTTGCCCGCTATCATCGACATTCGTAAAGCCGACCACATGGGCAGCTATCTCACCTTGCGGATAATAACGCTGATATTCCTGCCGCGAATAAACCCCGTCTATTCCCAAGGCCAGCACTCTATCTGCTTCTGCCGGAGACATACGACGCTTCACGAATAGAAATTCTTTGTCAGCATTTGCTGCGATATTGGCCGCCAAAACTTGCGACTCCATTTGTAGCTCAAACGCCAGAATTTCAATATCTCTGAGCTCTTGTGAAATTTCCTTCGGGTTAACCCAAATAGATTTTACCGGCGTACTGACAGCCAAAGGCTCGCCATTACGATCGGTAATCATGCCGCGATTTGCCGACAGGGGTTCCGTGCGAATTGTGCGCGCATCCCCTTGGCCTTGCAGAAAGTCTTTCTGAAGCACGTGCAAAGACGTCAACTTCCAAAACACTGCAACAACACAAAGCAGCATCACAAAGAAGATAAGGTAAAGACGCCAAACAATAGGCTTATGTTCTGTCTTATTAGTCATAACGCACCATGACGATTTCCGAGATGTCCGGTATCTCCATCGCAAGCTCATCAATAGCCTTGCGCTCGATCCTGCTTTCCAAACTGAACGTACTTTGTTCGATCAACAACTGACCCCATTGCACTTGCAGCTCGTTGCGCTGAGTTTTCAATTGCTGCAATTCGTTGAGCAAATAGCGATTTTTAAACGTGGTATAGATAACCGACAAACCAGAGACAAGGACGCAAAGCAACAAAACCATAATTAAAACCATGCGCGGCGAAAACAATGCAGACCAGCGATAAATAGTGGTTTGCATGGCTGCGCGTCGTGCACTCGCGTTCACATTTATTTTATTAGCCTGTGCTCTCATAAAGGGCATCTTCTTCTAGTAAGACTTTATGTACTTAAGCGATTTTCTCAGCAATACGCATAATGGCGCTGCGCGATCTTTGATTGCGCGCTACCTCTTCGCCACTTGCTTTTACTGCTTTACCAATTTTCCTTACTCGCGGATTCAAATCAGAGAACTGCACCGGCACTCCCGCCGGATAATCATCTCCGCGCGCTTGCTTGGCAATAAATTGCTTGACGATTCGATCTTCTAAAGAGTGAAAACTAATCACCACCAAACGACCACCAACACTCAGCACTTCCAATGCTTGCGTCAGAACGCTTTGCAGATCTTCAAGCTCACGATTGATGTGAATACGAATGGCTTGGAATGCGCGCGTTGCTGGATGCTTGTGTTTCTCCCACGCGGGATTGGCCTGTTTCACAATTTCGGCTAACTGTAGAGTCGTAATGATGGGAGTCTCTTTGCGGTATTCAACGATCGCGCGCGCCATACGACGGGAAAACTTTTCTTCGCCGTAGCGATAGATCACATCGGCAATCTCTTGCTCAGGTGCCGACTCTATCCATTGCGCTGCACTTTGCCCTTCGTTCGGATTCATTCTCATATCCAAAGGACCATCTTGAGTAAAACTAAAACCGCGTTGTGCCTCGTCCAATTGCGGCGAAGACACGCCTAAATCCAACAAAATCCCGCTCACCTTCCCTTTCTTTCCTGCCGCTTCCACTAACTGCGCCAACATGGAAAAACTTCCTTGGGCGATTTTAAAACGTGAGTCTGCGCAGAACTCTTGCTCTGCCGTGGCGATTGCCTGTGGGTCTTTGTCGATCCCGAGCAATTGCCCGTCTTCACCCAACATGGACAGGATAAGTTTCGAATGACCACCGCGGCCAAAAGTCCCATCCACGTAATAACCTGACTTGTCTGTGATCAGCGCTTCAACCGCTGGCGTCAATAGCACTGTTTCATGCGCAGCATCGTTTGTTTGTTCAGTCATGCGTTTTTCTCCAACACGTCATTCCAAACAAAACACTCAAAGAAACGCAGCAAAAAGTTTGCGCCCATCACAATGATAGCGACTGCAGTTCAGCCGGCATTTCGCCGCTCGAACTTGTTTCGGACAACCAAAGCTCAGTTTGCTCTGCCCAATTTTTCTCGCTCCACAACTCAAGCTTCTTACCTTGACCAACTAGGGCCACATGCTTATCAAGCTCAGCGTGGTTGCGCAGCACTTGCGATAGCAAGATTCGGCCACTGCGATCCATCTCTACATCAGTGGCATAACCAATCATCATGCGCTGAAACTTACGCGTCTCTGGGTTGAAGCTAGACAGGCTCTCAATTTTCTTCTGTATGTCTTCCCAAGTGTCGATTGGGTAGATCAACAAACATTTGGCCATGGGATCGATAGTGGCAACGAGGCGACCATCAAAATCGCTATGCAATTGATCACGGTAGCGCGCCGGCATAGCCATGCGCCCTTTCGGATCCAAATTGATAACGTTGACGCCTCTGAACACTGTCATTCCTTTAAAGCTTGCTAAGTTTTTCCACCGGAGGGCAATTTTCTCCACTTTTCTACAGAATTACCCACTTTTTTCCACCTTGCGACACTATAGGCACAGCAATGCCCTAGCGCAAGCACTATTTGTGCGTTTTTTTAGGAAAATGCTTATAAAAATCCGGAAGTTACGTGCGATGCTTCGCGCAAAAGAAGGGAACAGGAGCAATATCAGAACACTAGCAATTACACTTAAAGTGGTTTGTTAAGAGAGTTGAGGTTTTGACTATTGTGATACGGATAACATGAAGGGAAAAAACTGAGTCAGCCTATAAGCCGGGTTCTGTCGTGGACAGTCATTCATCTGGGACTGACATCACTGTCAGCCTCAAGCAACCTACCCGAATCCAGTGCGAGCCACACCCTTGGATTCCTATTTGGTCTTGCTCCGAACGGGGTTTGCCGTGCCACGAACTGTTGCCAGTCGCGCGGTGCGCTCTTACCGCACCCTTTCACCCTTACCGCCCGATTTGCATCGGGGTTGGCGGTCTACTCTCTGCTGCACTTTCCGTAGGCTTTCGCCTCCCAGGCGTTACCTGGCGTTCTGCTCTATGGAGCCCGGACTTTCCTCTGCTTAGCACCTTATAAAGTCGCCTAAACGACTAACAAAGAAATCCAAACAGCGACTGTCCAGCTGACTCGAGGCGCAGATTAAGGCAGAGGGACTGTTTATACAAGCAAATTGTGATAATCATTGCACACTTAGGCGCTATGCAAGCGCGCGAGCTCTGTGGCACACTCATTAAGCATTCGCTGCGTCTTTCTACGAGCATTCATGACAAGCACTTCAACTTTTTCCAAAACCATGACACGGATTGCGCTACGTACACTATTACTGGTGGGAAGCCTTTGCGTGGCCACGGCTTTGCTTGGCATTCTCTTTATTGACACCATCGCCCGGATGGCTCTGGCCCCTTCGCTATCCGAGCTAGGGATAGAGCTTGAGGAGATAGCCGGTTTACAACTACGCCCGCAAAGCATCGAAATAGAGCGCATCGATTTTCGTGTAGACGGCAGCCCCGCAGCGAGCCGACTAGAACACTTGACCATTCATTACAATTGGCGGGAATTACTCACCGGAAAAGTCATAGCGATTCACGCGCAAAACCTACAGCTTTCGCTTACACAGACAGACTCTGCCCAGTCACCTGCGACCAACAACGACTCCTCGCCCCTGCCATCACTAGATTCTATTCAGCCGCTTATTGTCACCCTACCCTTCGAGACTGCAATCATCGACTCGCTCACACTCAGCCCTTACCTTGATGCCGCACGAGTCTCCTTGCAAAAGCATAGCACCTCCCTGCTAGCCGAGCTCGCTCACGGCGAGCTGCAGGCCGCGCTTAGCCTGCAATGGCAAGAGACTTGGTCGCCGGACGCCCCCGCAAACCTCACAGGCTCTATTGCATTGGCTAACCGACAGCTTCCAGTGCTCGATAGCGATTTCACTCTGAGCGAGCAACAAGCACAAACTCGCTTAAACGCCAGCGTGCACATGCAGGTCGAACGACTGCAAATGCTGTTGGACGAACATGAACTGGCATTATCACAACTCATCGAACTGCAAGGCGATCTTGCTTTCGAGCTTAGCCTTGCCACCACAGATACCGCCCAACGTGACTTAAATTTCGAGCTTTGGGTTCCAGCCGCGCAGCCCTTGAATATAAAGTTTAATGACAATGCCACTCTCGCCACTAGCACCCTTCAATGGCTCAACCCCGCCGAGTTGAACATCAATGGCGACATAGGGCTGTCCGAGCTTGGTTTGAGCATTAACGCCAATGACCTGACAGGGCAATTTACTCTGACCCCTTTGCAAGGCGCAGCCACAACGGTGGCAGTCAAGATCCCTTCCTTAGCACTAACATGCACAGACATCGAACATTGCACCGCTGACATGAGCACCACGATAGAGCTCGATACCTACAACACGGACGAGTTAAGCGCGAATACACTGTTGGTCATTAGCGACTACACCGTGATCCTATCGCCCGAACAATCACTATTTGTGTTCGCACAAGGTTCACGCTTGCAAGCCAATACATTGCAAGTTGCTGACTACGCATTGGTGAACCCCAATGTGCTCGTGCAGGACAGCCTAGAAATCACGCTCACAAACGACGGTGATTGGCAGGCAGTGAGCAAGGCAATCGATTTTATTATCCCGGATCTAATTAGCGCCGAAAAAAGCACCCATTTTGCCGTCGCCGCACAACGTTTTCAGGCAAATAGTAGCCGCAATAATGCTCTGGGATTTCAGGTAGAGGGTGATCTGCAATTTAGAAACATCGGCAGTGACTGGCTGACGCTTGCTCTTCGCAAGCCTGAAATCAATTTAAGCGTTCAAGCCACTGATGACGAAATCAATATACAAGGCAACGCACACTTGGCCGATCGCGAAATAATGCTAATAGATGCTGGGTGGGCATTAATTCAAAACACTGGCACATTAAACATCGCCATTCCTGAGATTTCTTTTGGTGACGGCAATCAAAGCTTTAGCCAATTTTTCTTTCGCCTGCCAATTAGTGCAGACCTAATTGATGGCACTTTGCAAGGACAGGCGACACTGCAGGTGCAACAAGATGAGGCGCTTAATTGGCTAATCGACGGACCGGTTTCTTTAGACGCCAATGCCCTAAGTGGTTTTTACGAAGAAATAGGGCTTATTAAGTTCAGCGCGGCGCTAAATGGAGAACTCCTAGACAGCTCACAGTTTAGGAGCGAGCAAAACCTACCAATAAGCATAGAGCGCATCGACGTTGGCTTACCAATCGAAAATATTAAGCTCAACTATTCTGTTAGTACACCGGATACGCTATTGCTGGTCAACGGGTTTGAGGCGAGCCTCTTTCGCGGCAAAGTGAGTAGCAACACGATAGCTTTTGACTGGAGCGCCCAGCGCAATCAGGCGGAGGTTCAAATAGAACGACTAGATCTTTCGCGTCTACTCGATCTTGCGGCCTACGATGCGGTCCAAGCCACAGGGTTTATAAGTGGCACTCTTCCTGTAGCCCTAACCGCTCTGAAGCCCTCGGTTAGCGCCGGCAAACTTTATGTCGAAGCGCCAGGTGGCGCCATTCACTATGCCGCAATCGGAGGTGGTGGTGGCAATGCCGCACTTGATTTCGTCAACCAAGCCCTCAGTAACTATCAATACGATCTAATGGAAACCACCATGGAATACCAACCTAGCGGTGAGCTGGATCTAGGGGTACGCTTGCAAGGCTTGAACCCCGATATGAATAATGGGCAACGCATCAATCTAAATCTCAACATCAATGATAATATCCCCGCACTTTTGCAAAGTTTGCAATCGGGACGCTCCATTGCCGATGCGGTGGAAAGGGCGCTACAGTAAGAAAGTTGAACAGTAGTTAAGCTATGATTAAGCTAGCTGCAGTATAGTGAACACATAATCGATTTTTTATTGCCTCCCCTATCTTTAGGCGCGGCGCTTACCCTAGGACTCTATATGCCAAGCCGTACACCGTTACTCGTGATGCTTGCCGCCTTACTCCTGACCTCCTGCACCCCGACAGTACAGGTGGCAGTGCCCAACGAGCCAATTACTATCAATCTTAATGTGCGCATCGAGCATGAGATTCGCGTCAAAGTAGAGCGAGAACTGGATGACATATTCAGTGACGACAGTGATTTATTCTAATTTTGGAGATATAGGTATGCGCTTAGTTAAACGTCTAACACAGGTTTTATTTTTATTCGCCCTGATGAGCAGCGTCGCTTTTGCAGCCACTCTCGAAGAAGCGAAAGCCGCCGGACAGATTGGTGAGAAACAAGATGGCTATATCGGTTTTGTGCAAACGAACGTGCCAGCTGATGTGGCCGCCCTAGTCGCTGATGTCAACGCCCAGCGTCGGGAAAGATATCAACAAATTGCCCGAGAAAATGGCATCGATATCAGAGAGGTCGCAAAACTGGCCTTTTCGCGCGCCCTAGAAAACACACTGTCAGGCAATTTTGTTGAATCTAGCCCGGGGCAATGGACTCGCAAACCTTAGGCAATCTAACCAGCACTATGAGTGCGCCTTACTGATCTCTAGGGCGCGCTCATACAATAAGTTTTTCTTAACTCCGGTGATCTGGGCAGTTAAGGCTGCCGCCTGCTTAACCGACAAACTCTCCAACAAAATAGTCAAGGTTCTCAGCACCTCAGCGTTCAACGCTTCCTCTGGTTGCGCAACCGCGCCGCGCACAATTATGACAAACTCTCCTCTTTGTCGGTTCGCATCTTCTCGAATCCATGACTGCAATTGACCAAGACTTGCGCCATAAAGGGTTTCAAAAGTCTTTGTAAGCTCTCGGCAAATAACAGCCTCACGCTGCGCCCCAAACACTTCAAGCATGTCATCTATACTGTCGAGAATTCGGTGGGGCGACTCGTAGAAGATTATCGTGCGAGTCTCCTGTACTAAGCTTTGAAAATGTTTCTGTCGCCCCGTGCGTTTGGCCGCAGGAAAGCCTTCAAAGGTGAAGCGGTCGCTAGGCAAACCTGCCGCACTTAACGCTGTAGTAATCGCACAGACACCAGGAATAGGCACAACTCGTATCGACTGCTCTCTAGCGCGTTGCACCAAGCGATAACCGGGATCGGAGATCAACGGCGTTCCCGCATCCGAGATCAACGCAATTGACTGCCCTTCGAGCACCTGTGACAACAAGGACTCCACTCTCGCGTCGTCGCTAAAGTCATGGTAAGGCGTCATGCGTGTCGTAATACCAAAATGTTGCATCAAACGCGCGCTATGCCGGGTGTCTTCAGCAGCAATTAAGTCAACTGAGCGCAGCACTTCGATAGCTCTTGCTGTCATATCCCCTAGATTCCCTATTGGAGTCGCGACTATATAAAGGGCAGGAGAATCATTTTCATTTGAGGCCATGGTCTAAAGTCCTAAGCAGCTAGAGTGCGCAAACAACGCAGTATACACAGGCGTGCAAGGCTGTGCATCGACCCAAGTTGCTCGTACCAAGCAACTGTAATAAGCTTCCTCTTCTAATCACTGCGCTGTTGTCATACCCATGCCTGAAATCCAATTTGTTCACACAAGGCTTCGCACTCTTAGCCTAATCTGTGGCCTAGCCACCTTATTGTCTTGTGCCAACCCTTCGCCTCAAGCTCCTTTAGCGCCAATTGAGAGCATCGAGTTTGGCGACCAGGCCAGTGCTATACAAAACGCCTTAGACCTCGCTAGAAATAGCAGCAGCCCAGAATCTGCCGACTATCGCCTAGACGCAGTAGAGTTGATGTTACAGGCAGGCAGTATAGAAGAGGCGCAAACGACACTAGAGCGCATTAACAATATCACCGATTTACCCGAACCCACCCAAGTTCGCTATGCGGTAGCGGTAGCCAATTTGGCGTTGGCTCAAGAAGAACCCGAGGTTGCCCTTCGCGCCCTACAATCTTCCACCTTAAGCCCTATCAATTCTCAGGCACCCGATTTGCAGATCACATTACGAGAGTTGCGTGCTGAAGGGTTCTTCCAGGACGGCCAATACATAGCGGCGGTGCGAGAAAGAATTCAACTGACCCCTCTACTCGATAACGACAGACAAGTCGAGAATAACGACATCATTTGGGAGATATTGTCGAGCGCTCCGCGCAATGCGTTAGTGAGCTCAAGCACGGCTGTAGACTCGTATGAGCTTCGTGGCTGGTTAGAGCTTTCGCGTCTTGTCCAGAGCAACCAGCGAGACTTTCAAGCGCAAATTAGCGCCATAGACCAGTGGCGCAACACGTGGACACAACATAGCGCCGCCAGCTCATTGCCCGCCGCCGTCGCCCGAATCTATAGCATATGGGAAAACAGGCCTCATGAAATTGCCTTAGTTGTACCTGTGCAAGAACCAGTCGGCAAAGCGATTAGCGAAGGATTTTTAAGTGCTTATTATGAGGCCCTAGCCAACGGCAGAGATGTCCCTCAGGTACGAATCTACGACACGAGTTATCAAGCGGAGCCCCTTGTACTCTATGACCAAGCCGTAGAGGAAGGAGCCCAATTGATAATCGGTCCTATTTTGAAAGATGCGGTTCGCCGAGTACAACGCTCTAGCCGCCCTATGCCCGTTCCTACCTTAGCTCTTAACTACGGAGACCCAGGCAGCGGCGCGCCACAAGGCTTATACCAATTCGGCCTCGCCCCCGAGGATGAAATCATGCAAGCGGCTGACACCGCATGGGCAGCTGGGCATCGCTATGCGGCCGTATTGACCCCTAGCGGTGGGGATTATCTGCGCATCCAAGATACCTTCGTCAACTACTGGCAACAACTTGGTGGCACTATTGTTTCTGTCGATAGTTATGCCGATGCACGTGACTACTCTCCCGTCATCAAACGCATATTCAGCATCGATGCCAGCGAAGCTCGTGCCGCAAGGATTCGTAACTTAATCCCAAGACAAAACATCGAGTTTATCCCGCGGCGCCGACAAGATGTTGATTTTATATTCTTACTCGCCAATCCGAATGAGGGTCGACAAATCAAGCCTACTCTAGCATTCCATTTCGCAGACGATGTCCCCGTGTATGCCATGCCATCAATTTATGATGGCGGAAACAATACGACAGCGAATCGAGACTTGAACAACGTCATTTTCAACGATGCCCCTTGGATTTTAGATAACGACGACCCTTTAAAGACTAGTGTGAGCGCCACTTGGTCTGCCGCCTCTGGCCCAATACAACGCCTGCGCGCGATGGGGGTCGATGCCTATCGCTTATACTTGCGTATGGAGTTGATGCGCGAATTTCCTTTCACCCGCCTTAATGGGGCCACTGGCGAACTGCATTATGAAAGTGATGGCAGCATTCACCGCAAGCTGCGCAATGCAGTTTTCATTAATGGCATCGCCAGCCCGCTGGACGACTAACGTCCACTTTTAGCAATCGGTCTATACTGGAGTTAAGCACCCTCATTCCTTTTCTCACAATGGACGTGATTCTATGGAACAAAAATCCCCCACGCGCGCGCTTGGGCAGGCGCTAGAAAGTATTGCGAACAATTACTTAGACGCTCGCGGACTATCCCTGATCACGCGCAACTTTCAATGTAAACTCGGCGAAATAGACCTCATCATGCGCGATGAAAACACTTTAGTATTTGTTGAAGTACGCTACCGAAAATCCGAACGATTTGGCCGCGCAGTCGAAACCGTAAATAGGCGCAAACAACGAAAACTTATTCGTACCGCTTTGTTGTATTTGAATATCCATCGCTTAAGCCAAAGCACCCCTTGTCGCTTCGACATCCTCGGCATCACAATGCACGCCGATGGCAAAACACTCTGCTTTGATTGGCGTCAAAATGCCTTTGGCCTCAACGGACATTACTAGCATGAGTGGCTAACAAGTGGAGGATTCATGTACAGTTCAACAAATTAAAGTAAAATGGCTGATATCGTGATTAAGCAACGGTCGAGCCAATGGATTTGCAACAACGAGTTACCCAACATTTTAATCACAGCGTCGCCACCAAGCAGGGAGCTGTTGCCACTATAGGCCCCGCCATCGTTCAGGCGAGCGAGCTTATTACCCAATCATTATTAACGGGCAATAAAGTAATGTGTTGCGGCATTGCCGGCTCTGGTAGCCTAGCGCAATATTTCTCATCTATATTGTTAACGCGTTTTGAGCGCGAACGCCCTGGGTTTCCCGCAATTGCCCTGAATGCAGACACATTAGCCTTGACGAGTATCGCGAACGACTTCACATACCGTGAAGTGTTTTCTAAACAGTTGCGGGTCTTAGCTCAAGAGGGCGATATACTATTAGCAATCTCTGCCAGCGGAAATGTGCGCAATACGGCAGAGACCATTAAGGCTGCTCACGAACGCGGTTTAAGAGTCGTCATACTAACTGGCCGTGATGGCGGTGAGATGTCAGAGTTGCTTGAGGAAGGCGACGTAGAAATTAGGGTTCCTGCCCAATCCGTAGCAAGGATTCATGAAGTACATTTGCTGGTGCTACACAGTTTGTGTGATTTGATAGACATTCAAATTTTTGGAGAGGATGAATTGTGATGATTATTCGTTTGCTTGCGACTACTTTGCTTTTAATGAGCACTGCCTGCACGTCTATTCTGGTCGCTACTACCGACGAAAATGGCATTGTTGAAGACCCAGGGGTTCGTACAGCGGGAACGATTGTAGAGGACGAGTCCATTGAAACGAAAGTGACTGTCAATATGAAGTCCATCGAACCTGCCTTCCGCGATGCGCACTTCAATGTGATCAGTCACAACGGTGTAGTTCTGCTTGTAGGGCAAGTACAGTCAGATGCGCTTAAAAATCGCGCTGGGCAGATTGCCGCTGATGCTAGCGCTCAGATACGCCGAGTGCATAATGAATTAGAGGTTGCTGGCAAAACAACGCTTCTGTCACGCACTAATGACAGCTGGATCAGCACCAAAGTCCGTACACAAATGGCGGCCAACAAAGACGTTCCCGCAGGACGTATTCGCGTCATCACTGAAAACGGCACTGTCTATCTAATGGGCATGGTATCGCAGGCACAGGGTGATCGTGCGGCGCTATTAGCGCGCAACGTGGCAGGTGTTTCTAAAGTAGTGAAGGTATTCGAATATATCTAACGCAGTATTCAGGCTACAGCTTGCTGTAGCCTAACAACTAACTTTACTTCACAACGCGTAGCGAAGGACGATTACTAGTAGGTTTGGGCTCGCTCTTCTTAGGCGTGCCTGGAGGAGGGCTTACAGGGCTAGGTGGCTCAGGCTTGTCTTGATCAAACACCATCCCCTGTCCGTTTTCACGTGCGTATATGCCTAACACTGATCCAACCGGCACATAGACAGGTGTAGGAATCCCAGCAAAACGACCACTAAACTCAATCGCCTCATCAAAAATTTGCAAACCGTGCACTGCCGCTGGCGCGATGTTCAGCACAATTTGACCGTCCTTCACATGCTCTTGTGGTACCTGGACGCCTTCTCCGTAAGCGTTGACGAGGATATAAGGAGTACAAGAGTTCTCCAAGATCCATTCGTATAAAGCGCGTAATATATAGGGACGACTAGAGGTCATGCTCATGCTGGGCACCGCATTGGGAATACAAAAAATTATTATTGACGCTAGTATGCAAATGCCGTCAATCAAAGACGGCATTGCTTAGTGACTTAGAGCATCTCTCGCTCTTGTTCAGACAAACTCGCTCGCACAGAGTCTCTGGAGAACAAGCGTGCACGATAGTCTAACAATGGTTGCAAGGCTTTCGTCTCGGGCAATTCGATTCCTAATGCTGGCAGACGCCAAAGAATCGGGGTGACACAGCAATCCACAATGGTGAACTCATCACTCATGAAAAAAGGCTTTTCAGAGAAAATAGGGGCGATTGAGGTGAGACTTTCACGCAGTTCCTTACGCGCTTTGTCTAACTCAGCCGCCGTGCCTTTGCCACTCATGATGAAATCCACAGAGGCACACCAATCGCGCTGGATGCGATACATCCACAAACGGCTTTGGGCACGTGCCACTGGGTAAACTGGGAAGAGCGGCGGGTGTGGAAAGCGCTCATCCAAGTATTCCATCATGATATTGGCTTCGTACAATACAAGATCACGATCAACAAGGGTCGGCAGTGTATTGTAAGGATTCAATGACGCGAGATCCTCAGGCTTATGCTCAGGATCCACATCGATTGTTTCAACCGTTACACCTTTTTCAGCGAGCACAATGCGCACACGGTGACTGTATTGACTTGTTCCATCGGAATAAAACGTCATTGACGAACGTTTAGCGACCACACCCATACTATCAACCTCTATTCGCCGTAAACTCGGCGAAACCTAAACGTTTCAGTGAATATTTTTCCAATACTCACGATTCAACAGAGTCGTGAATACAAACAGAATCGCCAGGAACCCTAGAACGAAGAAACCAATGTATTCGCGAGTTGCACGCACTGGTTCACCGATGTAGTAAAGGAAATTCACAATATCGCCTACGGCTTTATCAAACTCTGCAGGGCTTAATGTGCCGGTGCCTTCAACATGCTCGATCTCACAATGATCAACATCGCCGTGCGCACAAACAACATCCCCTTGTAGCTCATGAAGGACATTAGGCATGCCGACATTAGGGAACACTACGTTGTTAACACCGTATGGTCGTGAGTCATCTGCGTAGAAAGAACGCAGATAAGTGTACAACCACTCAGGGCTACGAACGCGGCCAATAAGAGTCAAATCGGGAGGCGCAGCGCCAAACCAGTTCTTAGCATTCTCGGCAGACATTGCATTTTCCATGAGATCACCGATTTGGTGCTCATTAAAAATCATGTTCTCCAAGATCATCTCATGAGGAATCCCCAAGTCATCAGCCGTACGCTCATAGCGTGCATAACCTAATTCATGACAAGAGACACAGTAGTTCATGTAGTACTTATAGCCAGACTGCAAAGACGCTTGGTCAGTGACATCAACCGCGATGTCGTCAAGCGCAACATTAGACTCTGCCCCCACCGCTTTGAGCGGGAGAAGGACCAATGCGCCAAGCAATGCAAGAGTGATTACTAATTGTTTCCATGTAATCCAACGTCCAGTGACTCGCTGTGGCTCTGGGAAGGTCTGCTCTTTAGCCGTATACCAAGGCATTAGGAAGAAGAACAAGAAGTAGACCACCGTCATAATTTGCGCAAGCAAAGTGCGCGCTGGACTTACCGCCATGGTCCCCAAAACACCTAGAATGATAAACGCAACAGTGAAGGCAAGAAGCGCAATACGGCTGCCCCAACCTTTGTAACGAATCGATTTCACTGGGCTACGATCGAGCCATGGTACGACGAACAGAATCGCAATCGCACCAAACATCACAATCAGACCCCAGAACTTCGCATCGATCCCAAACAACGGCACAGTAACAGCACGCAACATTGAGTAGAAAGGCGTGTAGTACCAAACTGGTGGCACGTGCTCAGGAGTTTTAAGCGCATCAGCTTCTTGGAAATTCGCATGCTCTAAGAAGTAACCGCCCATCTCTGGAACGAAGAATACAACGAAGCAGAATACAAATAGGAATACAGTAATACCGACCAAGTCGTGCACTGTGTAGTAAGGGTGGAATGGAATGCCGTCAAGAGGCACGCCGTCTGGCCCTTTGTTTTTCTTGATTTCAATACCGTCTGGGTTGTTTGAACCCACTTCATGCAATGCCAACAAGTGAAGAACGACCAATGCCAACAAGACGATCGGTAATGCCACAACGTGCAAAGCGAAGAATCGATTAAGAGTCGCGCCTGAAATGAGGTAATCGCCTCGAACCCAAACGAGTAGGTCCTCACCAATTACTGGGATCGCTCCCACCAACGACACGATTACGTTCGCACCCCAGTAGGACATTTGTCCCCAAGGCAGTACGTAACCCATGAACCCTTCGATTACGAGTACTAGGTAGATAGCCATGCCGAACACCCAAACGAGTTCGCGTGGCTTCTTATAAGAACCGTACATAAGGCCGCGGAACATGTGCATGTACACGACGATAAAGAAGGCAGAGGCACCAGTTGAGTGCAAGTAGCGCAGCAACCATCCCCACTCTACATCACGCATGATGTATTCGACTGAAGCGAATGCGCCTTCGGCACTATTGGTATAGTTCATTGTTAGCCAAACACCGGTAAGCAGTTGCATTACCAATACGACCAACGATAAAACACCAAAGAAATACCAGAAATTGAAGTTCTTGGGTGCGTAGTATTTGCTCATGTGCCGCTCCCAGGCGGCCACAATTGGAAGGCGATCGTTCGTCCAGTCTCTTAGACCAGCAAGCGAGGAGACAATCCAACCACTTTTGTTCTCAGTACTCATTATGCATTCACCCCGTCTTCACCGATCACTAGAACACTATCTGACTCGTAGTAGTAAGGTGGCACCTGCATGTTTCTTGACGCAGGTGAACCCTGATAGACGCGGCCAGCGAGGTCAAAACGTGAACCGTGGCAAGGGCAGAAGAAGCCCCCTTTCCATTGTTCATCAAATGACTCAGCACGCACTGCGACATGAGGGGTTGGCGAACAGAACAAGTGCGGACACAAACCCACTAGAACCAGAATTTCTGGCTCACGCGAACGATATTCGTTAGTGGCGTATTCCGGCTGCTCAGGCTGTGTAGAGTCTGGATCCTGCAAACGGGCATCTTGCGTTGGCAACGCGGCAAGAGCCTCTTCAGAACGACGCACGACAAATATAGGTCGGCCTCGCCATGCGGGAATTGGACCCAAAATAGAGCCGGGTTCAATAGAGCTGATATCCACGCGAACCGCTGCGCCAGCCGCTCGGGCTTTCGCGCTTGGGCTCCAAGAACCAACGAATGGCACAACCGCGCCAACCACTCCGGCAACACCTACTACCGAGGTAGATCCCAATAAAAAACGCCTGCGGCCAGAATCAGTACCGTCTTCACTCACCGTGTTATCTCCTGAGCATTGGTCATAAAAAATCCCCTCATATCGCATGAGAGAGTCGAGAATAGAAACTATAAACGGGAGCAATAAGACTTCCCCGAATGCAGTGACTGCGCAATTTGCGGCGAATGGTATCGGAGAACGCAGTTTTTTTCAAGAAGAAATGTCGCAAGGGGGTAGGCAAGGAATTGATTTATATGAGAAATTTTTATTTTTCAGGCATAAAAAAAGCGCATCCCACCCACCAGGGTAGTTGCGCTTTTTCTCGGAGCTCCACCAAATGGCAGAGCGACGAAGCAAATCTCTTAACGCTTGGAGAACTGTGGCTTCTTACGCGCTTTACGTAGACCCACTTTCTTACGCTCAACAGCACGCGCATCACGTGTTACAAAGCCTGCTTTACGCAGTGTAGGACGTAGCTCACCGTCATATTCCATCAATGCACGAGTGATACCGTGACGAATTGCGCCGGCTTGACCGAAGCTGCCACCACCTTTCACTGTCACTTTGATATCAAACTTCTCAGTCATCTCAACAAGCTCAAGTGGTTGCTGAACAATCATACGTGCCACTTCGCGACCGAAAAAACCGTCTAGCGAACGCTTATTGATAGTGATTTCGCCAGTGCCTTTAGTAAGGAAGACTCGTGCAGTAGCAGTCTTGCGTCGACCTGTGCCGTAGTATTGTGTCGTAGACATCGTTTGTTATAAACCTCTTTACAGTGTCAGCGCTTGCGGTTGTTGTGCTGTGTGTGGGTGCTCTGTACCCGCGTATACTTTTAGCTTCTTGAACATGGCACGACCCAGTGGAGTGCGTGGCAACATGCCTTTTACAGCTAGCTTAATAACGCGCTCTGGTGCTCTGTCGACCAATTTGCCGAAAGCTATTTCTTTCAAGCCGCCAGGGAATGCAGAGTGAGAGTAATAAATCTTATCTGTCATTTTTTTACCCGTAACAGCCACTTTCTCTGCATTGATGACAACAATATAGTCGCCAGTATCAACGTGAGGAGTGTACTCAGGCTTGTGCTTACCGCGTAAACGGGTGGCAATTTCGGCAGCCATGCGACCCAGTGTCTGGCCCTCTGCATCTAGGACCAACCAGTTGTGTTCAACATTCTGCGGTTTCGCAATAAAGGTCTTCATTAACTTTCACCAAAGGAGCATTTCTTCAAGGAGCGCGAATACTACCGAAGCAACTTTAAATATTCAAGCACTGTGCGATAAAAAAGGCAAAAAGCCGAAATTGACAATGCATTCACCCAAACCGTGGGCAAGTTTATGGCCTATGTTCGCGTCCGAGGTACTCTTCTGACTGCATCTCTAACAGTCGACTAGACGTACGCTCGAATATAAAGGCCAAGTCCTTACCGGTATAAAGTGAAAGTAAAGGCACTTGTGCGGAGATGATTAACTTAACGTGTCGATCATACAGCTCGTCGACCAAACTTACAAAGCGTCTAGCCAGATCGTCATTACTGCCATCGAAACTAGGCACATTGCTAAGCACTAGCGCCTGAAACAGCTTGGCCAGCTCTATATAGTCGTAAGCGCTGCGCGGCCCGTCACATAACGCTGAGCAATCAAACCATATAATATCTTGCGCGCACATCCGCGCGGGAATTCTGCGCCCTAGAACCTCGATCTCGACACCCTTCTCTACAACGCCATGATCTGCGAGCCGCTCAAAGCAAGCAAGCAATTGCGCATCGGCTGCCTCCCCTAAAGGACTGTAGTAGATACTGGCCTGCTGCAGGGCTCGCAGTCGGTAGTCCACTCCTCCATCGAGCTCAAGGATTATCGTATGCTGCTTAAGTAGCGCAATGGCGGGCAAAAAACGTTCGCGCTGCAATCCATTCTCATACAGCTTGTCGGGAATAATATTAGAGGTGGTCACAAAGCTTACCCCCTCTTCCAATAGATGTGTTAGAAGCCCGCCAAGAATCATGGCATCACCGATATCGGAAACAAAGAACTCATCAAAACAAATGATGCGAGCCTCTTTGGCTATCTTTTGCGCGACTTGTTCTAGGGGGTTCTTCTGCTGTTTGAGCTGCCCCAACTCATGGTGCACTCGCTGCATAAAGCGATGAAAGTGTGTGCGCATCTTGCGCTCAAACGGCAAACTCTCAAAAAACACATCCATCAAGTAAGTCTTGCCACGCCCTACTCCACCATAGATGTAAAGCCCTTTTACAGGCGCTGCCTTTGCAACGCGCTGGCCTGACAACTGCCCCCAGAGCTTGCCAAGCACACCAGGGGATTCCTTTGTCACTGCTTGCAAGTCATCATACAGCCGTTGAAACTGCGCGATCGCTTGCGCCTGCGCCGCATCTTCCTGCAGAACACCGTTCGCTAGATCGCGCTGGTAACGCTGAGTTGGGGTCAGACAATTTGCTAGAATAGCTGGCATTAAAGACTTCGACTTGGTAGTTCGCTTGGATATACTGCACAAGGTTGGGCATTCTACGGCAAATCAAGCAACAACTGCCAGTAAGTTGCACGTTCACTCGGAAGCACTTTTTCAGCCCAATTCTTTGAAAGTCTCGGAATTTCATCGCGCTCAGCGCGCCATTTCAGGCTATACTTGCGCAATTGAATTTTAGAGCCGCTGCTGAAGGCCGGCTCGCAAACAAGAGGCATTGTTTAAAGATGTTATGGTTGACCGGAATTGGCTGTCTTTTAGTTGGCATCGCGATTGGCTACTTTTTATTGGGCCGCGTTAATACCACCCCCAACAAAGTCACTGAGCTTGAGCAAAAATTGCAAGATCTGCAACGCAACCACGCGCATTATCGCGACGAGGTAAGTGAACACTTCAGCACGACCGCAGAACTCGTGCAACAAATGACTGACAGCTACAAAGATGTTTATCAACACCTTGCTAGCGGAGCGCAAGACCTTTGTAGCACCGACGTGGCTAGCAAACTTCTACCGGCCAATAACGAAAATGTATTTGGCGCTGTAGCGCACGATGACGAAGACGAAGACCTGCAGGCTCCTAAGGACTATGCCCCACGGCAAAACCCTAATCAGGCAGGAGCACTAGCCGAGGATTTCGGGCTAGAGAAAGTGAAAGAGCAAGAATAGCGCTCTACAGCGGAAGACCTGTTTTCTGCATTGACTCCTAGCGATTTGTCCCCATATTGCGTACTTCACTTACAAGGGGTGCGCCCCCAAGCAATCCAGCTGAGCGAATTTATAACGTATGACTGACTACAATCTGACCCATCTCAAACAACTCGAAGCCGAGAGCATTCATATCATCCGTGAAGTGGCAGCAGAATTTGACAATCCTGTCATGCTGTACTCAGTCGGCAAAGACTCAGCGGTCATGTTGCATTTGGCTATGAAAGCTTTCTATCCGGGCAAACCCCCGTTTCCACTACTGCACGTTGACACTACGTGGAAGTTTAAGGAGATGATTGAATTTAGAGACCGCACAGCAGAAAAGCTCGGCCTTGATCTCATCGTCCATATCAACCAAGAGGGCGTCGACGAAGGGGTGGGACCTTTTACGCATGGCAGCGAAAAGCACACCGACATCATGAAAACACAAGCGTTACGTCAAGCCTTGAATAAATACAAATTCGATGCCGCTTTTGGTGGTGCACGCCGCGACGAAGAAAAATCACGCGCTAAAGAGCGCGTTTTCTCCTTCCGTGATAAGAATCATGGCTGGGACCCTAAGAATCAACGCCCAGAGCTATGGAATATCTACAATGGCAAAGTGAACAAGGGCGAGAGTATCCGGGTCTTCCCGCTTTCGAATTGGACTGAGCTAGACATTTGGCAGTACATCTATCTAAACAATATCGATATCGTGCCCTTGTATTTCGCCAAACCGCGCCCTGTCGTCAATATCGATGGTGTTGACATAATGGTCGACGATGAGCGCATGCCCATCACAGCAGAACAGAAAATTGAGACCAAGATGGTCCGCTTTCGAACCCTTGGGTGCTACCCGCTTACAGGGGCTGTCGATTCAGAAGCCACCACTTTGCCAGAGATCATCCAAGAAATGCTGTTGGCAACCACCTCTGAGCGTCAAGGCCGCTTGATTGACAGCGACAAGGCCGGCTCAATGGAAGACAAAAAGCGTAAAGGTTACTTCTAACTATTTTTAACCAAGTAACCCTTTAGATTCACGACCAGTATTCAGATCAGGCTTTATCACTATGTCACATCAATCAGAACTCATTAGCACCGACATCAACGCCTACTTGGCGCAACATGAGCGCAAAGAACTTTTGCGTCTTCTTACTTGCGGCAGCGTAGACGATGGCAAAAGCACACTGATTGGGCGTCTGCTCCATGACTCCAAAATGATCTACGAAGATCAACTCAGTGCCATTAAAGCCGATAGTGTGAAATCTGGAACCACAGGCGGCGCAGTCGACCTTGCACTTCTTGTGGACGGTCTACAAGCCGAGCGCGAACAAGGCATCACCATCGACGTGGCTTACCGATATTTTTCAACAGCGCGACGCAAGTTTATTATCGCGGACACGCCAGGCCACGAACAATACACTCGCAATATGGCCACTGGCGCTTCGACTTGCGATCTCGCAGTGATCCTGATCGACGCACGACATGGCGTGCAAGTTCAAACTCGCCGCCACAGCTTCATCACCTCTTTGCTAGGTATCAAACATATTGTCGTGGCCATTAATAAAATGGACTTAGTCGACTTCGATGAAAAAGTGTACGAGGACATCAAGGCGGACTATATTCGTTTCAGTGAACGCCTAGCCGATGCCGAGTTCCATTTCATTCCAATGTCGGCGCTTAACGGTGACAACGTCGTCAACCCTAGCGAAAGCATGCCTTGGTACAAAGGCCAAACGCTGATGTCTTTGTTCGAAACCGTAGAGATTGCTAAGAACCGCAATATGCAAGACTTGCGCTTTCCTGTTCAGTATGTGAATCGCCCCAATCTTAATTTCCGTGGGTTCTGCGGCACTCTCGCCTCAGGCACCGTGCGCAAAGGAGATGAGGTCGTTGTTCTGCCTTCACAAAAACGCAGCCGCATTAAATCCATTGTCACTTATGACGAAGAGTTAGAGCTAGCTCATACAGAGATGGCTGTGACATTAACAATGGAAGACGAGATCGACATCAGTCGTGGCGATATGATTGTGCACGCAGACAACTACCCAGTTGTCACTGATAATTTTGCCGCCACCTTAGTGTGGATGACAGAAGACGCTATGCTCCCTGGCAAGCTATATGATTTTAAGTTCGGCACCAAAACTGTCAGCGGCAAAGTCACGACATTGCGACACCGTACAGACGTCAACACATTAGAGACCTCACCAGCACCTACCCTTGAATTGAATGAAATTGGTGAATGTGAGATCAGCATCGACCAAGTAGTTTGTGTTGATAGTTATACAACGAACCGTGCTACTGGCGCCTTCATAGTCATCGACAGAATGAGCAATGTGACAATCGCCGCAGGTATGGTTAATGTCGATGCGGGAAGCTCGACAGTGCGCAGCGAAAGTAGCGATGTAAAAGCGCATGTCACTAAAGACGAACGTGCGGCGCGCTATGGTCAGGACCCAGTGACTGTGATGTTTATTGGTTTATCTGGCTCGGGCAAAACAACCCTTGCGCATGGCTTAGAACGCCGTCTATTCGACATGGGTCGAATCAGTACCGTGCTCGATGGCAAGACAATGCGTTTGGGAATCAGTAAAGATCTGCCTCACGATCAAGAAGGCCGCGCGGAGAATTTACGCCGTAGCGCAAATGTGGCGAAGTTGCTCAACGAGTCAGGTTTAATTTGTTGCGCCTCGTTTGTCGCGCCAAACAAAGACTCCCGCGACCATGCACGTGCTGTGATCGGCAAAGAACATTGCTTAATGGTGTATCTGAACCCATCCTTGGAAGCGTGCCGACGCCGCGACCCTAGCGGTCTCTATGCGGCCGCAGAGCTCTCTGGCTCAGCAGATTTGCCTGGCGTGTCATTCCCCTATGACGAACCGGAGAATGCTGACCTTGTGTTAGACACAGAAGCCTTGTCGATCGAAAAGTGTCTCTCTGAGGTTATTCGTTTGATGAAGTCTCGTAAAATTATATAAGTGCGTTGATCCCGTGTCGGTGCGCCAGTTTACGAGCTGGAAGACGCCGTGAATACATCCGTGTAGGCTCTACGGCGGCATCCATGCCGCCGAAGCTTCCTGCCCGTAAACTGGCGCACCAACACTCTATTACTGCCAACCGCAGAGATCGCTGAATATACAACGTTAGCGCTTACAACTATTGCCGGTTTCCAATAATCCTTACCTCTCGAAAAGCCCACCAATACAGTGCTGTCGTTGGCTTCTTGGGGTGAGAAGCTTCGGCGGCATGGATGCCGCCGTAGAGCCTACATGGACGTATGCACGGCGTCTTCTCACCCCAAGAAGCCAGCGACAGCACGAAATCGAAGCCACAAACAAAGCTAGACAGGATTATCAATATCAATAAACTGATGCTCAAAATCCAACTTAGTCGCCAAATATTCTGCTACCGCCTGCACGCCGTAACGTTCAGTGGCATGATGCCCTGCTGCGAAAAAATGCATTCCCGTTTCACGCGCAAAATGCACAGTTTGCTCTGAAGCTTCTCCTGTAATGTAGGCATCGACACCTGCTTGCTGTGCCAGCTCTATAAAATTCTGCGCGGCCCCCGTACACCAAGCCACCGTCTTTATAGGCTTGGAACTTCCTTCGATATGCAGCGGCACTCTGCCCAGGCGCTGAGCTAACAACTCGCTCAATTGCGCACCCGAGAGCGCTTGCTCCAACTCCCCCGTCAAGCCGATGCTATTATTGTTTTGTTTGCCCAGATCACCAGTCACAGTGAAACCCAATAGCTTTCCAAGCGCGGCGTTATTGCCGAACTCTGGGTGCACATCGAGCGGCAAATGATAGGCTAATAAGGAAATATCGTTGGCCAACAAAGCTTCTACACGCTTTCTCTTGATCCCCGTTATGCACTCATTCTCGCCTTTCCAAAAATAGCCATGATGCACCAAGAGCAAGTCTGCTTTCTCCTCAATCGCCCTATCAATTAAGGCCTGGCACGCCGTCACCCCAGTGATGACACGCTTTACCTCCTCTTTACCCTCAACTTGCAGGCCATTTGGGCAGTAATCGCGGAATTGTTCGGGGCGTAATAGCGTTTTTAATGCACTTAGAATTTCATCACGGCTTGTAGACATTCGAATTCACCTTCACATAGCAAGGAATTACTCGCATAATGGACGTCATCGTGCGGCGCCAATAGTATGCGTTTGATTTTGACGCGTATGGTATCAGACTCATGCAATGACGCTTGAGTCCTTGCGAGAATTCATGAAAAAGCTTCTAGAGTTTATTGGCTGGCCTACTGTTGCCGGCATTTTGTTCGCGATCATCTTAGTACAATACCAACAGATCAGTAAGTTGGGCGATGTACTATTGCAAGCTCCGACTAACACTGTCACCCAAGTGGAAGAGCTGCCATTCTCCTTGGCTGATGCTGTCGACCGAGCGGCCCCCTCTGTCATTAGTATTCACTCGACTATCCGCCAACAGATTCAGCTGCCTCCAGAGGAAGAAATACCACCAATGTTTCGCAACCTATTGCAAAACATTCCCGCAGAGCGCTCCTACAGCAGTCTGGGCTCAGGCGTGATTGTTAGCAATGAGGGACACGTGCTGACATCTCTGCACGTCATCGAAGGTGCACAAGACATTGAAGTCCGCTTCGGCGATAACACCTCAAAAACCATAATTACACCGGCCCAGCTTATTGGTTCGGATTCAAGCACCGACCTCGCATTGCTCAAGATTGATGCAGAGCAATTGCCTCGCGCTATTCCGATTGGTTCATCAAATGCCGTGCGCGTCGGCGATACAGTCCTTGCCATTGGCTTTCCAAGCCAAGAGTTAATTAGTCAAAAATCTGTTTCACGCGGCATTGTTAGCGCCTTAGGCATACCTCAAGATGGGCTTCCTATTGTCGACTATATTCAAACCGATGCGGCTATCAACTATGGCAATTCTGGCGGCGCGTTAGTCAACACACGCGGCGAGTTGATAGGCATCAACTCCTTTATCTACTCACAATCGGGCGGGTCTGACGGGATTGGCTTCGCTGTGCCAATCAACAAAGCGATGGGCGTTGTCGATCAGCTTCTCGCCTTTGGTGAGGTCACACCAGGGTATCTCGGGGTTATTACCGGTGAAATGCTAACGAAGGAGAGCAGCGTTAATTTCTTTGGCAGCCCCGATGTGTCAGGGCTGCTCATCGAGCAGGTCAATGACGATAGCCCAGCTGAACAAGCCGGCATCCGTGCGGGTGACGTAATGACTGCCATCGACGGCATAGTCATTACCGATGTTATTGGCGCTATCGATCAAATCAATCGCAAAGCGCCAGGACAAATGGTGGACTTGAGCATCTATCGGCAGGGAGAAATTCTAGTGATACCAGTGCAACTTGGCACTGGCACCTCGGCCTACCGTATCCCAGAAATTCCTAGCAATTAAGCCTTAGGGCTTTCGACGATAAGCGGCAGATGCCGCGTGGGCTGGCAGGAATTCATTGCGAGCAAGCTCACTTGCCACCTCAGCCAATTTATTCGCCCCTTTTGCTGAGCACTGAATGATCGAGGTGCGCTTCTGGAAATCGTAAACACCCAATGCTGAGAAAAAGCGTGCCGTACCCGAGGTAGGCAACACGTGGCTTGGTCCTGCACAATAATCCCCTAAAGCCTCTGCGCTATAAGCTCCCATGAACAATGCCCCAGCATGACTAATATGCTCGGCAAGGGCTTGTGGGTCTTGCACTGATAACTCCAAGTGTTCGGGTGCGATAATATCGCTCACTCGTGCCGCCTCTTCGAGGGACTCAGTCAAAATAACAATACCGCGCTGGTTGAGTGATTTAGCGATAATTTCACGGCGCTCCATCGTCGGCAACAGGCGTTCTATGCTCTCCAATACTTGATCTAAGTATTGCGCATTATCACTGATGAGGATCGACTGCGCTTGTTCGTCATGTTCGGCTTGAGAAAACAAGTCCATGGCAATCCAGTCAGGATCTGTACTGCCATCGGCAATGATTGTCAGCTCCGAAGGCCCTGCAATCATATCGATCCCGACATCTCCGAAGACCATTTTCTTAGCAATAGTGACGAATATATTTCCAGGGCCAGTAATTTTATCAACCCTTGTAATGCTTTGTGTACCATAGGCCAATGCTGCAATTGCTTGCGCACCACCTACGGTGTAGACCTTGTCCACGCCAGCTAATGCCGCCGCAGCGAAAATCAAATCTCCACTCTCGTCCCACGCCGTCGGCACTGTCGCCACAATCTCTTTCACGCCTGCCACCTGTGCAGGAATGCCGTTCATCAGCATCGACGAAGGGTAATTGGCTTTTCCTCCAGGAACATAAATACCTACACGATCCAAGGGTGAGACTTTCTGCCCATAGATCGAACCGTCGGCATCTTCATATTGCCATGAGCCAGTTTTCTGACGCTCATGGTATTCACGAATTCGATCGGCAGCACCGCGCAAAGCATCGGCCTGTGCCTGAGGCAGGCGAGCAAGACTAGTGGCCATTTGCTCTCTCGTTACCATCAGCGCATCAATATTGTCTGCGGCACGACGATCAAAATGATTGGTGTACTCGACAACCGCTTCGTCGCCACGTTCGCGCACCGCCGCTAGAATATCGCTAACGATGGTATTAATCTCAGGGTTGCCCAACAAGGTGCGATTAAGCATTGCCTGCAACTCTGACTCGAAGCCCTGTGCAGAGGTATCTAAACGTTTAATTTTCACCGCATCAGCGCTCATTTCTTGGCCTCAACCGCTTCAGCAAGCCTCTGCAATAACGGATTTATTACCGCGTGCTTCATCTTCATTGCCGCCTTGTTGACAATCACCCGTGAACTAATGTGCGCAATTAACGCAAGCGGCTCTAGGCCATTGGCCTTGAGCGTATTACCACTATCGACGATGTCGACAATGATATCGGCAAGCCCCATGGATGGCGCCAATTCGAGCGCGCCATTGAGCTTAATCACATCGATCTGCGCACCCTGCTCGGCGAAGTAACGTTTAGTGATATTGGCAAATTTAGTCGCAACCTTGACGCGCCCTTGTACAGGCGCCACGCCTACAGGCGCGGCTGTCATAAGTCGACACTTTGCCAAATGCAAATCCAATGGTTCATAGAAATCTTCACTACCATGCTCCATCAGCAAGTCTTTGCCAACAACCCCGATATCAGCACTGCCAAACTCGACGTAGGTTGGCACATCAGAGCCACGAATCACCATGATCTGCACGCCAGGCACAGTGGTATCAAATATCAGCTTACGACTGACGTGGATATCTTCTAGAGGGGCAATACCTGCCTGTTCAAACAAAGGTAATACTTCATCTAGAATGCGCCCCTTGGTAAGGGCGATCACGATTTTCTGATAATTCGTTGCACTCATACGCTTATAAAGCCTGTTGCTGATTCAATGTTGACGCCGTAGCGCACTTATTACGATGGCACTCGACGAATACGCGCACCAAGCAATTGCAATTTCTCTTCGATGCATTCGTAGCCACGGTCGATGTGGTAGATACGATCAACCACAGTTTCGTTTTCCGAAACTAGGCCTGCAATAATCAAGCTTGCAGATGCCCGTAAGTCAGTCGCCATAACAGGCGCCCCTTTCAAGGACGTTACTCCGTTGACGATCACCGTGTTGCCTTCCACATGCATCGAGGCACCCATTCGATTCATCTCATGCACGTGCATAAAACGATTCTCAAACACCGTTTCGGTGATCGAGCCTGTGCCCTCTGCAATAGCATTCAAGGCCGTGAACTGAGCTTGCATATCGGTTGGAAAGGCCGGGTAAGGGGCTGTTCGCAGTGAAACCGCCTTAGGACGCTTACCATGCATGTCTAGCTCGATCCAAGTATCACCAATACGCAAATCGGCACCAGCTTCTTCCAACTTGCTCAACACGGCTTCTAAAATATCTGGGCGCGTGTCTTTGACTTTAATACGTCCGCGAGTTGCCGCTGCCGCAATCAGATAAGTGCCCGTTTCGATACGATCAGGCATGACGGAATAGCTGCAACCGTGCAGGCTTGTCTTACCATTGATGACAATCGTGTCGGTGCCTTGGCCGGTAATCTCGGCACCCATTGCAATCAAGCAATTGGCCAAGTCTACGACTTCTGGCTCACGCGCGGCGTTTTCGATGATCGTTTGTCCATCGGCTAGCGTGGCCGCCATCATGACGTTTTCTGTCCCCGTGACCGTACACATGTCCATAAAAATATGGGCGCCTTTCAAGCGGCCATCGACAGTGGCATTGATATAACCGTCTTCGACTACGATATCGGCACCCATTTTTTGCAGAGCGCTAATGTGTAAATTCACTGGACGACTACCAATTGCGCAGCCGCCTGGAAGCGCCACTTGCGCCTGCCCAAAGTGGGCGAGCAGTGGTCCAAGCACAAGAATCGATGCACGCATCGTCTTCACGAGCTCATAGGGGGCATTAAACTGCTTAATCGTGCCGCCGTTGACCTCAACATTAAGTTTCTCGTCGATGACTGGCTCAAGCCCCATGCACCCTAATAGCTCTAGCATAGTGGTGATGTCGTACAAGTGCGGCAAATTACAGATCTGCACGGTTTCTCTCGTGAGCAGCGTAGCAGCAAGTATAGGCAGCGCTGAGTTTTTAGCACCCGCAATACGGATTTCTCCGTTGAGGCTAATCCCTCCATGAATCAATAATTTATCCATTAGTTTCTCGTTCTAAAGAATGGGTGATGTCAAGCCTGGGCGGCTTGTTCTTGAACTGTCATCAAGCGCATGCTGACGGCATGAATAGCGCCAGAGGCAATATGAGGATTTAGAATTTGGTACACTTTTTGTTGTCTTTTCACAGGGTTAAGTCCAGAAAACACATCTCCGATCGCTAAGACCTGAAACTTGCCCCCTTCCCCAACGACATTTATTTCGCATTCTGGGAGTTGCGCGACTAGCAACTCTTGAATCTGACCTGCATCAATCATCATAAATTCAACCTATCTATATTCGTGCTTTTAAAGCACCCCAAGCGATGCTGCCTAGGGCACAATCGAATTACTGCCAGTTTTCAATCACTTGGTCGATGTCATTGCCATATCGATTCATCAATGCTGAAAACTGTGTGTAATATTGTCTACGCAGGTTGATACCGCTGAGGTATAAGTTTTTAAGCTTCCACTCGCGCGCCTCATTCAAAAACAGAGTGTATTGCAACTCTACCTTGCTATTGTTTGCAGAGATTTCCATGCGCACATTGGTATTCTCTTCAGGGTCCGGTGATGGCCGCCCAGCAGGCAGGAATACCAACTCTTGGCCATCGTAACCCACAAGCGCAGCGCCGTAGAATCGGGTCAGCGTTGACTTGAGTTTGTCACCGAAGCGACTGATTTGGTCGGCACTGGCTTGTTCGGCATAGCGCGCCATGACGCCTGTGGCCACTTCATCAAAATCCACAAACTTACTCAGTGACTCTTGAATACCACTAAAATAGCGATCACGGTCAGATTCAAAGTAGGGCTTTAATTCCTCTACCTTAGCGAGAAGCTCATTGACTGACGTGCGCGCCGAGTCTACAGCGGACATTTCCTCGGCGGCGTTGATTAACGGCGCCACGAAGGCGAGTAGACTGATAACGAGTAATCGGTTGAATTTAATCACGTGAGCATTTCTCCTATTAATTCAGTAAACGCTTATTTTTGTGCCTGCTAAATTTGCTTGCGTAGATTAGGCAAAATGGCCCTTTCACAGCACTGACTGATGAAGCGTCTCTGCTCTTAGAAAGCTGCGCAGAGTTTACATCAAACCGCAGTCGCAATAAATTACTACTTGCAAACATTAATATTCCTTCGTCTAATTGGTGCCCTTACTTTTTTGGCTCGCAATCAGGTCTTATGCTGTTAGACGTTGTTATCGTAGTTTTAGGTTTTCTGGGTCTCATTTGGGGTGCAGATAAATTCGTTGCCGGCGCGTCAGCAATCGCGTTTAACCTAGGGGTTGCGCCCTTGATGATCGGCCTCACCATTGTGGCTTTCGGCACCTCCGCACCCGAATTCTTCTCCTCTGCCGTGGCTGCCTTAGAGCAACAAGCGCCAATCGCCATCGGCAATGCCTTAGGATCGAATATATTCAATATAGGGGTTGCACTCGGGATCGCAACCCTTTTACGTCCAATCACCCCCCCTAAATCGCTTATAAAGAAAGAACTGCCAGCCTTACTACTTGTTACAGTAGTAACTGGGGTTCTTTTCGCTGACCTCCATTTAGGGCTGAACGACAGCTTTATTTTGATTGCAGTGCTAGCTTTTCTTGCCTATCGACTTGTTCGACAAGGGGTAAAAAAGCAAGAGCACGGTGAAGATGACGCTGAAGTTCCAGAAATTCCTCCAGTCAATGTCCTTCGTGCGACACTCATGCTCATGTTTGGCTTGATACTGTTAGTGGCCGGGGCAGAGGCGCTCATCGGAGGCGCTAGCTCAATTGCCACCCGCATGGGAGTCTCATCCGCCATAATAGGCTTAACGATTGTGGCGCTCGGGACCAGCCTTCCAGAACTAGCGGCCTGTGTGGCCAGCGTGCTGCGCGGACATTCAGATCTCGCCCTTGGCAATATCGTCGGCTCCAACATCCTCAATCTGCTTGTCGTGCTGCCATTTCCTGGCTTATTGGCTGCCGGCTCCATTGAAAGCAGCCTGTTCTATCGCGATTATGCGACAATGCTGATCATGACCTTGGTGCTCGCCGCCATTTGTTATTGGACAGTCAAGACTGGAAAGAACATAGGCCGAGGAAGCGGCGCGGTATTTTTACTGATGTACGTCTCCTGGTTCCTCGTAATGTATCAACAGATTTAGTGCTCTCCGATTGGTGAGCTCTGCATCGTCAAGAAAGAAGTGACGGCAATGAGTGAAGAAAACTTCCTGATTCAACGCGCCCTGCGAACAATCGACATTGAGTACCGCGCCATCGACCAGCTGCGCAGCAGAATTGACAATGCCTTTGTCACCGCCTGCGACTTAATGCTCAAATGTACCGGACGTGTAGTGGTCATTGGCATGGGCAAGTCTGGCCTTATTGGCCGCAAAATAGCAGCAACCCTGTCTAGCACTGGCACCCCAGCGATGTTCGTGCATCCAGGCGAAGCCAGCCACGGAGATCTAGGCATGATCACGGATCAAGATGTGGTCATCGCAATCTCTTACTCAGGCACTGCCTCTGAGATTGTGACTATTTTGCCAACGCTAAAACGCAAAGGAATAGCGTTAATCAGCATTACCGGAGACCCCGAATCTATTTTAGCCACAACTGCAGACGCGCATTTAAATGGCTATGTCGAAGAAGAGGCCTGCCCACTTGGCTTAGCTCCCACCTCTAGCACCACTGTGACGCTTGTATTGGGCGATGCCTTAGCAATGGCACTATTAGAAGCGCGCGGATTCACCCCGGAGGAATTCGCGTTCTCCCACCCCGGTGGCAAACTTGGCCGTCGCCTCTTACTTAAAGTGAAAGACATCATGCATGGCGGTGACGCGATCCCGAAAGTTGGACCAGACACCCTGCTTAGCGACGCCTTGTTAGAGGTCTCGCGCAAAGGGCTCGGCATGACAACCGTTATTGACCAGCAAGGCCATTTGTGCGGCGTCTTCACCGATGGGGATTTACGGCGAACGCTGGACTCAGGCAAAGATATCCATAAAACCTTTATCCGCGATGTCATGTCCGTAGACAGCAAGAAAATTCAGGAAAACGCATTGGCCACTGAAGCCGTGCTAATGATGCAAGAGAACAGTGTTTATACCTTGATAGTCACAGACGCAAATGGCGAACTTGACGGGGTTATCCGGATGCACGACCTGCTACAAGCGAATGTGGTCTAATGTCGGTTCTTGCAAAAGTATTTACGAATGGGGAGTCAAGCAATGTTATTCACGATTGATCCTAGCGACGCCATGGAGCGTGCGCGCGCTGTCACCCTTTTACTACTTGATGTCGACGGCGTTCTTACAGCCGGAGAGCTATTCCTCGCCGACAGTGGAGAAGAAATCAAAGCATTCAGTACTCTCGACGGCCAAGGCATCAAACTATTGCAACGTTATGGTGTAAGAGTAGGCATTCTTAGTGGGCGCAAGTCGCAATTGCTAAGCAAGCGCGCCGCTAATCTCGGCATAGAGATCATCATACAAGGGCGCGAAGACAAACTCGACGCACTTAACGAGCTATGCAAAAAAGAAAAACTAGACCCTAGCCAAATCGCCTATGTCGGCGACGATTTACCCGACATTCAAGTACTTAAAGCTGTGCGTCTGGGGTTCTCAGTGCCCAATGCGCACAGCACTGTGAAAGAAGTGGCACACGTGCAGACCGAAAGTGCCGGTGGCCTAGGTGCTGTTCGAGAAGTCTGTGATTTCATACTACAAGCCCAGGGTCTTTACGATGACGCCATCGCCCCCTATCTCTGAGCCGAACGCCGCCAGCGAAGTGAGCAAGATCATCGACCTCAAAGCGTTGCTCAGTGGGCTGCGGTTCTGGGTGGTCTCAGCCCTGATCATTCTAGCGTTCTTCGCAGGGCGCAGTGCGCTAGAGCAACGCGCGAACCACGCCCTGACCGATACCGCTCAAACAACTACCGCCATTACTTTTGACGCCTACTCCAACGGTGTCACAAGCGTGCTTTACGACCCTCTTGGCAATATTGAGTACACGTTAGAGGCGAGCCGCCAAGTCCATTTTCTAGACAATACCACACAGCTAAGCGACCCCTATGTGCGCCTTTATCAAGAATCAGGTGCGCTCTGGAATATCATTGCTAGATCGGGCAAAATCCTCGCAGCCGACGAGGACGGGCGCATTGACCAGCTAGATTTGAGCGATGACGTGGAGCTCTTTCAGATCGACGAGCTGGGCAATCGTATGACTCTCACAACTAGCTTTATGTCGCTATTTCCCGAAAGCGAAACGATGAACACTGACCGAGAAGTCACAATGATCACTAACACCTTGCATCAAACTGCTGTGGGAATGAGAGCAGATTTAAAGCAAGACACAATGACCTTTCTTTCGCAGGTCAAGGGCCGATATGAAGTTCAATCGAATTAACAGTAGAGCCACGCTAGCGTTAATAAGCCTATGCCTGAGCTGTGCCGCCAGCGTTTTGGCACAAGATGCGACGCAGAGCCACGAGTACAGCGCTGAAGGCGAAACCACTATTGAAACAATCAATGGCCTACGCGTGATTACTCTGCGCGATAACGTCTTTGTGCGCCAAGGCGATATTGAACTGACAGGCGACGTGGCAGTGCTCGAATACAACCAAAACAATCAGTTACAGCAAGTAAAACTTAATGGAACTCCGGCTAATTTTGAACAACTCGCAAACACTGACTCAGACACCCTCACCGGCGACAGCGAAACCATTAACTACTACGCAGGCACACAGGGCATCGTGGAATTCATTGGCAATGCCCACTTCAATCAGCCAGGCACTACACTGAGCTGCGCTCAAATTCGTCATACCATCGAAACTGGCGCTACCTCCGGCCAAGCTTGCAGCGGCTCTTTGAGCTCGCAGTCCAATTGATGAGCACACTACGCGCCAGCCACCTCGCCAAGAGCTATAAGGGCAGAACTGTTGTCCGAGATGTCTCTATCAGTGTCGATAGCGGACAGATCGTTGGCCTACTCGGCCCTAATGGCGCCGGCAAAACCACTTGCTTCTACATGATCGTAGGTCTAGTACAGGCCGACGGTGGCACAATCCTGCTCGATAATGACGAGCTCACTATGCTGCCAATCCATGCACGGGCACAGCGTGGCGTTGGATACCTCCCACAAGACTCATCTATTTTTCGAACCTTAACGGTAGCGGAAAACATCATGGCCATTCTTGAGACACGCAAGGCCCTAACCCGAGCCCAGCGTCATGAGAAACTAGAAAGCCTCTTGCAGGAATTTCACATTACCCATATTCGCGACAATAAGGGCATGAGCCTGTCTGGTGGAGAGCGGCGGCGAACGGAAATCGCTCGCGCCCTAGCTGCAGAGCCACGTTTTATTTTGCTAGATGAGCCCTTTGCCGGTGTCGACCCGATTTCCGTTAGCGATATCAAAGACATCATCACCCACCTCAAGCAGAAAGGCATTGGCGTATTATTGACCGATCACAACGTCCGTGAGACCTTAGATATCTGTGAAAAAGCCTATATCGTTAGCGAAGGCCAGATCATTGCCGAAGGCTCAGCAGACACGATTCTGAGCAATCAGAAAGTCCGCGATGTGTATTTAGGTCATCAATTTAAAATCTAATTCAAATTGGGCTTGAAATTTGCTAGTGACTTACGGCACGATACTTGCTGCGAGGTTATTCATCGATCAGTAGGCTCTATTGATCGGCAGTGCCGCCTATAACATCCACCGACATAGTTGTCATTTTATGAAGTACTCATCACTATGAAATTATCGCTTCAGCTCAAGTTGGGTCAGCAACTGACCATGACACCACAGCTGCAGCAAGCCATTCGCCTTCTACAGCTCTCAACACTCGATCTGCAACAAGAAATCTACGAAGCAATAGAATCCAACCCGATGCTCGAGATCGAAGAAGGCGTCGACGAGGCCTTCGCCAAAGCCGATGCAGCGGCACAAACTAATTCCGAAAGCTCCACCTCAAGCGATGAATACAGCGCAGACCGAGTTATATCAGACAACGGCAACGATGATGCAGACTTCAGTGCTAAGGCCAACGATGACGATAATCGTTGGGAAGACAGCATTCCTGAAAACTTATCCGTCGACAGTAATTGGGAAGATGTCTACCAAAGCAATTACACAACCGGCAGCGCTGGCTCCGCCTCCAATGAAGGCGACAGCATGGACTTCGATTCGCGCAATAGCGCCGAGGAGACCCTGCAAGACCATTTAATGTGGCAACTCAACCTAACCCCCATGTCTGACGCAGATCGTCTTATCGGGCTTGCTATTATCGATGCCGTTGATTCCAATGGCATGCTCACCGTTAGTGTTGAGGCGATACACGCAAGTCTGATTCGCTCACTGGACATCGACCCAGACGAAGTTGTCGCGGTATTGCACCGCATTCAACAATTCGATCCGGTCGGCGTGGCTTATCGCGACTTAGCCGAGTGCCTCTATATCCAACTTGAACAATTTGAAGACGAGCTACTGACAGTCCCCGTGAAGCACGCCAAACAGATTGTGAAGAACCACCTAGCCCTTCTGGGTAATCGGGACTACGCCCAACTAATGCGCCTGACTCGGTTAAAAGAGCCAGAACTGCGAGATGCCATCAAAGTCATTGAGCAGCTGAATCCGCGCCCAGGCTCAGAAATTTCTCCTCCCTCTACGACTTACATCGTACCGGATGTATTTGTTAGCAAAGACAGTGAGACTGGCCGCTGGCGAGTCGATCTTAACCCCGATACCGCTCCAAAGATTCGCGTTAACCCTGAGTACGCCTCGTTAGTGCGCCGCGCAGATAATAGTTCTGACAACAATTATCTGCGGGATAATTTGCAAGAAGCGCGTTGGTTCATTAAGAGTTTACAGAGTCGCAACGAGACACTGATGAAAGTGGCGACTCGTATCGTGGAACATCAAAAAGGCTTTTTTGAATACGGCGAAGAAGCGATGAAGCCGCTCGTGCTTCATGACATCGCCGAGGCGGTCAGCATGCATGAATCGACGATCTCACGCGTGACCACGCAAAAATATATGCACACCCCTAAAGGGATCTTTGAACTTAAATACTTCTTCTCTAGCCATGTCAGCACAGCCGGTGGTGGCGAATGCTCTTCAACCGCTATACGCGCGTTAATCAAAAAACTCATCTCTACTGAGAATGTGCGCAAACCTTTGAGCGACAGCAAAATCACCAAATTATTAGAAGAGCAAGGAATCAATGTTGCGCGCCGCACTATCGCCAAATACCGGGAATCACTCTCAATCCCGCCATCAAATGAGCGCAAGAGACTCGTTTAATTCGATTTCCGCTGTTTCTAACAGCGATTGTTTGCGAAAAGACTCAAAACTGAGCATCAGCAATGCTAAAATTAGCAATGAATTTTCGACTTCTGAGACTTGGCTATAATGCGAATTGATACCATTCTGACTCCGGAGCGCTGTTTTTGCAGCTTACCCGGGGTTAGTAAAAAACGTTTTCTAACGACAGTGAGTGAGCTCATTGCTGAACAATCTCCAGCCCTGTCGGCTGACCATATCTACAGTGCACTGCTCGCTAGAGAGCAGCTTGGCAGCACTGGCATTGGCAATGGCATTGCGATTCCTCATTGTCGAGTTGCCGACTGCGATAAGATCACGGGCGCACTAGTGACACTTTCTGAAGGCATCGATTTTGACGCCATCGACTCTCGTTCTGTCGATTTACTGTTTGTCTTGATTGTGCCGGCAGAAGAAACTGATGAACACTTGAAAGTCTTAAGCGCTTTGGCCACTTTATTTCATCAAGACAGTTTCTGTGCGCAACTGCGAAAAGCGACTACCGCGCAAGAGCTTTTTGAAATTGCCACGCAAAATTAGTCATTCATTCAGCTGCTAGCAAAGCTGATAAAATAACGCGGGGCTATTGGCTCCGCCCTAAGCTTCAGGCGATAAACTGTGAAACTGCTCATCATCAGCGGCCGATCCGGCTCAGGTAAGAGTACTGCTCTCAACATGCTTGAGGATCATGGCTATTACTGCATCGACAACTTGCCCGCCAGCCTTTTGCCAGCGCTAGCACAACGGGTAAGTGCCCAGAGCACCGACTTGCCTCTGGTAGCCGTCAGTATCGATGCTCGCAATATTCCCTCTGACTTAAAGCAAGTGCCAGAGATCATCGAGCAGCTGAAGCAAATATCACTGCGCACCGAGATTATTTTTCTCGATGCCAGCAGCCCAACGCTTATCAAACGATTTAGCGAAAGCAGACGTAAACACCCGTTAACGACCGATCGAATTGGATTACGCCAAGCAATCAATATGGAGAC